>NZ_JADKYL010000001.1:0-690075 GCF_019633785.1 Bacteroides sp. FSHCM14E1
ATAGAAGAGAATGATGTTTTAGAAAAAGAGGGGTTGAAAAAAGGTGATTACTTTATTGTAAGTACGCATCGTGAGGAAAATGTGGATTCCGAGAAGAACTTTTCCGACCTGCTTTCTTCTCTGAACGCCATTGTGGACAAATATCATAAAAAGGTGATTGTTTCCACCCACCCCCGTACCCGCAAAAAGTTGGAATCTATTGGCTTTATTAATTCCAATCCGATGATTGAGTTTATGAAACCTTTTGGCTTCATGGAGTATATCAAACTTCAACAGAATGCTTTTTGTGTTATTTCTGACAGTGGTACGATCACGGAGGAATCTTCTATTCTTCATTTTCCGGCTATAACTATCCGTCAGGCACACGAGCGACCTGAAGGTATGGATGAAGGGACGCTGATCATGACCGGATTGAATAGTGACCGTATTCTGGAGTCTATCGAAATTGTAACTTCCCAGTATGCAGAAGGTGCAGACGTAATTCACTCTATTCCTGATTATGCTTCGGATAATGTATCTAAAAAAGTAGTCCGTATCATTCTTTCCTATACAGATTATATCAACCGTACGGTTTGGCATAAAGAAATCTAGTTCCTGTTTTTTATTTTTTATGGTTAAAAAGAAGATTCTGTTGTTCGGCGCCACAGGTATGGCCGGGCATATGGCTTATTATTATCTGCAATGTACGGGGAAATACGATCTTGTGAATGTAGTTTATCGTACCCAATTGACTGATGATAGTATTGTTGTGGATGTGACGGATGGGGATGCTGTCAGTCGGCTCGTTCGTGAAGTCCGTCCTGATTTTATCCTGAATTGTATTGGCGTATTGATAAGAGGTTCCAGAGAACATCCGGACAATGCTATTCTGATAAATGCATGGTTCCCTCATTTGCTCAAGAAACTGTCGGATGAAGTGGGAGCAAAGTTGATTCATATCAGTACGGATTGTGTTTTCTCCGGTAAAAAAGGTAACTATTCAGAAACTGATTTCCGGGATGCTGACGATGTTTATGGTCGTAGCAAAGCACTCGGTGAGATAATCAATGACAAAGATCTGACAATCCGTACTTCTATCATAGGTCCTGAATTGAAGGAGAATGGGGAAGGCTTGTTTCATTGGTTTATGCATCAGCATGGTTGTGTGAATGGTTTCCAGACTGCTATTTGGGGAGGTGTGACCACTCTGGAATTGGCGAAAGCCATTGATGTGGCCATCGATCAGGGAGTAACCGGTTTAATACAACTGAGTAATGGCCTTGGTATAAGTAAATATGATTTGTTACATCTGTTTTCCCGTATATGGCACAAACAAGATGTTGAGATCCTGCCATTTGATGGAAATGGAATAGACAAGTCGATCGCAAAGTCCGCAAGATTTAGTTATGTTGTACCCGGATATGAAGAGATGCTTCGGGAACAATATGATTGGATGCAGAATAAACAGGAGCTATACCGAACTCTATATTTATGAAAATATTATTGGTTTCCCAATACTTCTGGCCAGAGACATTTCGTGTTAATGATTTGGCGCAAGAGCTTGTATTACGGGGTAACAAAGTGACAGTCTTAACAGGAAAACCTAATTATCCTCAAGGGGCTATTTATAAGGGATATAGTTTTTGGGGCTATAAAAAAGAATATTATAAAGGTATTGAACTGATTCGTGTTCCGTTAATACCTCGTGGTAAAGGTTCAGGGTTGCGTTTGGCATTGAATTATTTGTCTTTTGTATTGTTTTCTTGTTTATATATACTTTTTCATAAGCGAAAGTTTGATGTTTCTTTAACATTTGCAATTTCTCCTATTACTCAGGTGTATGCAGCTCTACTTCACAAAAAGCTGTTTGGTAGTCGTGCTTATCTTTGGGTTCAGGATTTGTGGCCTGAAAGTGTGTCCGCTGCGGGTAAGATGAATTCTGGTTTAGTATATCGAATGTTAACTAAGATGGTACAAAGTATCTATCAAAAAGTCGATGGGATTTGTATACAGTCGGAAGCCTTTAGTCAGTCCATACTGCAAAAAGGAGATTATAAGCATAAAATTAGTTATATTCCTAACTGGGCTGAAGATTTGTTCACTGATGATTCTTTGATTAATAAGGAACATTTTAAGTCGTTGATCCCTGATGGATTTGTTGTAATGTTTGCTGGTAATATAGGAGAGGCCCAAGATTTTGATTCAATATTGAAAGCTGCCATTCGGACCAAAGAGTATAAAGATATTAAGTGGGTAATTGTTGGCGATGGACGAAAAAAAGAGTTTGTAGAGCAGCAAGTTAAAGAGTTGAATTTATGTGATACTGTTTTTTTATTAGGACGCTATCCTTTGGAAGACATGCCGGATCTGTTTATTCATGCAGATGTAATGCTTGTCTCTTTAAAAGACCAGAATATTTTCTCTTTAACTATTCCATCAAAGATACAATCTTATATGGCTTTTGGAAAACCTATTATTTCTATGATAAATGGTATTGGTAATGAAATAATAAAGGAGGCAAACTGCGGCTTTACAGCTAATGCCGGAGATTTTGAATCGTTGGCAAACAATGTGAAAAGATTATCTCGAATGGATAAAAATATGCTGTATGAAAAAGGGAGAGCCGGGAAGGAATATTATCAATTATCTTTTGCAAAGAAAAAGATAATTGATAATTTAATAGAAGTTTTTCAATCTGAGTGATTTATTTTAATAATGGAATTAAATGAATATTCTTATTACAGGGGCTTATGGATTTGTAGGCACTAATCTGATTAATAATTTAAAAATTAAACACAACCTTTACGGACTTGATATCGTGCGTCCGACAAGAGAAGGTGTACTGAAAACATTTTGTTGGAAAGATATTGATCCAGAGTCATTCCCATTACAAACTCTCCCCCAATTTGATGCAATCATTCATCTTGCCGGAAAGGCTCATGATACGAAAAAACAATCAGCTGCTCAGTCTTATTTTGATATTAATACCGGTCTGACTCAAAAGATATTTGATTTCTTTTTGGAGTCTTCTGCGAAGAAATTCATATTTTTTAGTTCAGTAAAAGCTGCGGCTGATAGTGTAGTGGGAGATATGCTTACTGAGGATGTTATTCCGGCTCCTATTGGTCCTTATGGGGAAAGTAAAATAAGAGCTGAAGAGTATATAAAGGAACATTTTGCATTTCCCACTGTCTCCTCCTGCGAGTGTTCTCCTTTTCGGGAGATGACTTCGGTTACAGAAAAACAGGTTTATATATTAAGACCTTGTATGATTCATGGTCCGGGGAATAAAGGAAATCTGAATCTATTGTATAATGTGGTGAAGAAAGGAATTCCCTGGCCATTGGGTGACTTCGAAAATCGTCGTTCGTTTACTTCAATTGATAACCTATGCTATGTGATTGAGGGATTATTGACTAAAGAGGTACCTACGGGCATTTATCACATGGGGGATGATGAAGCTTTATCAACAAATGAGTTGATTGCCATCATGTGTGAGGCAATGGGAAAACAGCCCCATATCTGGAAGATGAATAAGGGCTTTATGGAAGGATGTGCCGGACTGGGAACTTTACTCCATTTGCCACTGAATACGGAAAGGCTTCGTAAACTGACAGAGAATTATGTGGTAAGTAATGCTAAGATCAAAGCTGCTCTCGGGATTGATAAAATGCCTGTGACAGCTAAAGAGGGGTTGATTAAAACCATTCGTTCATTTGAAGAAACTAAATAAGTTATGTACTATTTAATAATCCTGGTTCTGCTATTTCTGGCAGAACTTTTTTATTTCCGTATTGCTGATAAATGCAATATCATCGATAAACCGAACGAGCGGAGTTCGCACACCCGGATCACTTTGAGAGGGGGAGGAATCATTTTCTTCTTTGGCGCATTAGCTTACTTTCTGACGAATCAGTTTGAGTATCCTTGGTTTATGCTGGCTCTGACATTGATTACTTTTATCAGTTTTGTAGACGACATTCGTTCTACTTCTCAGGGGTTACGTTTGGTGTTTCATTTTACGGCGATGGCTTTGATGTTCTATCAATGGGGGTTGTTCAGCCTGCCTTGGTGGACCATTGTGGTTGCTTTGATTGTTTGCACAGGGATTATCAATGCCTATAATTTTATGGATGGTATTAATGGCATTACAGGTGGATACTCGTTGGTGGTGCTGACGGCATTAGCATTTATAAATGGGGTATATGTTCCATTTGTAGAGCCGGCTTTGATTTATACCATGCTTTGTGCTGTGTTGGTCTTTAACTTCTTCAATTTCCGGAAACAGGCAAAGTGTTTTGCGGGGGATGTAGGTTCGGTTAGCATTGCTTTCGTGATCCTCTTTCTGATCGGTATGTTGATAATCCGTACGGAAAATTTCAGCTGGATTGTCTTGTTGGCAGTCTATGGGGTGGATAGTGTGCTGACAATAATTCATCGGTTGATGTTGCATGAGAATATTGGTTTGCCACATCGGAAACATTTGTACCAGATTATGGCAAATGAACTGAAAATTCCTCACATGGTGGTTTCATTGGTGTATATGTTGGTGCAGGCAGTAGTTATAGCCGGGTATCTTCTATTTCCGGGGAATGAATATGGGTATTTGTCGGGTACCATTATTGCGCTGAGTTTGGTCTATATTCTATTTATGAAGCGTTTCTTTTGCTTGCATCAAGCGAAGTGATATTGTCAATATTATGCTTCCTACCATAGATCTAATATGGTCTAAAAAATAAAAGAAGTTACAGTCGAAAAATAATAGAGTTACAAAACAAAGGGTAGCTAATAATTACAAAGATTCATGTTCAATATAGCATTGATATTCCCATTTTTTATATTTAGCCTATAACATCTCAATACGGTCATTGATTTCCTCTTTTATTTGATGGCTCCAATAGGCATCAACTCCTGCTATGTGCGCATATCGCTGGTAGTTGCTGACAACACTGATTACCTTGTCTACGTATTTCTCCTTATAGGCTACCAATGTACCCACTTTCCGATTCCATAAAAACACATCAAGATTTTGTATCATTATTGTTTCTCCTTACTCTTTGGGGAATGAATTTATTTAGTTGTTTCAGTGCCATTAGTGGCATGGGCAACTCAGGCAGTAAATCACTTATACGTTGCTCCATGCCGATTATCCGCAACAATGATATGAAATTATTTAGGGTCATGTTCTGATTGACACCTTGTTCAAAATGGCTTATAGTAGCAAGACTCACACCGGATTTCTCCGCCATTTCCTTTTGGCTCATCCGTGCGGCAAGCCTATACTCCTTTATGCGTTTCGCTAAAAGTAGCATTATCTCTTGGTTGGTAATATAGTCCGCTTTACTCATACATGGTGGAATATTACTATTTAATTGCAAAATTTTAAAAATAATATCTATATATTACTACCATTGTGAGACTTTCTATACTGGAACTATGCATTTGTCGGATGAACTAAAACTTAACTGATATTGGGTACATGTGTATGAACCTGTTTTGAACGAAGAGCTTAGAATTATGATACAGATAATCAGTGTCTTATAAGTTTTTCTGAGAAAACAGCTTTCCGGACCGTTTTTTTCTTTGCCGATAATTTGTAAATCTTCATCTTTGCAGTGTTGATCAACGAAACATGAATGAAACGTAGTAGTAACATTAGTAAAGAAGGAGAAAAATTATGCCTTTATTTTATAGAGCGAGACAATCGCAGTTGAAAACTAAAGAGGGAAAGAAACAGTGGCATCTCACTCTGGTGAAAGTTGGAAAAATGGTAACTTCACAACAGTTGGCCGAAGTAATAGCTGAAAAATCATCGTTGACACCGGGTGATGTTCATAATGTGATTCGTAACCTGATGACTGCCATGCGTAAAGAGTTGTTAAATAGCCGTTCGGTACGTCTGGAGGGATTAGGCACTTTCACGATGAAAGCTTGTACACAAGGGCATGGAGTGGATCAAGAGGAAGAGGTGAATCCGAATCAGGTGGCGGCTCTTCGTTGTCTGTTTACTCCGGAATATACTCGTCCCGCAGCTATCGGCACTACCCGTGCTTTGCTTCAGGGAGTGGAATTCCAGAAAGTCAGTGCGATAGGGGGAGCAATTAATGGTGGATCGGGTAGTGGAGATGGAGATATTGTAGATGATCCGACAGCTTGATAAAGTTTATTGTAGATATAATAATGATTGCAAATGAAAGGAGGTATGAAGAATATGAAGAAAACGGGATGGAATATTATATTGAAGTTGATTATTGCTGTGGCAAGTGCTGTAGCCGGTGTAATCGGTGGGCAGGCTATGACATTATAAAGCGGAATTAATAACCAAACAGGGTGAACTCCCGATAGCCATTAAAGGCTTTCGGGAGTTTTTCTTTTCCCCATGATCTTGTCTATAATCAGAGCGATGGCTCCATCACCGGTTACGTTACAAGCTGTACCGAAACTGTCCATAGCGATATAAAGGGCGATCATCAATGCCTGAGCCGATTCATCGAAACCGAGCATGGACTGGAGGATGCCTAAAGAAGCCATAATAGCACCTCCGGGGACACCGGGAGCAGCAACCATCGTGATGCCAAGCATGAAAATGAAACCTGCAAACAAGGAAAAATCGAAAGGCATGCCTTGCATCATCATTAAGGCTAAAGCGCAGGCCACAATCTTCAGGGTACTTCCGGATAAATGGATAGTGGCACAAAGCGGGATAACGAATCCGGCTATATCGGCTGATACACCGTTTTTCTTGGTCTGTTCGAGTGTAACAGGGATGGTGGCGGCTGATGACTGAGTGCCTAAAGCGGTGAAATAAGCCGGCAGCATCCGTCCCAACAAGCGGAACGGGTTTTTACGGACAAACAATGCTGCAACAGAGTACTGGAAGACCAACAGAAAGATGTGCAGTACAAAAATGACGCCAATGATCTTAATAAATACCATCAGGATGGAGAATACTTGTCCGGAATGTGTCATGTTGAGGAAGATGCCAAAGATATAAATGGGAAGTAATGGGAGGATAACTGCACTGATCATGCGTACGATGATCTCCTGGAAGTCGCGTGCTACGTTTTTCAAAGCGTCACTGTGCAGACTGGCAAGTCCTAAGCCGAGGGTAAAGGCAAGGACAAGTGCGGTCATGACATTCATCAACGGTGGGATGGCGACCGAGAAATAAGGTAGAATACCTTGGGCCTCACTTACCTCGTCGAGAGGTGCTCCCGGTGTGATAAGTGAGGGAAAAACGGCAGCTCCGGTGAAATAGGAGAGGAAGCCGGAGAAAAGAGTAGCACCGTAGGCAATGAGTGCGGTGACAAGTAGCATTCGTCCGGCTCCTTTACCAATATCGGCAATGGCAATGGTGACCAGGCCGAGGATGATAAGAGGAATGGAGAAATTGAGGAACTCTCCGAAGATGGAGTTGAAGGTCACGAACAGCCGTACCAAAGGCGTCGGCAGGAAATTTCCGATAGCGATACCAAGTATAATAGCTATGATGATACGTGGTAAAAGTCCGATGTGTATTTTCTTCATTACGAGTTTTTAGAAGTTTGTTACAAAAGTAATATTTTATTCTGAAACTATCCGAACAAATATTTTCGATATGTGTTATAGATAATAAGAAATAGAACAAAATATCAACTGATTTAGATAAATATTACAATTATGGCAACTCAGAATAAAACAGATATAGGCCTGATTGGTTTAGCTGTAATGGGAGAAAATTTAGCCTTGAACATGGAAAGTAGAGGATGGAGCGTATCGGTGTATAATCGTACGGTGCCCGGTGTGGAAGAAGGCGTGGTGGAACGTTTTATGAATGGAAGGGCTAAAGATAAGCATATAGAGGGGTTTACGGACATAGAAGATTTTGTGAAATCAATTGCTGTACCTCGTAAGATTATGATGATGGTGCGTGCCGGTAGTCCGGTGGACGAATTGATGGAGCAACTTTTCCCATACCTTTCTCCGGGTGATATATTGATTGACGGAGGTAACTCAAATTATGAAGATACAAACCGCAGAGTGAAACTGGCAGAATCGAAGGGATTTCTGTTCGTCGGTGCCGGTGTGTCGGGCGGAGAAGAGGGGGCTTTGAATGGAGCTTCTATTATGCCGGGCGGTTCGGAAAAGGCATGGGAGGAGGTAAAACCTATTTTGCAGAGTATTGCTGCCAAAGCTCCCGATGGAAGTCCGTGCTGCCAGTGGGTGGGACCTGCCGGATCGGGACACTTTGTGAAGATGATCCATAACGGAATAGAGTATGGTGATATGCAGTTGATTGCTGAAGCTTATTGGGTGATGAAGAAATTACTGGATATGCCTAATGAAGAAATGGCGTCTGTGTTTGCTCGTTGGAATGAAGGTAAGTTGCGGAGTTATCTGATAGAAATCACAGGCAATATACTCCGTCATAAAGATAATACAGGGGCCTATCTGATCGATAAAATTCTGGATGCTGCCGGACAGAAGGGGACAGGCAAATGGTCGGTGATCAACGCCATGGAATTAGGTATGCCATTAGGATTGATTGCTACGGCTGTTTTTGAACGTAGCCTGTCGGCACAGAAGGAACTCCGTGAGACGGCTGCCCGTCAGTACCAATGTAAGCATTCGATGGCTGTATATAATAAACAGGATACGGAAAAAGAAATATTTGCGGCGTTGTATGCTTCGAAACTGGTTTCGTATGCACAAGGATTTGCGGTATTGCAGCGTGCTTCCGATGCATTTGGATGGAACCTCGATTTGGCTTCGATTGCACGGATGTGGAGAGGTGGATGCATTATTCGTAGTATTTTCCTGAATGATATTGCTGCTGCATTTGAGGCAAAAGAAAAACCGGAACATTTGCTGCTGGCTCCATATTTTGAGCAGGAAATCAAAGGATTGTTGTCCGGATGGAAGAATCTGGTGGCGCAGGCTATGCGTGAAGAACTACCTGTTCCGGCTTTCTCCTCAGCTTTGAATTATTTCTATTCGTTAGTGTCGGCTGACCTTCCGGCCAATCTGATACAGGCACAGCGCGATTATTTCGGTGCTCATACATTTGAGCGGAAAGATGAGTTACGAGGAGTCTTTTTCCATGAAAACTGGACTGGATATGGAGGAGATACAAAGTCGGGTACGTATAATGTATAAGCAAAAAAAGAAATATGAGTAAATTTGTAATGACTATCTTTGGTGCTTCGGGTGACTTAACGAAGCGTAAGTTGATGCCGGCGTTGTATTCGTTGTATGTAGCCAAGCGTCTTCCGGAAGAATTTGAAATTCTCGGGGTGGGACGTACGGTTTATGAGGATGCGGACTATCGGACTTACATTTATAGTGAGATGGAGAAATTTGTGAAGTCGGAAGAGCAGAATAAGGAGAAGATGGACGCTTTCGTTGGACATCTTCACTATCTGGCAATAGACCCGGCATTGGAAAGCGGATACGGACAACTTCGGCTGCGAATTGAAGAACTGAGCGGGGACAGCCGGCCGGACGATTTGTTGTTTTACCTGGCTACACCTCCATCATTGTATGGCGTGATTCCGTTGCATCTGAAATCAGTACATCTGAATGAAGGTCGTGCGCGGATTATTGTTGAAAAGCCTTTTGGGTATGATCTGGAGTCGGCCGAGAAACTGAATCGAATTTATGCTTCCGTATTTGATGAACATCAGATTTACCGAATCGATCATTTCTTAGGTAAAGAAACTGCTCAGAATTTGTTGGCTTTTCGTTTTGCCAATGGTATTTTCGAACCTTTATGGAACCGTAACTATATAGATTATGTGGAAGTAACCGCCGTGGAAAATCTCGGAATCGAGCAACGCGGCGGTTTTTATGATACTACGGGTGCTCTTCGGGATATGGTGCAGAATCATCTGATCCAGTTGGTGGCACTTACTGCCATGGAGCCTCCCGCTGTGTTCAATGCAGATAACTTCCGTAATGAAGTGGTAAAAGTATATGAGTCTCTGACTCCTTTGACTGAAACGGATCTGAACGAACACATTGTCCGGGGACAATATACAGCCGGAGGAAACAAAAGAGGGTACCGGGAAGAGAAGAATATAGCACCGGACTCGCGCACCGAAACTTATATCGCCATGAAACTGGGGATCAGTAACTGGAGGTGGAGCGGAGTGCCTTTCTATATCCGGACAGGCAAACAAATGCCGACGAAAGTGACGGAGATTGTCGTACACTTCCGTGAAACTCCGCATCAGATGTTCCATTGTGCGGGCGGTAATTGTCCGAGGGCAAATAAACTGATTCTTCGCTTGCAGCCCAATGAAGGTATTGTATTGAAATTTGGTATGAAAGTGCCGGGACCGGGATTTGAGGTCAAACAGGTTACAATGGATTTCAGTTATGATCAGTTGGGAGGGGTACCCGGAGGAGATGCTTATGCCCGCCTGATAGAAGACTGTATTCTGGGTGACCAGACCCTCTTTACACGAAGTGATGCCGTAGAAGCATCCTGGCATTTCTTTGACCCTATTTTGCGTTATTGGAATGAACATCCCGAGGCACCGCTATATGGCTATCCGGCAGGAACTTGGGGACCTTTGGAAAGTGAAGCTATGATGCATGAACATGGTGCCGATTGGACCAATCCATGTAAGAATTTAACAAACACAGATCAATACTGCGAATTATGAAACCCTATATTTTCCCTTCGTCCATAGAGACGGCACGCGCACTGATATTACATTTGGTGAAACTGATGTTAGATGAACCGGACAGAACCTTCTGCATTGCATTCAGTGGCGGAAGCACTCCGGCACTGATGTTTGACTTATGGGCGAATGAATATACGGATATCACTCCTTGGGAACGATTGAAAGTGTTTTGGGTCGACGAGCGTTGTGTGCCTCCTGAGAATTCGGATAGTAATTATGGGATGATGAGGTCGTTGCTGCTGAGTATCGTACCTATTCCGTACGAGAATGTGTTTCGTATCCAGGGAGAGAATAATCCAAAGAAAGAGGCTGCCCGCTATTCGAAACTGGTAATGAAGGAGGTGCCGGTGGAGAACGGTTTTCCGGTGTTTGATGTAATATTGTTGGGAGCAGGTAATGACGGGCATACATCGTCTATTTTTCCGGGGCAAGAAGAACTGCTTTCGACAGATCATATATATGAGGCGAATTTTAATCCGAATAACGGGCAAAAGAGGATAGCTCTGACAGGAATGCCGATTTTGAATGCGCGTAGAATCATCTTCCTGATAACGGGAAGAGTGAAGGGGCCGGTTGTAGAAGACATCTTTTATTCGGGAGATACGGGTCCGGCTGCTTACATAGCCCATCATGCTGACAATGTGGAGCTGTTCATGGATAACGCGGCGGCGGAAAAGATTATCCGCAGATAAAAAACAAAAACCGTCCGACCTTCACAGGCCGGACGGTTTTTGTTCTATTTTTGAATACGTTATTTACATACAACAATTAAACAGTATGATAATTAAAATAACAACTCAACAAAATGGAATCCGGGAGAATCACTTCGGCCGGATTGGCTTATCTCACTTAAATGTGACTTACGTAATAATTATGACTAATTAATGTATGGCAAAGATAGGTGGTTTTTTGCTTTGGGACAATCACTCGATTTAGGTATTGTGAAGAGGGTTATCACTATAAGTAGGGATTGAGCCGGGCGGAAAGGAGGAGTGTGTTTTGTTTTATGCTCTTTAAGTTGTAAATTTGCGGAAAAACAAGAGTAATATGGAATATAAGTTTGACGAACAGAGTGTGAGAGAATTAATGGAATGGGCGCAAGCTGCACAGCTGCCTCAAGAGCTGGAACTGAGTAAGGCAGAGCGTATTTTTGATGTGAAGCTTTGTGTGGAATCTGATTTATCCTGCATCAGAGCTCACTATCCGGATGCTTTTTACAATCCTGCTATTACTCGCCTGTATCGTATCAAGGAGAAGCTGGAGGAGAAGTGACTTCCGGATATGAGTAAGTGACTTAAAAGTATGTAATCAATTTGCGATTCTGTGGAATTTTTCCACAATAAATGTGGAATACTCCTTTATATTCCACTATTCCAAATGAAAGCTGTTTTTATATAATTACTTGAAAATGAGTTGCCGATCTGGATTGGCATATGTCTGGCATGTGTATTGCATTATAATATTCAGATGTTTAGTTATAGTTAGTAGATCTAGAACAATTAAGTTTTCAAGAATTATGAAAAAGGTATTAGTAGCATTGGTAATAGTAATGGGATTGGGATTTTCAGTAGTAAAAGCAGATGAACCTCTAAAGAAAAAATCTGCGAAAGTGGAACAGAGGGATTCACGGGAAGATTTTACGCCAATCGAGGTTAATAATCTTCCTGAGGCAGTGATTGATGAGTTATCCTGTGAGGGAGCACTGATTAAAGAGGCTTTTATAGCCTATAGTCGTTCGGAAGGCAAACTCTACAAAGTGATTATATTATCGAGCGATTTTCATGAACAGGCAGTGTTCTTGAATGAAAGAGGGAATATACTGAATAGATAGTTTCCCAATCTTTGAAGAAAGCACACAACTGAATTTATGTTAAGCCTCGGTTCGAAAGAACCGGGGCTATTTTTTTGTTCAGGAGAAATGATTCTGTATTTGAGAGGTAAATAGAATGGTTTGAAATTAATAATTGTTTCCGCCTTTTCTCTTTCATACTTTTGTACTGTAAGCTTACAAGAGACAGGAGATTTATAGGCGGATTCTGAAAAGCCTGATAGAAAGAGTAAGAACAAAAAAAGAGTTTTATGGCGAGAATCAATGGTAAATTAGTAGGGAATTTTTTGACAGAAGGTATGATTACGGCGCTACCTGATTGGTTTGTTGTATTAGGTAAGTGTGGTAGTGGTAGTGAAAAAGAAACGTTCATGAATAAAGAGAGTGTCGTGAGAAGTTGTATAAATACTGTTTGGCCTCAAGAAATTGTGCCGTTATGCTATGTACCTGGTAATATTTCATATGTGACTTTAGATAAAATGGGACAGTGTGCTATGAGTTCTCAATTCACTGGTTGTCTAATGAGTTCGTTTTGGTTAAATAAAACAGTATATGGTTTGCCGGTCAATAAACAAATTATTTGTCATATCGCGAATGGAGACGATATAGTTAACGGTGAATGTATTGCAAAGGTTAATAAGTTAATTCCTGATAATATTTCTTTTAAGCCATCTTTGATCATTAATCTGCCAAAATGGGGGGATGATTATCAAAATGCTTGCAAAAAGTTAGGATACATTGTTAAAATAGAAACCAATATATGTGGGATTATTACTGAAGATAACGAATTATTTTCTTTTATTATTGGACAAAAGAATAGCGATAATAAGTTATATGTTATGGCGTGGTGCCGTTGGGAAGTTGATGGGAAGAACCAAAGAATGGTAGAAGCGCTTTCAATAGATGATGAATTGAATACATATTGGGGTTAAATATGGGAATTCGATATATAAATTATCAGGATCGGTTAGAAAATGCTTATTGCGGCGGGTATGCTTTGGCGGCCATGATTAATTTGTTCGATTCGTCACTGACTCCGGATAAACCGTATGGTAAAAGTATTTATGATCAGATTCAGGCCATACAGCGTGCAACTCTCAATAATAACAGGAAATGTTTTATTGATAGGATGACTCGATATTTGCATGATCGGAATATTGAAGGTACATACTCTCTGCCTTCCTCGGTCTCTATGTATGCAAAAAATATGGGATTGAATCCGAGAGTCTGTTATAATGAGTCAAAGTTGAAAGAGAATCTGGTATCCGTAATAAATAATATAGGTTTAGAACAATTTAATGTTGATGATTTGATAGGGGAAGAGATATCTCTGATAGTCTCTTCGGGAATACCAGTTGTTGAAAATGTTACTAATTTTTCTATCATGAACTCTCTGGCATTGGTGGAAGGAGGAATGCATTGGATTGCTATTGGCGATATAAAAGTCGCGAGTGGAGAAAATATGTATTACGATCCTGAATCAGTGGGAAAACCTCCTTATGAATATTCTGGCTTAAACATTGTGTTGAATCCTTTTCAGTGATTTTGCCGTGTTTTATAGGCGGATTCCGAAAAGCCTTGAATAGAGTAGGAAAAGCTTAAGGGTATTATAATATGAAAGTATGTATGTCGTCTAAAAAGAGAAACAATGGTTCTGTTGCTAAAATTCAAGGTCATTACTACAATAATAATGATGACTCTTGTTTTCAGGAAATAAAGGAAATGGCCCCAATTTCTATTAAAGCTTGTAAGGGGAATCAGTTGCTTATTACGCTTACTGTTTTGGATACTTGGTGTGAGAAAGCCGGTGACGGAGCATGGTTTGCTATTAAAGTTAATAATAAAATTGTAGCACGGGGATTGTATTCCGTGGCAATGGATGGGCAACGTGTTCCCATTACTTTACAGGCAATGGTTGATGTTACTTCGTTGGAAGAAGATATTACGATCAGAGCTATGTGGTGTAATTGTGAGGGAACTTCCGGCAGAGCTTGCTGCATAGGAGAATTCTCAGAATCAATACTTACTGTGTTAGTGAATGACTGGAATGTAGTTAATTCAAAATTAGAAGAAATGACTAAGAATTTATCTAAAATTCCGGGTCTGAAATAAGGCGGACAACGATAAGTCATGGATTATACGGGCAGTGAATTAATGGCGGCATTTGTTCACTGCCCGTTTTGTCGGATTTATCAAAAAAGTAAATAAAAAAGTCATATCTACTTTATGGAAGTTATAATTATGGGTGGTATTATTTACGGGTTTCAGAATAATTCATATCTTTGAAGCTGTAACTAAAACTAATCAATAATGAAGCAAATACATTTAGATTGCCTGGCAGTGAAGCTGTTTCTCTTTTTTTCTCTTTTTAGTTTGCCGTCCGGGGCACAGAGCATTTTTCAGAAATACGATCGTTTCCTGACGGAACCTCGTTCATACGTGTGTTATCGTGTGGACGGTAAACTGAAAATAGATGGTAAACTGGATGAAGTTTCATGGCAGAAGGCAAAATCGACAGCTCCGTTTGTAGATATCAGTGGCGAAGGATTCCCCACGCCTAAATATGAAACTACAGCTAAGATGTTGTGGGATGATGAATATTTGTATGTCGGGGCAATTTTACAGGAAGACGACATCAAGGCACGTCTTACTCAGCGGGATACCATTATTTACTATGATAATGATTTTGAGGTTTTTATAGATCCTGATTGGGATGGACACAACTATTTTGAAATAGAGACCAATGCCCGGGGTGTTATATTCGATTTGATGCTGGACAAGCCTTATCGGTCGGGAGGCAACTTTATGGTGCAATGGGATTGTCCGGGATTAAAGTTGGCTATTCATCGTGAAGGTACGTTGAATAAATCGAAAGACAAAGATAAATATTGGAGTGTGGAGATGGCTATTCCTCATAAGGCATTGACTATGAATTTTAACAACCCGTTGAAAGCAGGCAATTGCTGGCGAATTAACTTCTCACGGGTACAGTGGTTGAAAGCCGGAGGGCCTGAAGAAAATTGGGTTTGGACACCTACGGGAAAGGTGGATATGCACATGCCGGATCGTTGGGGATATTTGTTTTTCGCTGACGAGGCAGTAGGAGCGCCCGAACGTACTGTTGCGCTACCGTATAATACTGCTGTGTATAAACTGCTTTGGGCTATGTTCTATGCACAGCAGGAGAGATATGCAAAAGAGAAAAACTATTTACGTACGGAAAAAGATTTTTTCCTGACGGATGCGGAGTTGAAAGGACTCCCGCAGGGTGCGCAAATCTCAGTTGAGGCTACCCGGAATACATACCAGATAGCTATTACTGTTCCGGGTGAAAACAAGCGTTACGTTATTAATAATGAAGGACGTTTCTGGACAGAGAAGATTGCTCCGCGTCAGGTGAAGAACTGGGTATGGACACGTATAAATAAGAATAAAAGTGAAGCAGATTACCGTCAGTGGTTTGCTTTGCTTAAGGAGTGCGGAATCAGTGGGGTGATGTTTGAAGGGTATGATGAAAATCTATATCGCATGTGTAAAGAAGCCGGTCTTGAGGCCCATTTCTGGAAATGGACAATGAATCGTGCGGAACTGCTGAACGTGCATCCCGATTGGTTTGCGGTGAACCGCAAGGGGGAATCTACGCATGATAAACCTGCTTATGTGGATTATTACCGTTTTCTCTGTCCTAACCATGAAGGAGTGGCGCAATACCTGGCGGATGATTATGTGAAAATAGCTCATTTGCCTTATGTAGATGGGGTACATCTGGATTATGTTCGTTTTCCGGATGTGGTTCTGCCTGTCAGTTTGTGGAAAAATTATGGCATAGAGCAGACGAGTGAACATCCTGAATATGATTATTGCTATTGTGAGGTTTGTCGTGCCAAGTTTAAGGCGCAGACGGGACGTGATCCGTTGGAATTGAAGTATCCGATGGAAGATCAGTCATGGATCAATTTTCGTTTGGATGCCATTACCCGTGTTGTAGACCGGATTACTGAAGCGGTGAAAGCTGACGGAAAAGCAATTTCTGCCGCAGTATTCCCGGGACCTTCTATGGCCAAGAAGATGGTACGTCAGGATTGGGGAAATTGGACACTGGATGCTTATTTCCCGATGATCTATAACGGCTTTTATTATGAAGGACCGGAGTGGATCGGACGTTCGGTTCAAGAGAGTGTGAAGACGGTTGACGGACGTGCGAAAGTGTATGCAGGATTGATGTTTCCTGATATAAAAAATGATTTTGAGAAAGCATTGGATGAGGCGTTTGATAATGGCGCGTCCGGTGTCTCTTTCTTTGACGGACCATCGGACGAATATCTTCATAAATTTAAAGCCTATCTGGATAAGAAGGGATTAAAAGCGGAATAAAGCCTGTGAAATATGAATGCTTTAATCAAATGTTATAAAGGATAACAATATGCCTATTATCGAAATATCATCCTTGTCCCATCCCGGAGTAGAGATATTCAGTACCCTTACCGAAGCTCAGTTGCGTAATCGCCTCGAGCCTGAAAAGGGGTTGTTTATAGCGGAAAGTCCCAAAGTCATTAAAGTGGCTTTGGATGTAGGCTATGAACCTTTAGCGATTTTGTGTGAGCAAAAACATATCACGGGGGATGCTGCGAATATCATTGAACGCTGTGGTGATATACCCGTCTATACAGGTGACAGAGAACTGCTTGCTACGCTGACCGGATACGTTTTGACACGTGGTGTACTTTGTGCCATGCGTCTTCCGGTTCCGCGAAGTATGGAGGAAGTATGCCGGAGAGCCAGGCGCATCGTGATCATAGACGGGGTGGTGGATACTACCAATATCGGTGCCATCTTCCGTTCGGCGGCCGCTCTCGGAATAGATGCGGTATTGCTTACGCGCAACTCTTGTAGTCCATTAAACCGACGTGCGATCCGGGTGTCTATGGGGGCGGTCTTCCTTGTACCATGGACTTGGCTGGATGGTCCTCTCAGTGATCTGGCTCGGTGGGGCTTCCGTACGGTTGCCATGGCGCTTACGGATAATTCTATTTCCATCGATGATCCTGTGCTGACAACCGAACCCAAGTTGGCTATTGTGATGGGTACCGAGGGAGACGGGCTCTCGCATGAGAGGATTGCCGAAGCGGACTATGTCGTTCGCATCCCTATGTCACATGGGGTCGATTCGCTCAATGTGGCTGCTGCGTCTGCCATCGCTTTCTGGCAACTTCGTGCTGAGAAAGAGTATTAGTGAATACAAAGAGTAATGTATAATGTAGAAGAACAGAAATGAAAGATAACAAGTAAGGCAGCCTCATAAAGCTGCCTTACTTTATAAATTGTAATAAGGAATATATTAATTCCCTCTGTATGTAGAATACCCGTTGGCTGACATAGTAATGGGAATATGATAATGCTTTTTGCCTTCAATTCTAAATATAACTTCGACAAACGGATAGATTGATTTTAAGCCTTGTTTCAGGAAATAAGGCTCTGTATAAAATTTAAGCATATATATACCTGTATTATCCTCTATGCCTGGTAAAAAATTGGAGATTCTTCCATTTACATCAGTCTTGCCGGTTGCAATCTGTTTCCATTGGCTTGGAGTGGAAGGATTTAATTTATAGAGGGTGATGTCAACTCCTTGTGCCGGTTCTCCTTTACTAATATCAAGTATGTGTGTACTTAGCTGATGGCTTTCTGTTTGGGCATAGATAGAGAAGGGCAGGAGGAATAAAATAATAATTACCGAGAATTTCTTGATTAGTTGCGTCATATCTGTTTTCGTTATTATGATTATATAATTAACAAATAAATTGAATTTATGTTTGGTTTGGATCAAAGATGGATCTCCATACCGACTTACCCTCTTTAACCGATAACCATACCAGATATCCGCCACCAATTTCACAAATGCCGGCAAGTATGAAGACTAAAATAGTTCTTAATATAAGCATATATTCATTTTTTTATTATTGGGTCACAAATATAGTTTAAAAAGAGAAGGATGAAATCAACTGGATTCGATTTACATTCTCAAATTTGCTATGCCGGGAGGGATGCCGCTTGATATCCCGTCAATGATTGTACACTGAATACAGGGCACATCATGACCGGAACATCAATGCGGCAATTAATTTTTAGTCGATTCCCGGCTCTCTCCGGTCTTAATCGTAAAAGGGCTGTTAATTGTTGGTTAATATTTCTACAGCCTGTTTTAACGTGCGATCAATATGGGTATAAGGTGAAAGGGCCATTTCATAAATTTCTTCTTCGGTTAGTGGTTCCATTAGGAAGTCCGGTTTAATCCCGATTCCTTCTATTACAGTATGAGTTGCATCCTGCATTGCAAGTAAAGGCATATAAAACTCTAAGTAATCACCGACTTTACCTCTCAGCCCTCCGTTAAACTGATCCGAATCTCCTAATCCGGCAGTTGCACCGGCACTATAATGTCCTACGACAGTGACATGTTTCCCCTGGCTTTTTAGCATTAGGGTACTGATTTCAGACATACTTGCACTGTTCTTGTCTAAGAGAATAACTACCGGTATTTCTTTTTTTATCCCAATGTCTGTTGGCTTTGTCATGCAGGGTGTCCATGGGGTATAACTGAATGGATTATTGTCTTCTTTGAACCTCTGGTAGCCAAAGATGGCGTCTTTGGTGATAAAGCGATCTGTAAATGTTCTTGCATCAAGAACCATACCGCCACCGTTTCCTCTAAGATCCAGTATTATCTTTTTTATATCCCCGTTTTTGAGGGGTACCAGGAAATTCTTATAGAAATCTATCTTATATTGATTGTTGATAACATTATCTATATCCGAGAGAAAAATTGTATACTCACATGCTAATTGTAAATGCTCGGTCGAGCGTTGTTTAAACCACTTGGTATAATTCGGATTTAGTTTAAACTCTTCCAGACCGCTTAGCTGTAATAGCTCTAAATTTATATTGGGTGCATTCTTTTTGGCTTTGAGTAATGCCTCGACAAAACTCTCGTCTATAGTTTCAGACTGCTTAAAGTTCTCTATTTTTTTTATTGCATCTTGCGCGATTTCGGACATCATAAAAGAGTTAAACTTATCTATATACTCTATAGACTTCTCAATCAGGACACTTTTTACAGCAGGGTCTTTTATTTTCGCTTCAATGGTATCTCTTATCTCTTTTCCTGTTAAATAATACGGGCTTTTATCATCTATAACCAAGTATTCATCACCAAAAGAAACTATATAATCATTACTTATTGTAAACGACTTAAAACCGAAATAGTATATGTCGGGATTGTCTGATAAGAAGCCACCTAACATATCATTTTTATGTCCGAATACTCCTGTGTCAGGTTGTATCTTAGACTTCATATATTCATACTTTAGATCAAAAGGATAAGCATATATCTTGTCTTTACTCTTCATTCCACCATAAAAAATGGCGCTTTTGAAATAACTATGTGACACGGGAAGTGATATTTTTACATAGAAATGCCGGTCTATGATAGGATCAATGATTTCTGTAAAGTATTCTATTGCTTTGTTACAATCATCTGATATTTCAGCTTTGGTATACTGTTTATCCCTGTTAAACGTTTTTAATTCTTTGAACTTTGGAGTATATTCTTTATATATCGCTTCCCAGTTCAAACTACTCTGCTCGTAAAAATAATTGTATTTCTGGTTCATTGTATTCCAAAACACATCGAACAGGTCAGAATATGATTTTATATCACTTGCTGTATACCGTGTTGGTTCTTTGGTTGATTCTGTAACGTCTTCAACGCAACTTCCAGAAATAAAGAGCACAAGAAATAAAAGAAAGAAGTGACGTAATGTCCAATTATATTTTTTAGTTTTCATAATCTATAGTTTTAGAATTTATAGGCGACGCCCAATGATATTATGTTTGAGATTCTTCTCGATTTACGATTCGAAGAAGTTTTTGCTTTGTATATGTCGGTTAGACCATACTGATAGGTGTATGAAGCAAAAACATCGATTTTCTTAAAAGAATAACCGATTTCTCCTGTGCCCTCTATCCCGAACAGGTTTCTTTTCAAGTTATTTTCATTTCGCTTGAAATCATACGTTTCATTCACTTGAGCTCTGATATAGGAACCGTCTTTCTGTAATTGTGCAAAGATCGGGTATTCTCCTTTCCGGTGCATTCTTGTAAAGTATTCATAGTAAACACCGCCTTGAATTTTGAGCCATACACCATTCTCTTTATAAGGGTTATTGAAAATATATAACCCTACATTCAGCGGTACATTCATAAAGTTGTTTTTATACAGTGTATGTGTTCCCGTAATATTATCCGTCTTTTTATATTCATAGTTTCTTTGTATGAATCCCAGACCTGTTCCCACAATAAAGTCTTTAAAGAAGTTATATTCAAGATTTACACCGGTTGCAACCCCTGTTTGGGTATTGTAACGTGTATTGACCAGATTGGAAACGTCGCTACTTAAAATACTCCTGGAGATACCGACATCCAAACTAACTTTTAATTTCTGTGCTTTTACAGATGAAGGAATTGTTATAATTCCTAACAGAATGAAAATTGCTACTTGTTTTTTCATAAAATTAATGTTTAAATTAAACAAAGAACCAAACGGATGTTGTGGTTCGAATAAGTAAATTATGGTGGATTAAATTAGGTATAATACGAACAGGTATCGACTGTGTATTAATGTTGTCACGAGAAACGTGCAACGGAACTGTATCATCAATGGGATTTTATGCTATTCAGATCCATAGCATGCTCAATCATATTCAGGTATCTTATGATTGAAATATCACTTGGCGAATTCTCCTTGTGGAAAGAATTCGCCTACATCTGATTATCTCTATAAACTTTAAATTTCTTCATATATATTCAGGTTTTGATTAAAATAGGTACTTCTATATTTTACAAAACTATTATTCTATGCCGGAAAACAAACACATTTCATTGCTTTTTTTTAAAATTTATATGAAAAATACCACAAATATGTTAGATGATATTGGTAATATTACCTTTCCGGTATCCATCTGACTGATGCTATTTCGTTTTTTTCTCTTCGATTTAAAAGAAATCTCCCGGTTTTCGGAAGGCCAATATGCTCATCAGAAATTCATAATTGTTTCCGCTCTTTTTATCCCATATTTTTGTATCGTAAGCTTGCAGAAATAGTTAAAATGTATAGGCGGGTTTCGAAAAGCCTTTGATAGAGTAGAATAATATTTTTAGGGTTATGAATGAAAAGATGGATACAGCAGGTTTCAACATAGGAAATATTGCGGGTAACGGAAAAGCGGGCAACCTGCTTAATGTGAAAGGTATGAAGAGAGGAAATTGGAGTTATTTCTTTTCACTAATGGTGAGATTTGAGGAGAATGGTCAGAATTTTCTTTTTTCTCATAGTGTTGATGGAAATAAGATTAAGTTGTCATCTCTGACGTCAGAGGGAGAAGGTCAGGTTTTTATCGATGATAAATGGCATTGGTATTATAATTCTCAGGTTCCGTTTGTTGAGAATGGAAAAAATTACATATTCTGTTATAGTAACAGAGGAAATCGGTGGTTTATTTCTGAGTTATCTACTAAATGGGATGGACAGAAAGAAATAAAAAATGGCCAGGGATTCGGCAAAGACTATGATGTTATGATCCCTTTTAATGAAAACGGTAAAAATTATATTTTTGCTCATAGCAGTTCGGATAAGAGTTGGTTTATGACTGAGTTGTCCACTAATTGGGATGGAAAGAACAGAATTAAAGAAGGGCGTTGGGCACGTTTTTACAAGGTCTTGATACCTTTTGTCGAAAATGGGCGTAGTTATTTGTTTGCGCATAGTGCACAAGACAATCGATGGTTTGTTTCTGAGTTATCTACAAAATGGAACGGTCAATCAGAATTGAGATGTGGCAATTGGGCACGCTATTACCCAAGTGTGACTGCATTTGTGCATTTGGGCAAACCTATTGCATATTTCCACAGCGAGAAAGATAGACGTTGGTTTATGTGGGAACTTTCTACAGATAGAAAAACAGACAAAGATTTAAATAATGGAAATCTTGATTCGTTTTATGATACGGTTACTTCGTTCAAAGAGAATCAAGCATGTTATATACTTGCACAAAGCAGCAAAACCAAGGAATTCTTTATTTGTCCGGTACTTTAGTTGATGTGCTTTGAATGTTATGGGCGGGTTCTGAAAAGTGATCACAGGGTAGGAAGAAATATCCGAGGTAGTATGGAAATATATTGCTTGAGTAGTAAATCGGTAACCCTGGCACCTAAAGTAACTATCTCCAATATTGTGTAAACGGAAAACTACGCGATTCTCCTCGTTGTTTTTTTATAACCGTGTAAGGCTCCGGATCGAAAGATTCGGAGCTTATTGTGTATTTATTCCCCAAAGTGTGTGTCTATTCCCCATTTATTTCCCAATCTTTTTTTTATTATATTGAATGTAACTTGCTGTTTTATAGTTGCTTTGTGGCCTGTTAGTATTCTGGCATGTCCTTTGTCTTTTATTTAGCATAAGAGTTAGTTTTAATTATTCACACTAAAAAATTACGATTATGAAAAAGGTATTAGCAGCATTAGCAATGATTATGGGATTAGGCACTTCAGTAGCATTTGCCGGTGTATCGGGTGACACTTTAGCAGTAGAACAAACTCTGCAAACTCCTCAGGACGAATTTACAAAAGTTGCCGCAAAGGAACTTCCTACTCCTGTCATCAATGCATTGGCCAAAGACTATGAAGGTGCTTCTATAAAGGAGGCTTTCGTTTCGGAAAGAGAAGCCGGTAAGGTATATAAAGTGATTGTGACTGTAACCAAGGAAGATCAATCTACAGAAGATATCACTGTTCTTTTGAATGAGAAAGGTGAGATTGTGAAGGAATAGTGAGCTTTTCAACTTAATTTCTACTTTTATGGCCCTGGTTCTTAGGAATCGGGGCTTTCTCATTTAAGAGAAATCCTCTTGCATCCGAAAGGTTATTTTCCTTATCAGAAATTTATAATTGCTTCCAACCTTCCTATTGCATACTTTTGTATCGTAAGCTTACACTAACTTTAATTAAAAAAACAGGAATATTATGGCTATTTTAAATTCAAACAATGCAGATGTTCTATGTACTGCCATTGCAGTGGGGTTTATTCACCAATCAATTGTTGAAAGAAAACCACAAAGGACGCAGCTTATATATGAACAAAAATCGTTAGTTCAAGAAAGTAAAACGATGACTGTGCAAGAAAAAGAGAGGATCGTTATAGAAAATGCAAAAATTAGTGATAAAAATGCGAAAACCGTTCAAGAGCATAAGGAAATCCAAAAACTATTGGCTAATGTGGGGTGTAATGTAGATATAAAAGAAGCACTTCCGTCATCTCACTTGCCTTTTGTTGGGGCTAAACATGGTGGAATGACGGTAGAAGAGTTTAGTCAATGGGCAAAAGACTTTGAGGTTGTTGTAGATCAATTACAAAAAGCTGCCCAAAATCCTCTTCGTGGAGCATATATAGGAGGGCTATATAAGATAGTAGAGAAAACTATATCTTTTATAGGAGCTTCAAAATTAGAAATCTATTCTCCCCATTATAGAGAAATTGACACTTACGAACAAGAAAAAATTAGTACTGCTTACAAAGATGCGGCTAAAACTACTAATCAATCTTTAGAGTGCATAAAAAAAGTAAGTGAACAATTTAAGTCATTAAGGCACTACATCCCTACAGGATATTTAAGTGGCGAAAAAACTCCAGATACTGTTACTAAAGAACTCTTAGAATCTTTAGACATTTTAGATGGAAAGTTTTTATTCAAAAGTAATCATGGGATGACTCAGGCTATAATGCAATTTGGAAATACTATGGATAAAAGGCAGGAGATGTGTGTTGAGTTTGCTTTGAGTTCCGGAACTTCTAAGATTGGTTCGTGCATTCCGTGTAGTATTTTTATGGAAGCTTCAGGTATGCCTGCTACTGCTACTCATTTGGGGTGTGGAGATAACTGGAGTATCCCGAATTTAGAGGAGCAACGGGGGCATATGTTGGTCAGACAGTGGCAAGAATACGTAAATAGCTGCTATAATAAAGGGTGTGAACTATTAAGACCTAAATATAGTACATTATTGGCAACATTGGATACAATTACCCCTGGAATTTTACCAGATGTATTCCTTGAAGCTCTGACATACGAAAAACCATTTATAGAGAGAATGATGAATACGCTCAGACTCAAACAAGTGTAGATGTCTCTTATTAGAATTATAAGGTATAAATAGAAAGGGCTTCTAAATCCTCCTCTGAGGTAGAAGCCCTTCAACACAAAAACTAAACTAGACTTAACTAAACTATTCTATTCTTGGAAGTTTCACAACTTCCGTTCTGTTTGTTACAAAGATAGAGATTTTTTTGTTTATATATAAATAATAATCGACAAATGCTCACATTTTACCGATAAATCAGCTGCAAATCCTTTCAACTTCGTTCGTCAAGGAAAGCTTGGAAAGCTTGTTTGTAGCTATCGCTGACGGGGATGTAGGTCTTATCGAATACGATGCGGCCGCGGTCGATGATGCGTATTTTGTCCTTTTGGACAATGAAAGAGCGGTGTACACGTATAAAGCGGGTGGGGGGAAGCAGCTCTTCCATGGACTTCATACTCATAAGTGATAGGATGGGCTTGGGAGCATCTTCGGTATAGATTTTGATATAGTCCTTCAGACCTTCTATGTACAATATCTTTTTGAGCTCTACCTGTACCAGTTTGTAGTCGCTCTTCACGAAAATACTGTCTATTTCCTCGGGTTTCTGAACGAGTTCGAACCACTGCAATGCCTTGTTGGCGGCCTGCAGGAAGTCGACATACGAGATGGGCTTGAGCAGGTAGTCCAGTGCGTTGACCCGGTATCCGTCGATGGCGTATTGACCGAAGGCGGTGGTAAAGACAATACGGGTACGGGCATCTACCATTTTAGAGAATTCCAGGCCGTTAAGCTCCGGCATCTGGATATCCAAAAACAGCAGGTCAATCTGATGTCCCGGAAGTTCTTTCATGGCTTGTACGGCGCTGGAATACTTTCCTGCCAGTTCAAGGAAAGGGGTTTTGTTGACGTAACTCTCCAGCAGGCTGAGTGCCAGAGGCTCGTCGTCTACTATGGCGCAATGTAGTTTCACGGCTGTGGATGATTAAATATTAATAATTTCGATATATATTCTTTGCCATCTTCAGAGATGGCTTTGTCCCATCGGTAGCGTCCGGGGTAAGACAGTTCGAGGCGCTTGCTCACCTGTTCGAGGCCGATGCCCGATCCGCTTTTATCCATATTGGTTTTGGGATGGCAGCTGTTGCGTATTTCACACCGGATCTCTTCTTTATTCTCAGAGATAAGGATGTGGATGAAGCTCGGTTCGGTAGGGGAGATGCCGTGTTTAAAGGCGTTCTCAATAAGGGAGATGAAGATCAGCGGGGCGATCTTCGTCTGGCTGTCCGGTTGTATGTCGAGTTGCGTAATGACCTCTACGTTTCCAGAGAGGCGGATACGCATTAGTTCGATGTAGTTGCGGATAAAGTCGACCTCTTTGCAGAGGGGGACGTAGTTCTGCTGGTTGTCATAAAGCACATAGCGGAGCAGCTTGCTGAGCTCCTGTACAGCCTGCTGCGCTTTGTCGCTGTCGAAGGCAATCAGTGCGTAGATGTTGTTCAGCGTATTGAGCAGGAAGTGCGGGTTGAGCTGATTGCGCAGGTTTTTCAGTTCGGCTTCGGTGCGGCTTTTTTCCGCTTCGCGGCGGGCGGCTTCGGCTTCTCCCCAGCGGGCGCTCATGCGGATGGCGGCACTCAGGCCGATGGTGAAGATAAGGCTCAGGATGTCCCGTACAAAGAAGATCCATCCGGGAGGCATGTGAGGTTTTTTTATGGGGGGGATCGGGGCATTCAGGCTTTGCCAGATGTGCAGCAGGAGGCCGATTATGCAGACCAGCAGGATGTTATAGATGATGTACTTGTTCTTCTGTTCCCGGAACAAGAGGAAGGGGACCAGCAGGAAGTAGTTCAGATAGAATACGGTGACAAAGGAGATGGGTACGGCAGAGTGGCGCAGATAGGCACTCCAATTGATGCTGTTTCCCGCACGATCGATAAAGAAGAAAGGGAAACCAAACACGATCCCCCAGCTGATAATATGTATCAGTATTTCCAGAGGGCGGCGGGCTGATGTCAGAGACTGTTTCATGGGGACAAAGATACTAATTTTAGTTTACGTTTGGGACGTTTTGAACAATGAACGATAAACGGGGATCACCACAGAGGACACAGAGTTTACTATATATATAATGTATAAAGAATATATAATAGGCAATGAAAGCAATCAGCATCATAGGCTTTACTGATAGAATATCGGGCTTTCGTCGTTCTTTATACTTTTTTTTACTTTACGTTCTCAGTGTCCTCTGTGATAGATTACTCGTATCGGATTGCCTCGATCGGGTCGAGGTCGGCTGCTTTCTTGGCCGGATACCATCCGAAGAAGACCCCGGTGACGGTGCACACAGCAAACGACAGGAATACACTCCAGGGCTGGATGAAGATGGGCCAATGGGCAACGCTTTTCACGAGCCAGCTGGCACCACACCCGATGATTACTCCGATAAGGCCGCCGGTGATACTGATCAGGATGGCTTCTATCAGGAATTGGCTCAGGATGTCGATTCCCCGTGCACCGACTGACATGCGCAGGCCGATTTCCCGGGTACGTTCGGTGACGCTGACGTACATGATGTTCATGATTCCGATTCCGCCTACCACAAGCGAGATGCCGGCGATGCAGGCAAGCAGGGTGGTCATCAGGTCGGTGGTGGAGTTGAGCATGCTGCTCAGTTCCTGCTGGCTGCGGATGGTGAAGTCATCATCGTCCCCTTCCTTGAGTTTATGATTGCGGCGGAGGAGTTCTGTGATTTCTTCCGTGGCATTGTCCGTCATATCCTCGGTGAGGGCAGAAGCGTAAATGCCTTGCAGATAGGTCTGTGCCAGCAGGCGCTTCATCACGGTGGTGTAGGGGGCCAGTACGATGTCATCCTGGTCCATACCCATGGAGTTGTAGCCTTTGGACTTCAGTACGCCCACTACGCGGAACGGGATTTTATTGAACCGGACAATGCGTCCCACGGGGTCTTCTCCACCGGGGAAAAGATTGTCTACAATGGTTTTTCCTATCACGCACACCTTGGCGCTGGACTGGATATCGGCTTCGCTGAACATCTCGCCGTTGTCGACCGAGAGCTGGCGTATCTCCAGATAGTCCGTACCCACGCCACTGACGGATGACGGATAGTTATTGTTACCGGCTATCAGTTGCCCGGAGCTGGAAACATTCGGGCTGACGGCAGCTAAAAAACTGGTTTCGTCCCGCAATGATTCGTAGTCGGTCAGTTTCAGTGTCTGCATGGCACTGGGGTCCTGACGGACTCCTCCGCGCATATCTGCTCCCGGATGGATCATGATCATATTGGAGCCCATTTCGGAGATTTGTGCCTGAATGCTTTTCTTTGATCCCTGTCCGATGGCGAGCATGGTGATGACAGATGCCACACCGATAATGATTCCAAGCATCGTAAGGAATGCGCGCAGCTTGTTGTTGTTCAGGGCACGCAGGGCTATTTTAAATAAATTGGTTCCATTCATAATGGTAATGGTTTTGAGTTCACCACAGATTACACAGATTAACACAGATATTTTAGTTTAACTCTCAGTAAAATAAATTACTAATCTGTGAGAATCCGTGTAATCTGTGGTGAATCGTATTCGTTTCTAAACTGTATTATTCTTCCTGTACAGGCAGTGCGGCCAGTGCCTCGGCTGCCGAAAGAATGTTCGGGTTGACACTATCATCCTTGACCTGCCCATCGCGCAGCACAATGTTGCGGCTGCTGTATTGGGCTATTTCCGGGTTGTGCGTCACAAAGATGATGGTACGCCCCTCGGCATGCAGTTTCTGAAACAGCACCAGAATCTCGAAAGAGGTGCGTGTATCGAGGTTACCCGTCGCTTCATCCGCGAGGATGACTGCCGGATTGTTGACCAACGCGCGGGCGATGGCTACACGCTGCATTTGTCCGCCGGACATTTGGTTGGATTTATGTTCCAACCGGTCGCCCAACCCTACCGCGCGGAGGGCTTCGATGGCCCGCCGGCGCCGTTCGGAGGCGCTGACTCCCGAGTTGTACATCAGCGGGAGCTCCACATTCTCCACGGCGGTCGTTTTCGGCAGCAGGTTGTAGCTCTGAAAGACAAAGCCTATCTTGCGGTTGCGCAATACGGCGCGTTGCGGCTTGCTCATGGTACGCACCGAGATACCGTCCAGCAGATATTCTCCACTGGTGGGTGTGTCGAGGCAACCCAACGTGTTTAGCAACGTCGACTTTCCCGAACCGGAAGTACCCATGATGGTGACAAACTCCCCTTCGGTGATGGTGAACGAAACTCCGCGCAGCGCATGTACCGTTTCGTCTCCCACCCGGAAGTTGCGTTTGATGTTCTGAAGTTCGATGACTGTTTTGCTCATACTTATTTTCCTTTCTTCTTACTGCCCGGGTGGCTTGGCATGAACGGGCTTTGCTCTCCGCCACCGTCCGGTCCGGCTTCGGGTGCTACGTTTCCACCGGGCATGCTTCCGATGGTTGCTTCGGTCACTACTACCATTCCTTCGGAGGCTCCTCCGGTGATTTCGGTATTGATACCGTTGGTGATACCTGTCTGTACGGGATGTGCCGTGAATGTATTTCCTTCACGTGTCCACAGTTTATGTTCGCCCTCACAGTCTTTTACCACATCCTTGTCGCTTATCAGCGGCTTTTCCGGGGTGAAGCGCAGTGCGCGTGCGGGCACGGAGAGCACGTCTTTGCGGTCCAGGGTATAAATGGTGACATTGGCTGTCAGGCGGGGTTTCAACTTCAAGTCCGGATTGTGGGCGGAGATCACTACTTCGTAAGTGACTACGGTGGTCGACGTACTGCTCGTGCTGGTGCTGCTTGCGTCTCCCAGTCGGATTTGCGTGACCGTTCCTTCGAATACGTCGTTCGGGTAGGCATCTACGGTGAATGTAGCCCGTTGTCCTTCTTCCACACCGCCTATGTCGGCTTCATCCACATCGGCCACAACCTGCATCTGAGTCAGGTCGGCGGCAATGGTGAATAGGGTCGGTGTTTCAAATCCCGAAGCTACGGTCTGTCCTTCTTCCACATCGCGGCTGATGACCACGCCGTCGATCGGTGAAGTGATGGTGGCATACGACAGGTTGCGTTCCGCTTTGGCCAACGAAGCCTGGCTGCTCTCGAACGAGCTTTTTGCCTTTTCATAGTTGTAGAGCGACTGCTCGTAGTCGGTATCGCTGATCAGCGCCTTTTCGTGCAGTCCCCGGCTGCGTTCATAGTTCTTCTTCTGATATTCGTATTCCGCTTTCGCTCCATTGTAAGTGGCGCGTTGTGAAGCGAGTTCACTCTGCAACGTCACGCGGTCCATCTCGGCAATCAGCTGTCCTTTGGTCACTGCCGCATTATAGTCCACATAGATTTTGTCGATGATTCCGGATACCTGTGTACCGACTTCCACTTCCGTTACCGGTTCGATGGTTCCTGTGGCGGTCACCGATTCGGATATCTCGCCTTTGCTCACGGTCGCCGTGGTATAGGTCACTTTGTGCTTGGCCGTCGGGCTTCCGAAGAGCCAAAGCCCTCCGCCTGCCAGTACGACGATGCCTGCGGCGATAAGGATGATCTTTTTCTTATTCATATCGTTTATACGTATTAAATGTTTTTGTTCTCTGCGGTGAGTCCTGTCAACTCGTCTCCCTGATAGAACTTCAGCAGTTGAGTGTTTAGAATGGCCATATATTTGGACTGTAGCAACTCCTGCTGTGCTTGCAGCAGATTGTTCTTCTCCGTAAGCAGTTCTACCGTATTCTTCATGCCGGCATTAAACTGTTCGCTGATCAGTTCATAGCTGGTCTGCGTGCTGCGCAACTTTTCTACAGCTGCCGCATAGCGTTGTTGTGCGCTGTTGGCATCGAGCCACAACCCTTCGATGGTCTTATACAGAGTTTTCTGTTCATCGAGCAGCGTCAGTTGGCTGGTCTGATACTGAAGTTTGGCCTTTTCTACGGCGCTTTTCGTCTGCCGGTTGTTGAAGATAGGTACGCTGATGCTGAGTCCGATGGAGTTATTCCATCCGTTTTTCACCTGTTCCCCGAAGGTGAAGTCGCTTCCGCTCGTATGGTTTGTCCCTATTCCGGCTGTCAGGCTGACGCTGGGCAGATATCCCGACCGGGCTATTCCGATGCCCAGTTCCGAAGCCTCCACACTGAGTTTGCTTGCCTCGATCTCCGGCCGTAGGGCCACGGCAGCCTGAAACACGTCTGCTTTGGTGGGCAGGGGCGACAGTACATTTTCGTCACCCAGCACAGGCAGATATATCTGCATCTCCTGTTCGCCGTCCAGTTCGAGCAGTTGTTTCAGTTGCAGTTTATAATCCTGAAGCGTGGCCTGTGCCGTGACCAGTTGATAGCGGTCGGTGCTGACTTGTGCTTCCAGTTGGGCATAGTCGCTCCGGGCGATGCTTCCCGCATCCAGCAGTTGCTTGCCGCGGTCCCGCTGGGCTTCGGATACTTGCAGGGTGTTTTCGTTCACCTTCACCGACTCGGCCGCATACAGTATTTGTATGTAGGTCTGGGCGATGGACTGCCGGATGTCATTCTCCGAAGTAGCCACGTCGAGGTCCGCCACCCGGTTGTTGAGTTTTTCCTGCTCGATGGTCTTCAGGCGTTTGCTGCCGTTGTATACGGTCCATTGTGCATTCAGCCCGTAGTTTCCGTTGTAGGTTGTCTTGTTGCTGCTCTTCAGCACTTCCGATCCGCTGATGATGCTGCTCGACTCTTGATAGGGGCGGTTCACCAGATTCTGGCTGCTGGAGAATGAAAGGCTGGGGAAGAGGGCCGCTTTGGCTGTCTTCACGTCCACCTGTGTGCTTTGTGCGTTGATTCTGTTGCGACGGATGCTGATGTTTTGCTGCAAAGCATAATCGATGCAGCTTTGCAGGTCCCACCGGGCAGGTATTGCCACCGAGTCGCTGGCCTGCATTTGTCCGGAGGTTCCGGTTTGTTGCGCCCACAATCCGCCTTCGGGCAGGGTGGCTGCCAGGCAGAGGGCTATCAGGGTGATTCTTTTTACGTTTGTCATACGCTTGGTTCTTTGATTTTACTGAAACAAAGGTACAGCGTATAAGAAAGAGGCGCAAAAGCGATAGACGGGAGCGGAGGTTTTAACGATAAAAGATGAACTATAATCGATGAATGAAGTTTACCACGGAGTGACACAGAGTTCCACAGAGAATCTTTTTTAAGATTTCCTGAGTGGGAAATGTCCCGGTGACCGGTAACTGCCCTCACAGGTAAAAAGGAGGTGTGTTTCAGGAACTTTGATAGAAGTGTGACCTGTCAGGTCACACTTCTTAAAAGGTAAATATTTACTTTTGTAAGCCGGAACGTTTAGAACGATGAACTGTATAGAAATGAATACGATTCACCACAGAGTACACGGAGGACACAGAGTTTTAATCTCTTGTTTATTAAGATGTTTAAGAGAAAGATACTCTCTGTGTTCTCTGTGTCCTCCGTGGTGAATTAAACTCAAAAACAAATGGAAAGAAAACAATTTTTTATTCTTGAGAAAGATTTCCTGAACACACGGGAAGTGGGAGACTTGATAGAAGCTCTCGGACCGGGAGGAGTGGGAGCCTATATGGCAATTCTGATCTACTTGCGTCATCAGCCTGCCTATACGACGTGTTACAGACCTTCCTTATTGAGCCAGTTGGCGCGTTGCAATAACGGTACTGTTGAGTTGTTCAGAGATGTGCTGCTCAACTTCGGGCTTTTTGATTTTGGTGAAGGAGAGGAGCCGGAGTTTCATTCTTTTTATCTGGACCGAGTGATGGAACCTATGGACCGGAGATGTGCAAACAGCCGTCGTAATGGAGCGAAAGGAGGACGTCCGCCAAAGGTGGCTCGTACTGTGCATAATGTGATTCCGGAAGTGATGGAAGAGGTTACGGAACCTGTTGCGGAAGAACCTTTGCAACTTGCTGTGGCTGAGGAAGAAAAACCCAGAAAAACCTACAATACAATACAGAACAATACAGAACAATACAATACAACAACAGAAACAACAGAAAAGAGTAAAAGCGAAACCTCCGTGCTTGTTCCTGTTGCCGCCGCCATTGCTGCCACCACTGCCGTTGTTGGGGAGAACATACAATCTTTGTTTGGCTTCCGGACAGACCGGCGGATAAGGATGGACGAAACGCGGATCGACAGGCAATGCTGTATCGGGCATATCCCTATCGGTACGAGGCATTGGCGGGAGGATTGCAGATCTATCTCTTGTCTACCTCACTTGCTTGGAGTGTCCGGAAGAAGTGGCGATCGGAAAATAAGGGCCTCCGGCTGTCAGAGATCTGGTCCCTGACTGTCGGTGAGGTGTAGCCCGGCTGTCGGTGAGGTGTAGCCCGGCTGTCGGTGGGGTGTAGCCCGGCTGTCGGTGGGATGTAGCCCGGCTGTCGGTGAGGGGGTGCCCGGATGGGTATCCGTCGTAAAATGTTATCTTTGCACGTATCTAAAAACACAATAGAGTCATGAATACACCCGTAACCATTCCGTTGCGGAAACTCCCGATAGGGATACAAAGTTTCGAAAAACTGCTTATCGACGAGTACGATAAACTCGTTTGGCGACTATTGGTTCACCGGCGGAACCCCTGCTTTCCTGGTGGAAATGCTGCAGAAGACCAATTTCGGTTTACGGGAGATGGAAGGAATCGAAGTGCCCTCCACTTCGCTGAACGATGACCGTGCCAATGTGGGCAATCCCATTCCTATGATTTATCAGAGTGGCTGCCTGACTATCTTTGTAATAATCAGAAACTTAGATTCGATTCTGTGTCGTTCTGTGTCCTCTGTGGTGAGTAAGAACCGTTTATTTTGCTTGTTTCATCAACATTTTTAAGATTATCTTTGTTATTATTTGTATAGACACTAATTTTGATATGTTATAAAATTACCCTGTATTATGAAGAATACACTGCTCCATATCTGGAACTTCTATGTCGAAGGTTTTCGAAGCATGACTCTGGGCCGCACCCTGTGGCTGATTATACTGGTGAAACTCTTCATCATGTTCTTCATTCTCCGCCTCTTTTTCTTTCCTAACTTTCTGAGCAGCCAGCCTACCGACAAGGACAAGGAAGAATACGTTGCAGGCGAACTGATACAACGCGGGCAATAAACGGCTGAAGTTTAACTCTAACTACTAATGATATGATTGAAAGTATTGACACTTCACTTATTGACTGGTCGAGAGCCCAATTTGCTCTGACAGCCATGTACCATTGGATTTTTGTGCCGCTCACTCTCGGCTTGGCAGTCGTTATGGGTATCATGGAAACCCTTTATTATAAAACAGGCAATGAGTTCTGGAAACGGACAGCCAAGTTTTGGATGAAGATTTTCGGTATCAACTTTGCCGTAGGTGTAGCCACGGGACTGATCCTTGAGTTTGAGTTCGGAACCAACTGGAGTAACTATTCCTGGTTTGTAGGTGATATTTTTGGCGCGCCGCTTGCCATCGAGGGCATTTTGGCTTTCTTTATGGAGGCCACGTTTATTGCCGTCATGTTTTTCGGGTGGGATAAGGTCAGCAAAGGTTTCCACCTGACTTCTACCTGGCTCACAGGACTGGGAGCTACGATCTCCGCCTGGTGGATTCTGGTAGCCAATGCCTGGATGCAGCATCCGGTAGGTATGGAGTTCAATCCCGATACAGTGCGCAACGAGATGGTCGATTTCATGGCAGTTGCCTTTTCGCCTGTCGCCGTTAATAAATTTTGCCACACGGTGCTCTCGAGTTGGGTGCTGGGAGCTGTTTTCGTGATAGGCATCAGTTGCTGGTTCTTGCTGAAGAAGAGAGACAAGGAGTTTGCCATAGCCAGCATTAAGATTGGTGCCATCTTCGGGTTGGTAGCTTCGGTGCTGACGGTGTGGACCGGCGACGGTTCCGGTTATGCCGTTGCGCAAACACAGCCGATGAAACTGGCAGCGGTAGAAGGATATTACGAAGGACAGAACGGAGCCGGGCTGGTAGCTGTCGGGGTGCTGAATCCTGATAAGAAGACTTATGACGACGGTCAGAATCCGTTTTTGTTCCGTATAGAGATTCCAAAGATGCTCTCCTTCCTGGCCGAGCGTAAAGCAGATGCTTTTGTGCCGGGCATCAAAAATATCATTGAGGGGGGATACGAACTGAAAGACGGCACGAAAGCGCTTTCGGCTGCCGAGAAAATAGAACGGGGTAAAAAAGCGATTACTGCATTGGGCACCTATCGTGCGGCTAAAAAAGACGGTGACGAGGCTGCTATGCAGCAGGCATCCGCCACGCTGAAAGAGAATGTTGCCTATTTTGGTTATGGTTATATTAAGGATGTGAACCAATTGGTTCCCAATGTGCCGCTCAACTTTTATGCCTTCCGCGTGATGGTGATCTTGGGTGGATACTTTATCCTGTTCTTCATTGCGATTCTCTTCTTTGTCTATAAGAAAGACCTGTCGCAAATGCGATGGATGCAATACATCGGACTATGGACCATTCCGTTTGCTTACATTGCCGGACAGGCAGGATGGGTAGTGGCCGAATGTGGTCGCCAGCCTTGGGCGATACGGGACATGCTGCCCACGTCGGCAGCCATCTCAAAGTTGGATGTAGGCTCTGTACAGGCCACATTCTTCATATTCCTTATTCTGTTTACGGTAATGCTGATTGCGGAAATCGGCATCATGGTCCGGGAGATCAAGAAGGGACCGGCGGCTAATCATTAATCACGAACCATTAATCATTTAAACTATGGGTACATACATTTTTCTACAACAATATTGGTGGCTGGTAGTCTCACTGCTCGGGGCTATACTCGTATTCTTGCTGTTTGTGCAGGGTGGCAACTCTCTGCTGTTTTGTTTGGGTAAAACGGAGGAGCATCGCAAGATGATGGTAAATTCCACCGGACGTAAGTGGGAATTTACGTTTACCACACTGGTCACTTTCGGTGGCGCGTTTTTTGCTTCATTTCCTCTGTTCTACAGTACCAGTTTCGGTGGCGCCTATTGGCTTTGGATGATCATTCTTTTCAGCTTCGTATTGCAGGCTGTCAGCTACGAATTTCAGAGCAAAGCGGGCAACCTGCTCGGGAAGAAGACTTACCGGACTTTTCTGGTGATCAACGGTGTGGTCGGCCCTCTGCTCTTGGGAGGTGCGGTAGCTACCTTCTTCACAGGGTCCGATTTTTATATCAATAAGGGCAATATGGTGAACGAGATTATGCCTGTCATCAGCCATTGGGGCAACGGCTGGCATGGGCTCGATGCGCTGACCAATATCTGGAATGTGATTCTGGGACTGGCCGTGTTTTTTCTGGCACGCATCCTGGGAGCTCTCTATTTCATCAATAACATAGCCGATAAGGAACTCGTCGGCAAGTGCCGTCGTTCGTTGATTGCGAATACAGCTCTGTTTCTGGTGTTCTTCCTAACTTTTGTGATCCGCACTTTGTTGGCCGACGGATATGCTGTCAATCCGGAAACAAAGGAGATCTATATGGAACCTTATAAGTATTTCAATAACTTTATCGAAATGCCGGTAGTGCTGATTATATTCCTTGCAGGGGTTGTGCTGGTGCTGTTCGGCATTGGCAAAACAATGTTGAAGAAGACATTCGATAAAGGGATCTGGTTTGCCGGCATTGGTACGGTACTCACCGTCCTGGCACTGTTGCTTACTGCCGGATATAACAATACAGCTTATTATCCGTCTTACACGGATATACAAAGCTCTCTCACCCTTGCCAACAGTTGTTCCAGCCAGTTTACGCTGAAAACCATGGCTTACGTTTCTATCTTGGTTCCGTTTGTCATCGCCTACATCTTCTACGCCTGGCGCAGCATCGACAATCGTAAGATCGATGCAAAGGAAATGGACGAAGGCGGACATGCCTACTAAGATTTTTATCAGATAGAAGTACAGGATATCGGAATTTTATTACTTTTGTAGCGATGCTTATCTGCTCTTGACAAACGAAGGCGGATAAGCATTGTTTTTATCAGTAATTAAACAGACATACTATGAAACGAGTATTTGTATTTCAAGACTTTAAGTCTCAGAAGTTCTGGAGCATCGATGTTCGGGGAACCGATGTTGTTGTGAACTATGGCAAGTTGGGAACAGACGGACAAACACAAGTAAAGAATTTCTCGTCGGTCGAAGAGGCCGAAAAGGCCGCTGCCAAATTAGTGGCGGAGAAGACGAAGAAAGGATATGTGGAAACCCGGGAAGAGGTTGCCAAGGAAATGAAGGTGGAAGCTAAAAAGTATGCGCTGAGCTATGACGAGGCAGAAGAGGGCGTGAACTTGATGGATAGGATATTGAAGGATAAAAAGCTGCCGTCGCTCAGGCAGATCACGATCGGCTGTTGGGGGTACGACGGAGAGGACTGCTCGGCTATTGCCGACGGCATTGTGGCGAATAAGGAAAAGTTTGCCCATCTTGAGGGCCTGTTCTGGGGAGACATGGATTCTGAAGAACAGGAGATCTCCTGGATTGAGCAGGTGGATTTAGGTCCGGTGTTGGACGTGATGCCCTTGCTGAACAATCTCAAGATTAAAGGCACCAATAATCTGAGCATTGGCAAGAAACCTCGTCCCAACCTGAAGTCACTTGAGATTATCAGTGGTGGCCTGCCCGATTCGGTGGTGGAGGACATTCTGGGGTCCGACCTCTTTAACCTTGAAAAGCTGGTCCTTTATGTAGGAGTGGAAGACTACGGATTTGAGGGTGATCTGGCTGTATTCAAGCCTCTCTTCTCCAAAGACCGTTTTCCTAAACTGAAATGGCTGGGCATTGTCGATGCGGAAGAACAAGATGCTGTTGTGGAGATGTTCCTCGAATCGGATATTCTTCCGCAACTGGAGACGATGGATATTTCTGCCGGAGTATTGACAGACGAGGGAGCACAACTGTTGCTGGATCATGTGGACAAGATCAGCCACTTGAAGTTTATCAATATGAAATACAATTACCTAAGTGACGAGATGAAAAAGGAGTTGCAGAAGGCACTGCCGGTGAAGATCGACGTTTCCGACTCACAGGAGTATGATGATGATTACAGTTTCCCAATGATTACGGAGTAAATGAATGAAGATATGTGTTGTCAGTAATTCGACTTCAAAACGTACGGACTACTTTATCAAAGCGGGTAGAAGCCTTGGGGCGGATACCTGCTTTGTCACATACGATGAGTTGATGGCTACTCTTCCGGAGTATCGTGATACGGTTGTGAAGCTGGAACCTCCGGTGTTTCAGGAAACGGACTTCCGGAAATACAATTTGCTTTGCCGGGATTACAGGGAAATGTTGAGGCGCTTAGCCGCTGTGGATAGACCGGAGGGCGTGCATTTTCTGAACGAGCCGAGTGCAATTCTCTGTGCTTTGGATAAGGTCCGCACTCAGCAGAAACTGGCCGGGGCAGGCTTGAAAACAACCCCGTTGTTCTCGGCGGCACTACGCACTTTTGATGAACTGGCCGAACTGCTTTACCGGCAGAAGAGGGGAGGGTTTCTTAAACCTCGCTATGGCTCCGGAGCCGGAGGGGTAATGGCTGTCAGATACAATCATCGCCGGGACGAATGGGTGGCTTATACGACCATGCGTTGGGCGGGAAATCATGCTTGTAATGAAAAACGTATCTGCCGGTTGACAAACCGGAAAGAGATTGCCGTGCTGGCAGAAGAAGTCATGCGATGCGGAGCTGTCCTTGAAGAGTGGATGGTAAAAGAAAAACTGGAAGGGGAGAATTATGACTTGCGTGTTGTTTGTAGGGAAGATGAAGTCGACTATGTCGTGGTACGTTGTAGCAAAGGTACCATAACCAATCTTCATCTGAACAACAAAGCAAGGCTGTTCGGAGAGCTTTCGCTTGCACCTTCCGTCCGTGAGGAGCTTTTTTGCCGGAGCATTGCCGCCACGCGGGCTCTGGGACTGCGGTATGCAGGCATAGATGTGCTGATTGCACGGAACACGGATACACCTTATATTATAGAGGTGAACGGACAGGGAGATCATATCTATCAGGATATGTTTACGGAGAATAAGATATACACCAATCAGATAAGAACGATAGAATCACTTTTCAATGGAAATAGATGAACTGCCATCCGGTAAGCAAGACCGGAAACCGGATATAGATATGAATGGAATTGTGGGCACGCATGACATACTGATGCTCTGTTTCGACACCTTGCGCTATGACGTCAGTGTGGCCGAAGAGGCTTCCGGGGGAACTCCCGTACTGAATAGCTATGGCAGTGGCTGGGAGAAGAGGCATGCTCCCGGCAATTTTACCTATCCCTCGCATTTCGCCATTTTTGCCGGATTCTTGCCTTCACCTGCCGAACCCCATGTGTTGCGCAGCCGGAAGTGGCTTTTTTTCCCTTTTCAGGCCGGCACGGGGCGCATACCTCCGGAGGGCAGTTATGCTTTTAAAGAAGCTACATTCGTACAGAGCCTGTCCAATATCGGTTATGAAACCATCTGTATCGGCGGAGTCAGCTTTTTCAGTAAACGGAATGACATCGGAAGGGTATTTCCCGGTTATTTCAATAAAAGTTACTGGCTGCCTGCTTTTGGCTGCACGGATAAGAACAGTGCCGCCAATCAGGTGGACTTTGCTGTCAGTAAACTGGAAAAGTATCCGGCGGACCGGAGAGTATTCATGTATATCAATTTCTCGGCCATCCATTATCCCAACTGCCATTATGTAGAGGGTAAGAAGAAAGACGACAAAGAGTCGCATGCTGCGGCTTTACGATACGTTGACAGTCAGTTGCCCCGCTTGTTCGAGGCTTTCAGAAGACGTTCGGATACATTGGTCATTGCTTTGTCCGATCATGGCACCTGTTATGGTGAGGACGGTTACGAGTATCACTGCATTTCCCACGAGAAGGTATATACGGTGCCTTATAAACATTTTATTCTCAGAAAATGAACGATCAGCAGCAGATTTCACGATATATCAGCTATATGTACAGTTATCCGCATAAGACGGCTTACCGTACTTTTAATCCTCCGGTCTCTCTTGCCCCTTATTTTGAACGGTTGGCAGGGGGGCAGGCAAGTCTATATTTTCATATCCCTTTCTGTGCCCATAAGTGCGGTTATTGCAATCTGTTTTCACAGCAGAGCTGTGATGGAGGGCGTATCTCGGCATATCTCCGTACGATGCGCCGTCAGGCAGAACAGTTGTCCGTGGCGGCACAAGATCTGAAATTTACTTCGTTTGCAGTTGGGGGAGGTACTCCGCTTATTCTGAACGAAAAACAGTTGGATGAACTGTTTTGCATAGCCGAGCTGTTCGGCGTACGTCCTTCGGAGGTATTCACTTCCATCGAAACTTCACCGGAGTATGCCGACAAGAAAGTTTTGCGGCAATTGCGGACGAGGGGGGTGGAACGGTTGAGCATGGGTGTACAGAGTTTCAATGATGCGGAGTTGAAAAAACTGAAAAGGAGGCCTGTGCTTGCTACCGTGATCGATGCACTTCAAAATATTCGGGAAGCGGACTTCCCGCAGTTGAACCTCGACCTGATTTATGGCATTGAGGGACAGACGGTGGATAGCTTTATTTACTCGCTTACCACTGCGCTTACTTATCGCCCCGACGAATTATTTATTTATCCTCTTTATGTCCGGCCGGGTACACGTATCGATGTACGTTCAACGGATGACATGTGCTATGCTATTTACAGGTCAGCTCGTGAACTGTTGGTGGAGCAGGGATTTGTGCAGACTTCCATGCGTCGCTTTGTTAAACGGAAAACAGTGGAACTGGAGTTCTCCTGTGGCGATGAAACCATGCTGTCCTGTGGTTCCGGGGGACGGAGCTATCTGGGAGATTTACATTATGCCACTCCATACGCTGTGCGGCAGGAAGCCATAGCCGGAGAGATAGACCGTTATATCCGGACTGCTGATTTTTTGACGGTAACCAATGGTTATTTGCTTTCCGCGGAAGAGGTACAAATAAGGTTTATTATAAAGAACCTGATGTATTATCGGGGGCTGGACACGGCGGAGTATGAACGACGTTTTGGTAAGGTGCCGGACAGAACGCTCTTCCGGGAATTTACAGACCGGGGGTGGATTGAAGAGAAAAACCGGGTTCTGCTTCTTACGGAAGAAGGAATGGCCTACTCCGATTACATCGGCCAGTCTTTTGTTTCACCTGCCGTAAGGAGACTGATGTCCGAGTATATATATCCTTGATCAACTTTGCACGATGGGGGCTTTGAGTACTATCCGGAATATCTATTATAGGGGCAGTCTGGAATATTGCAATTATACATGTTCGTATTGTCCGTTTGGCAGGAAATCCGCATCTGCCGATACGGACGGTGACCGGGAAGCGCTGCACCGTTTTATTTCACGTATCGGTCAGTGGAAGCATGGGGCGTTGCGTATTCTGATTATCCCTTATGGAGAAGCGATGATACATCGGTATTACAGAGAAGGTATCATTCGTCTGGCTGCCATGCCCCATGTGGCCGGGGTTTCTTGTCAGACCAACCTGTCCTTTTCAGTTTCCCGTTTTCTGGATGAAGTTGAAGAGGCTCGGGCAGATGTCACCAAAATCAAATTCTGGGCGAGCTACCATCCTGAGATGGCGGATGTCACAGATTTTGCGTCTAAAATAGAAAAACTGCATGCGGCTGGTATTGAGGTCTGTGCAGGAGTGGTTGGTGATCCTTCGGCAAAGGAACAGATCCGGAGGTTGAGACTGCTGCTGGATCCGTCGGTTTACTTGTTTGTGAACGCAATGCAAGGTTTACGGAAGCCGCTTTCGGAGGAAGATGTCCGCTTTTTTAACGAGATGGATAATCTGTTCGATTATGATCGGCGGAACGCAAAAGCATGTTTGAATAATTGTTCCGGAGGTAGAGAGAGTCTGTTTGTTGATCGGGAAGGGGGGATGTATGCCTGCCCGAGAAGTGGGGTGCGGACAGGGAATTTCTACGATGATTCTGCTTCGCTCCTTCAGCCTTCTTGTCTCCGTAAAGTATGCGATTGCTATATTGCTTTCAGCAATCTGCGGGATACGCCTCTGAGGAGAATGATGGGAGAAGGGGCATTGTGGCGTATACCGGAGAGGAAAAAGGTCAGGGCTGTATTCTTTGATATTGACGGTACATTGACAGATGTGCAGGGGAGGATTCCGGGGCGTACCGTTTCTGCACTAAAATATATGTCCGGTCGCTTACCTCTGTACCTGAGTACTGCCTTGCCGATGGCACACGCCAAGAAGCGGCTTGGTGATGTGTTCGACTTGTTTTCGGGAGGGGTTTTTGCCGATGGGGGCTTTCTGTGTTATGAAGATACCGTTGAATGTGTTCCGGTTGAACATCCTGTGGCTCTTGATTTCCCCGGTTGCCGGATCACTCGTTATACTTGGAAAGGGGAAATCTTTAAGTATGCCGTGCTTGCGCCTACTGTCCGGGAAGCTACTCGGCTGTCGGCCGGATTGGAGGGGGAGGCATATCAACTGTATCAGGAAGGCCGGTTGCTGACAGTGGTGGACAGCAGGGCGGGAAAAAAGAATGGACTGATGACTCTATGTTCGAGGTTGGGAATCTCTTTGCGGGAGATTCTGGTGGTAGGTAATACGATGCACGATTGGCCGATGATGTCAGTTGCCGGTTATTCTTGTGCAGTGATGGATGCGGAAGAAGAGTTGAAGAAACTATCGGGATATATTCTGAATCCCGATAGTATTCCTGTCTTTTTTGATATCTGACTTTATTTGGCTACGTTGTTTATGGGTTTTCCACCGATGTATGCTTTCAGGTTGTCAACCAGAATGGTCATCAGACGTTCACGGGCGGCGGAAGTAGCCCAGGCTATATGCGGGGTGATATAGCAATTTCTGGCAGTCAGCAATGGGTTGTCCGCACGTGGAGGCTCGGTGGAGAGTACATCCAATCCGGCAGCATAAATCTTATAATTATTCAGGGCGTCTGCCAGGTCTTGTTCATTGATCAAAGGGCCGCGACTGGTGTTGATTAAGATGGCGTTTGGTTTCATCAGTTCAAGGCGGCGGGCATTAACCAGATCACGGGTTGATTCCGTTAACGGACAATGCAGACTGACGATGTCACATTCACGGAAAATCTGGTCGAGTTCCGCTTTTCTGATTTCGGGAGGCAACTGAAGCCGTGACTTGGAGGTATAGGCCCATACTTTCATTCCGAACCCGATTGCGATACGGGCTGTATTATATCCGGTCTGTCCCAGTCCGATAAGACCGATTTTCTTTCCTAACAGCTCTATAAGCGGGGTATCCCAGTAACAAAAATCCTGATTCCGGGTCCACTGCCCTCCACGCACTTCGTCTGCATAGTGTTGCACTCGCTGAGTGATATTCAGGATATGGGCAAAAACCATCTGTCCGACGGATGGAGTGCTGTAAGCCGGGATGTTGGTAACCACAATACCGCGTTCTTTGGCTGCCGCAATATCAATAATGTTATATCCGGTGGCTATTACGCCGATATACTTCAGGTTAGGCAAAGAGGCCATGTGCTCTGCGGTGATCACGGCTTTGTTGGTAAGGATGGCCTCGGCGTCCTTCGCATGTGTAAGCACCTCTTCGGGGGCTGTGCGATCATAGATTTCACACTCACCTAAAGTTCTCAATTCATCCCAGTTCAGATCTCCGGGGTTGGCGGCATAACCGTCTAAAACTACTATTTTCATAAATTATTAGGTGTTAAGTATTAAGTTTGTGTACTTGAATACTGAATTAATAACTCTTTATCTAATAAAACAATTACAGATGTTTAATAGTTCTTTTCATTCCCCCAGAGTTGTTTCATTCGTTCGGCATGTTTCTGTTCAGCCGGGTTGTGTTGGGGCTGCCATATTTGCTTATTCTTGATTTCGTCCGGCAGGAATTGCTGTTTTACGAAATTACCTTCATAATTATGGGCATATTTATATTCCTGGCCATATCCTAACTGCTTCATCAGTTTGGTGGGAGCATTGCGCAGGTGCAGAGGTACAGGCAGGCTACCGGTTTCACGCACCAATGCCAGTGCATCGTTGATAGCATTGTAGGCTGAGTTGCTTTTAGGGCTGGTTGCCAGATAAATGGTGGTTTCCGCCAATGGGATTCTTCCTTCCGGCCAGCCTATTTTCATCAACGTGTCAAAACAGGCATTAGCCAATAGCAGTGCATTCGGATTGGCCAGGCCAATGTCTTCCGAAGCCGAGATGACCAGACGCCTGGCAATGAATGCCGGGTCTTCTCCTCCTTCTACCATACGTGCCAGCCAGTAAATGGCACCGTCGGGATCGCTGCCCCGGATCGATTTGATAAATGCCGAAATAATATCGTAATGCATCTCGCCGTCTTTATCATAAGCCAGCGGATTCTGCTGTAAGCGTTCGGTTACCAGATCGTCAGTGATAACTACGGTCTCTTCCGTTTCCGACTCTACTACGAGTTCCAGTATATTCAGCAGCTTGCGGGCATCGCCTCCCGAAAAACGAAGCATGGCACTGGTTTCTTTCAGTTTTATTTTACGTTCTTTCAGTACGGTATCGGTAGTGATGGCACGTTGAAGCAATTCAAGCAGGTCCTCTTTCTCCAGAGACTTCAGTGTATAGAGCTGGCAACGGGAGAGGAGTGGACGGATTACCTCAAAAGACGGGTTCTCCGTGGTGGCACCTATCAGAGTAACTGTTCCGTGCTCGACAGCTCCCAGCAACGAGTCCTGTTGAGATTTGCTGAATCGGTGTATTTCGTCGATAAACAAGATGGGACTGGACTGAGTGAAGAATTTGTTGCTTTTGGCGCGATCTATCACTTCGCGTACGTCTTTCACGCCCGATGTTACGGCACTCAGTGTATAAAAGGGGGTTTCCAGCTTGTTGGCTATTATCTGGGCCAGTGTTGTTTTACCGACTCCCGGAGGCCCCCACAGGATAAATGAAGAGATACGTCCTGCATCAATCATCTTGCGCAAGATAGCACCCGGTCCCACAAGGTGTTTCTGACCGATATAATCATCTAATGTCTTTGGCCGTAGCCTTTCCGCTAATGGTTGCATATCTATTTGTAATGAATCTGTTTATTAGTCGATCACCGTCCCCATCACCTGTACATCTGTGATAGCGGCTTTTTCTCCGATGAAACTGATACGTATGAAACGTCCCTGTATACCCGGAACAACCTGGATCATCCGAATGTTCTCGTTTTGTTTATGGTTGGTCTGATCCGGAATAAGTGTCCAGTGTTCTCTATCCATCGATGCCTCCACTTTGTATTGGTAATGGTCCGTATCCGGAAATGCGATTCGGATGTGGCGTATGGACAAGCCTTTCTCTGTGTCCAATGTCCAGGAGCGTTCCGGGTCGTTGCCGGCAGCTTGCCAATAGGTGGCTCCATCTCCATCGGCAGCAAATGCGGACGAGTGTCCGTCGGCCGATGAACTGCAGAAGGTCGGATTATTGGGCCCGAAGGTTTGCAGGTTATCTGTTTTATCCTGAACCTCAAAACGTGTATAAGGTCGGTCTTTCACTTTGAAGGCTTCGGTATAGGGAGTGCTTCCGATGAACCGGAGTGTGATCTCGGCAGGCTCGAGTCCCGGCGAGGTAGCCCGTATCACGGTTTCTCCGGCATAGTACGACCGGAATTCAATCGCAGCTTTTCCATCGAGAATACGGATATCACTCTCTTTTTCAAATAGGATCGAGGTACCGGTAGGAAACTCTCCCGGACCGGATATGATGTTGAGGCTGACTGCCGGAGAATTGTTGACCGGTTTACCGTCTGCATCCAGAATGGTTACCGACAACATAACGTCATCTGTCCCGTCTGTCTTTATCTGGTTCGTTTGATCGGCTGTCAGGGCAATGCGTGCAGGTGTTCCTGCCTCTGGCCACTCCGGCGGAGCAATCCCTTTGTAGGCATTGCGGTACCAATACCAGGCACGTTTGGGAATCCGGAAGTAATCGATAATTCCCATTTTCCCAAGAGCACTTCCGGCTATACTCCCGTGGTCGAATGCGCACCAGATGGCTTGTCCGCTACGCCAGGCAAAGCCATTTTGCGCATTATTCTTTGCCAAGTCTCCCCAGCCCGGATCGTACTCTCCCGGACGGTCGGCTGTCGTGCTGCCATACTCTGAAACTACCGTCGGTATGCCCGGTTGCTGGAACTCGGGGATGTAGCTGCCATCGCCGTTATATCCGGCTATATCACCCAACTTGTCAATTCGTTTCTCTCCCAACGGACGTTGAGCACCGCCAATGGCCGCCGGACGGGTTGGATCGAGTTGCTTGGAGAGTTTGACGGTTTCTGACAGTAACTTGCGCATCGGGTCGATCGTTTCGGGTGCGGTAAAGAACGGTTCGTTACTCATACTCCATACAACAATAGAAGGATGGTTGCGGTGGATGCGGATCAATTCTTTCAGTTGGGCTTTTACACTACTCTCAAATCCTGCCCTGTCTGCTTCATTTACGGGATATGCACTTGCGTTCCAGTAGCCATCTCCTTTGTGACCTCCGATTCCCCAAAATACATTCTCTGCCCAGGATAGCATACCTATTTCATCGCATGCTTGTGAGAAAGCCGGTGAATGGGGGTAATGCGAACCTCGTATCAGGTTGAAGCCGGCTTCTTTTACCAGACGGATATCTCTTCGCATACCGGTTTCGGTCACGGCATCTCCCCATCCGGCATGATCCTGATGAACATTGGCTCCCTTAAAATAATAATGTTCCCCGTTCAGGAAGAATCCCCGGTCCGGTGTCCATTCAAACCAGCGGAATCCGAAAGACGTTTCATAGCGGTCTATCAATTTTTCTCCGTGGTAAAGCGAGCTGACCACCTTGTAAAGTGCAGGATGATCGGGATGCCACAGCTCCGGTGCTTGAATTTCGCGGGTTTGCTGCTCAAATGTGTAGGTTGCGTTGTCCGGCAATGATTGTGATGTAGAAACAGAAGCCGCTTCTTTGCCTCGGGAATCGATAACAGTGGTCAGAAGTCGGTAAGTTTCTGTTTTTCCGGAACGATTGCATACATCTGTCCGTATGTGGACGCTCCCTGACTTTCCCTTTTTTTCTCCTAAGTCCGGTGTGGTGACCAATGTGCCATACCAATCGATATAGGTCGGTTCTTTGATCACTAAGCGTACGTTCCTGTAAATGCCTCCGCTGAATATATGTTCGCCTGCACGTGGAGCGAGGTCAGGCCGCCAGCAGTTGTTAACCCGAACCGCTATCTGGTTTTTTCCTTCTTTCAGATAGTTCGATATATCAATGGAAAATCCGGTATATCCTCCTTGGTGGGTTCCTGCCCGATGTCCGTTCACAAAAACTTCTGCTTCCTGAAATACACCGTCGAATTCAAGAAAGCTCCTTTTGCCAAGCACTTCTTTCTTTATCGGAAAGGCTTTACGGTACCATCCGTAACCTACATAAAAATCTTTCGACATGAAGTATGGAGTACTGAAAGAGTGGGGAAGTCCCGTCCTTTCCCAGCCGGAGTCGTCAAAATCCGGTCGGGAAGCACTCTTGAAGTCTCCCCGGCAATATTTCCATTCCCGGTTGAAGTTGATGGTTTGTCGTGGAGAATCCGCCCGGCAAACATGGATTGCACTGCTTAACATAAGAAAAACCAACCATAGCTTCATGCCATTGCAGGTGTGTACTGTGAAATTCATCGTATTGGGTTTTATAGTGTGAATGATAGGCGGATCAGAATACTACCTGAATCATAAACCGGATACCTTGTTTATTGATTCCCGGGTGGTTCAGGTAAGTCAGACGGCGTACGTATTCGATATGCAACAATTTAAAGATGTTGTAAATGCCCACGCTGGCTTCCAGGTAAGGTACTTTCGGATCCATCACATAGCTGGTGTAGCTGCCGTCCCGTTGCGGGAAATCAAACAGTTCCGGATTATTGCTCTTAAACGGGTTATTCTTATCCGTCAGGTTGCCGTATAGAGCGCGGAAACGGAATACCTCTCTCCACTTCAGTTTCTTAATCAGCGGGATGCGGTTGAAAAGTTTACCATTCATGTCATATGTGAGTGCCAGCGATGCATAACGGTCGTTGAGGAACTCCATATTATTGATCAGGTTGAACGTTTCTTTCTGTGTGATATACGATAGGTTGGCGGCTGGCAAAATAAGTAATGGGAACGGAACGGTATTCCATTGTGCACCTCCTTTTAAGGTAACATCTACTTTACCCCAGGACGAGAGCCAGAAGCGCTTCCAGATACTTGCCTCCGTCAGGTTGAAATTATATTCTCCTCCTAAAACACCTTTAAATCCGGTAGTGTGGGAGAGGGTGAAGATGGGAGCATCCAGCGATACCGGACGACGGCGTTGCTTTGTATTGACGAAGGTCTCGCCCGGCGCATAACGTAAGGTCAGCCCCAATTCGGCGGTAGTTATATCGGGTACGATGGTTTTGGCTGCGTCATTGCGGATGTATTGCAACTTGCCTGCCGGAGTATCTTCCCGGTGTCGCGCCATGGCCGCAACCGAGAAACCCGACAAAGTCTCCATTTCATATCTCAGTGTGGCGTCCCGTACGTATGACATCTGGTCGACGGTCGTGGTTTTCCACGCTACGAATACGTTATCCTTATCCGTGTCGAGGAATTTATCCATTGGCGACATGACGTCGTAGCGGTAGGAGGCCGAGATGTAATGCTTCGGGAATTCCCAGGGGAAGAATTCGCATTTGCGGAAAGAGTAGGTCACATTGCCTTCATATTTCCATTTTTTATCTTTGAGTCCGTACGCTCCGTATCCATTGAAGAACCAGTGGGGATTCAGCTTGGCGGTAGTCATGCCGCTGAGACGGAAACGGGTACCATCCACATAATTGCTCGATATCATGGTGTTGATCGGTCCGAAGTCAAACTTACTCGGATGTTCTTTGGTTCCGGTTTCCACATAGTTTTCTATCAACGCTTTTGCTCCGAATATCACATATTTGAATCCGGGTATTTGTTCCAGCCGGTTCATGAAAAGATCCATGCTACTCTCGGTCTTTGTTAGAGGCACCTGGCGTACTCCGGCCCAATATTCGTCACTTTTGGTCAGCATGTCCGCCTCTTTGATCACACTTCCTTTCAAACGGAAAAGTCGTGGTTCGATGGGGTCGAAGACATAATTGCTATATTTGGTTGTTCGTTTTACCTGGATGCCCTGAATAGCTTTCATGACTAAAAGATCCACAGTCATATCGTCGTCTGTCAGCACCCAGTTGCCATTGGGAAGCTGTTCATATTGTTGTACGACGTCCAGATTTTCTACAAAGTTTACTCCTGTCTTTTTAGGCAGATTCATGGTGCACTTTTTCACTGCATAGGTAGAGTCGTCCAGTACATACAGGTGTCCGGTGAATCCGAAGTCCTGAGAGTTCTGTGGGACGAAGGTGAGATGCACGCATTTATCTTTATCCACCATCACAGTGTCCATCAGGTAGAATTTATAGAAAGAGATGGCTCCGCTTCCGATTGGACTTACGAAACGGCGTTGCAACAGGCGGATATCATCATCATAGATATTGATATCGGCAAATACATCATTGAGGATGGTACCCAGCATATCACCTGTTGAGAAGAATTCTTCCACGCCATTGGAGTTCATACCTTCGATTATGGTCTTTTTGCTTTCCGGGTCCTTCCGGTAAATGGTTTTGGAAGACGTTTCCTGCACTGAGATAGGCAGAATCAGTTTGTTGGTTTCAGGCGAAACCTCAACCTGGTCTTTGAGGAAAGAAAACTTTTTATAGATTCCTTTTTCAAGGCTTTCGGGTGTCACGTCATTGAGTGACATCTTCATCTTCTGATACTTGTTGTACTGATAATAGTCGTTGGTTTCCAGCTTCTGAGCTTTCTTGTGGTCGATGACCTTTCGCATGAACTCCACAGCGGGATTGTTTTTCCGGGAATACTTTTCTTTTTTAGGTTTTATCACCACCTCGTCCAGCATGACATCATCTGGTGAGAGCACCACATTCAGTTCTTTGGCACCTGCCGGAATTTTCACTTTCTTGGTGATATACCCCACTGCAGAGAAGGTCAGTTCGTTCCAACCTTTGCGGGTTTCTACCTGATATTCTCCGTTAGCATTGGATATACCGCCTACGCCTTTTCCTTCATAGAAAACGGAAATGTACATTAGCGGCTCATGTGAAATAGAATCAGTGATTACTCCCTTCAACTGTGCAAAAGCCTGTGGTGCAGAGAGTATAAGGAAGACTACTATTAATAGTTTAGAATATTGTTGTTTCATACACACTTCATCTCATCGTGAGACTGCAAAGGTAATAAATTCCTTTTGATTGAACGGACTATATAACCTTTTTTGTGTATCTTTTGAGTCCTGTAAGGAGGGGGAATCCGGCATTATTCCCCCAATAATATTTGTACAATTCGTTCTGCGGTCCGTCCGTCCCAGCGTTCGGGCAGGGTGCCTTGTTTCCATTCTCCGTTCATCAGTTTATCCATACTGGCAGCCAATGCTGCCGGATCTTCACCAACCAGTTCGTTGGTGCCTGTGCGCCAGGTTTCCGGATGCTCGGCATAGGTGTTGAGGGTGATGCAGGGAATTCCCAGGAAGGTCGCTTCTTCCGCCACATTGCCTGAATCTGTTATAATGGCTTTTGCCTGGTTCATCAGATACCCGAAAGAGAGATAGCTTTGTGTGGGCATGATGTGCAGGTTAGGAGCTGTGATATCGAGAGTTTTGATCGCATTGCGTACATAAGTGTGCAGTGGTGCCACAATCGGCATGCCGTTTGCCTTTTCAAGTAAGGTCTCTATCAAATTCCGCAGATTTTCTTTGTTGTTCAGCAGCACATGGCGGTTGAGGGTCAGCAGGATGTACTCATGCTCTTTCAGTCCCAGGACAGAGAACCATATTGGCTTTATCAGGCGGTTGCGGTTATACCGTATTGTATCGATCAGGATGTTGCCTACATAGTAGACTGTTTCATTTTCTGTTCCTGTCTGATTCAGGTTGCGATTGGCCACCATGCCGGCTGTGAACAGATAGTCGGAAAGTCCGTCTGTTATCATACGATTGACTTCTTTGGGCATGGACATATCGAACGAACGGGTGCCGGCTACGAGATGTGCCACTTTTATATTTTGTTTTTTGGCTACGATCGCACAACTCATAGTTGCAGTGAGGTCATCGACTACCAGAACTACGTGCGTAGGGTTTTCCGTCAGTTCACGTTCAAAGGCGATCATTATTCCCGCAGTAAGTTCTGTAGGGTTATTGCCGTTTACGCCCAGATAGGCATCGGGAGCTTTCATATGCAGATCTGCAAATAAGGATGCATCCAGACTGGTGTCATTCTCTATCCCTGTGTAAACCAGGCGATAAGAAATGCGTTTACCTTGTGCCTTAGCGGCATCGATAGCCCGGGTGATAGGGGCGATTTTCATAAAGTTAGGGCGAGCCCCGGCAACAATCGTTATCTTCATCTTCGTATTCTTACAATTTTCAAGGAACAAATGTACACTTTCTTGCGGAATTATTTGTTTCTTTGCACACAAAAAACTTGATATATGCCAACAATCTTTCAGATTCCGACCTTTATCCAGATTCTGGAGTTTATCGGGACATTTGCTTTTGCCATTAGTGGCATTCGTCTTGCATCTGCCAAACAGTTTGACTGGTTTGGTGCTTATGTAGCCGGTGTGGCTGTTGCCATTGGCGGTGGTACTATACGTGACGTATTGCTGGACGTTACTCCGTTCTGGATGACGAATCCCATTTATCTTATCTGTTCGGCGCTGGCCCTTCTGTGGGTTATCTTTTTCCGGAAGCATCTGATTCATATGCACAACACGTTTTTTATCTTCGATAGCATTGGGCTTGCATTATTTACGGTAGTTGGTATCAGCAAAACGATCGATTTGGGCTATGCCTTTTGGGTGGCCATCATTATGGGCACAATGACCGGAGCGGCCGGTGGCGTAATCCGCGATGTGTTTATCAACGAGATTCCGTTGATTTTCCGTAAAGAGATTTATGCCATGGCATGCGTTATTGGCGGAGTCATTTATTGGGGACTCGACCGTCTGGGTGTTGATGCTGCTTTAACACAGGTCATCAGTGGCTGTTGCATTTTTGTGGTACGCGCATTGGCTGTGAAATATCAGATCTGTTTGCCTATCCTGAAAGGGGAGTAGACTTATACTAATTTTAGTCCGGCAGTATCAGATCACCGGAGAAGCTGATCGATTCACGATTCTGCATATCGACATCTATGCTGGACGAACCATTAGAATAGATAGTGATTCTAAACTTGAACTGATCTTCGGAGTTTCTGGCGGTGAAGTTTATCTTTGCTGCTCCGCGTTTGCCCATGACCATATTATATTTGTCAATCGGAGCCTTGAACATCAGTCCTTGCCCTCCTCCATAGGGAATAGAATAAGCACGCCCGAAATAGGGTAGTTGTGAAAAGACCGAATCGTTTCGAACTACCACAGAATAAACTGAGGTCAGTGGAATCATATGCCCTCGGCGTGGGTATGCTGTAGATACGTCAATCCGGTAGTTTTCCGATTCGATCAGCTCTTTTACTGTTTGCTCTTTTTGCTCTTTCTTTTCTTTCCGGCTTTGGGCCTGAAGCGGGCAAACTCCTGTTCCGATGATGAGCAACATCAGAAGGATGATACATTTGCTTGTTTTCATATCAATGGTTGTTTTTCGGATGTTTACATAAAGATAACGGTCGGAAGAGATAAAATGTATAAAGCAGACAAATGATTTAATATTATTTCGTGTTTACCGGATGGGATTTCACAAAGAATAAAAAAGGAGGGCATGTCAAAACTTACCACAGATTGCACTGATTAACACAGAATGAATTTTAAATCGTCGTTTACATAATGCTTAATCTGTATAACCTGTGGCGAAGAAGACTTTTGAGTCTATATGGGGAGGATATTTCTGTTAGAACTGTTCCAGAATGGCAATTCGTTTTTCGATTGGCGGATGGGTGGCGAAGAGCCCGCTTAGCCCGCTCAATGCGCTTTTAGCCTGTTTGCCAGGATGTTGTATGAATAACTGCGCTACATCTTCGCGCTCCACAGCTTCTATATCGGGATCTGCAGATATCTTTCTTAAAGCACTGGCCAGAGCCAATGGGTTCTTTGTCATTTCTGCTGCTCCTGCATCGGCCATGTATTCACGTTTGCGGGAGATGGCAAAGCGCATCAGCGTGGCAAAGAAATAGCCGATGGCGGCTACAATCATGGCTAAAACCAAGATGAGGATGGCACCATTGTTTTTATCATTCCGGCTGCGTGTCCACGAAGAGTAATAAACGGAGCGCAGTGCTATTTGTGCCAACATCGAAAAGATGCCTACGAATACAATGGAGATAATCAGCAGTCGGACATCGTGATTACGGATATGTGTCAACTCGTGTGCAATGACCCCTTCGAGTTCTTCGTCATTGAGTTTCTCGATGATTCCTTTTGATAAGGTGACCGTATAAGTACGTTCGTTAATTCCGCTGGCATACGCATTGAGTGAATTGTCATCGATTATGTTGATTTTAGGCATTTTCATCCCTTGCGACATACAGAGATTCTCCACTAAATTGTAGATGCGTTTATTTTCTTTACGTTCCAATGGTCGTGCCCCTGTAGCTGCTTTGATAATACTGGAATTGGCAAAGTAGGCAATAATAAACCAGACCAGAACGCCTCCTATAATATAAGGAATCAGGTTAATAAACATTTGATTGGTCATTGCCAATGTGTCGTATTGCCCGTAATCATCTGTCACGGTAAAAGTGATGAGCAGGTAGCTGAACAAATAAGTCAGTACTGCCACCAGGCAAGGGAAAAGGAACAGTAAGATGCCGGAACGTAGGTTATTCCGGCTCTGTTGTGTCTGTATTCCGACGTATTGCATGTGTATATACTTTCCTGGGGATTAGAATTTGATTTTCGGGGCTTCTTCCAGATTGGCACGTTGTTCAGTACCCAAATCGAACATCATTTCTTTATGAAAGCCGAACATGTTGGCTATCAAGTTGGAAGGGAATGTCTGTACTGCATTGTTCAGTTCTTTGGTAGCTGAGTTAAAGTAGCGGCGTACTGCAGCCAGTTTGTTTTCTACGTCCGAAATCTCTTCCTGCAACTGGAGGAAGTTTTGGTTAGCCTTTAAATCGGGGTAAGCTTCCAAGGTGATTTTCAATCCCGCGAGGGCGGAACTAAGTTGATTCTCTGCTGTAATCTTTTCATCGATTGTTCGGGCACTGACAGCTCCGTTGCGAGCCTGAATGACGCGTTCAAGTGTATCCTTTTCGTGAGATGCATATCCCTTTACTGTATCTACTAATTGCGGGATAAGGTCGTGACGTTGCTTTAACTGTACATCGATGTCGGCAAATGCATTTTCACGGTTGTTTCTCAGTTTTACCAGCGAGTTGTACATGGAAGCAATGATAATGGCGAGGATGACTACAATCCCCAAAATGATAAGTAAGTTCATAATTCTTTTGATTCTTAACGTTGTTAAACTTGATCCAAAGGTATGTGATTCAGTCTCTATTTACAAAAAGCGCATAATAAAAAACATTAATTATCAAACAAACCTCTCGAAGTGTATTGAATCCTTCCTGAAATAACACCCAAAAACTGTCAAATAGCACCCAAAAACTATCAAATGATAGTTTTTACCCCAAAGATTGGTGAAATTTACCCTACTGAAATCTAAAATAAGCCTTAAACTTGCATCATCGAGAAAGAAACGAAATATTAACCGCTTAAAAACCGCAACGTATGAAAAGTTTAAGTTTTAGAAAAGACCTGATAGGAGTACAAGAAGAGTTACTCCGTTTTGCTTATAAACTCACAGCCAATCGCGAAGAAGCCAATGACCTGTTACAAGAAACTTCATTGAAAGCATTAGATAATGAAGATAAATTTATGCCGGATACTAATTTTAAAGGCTGGATGTATACAATCATGCGCAACATCTTTATTAATAATTACCGCAAAGTTGTGCGTGACCAAACTTATGTAGACCAAACCGACAACCTCTTCCATCTGAATCTCCCGCAAGACTCCGGATTTGAAAGTACCGAAGGAGCCTATGACTTGAAAGAAATGCACCGTGTAGTAAATGCGTTGCCTAAAGAATATAAAGTACCGTTTTCAATGCATGTTTCCGGATTTAAATATCGTGAAATAGCTGAAAAATTAGAATTGCCACTCGGTACGGTTAAGAGCCGGATCTTTTTTACCCGGCAGAGACTGCAACAGGAATTGAAGGACTTCGTTTAATTAAGGTGATACTGATTATAATTAGAAAGATTGATTTTTAGATACTGATTTAGTGTAGATTTTTAGTTGTGCAAAAGAAGGAGTAAGCGAGGGAACCCCTCCTTGCTCCTTTGTTTTTGTGACAATATGATATATAACATATCTTTTATGGAAACTTTTTAAGGTTGATTTTTGTCTTTATGTCAGATATCTCAGTATATTTGTAATGACAAGTTAACCTATGAATGTGAAATCACTTATAACTTACGGCAATGAAAAAGGAAATTAAATTCAGTCTCGTATATCGGGACATGTGGCAGTCGTCCGGTAAATACCAACCCCGTGTCGACCAGTTAGTACGAATTGCACCTTTGATTATTGAAATGGGATGTTTTGCCCGTGTGGAAACCAATGGAGGAGCTTTTGAGCAAGTCAACCTGCTCTATGGTGAAAATCCTAACAAAGCAGTACGGGCTTTTACCAAACCCTTCAATGATGCCGGAATACAAACCCATATGCTCGACAGGGGACTAAATGGTTTGCGGATGTATCCCGTTCCTGCCGATGTCCGTCGGTTGATGTATAAAGTCAAGCATGCTCAAGGGGTAGATATAACCCGTATTTTTTGTGGATTGAATGAAGTGAGGAATATTATTCCTTCTATACACTATGCGCTTGAGGGGGGAATGATTCCACAAGCGACTTTGTGTATTACCTTCTCGCCGGTACATACGGTGGAGTATTACACAGCCATTGCCGACAAACTGATTGAGGCCGGTGCTCCTGAAATCTGCCTGAAAGATATGGCGGGAGTAGGACGTCCTGTCATGTTAGGGCGATTGACGAAAGCTATAAAAGAGCGTCATCCTGAAGTCTTGATTCAATATCACGGGCATAGTGGTCCCGGATTATCAATGGCTTCCATTCTTGAAGTTTGCGAGAATGGTGCTGATATTATTGACGTAGCCATGGAACCCATATCCTGGGGTAAAGTTCATCCGGATGTGATCTCCGTACAGGCCATGTTGAAAGATGCCGGTTTCCGTGTTCCTGAGATCAACATGAAAGCATATATGAAAGCACGTGCCATGACACAGGAATTCATTGATGATTTCCTCGGCTATTTCATGGATCCGACCAACAAGCATATGTCTTCATTATTGTTGAAATGTGGTTTACCGGGTGGGATGATGGGGTCTATGATGGCCGATCTGAAAGGAGTACATGCCGGTATCAATATGATACTTCGGAATAATAATCAACCTGAGCTCAGCATCGACGATCTGCTTGTGATGCTGTTCGACGAAGTAGAATATGTGTGGCCCAAGTTGGGCTATCCTCCGTTGGTGACTCCATTCAGCCAGTACGTGAAGAACGTGGCATTGATGAACGTAATGGCACATGTGAAGGGTGAGGAGCGTTGGAGTATGATAGATAATAATACCTGGGGGATGATTCTGGGGAAAAGCGGACGTTTGCCCGGACCTTTGGATCCCGAAATTATAGCTTTGGCAAAAGAAAAAGGATATGAATTTACGGATGAAGATCCACAGAAGAATTACCCTGATCAGCTTGAAGAGTACCGGAAAGAAATGCTGGAGAACGGATGGGAATTCGGACCTGACGACGAAGAACTTTTTGAACTGGCTATGCATGACAGGCAATATCGTGACTATAAGTCGGGGGTAGCTAAAAAAAGGTTTGAAGAGGATTTGCAACGTGCCAAAGATGCGGCATTAGTCAAACAAGGTTTCTCTGAAGAAGACGTGAAGAGAATGAAGCGTGCCAAGGCGGAACCAATAACCGCGATGGAAAAAGGAAGAATCATTTGGGAAATTGATGTGGAGTCACCTTCTATGCCTCCGGAAGTAGGGCATAAGTATGAGCCGGATGATGTATTCTGTTATATTGCCACTCCGTGGCATACTTATGACAGGGTATTGGCCAACTTTAGCGGACGTATCATTGAGGTGTGTGCCAAACAGGGTGCTTTGGTCAATAAGGGAGATGCATTGGCTTATGTAGAAAGATGTGAAGAACCGGCATAACGTTTAAAAGTTGTATTGTTATAGAGTGGATAAGGACCGTTCCCGGTGTAAACCGGGGCGGTCCTTGTTTTTTTGCCCTTTCCTCAAGTTAGATGCCTATTTTCTGTAGGTTGTCTGGTCAATTAAAGAAAGTCTGATAGCTATATTTGACTGTCATATTTGCTATAATATTTGATTTCGGTTAGATATTACATTTGTAATATCCTGTTTGGGTAGAAATCTATTGATTGTTTTTCGTAGTTAGTAAATAAATATTGGTTTTATATTCAAAAAAGAAATAAGGAATCTTTTCTAAGCTTTTAAGTATGGATAGAACTTTTACTTGTAAATAGTGATCAAACCTTATGGCTGAAGTTAATCGGAGAAATGACATATACATCTCAAACCCATCTTGGGCGAGTAGAAAAACATATAAGCTAAGTTCTCTTAGAACTCAGTTCTTGGATACATTACAGGCACTTCTATAGGGATTCTGGTGGGTGTTAATTGCCGAAGGGGAAAAAGTAGAAATTAGTATTTAAAAATATTATAGTATATTTATTGTATTTTGATACTTTATATCTATATTTACTCCGCAAAATAAGATTGGCAACTCCTTATTTTAGAATATACAACTAAATCTCATTGACAAATGTAAAATTACGCTGCAATAAAGAGGTTAATATTGTATATAATTTACGTTTTTCAAGAATAACCAAGTTCTAAGAGAACTATAATCTTTATTATAACCTAAATTAACACATATTGTTTAACTAAAAAAGAAAAATGAATGAATAACTCGAAAATTATCAATGTGAGATTGATGAAGAAAATGTTCGTGCTTGTTCTGTCTTTTTTATCTGTTACTGCTTTTGCGCAGAATATAACAGTGAAAGGAATTGTAAAAGATGGAACCGGTGAACCGATTATCGGAGGGAGTGTACTTGTTAAAGGTTCATCAAATGGTACAGTGACAGATATTGATGGCAATTACACCTTATCTAATGTTCCTGTAGAAGGAGTCTTGGAATTTTCTTATATCGGTATGAAGAAACAGGATGTAAACGTAAAAGGTAAAACCGTTATTAATGTTGTGCTTCAAGAAGATACCCAGATATTGGACGAGGTTGTAGTGACAGCTTTAGGTTTGAAACGTGAACAGAAAGCTTTGGGATATGCAGTGACCGAGGTCAAAGGAGACGATTTAAAAGCTGCCAATACGATTTCTCCGGTGGCTGCCTTACAAGGAAAAGTGGCCGGTGTCGAGATTCGTCAGTCGGATGGAGGTATGTTCGGAGCTACAAAAATTCAGATTCGTGGCGCCTCTACCTTGAAAGGCAATAACCAGCCTATTTATGTCATTGATGGGGTTATCCTTGATAACTCGACTTCCGGAAATACAACAATGGACTGGGATGCCGGAAACAATAACGCAAATGATTATGGAAATGAATTGAAGAATTTAAATCCGGATGACTTTGAAACAGTTTCGGTACTGAAAGGTGCAGCTGCGACTGCACTTTATGGTTCGCGTGGTCTGAACGGAGCTGTAGTAATTACTACCAAATCGGGTAAAGGCTTTAAAGGTTTCGGAGTTTCCGTATCTCAAACATTTGGTATCGATCATGCTTACAGAACACCGGATATCCAGACTGAATATGGAGTAGGGGTAATGCCTGGTTGGAAAGACACGGACAACAATGGCTCTGTATGGGATCCTTTTCAGTTTAAACTTGATGATAAAGGAGACCGGACCTTGATTGGTGCGGGTAGTTACGGGTGGGGACCTAAATATGATGGTCAGCCGATCCGTAATTATGACGGTACTTGGACCAACTATTCACCTCATAAGGACAATATGCTGGACCTGTATCAATTGGGACTGAACTCCAATACGAATGTGGCTATTCGCGGTGGGAATGATAAAACATCATATTACACCTCTCTTTCTTATAAAAAAGCAAGATCTACCAGCGAAAAAAATACATTCGAACGTTATTCGTTTTTGTTGAAAGGTTCGCATAAGATCAGTGACCGGGTGGAGGTTTCGGCAGCTATGAGTTTTACTAATTCGAATCCGAAGAACTCTCCGAGAACGGTGGGAGAACGTTTCGTCAATCCGAACGGCACCATTATGACTCCGATGCTGGATGTGAATTATTTCCGTGATAAATATCTGGGTGAGCATGGTGGACTGGCATCTACAAGCTATGGTGATAAATATGGTTCTGTTCCTGGACGTGATCTGTTTTTCATGATTGACAAATACGATTATTCTCAGAAAGAGACCGTGGTTCGCCCCCAGATGGAAGTGAACGTACAGATTCTGGATTGGTTGAGATTTAAGGCCGATGCTAATATGAACTACTATTATACTAAATTTGAAGAAAAACAGTTGGGTAGTGGATATGCAAATGAAGGCGGTAAGTACACAATGGGGCAAACTACGAAAGAGCAAGCTACTTTTGGCGGAACATTTACTGTCAATAAGCAGATAAAAGATTTCAGTGTAGGTGGTTTTGCGCGGTACGAATACTATACGAGCCGTTCGGAGGCATACAAAGTATATACAGATGGTGGTATGGTAGTACCGGGACAGTGGTTTGTCGATAACTCAAAGAATCCTAAAAAGTCGGAAGCCAGCATCTCGAATACTAAGCGAATGATGTCTGCTGTTTTTGCCCTGAATCTGGGATGGAAAAATCAAATTTATTTAGATATAACGGGGCGTAATGACTGGTCTTCTTCTTTGGTATATCAAAGCGGAATGGGTACTTATTCTTATTTCTACCCATCAGTATCCGGCTCATGGCTGCTTAATGAAACATTTGATTTGCCGCGTTGGATCACTTTTGCCAAAGTACGTGGGTCGTGGGCACAGGTCGGTAACGATACCGATCCCTATTATGTGAATTCGGTATATGGTTTTGGAACCAAAGAAATGTATGATGGCAATATCTATGTGAACACTCTGGATAAAACAATGAAGAGTCTGAAGTTGAAGCCGGAACGTAAGAATGCTTGGGAGATTGGTCTGGACTTGCGTTTGTTTGATAGCCGTTTGAATTTTGACGTTACCTATTATAAGGAAAATACGAGGGATCAGATTATGTCGATTGAAGTTCCTGCTATTTCGGGTGTCAACACTCAGTTGATAAATGCAGGTAATATTCAGAATAAAGGTATTGAGATTGCTGTAAACGCCACTCCATATAAAAACAAGGATTGGCAGTGGGATGTCGCAATGACTTATACAAAGAATAAAAATACTATTATCTCATTACATGAAAACGTAGCCGATTACATTGCGCTGAGCGGTTATGCTAATGATTACGATTACCATATCGGTTCGGTTGCCAGAGTAGGTGGTGACTACGGATTGTTGATGTCTGACATTCTCCCTGCCAAAAATGACAAAGGAGAAACACTGTTGGAATGGGACGACAGTTGGAGAGGGGCTTATGAAGCACGTAGCGGAAAAGTACAGGAAGTGGGTAAAATGACTCCTGACTTTTTAGGGTCCTTATCTACTACGCTGTCCTGGAAAAACCTTAGTTTGCATATTGCTACTGATATGCGTTTTGGCGGGTTGGTAGCTTCTTATTCTAACTTGTATGGCACACAGGCCGGATGGATCAAGAGTTCTTTGAAATGGCGTGACCCTGAACATGGTGGCTTGTCTTGGACCAGTCAGTATGGCGATAGCAAAGGTATCTTTTATGGTGATGGTGTTATCCCTGACGGAGTATTTAAGAACGGTACGTTCGCAACACTTGTAGACGGAACTAAAATGGATGTAAGTGGTATGTCCTATAAACAGCTGGTGGCAGAAGGAAAACTGGAACCCACACATGCCGGAACTTATCATGTGAATCGTGCGGCTTGGGGACAGAATACAATATTCGACACTTGGGTACATGAGTTGAATTACATTGCGTTGCGTGAGATCACATTGTCGTATCGCTTTCCGAAATCGGTAGCAAGTAAGTTTGGCGCTCAGGGATTGGGGTTGAGTTTCTCTGCACGCAATCTGGGATATCTGTATAATTCATTACCTAACCATCTGAATCCTGAGAGTGTCCGTGGTAATACGGCTTCTGAGTTCCGTATCCGTGGTTATGAACCTTATACGGCTAACTATATGATGACTGTTAATTTAGATTTCTAAACCTTTAATGTGATATTTAGTATGAAACAAATAATGAAAAAATATCTATATCTTGCAGCTATGACTGTTGTAGGTACAGGGTTCCTGATGTCGTCTTGTAAAGACGAGTTTGCCGGGCAGAATACCGATCCCTCTACAGTTTCTAAACCTAACGTACGCTATTTATTTACTCAATGTGCCATGAGTTTTCAACCGGCCGATTATCTTCAGTGGTTTGCCGGCTTCGATGCAATGTCTACCTGGGTGCAGGCAACTGCAGCGGGAGGTGGAAACTCCAGCAAGTTGAATGTGGTAACTCAAACCGGCTGTGGCTATCAGGTCAACGAAGTGCTTCGTTATACCAATGAAATAAAGTATCAGATCAGTCTGATGCCGGATGACGAGAAGGAAAAGTATGAATATATTGCTTATCTATGTAACCCGATGTTGGTATATCTGGGACTTGAAGACTCGGACATGTATGGTTCCCGTCAGTACTCAGAAGCAGAAATGGCTCGTTACGGTGGGACTCTGACTCCGAAATACGATACGCAGGAAGAATTGTTTGAGCTTTGGTTGAAACAGCTTGACGAAACGATTAACTATCTAAAAGAAAAAAATCCGCAGGACGTGCTTGGTGCCCAGGATTTTATTTATAAAGGAAAGCTTGACAAATGGGCCAAACTGGCTAATTCATTGAAGCTTAGAATTGCTGCCCGTCTGATTAATAAAGACAAGGCCCGTGCAATTGCCATTGTGAATGAAGCTGTTCAGAATCCGGCCGGTCTTATTTTATCCCTTGATGATGATTTTGTTTTCAATAAAGGTAAGAGAGATAATAACTGGAACAATGATATTTCTGTTGGTGCAGGAACCAAGCAGTTGATCGATTTTATGGTGAGCAATCGCGATCCACGTCTGTTCTATTTCTTCCAGAAGAATGATTATAACTCTAATGTAGTTCAAGGTTTCTTTGATCAGAAAAGAGCCTTACCATTTTATGTAGAGGCCAATGTGAATTATACGGTCGGTGCTGACGGAAAGAAACATTTTGAGAGCTGGAAGGCTCCCGGAGAGCCTTGGGTACGCTATTATGGGGTTCCTTGTCAGGTGGATATCAATAAAAAGGATGAATATAAAGATTATTTCGATCCCAACAACGAGTTGTTCTATTTGCTGAGCAAAGACGATGCGAAAAAGACCTATACTCCGATTGCTTACCGGAATACAGAAAATATTAAAGGTTTGCTTATTTACACGTTCCCCGATGTGCCCGATGTAGCTCCTGTACAGGATAAGGAAGAGTACGGATGGTATGGTTTGTATTTCTCTGCGGGTGAAACAAACCTTTTGTTGGCGGAGTTCAAATTGTTAGGAGCCAATCTGCCGATGACCGCACAACAGTATTTGAACGCAGGCGTGGAAATGTCTGTCCGCGGTTATGATTTTGTTGCCGGTAAGAATCATATTCCTTACTATGATAAAACCTATGCGAACGATGTACATGATAAAACAATCAGTCTGAAGGAAGGTATGATTGATGAAATGCTGTCACATGATGCTTACCACTTGACCGGTGATCTGAATAAAGATCTTGAGAAGGTTTATATTCAGCAATACATTCATTATCTGATGCTTCCGATGGATATGTTTGTTACTGCTCGCCGTTCGGGAGTACCGATGAAGAATAGTACCTTGTTACCATATCAGGACTTCGATCCGTTATTGGGCGACCAGTACGTAATTCCACGACGCTTCCCGGTAAGTAAACCTCTTGATTCTGATTTGCTCCGTGACATTACGATTGCAGCTTATCAAGCACAGGGATATACGTATGAGGGCGAAATGAGTAATTCGCCTGTAACGTTGAGCAAAGAACGTGTCTGGTATGATAAAGAGGCGCCGGCTTTTGGTACGGGACCTCAACAGTAATTTCCTGTTTCACATAAATCTGAGGCTGCTTCTATTCACAGAGGCAGCCTTCTTTATTATTCTTATATTATTTTATTTTAAGGAGTTTTTTCTCCGTATACATGATCTGAGACTTTTGAGCTATTATTGAACAATGTTTCTGTGATCAAATTAATCGTCTTTTAATTTTAAAGTTGTTATTTTTTCTTTTTCTTATTTTGAGGGCTTTTCGTATCTTTTCCTTGCTCTTTTTTCTTATTGGCAGAAGGGAATTTCGGAACCAGATTCATCAGACGCAGAATTTGCCCCTGACGTCGTTTGATATAAGGTGAAGGGCGTGCCGAATCAAATCGTATTGGGTTGGGTAAAGTAGCTGCAATTAGGGCACATTGTCCCCTGGTGAGTTTGGCTGCTGTAGTTTTGAACTTATATTTAGCTGTTGCCTGTGCGCCATAAATGCCTTTACCCATTTCGATGGAGTTTAGGTAGACTTCCATAATCCGTTCTTTCGACCAGCATCTTTCGATCAGGAACGTAAAATATACTTCGAATCCTTTTCTTATCCATGAAGATTGAGGCCAAAGAAAAACGTTTTTTGCAGTTTGCTGGCTGATGGTACTGGCGCCCCGTTTCTTTTTCCGGGTTTCGTTTTCTTTCATCGCTTTCTTGATTTCTATCATATCGAATCCGTTGTGTGAAGCGAAGCGATTGTCTTCGGAAGCAATCACAGCCATTGGCAGGCTGGGAGAGATTTTATTAAATGGTACCCATGTATGTTTGCATATCACTTTTTCTCCGGAAGTGAGTTGCTGAACAGAACGGATAATCATTAACGGAGTGACATATACCGGTACGAATCGATAGAAAATGACTGCGCCGATCGAGGAGATAAAAAAGAAGAGGATCAGGTTACGCAGAATGCGAAAGGGTTTCCGGAGTTTCATTGTGTGTGATATTGTTGGTTCGGTATACGAATGTGCCAATGTACCGATTTTATATATCCTCCATCATTCAGGATTAATCAGTATATTGGCACATGGCATAAAACACCTATGGGTGCGTTATGAAATTATTATTTACCAGCCTCAGCGTTTTTAATCATTTGCTCACTGGCGTACATGAATATTTCTACACGACGGTTTTGTTCAGGTGTTTCAGCTTCGTTGTACTGCGAATAGCCTACACCTTCTACCTTTTTGAATTGATAAGGTTTAACACCACAAGACTGAAGGTAATTTTCTACTGCATATGCACGGTTGGAAGATACTTTTTGATTCGCTTCATAAGTACCTACTTTGTCTGTATGACCGATAATGGCTACGTCGACTGTTGGATCTTCTTTCAGAATATTGGCAAATTCAGCTAAAGATTGTTTGGATGCTGCGCTCAGTGCGGAAGAATTGAATGCAAAAAGTATTCCTGACGGGAAAGTTACTTTTACAGCAGCCAGTCCGTTGTTATCAGTAACCTGTTCCACTTGCGCATCTTTAATTTTTGCAGCTTCGGCAGCTTTTTTGTCCATTTTACGACCAATCAACACACCTGCTCCGGCACCTACGGCAGTACCTACTGCCGCACCTATGGCTGCACCTTTTCCTTTACCGGCAATACCACCGATAATAGCTCCCAAAGCAGCTCCCGAACCACCTCCGATGACACCGCCTTTAGCTGTATTGTTCATGCTTCCACAACTTCCGAAAACGAGGGCCATGCTCAGAAACAAAGCCATAAATTTAATCTTCTTCATAATTAAGCTCTTTTTATATAGTTAATAATTAAATGGATACCTCCATTTTATAAAAACATGGCAAATATACAGATTATTTGGTTAGCCTGTCATTTGCCTTGTAAAAAAAACAAGAAGGTATATACTTTTGTTGCCTGAGTTGAACAATTTCTTTTCAGACTACGGGGCGTGACAGTACTTTTCGTTTAATCAGAGCAAACCACCCTGCCAATATCAGTCCTTTAGCAACTGTAGTGACGCACACGGCCCACCAAATGCCTTCTACACCCATGCCCATACGGACAAACAGAATAGCGAGTGGAATACGCATATAGTTACATGTAATACTGATGATGGCAGGCGGAATTGTTCGTCCGATGCCATAGAATACTCCTTGTGTCGTGATTTCAAGCATCATGAAGAGCTGTGAATAGCCATCGATACGGAGAAAAATACCACCGGCCTCATAGGCAGCCTGCTCGGGGACAAAAAGGGCAAATACTTCGTTCCCGAAAAAGACGAATAGTAAGGTACAAAGGGTACCGAAAACCGAAGTCATCAACAAAGTCGTATGCCATGACTTTATTACGCGGTCCGTTCGTCCGGCTGCATAATTTTGGGCGATAAAAGCACTCAGGGCTGTGGAGAATCCCTGCGATGTATTCCAGGTAATGGCTTCTATTTGTCCTCCGGTCGTAAAAGTCATCAGTCCGATGTGTCCTCCTTGTTCGGATGCAGTACGGCAAAGGAACATATTGACGAAAGCAAACAGAGTATTGAGAGTAGCTACCGGTAGCCCCAGTTTCAGGATGCGATGGGTGTATTTCTTTTTTAGCCGCGTGAAAAACGGGAACCGTTCCAACAAAGCATCTCTGCAACGTAATTGGTAGATGAAAATGCCGAATACTGCTGCCTGTGAAATCCAGGTAGCATAGGCCGCTCCGTTGGTACCCAATCCGAAACCGAAAATGAAAAGTGGGTCGAGGATAATATTAAGTAATAATCCGGTGCCACTGATATAGAATGGGATTTTGCTTCTTCCAGCCGCATTATAAATACCGGTGAAGGCCGCCGAAAGAAATATGAAAGGCAGTCCGGTAGAAATGATGCGCAGATAAGCAATTGCATTTTCGGTGATGTGTGCTTCCAGCTCGTAAATGCCGATGATGGGACGGGCGAATAGAAAGAGCAGTCCGCCCCAGCAGAGTGAAATAACAAGTGCAATGGTAATGTTGTGCGAAGCAAAACAACGGGCATCTTCGTAATTTTGTGCACCTATGGATTGTCCGACACTAACCTCAGAACCTACTTTATTCAATAGAGAAATGGAACCGGACATCCATGTAAGAATGCCTACTGAGCCTACGGCAGCGACGGCTTCACTTCCGAGGCGTCCTACCCAGGCCATATCTGTCAGGCTATATGCCATCTGGATAAAGGAGGTTGCCATAATGGGCATGGCCAGGTTGAACAGTTGTCTGTTGATAGGACCTTGAGTCAGATTCTTGATTCCTTGCATAATGGTATTTTTGTGGAAAATGAATGGCAAAGATACGATTTTCTTCCGTCTGCAATCCTTATCTTTGCGGAGAAAATTTTATAGCAAATCGGGCAAATATGAAAACAACTTTAAAAACGGCCGGATGGTATCACGTGATGGCGGCGGTGACGGTAATGATATGGGGAACTACGTTTGTTTCTACCAAGGTCCTGATAAAATATGGTCTGTCGCCTGTCGATATTCTGTTCTACCGTTTTTTATTGGCATATATCTGTATCTGGTTTTTCTCTCCCCGTGTGTTACGGGCCAAAAGTTGGCAGGACGAACTGCGGTTTGTGGGGCTTGGATTGTGTGGAGGCTCACTCTATTTTGTTGCCGAAAACACTGCGTTGGGGATGACGCTTGCTTCAAATGTATCACTCATTATCTGTACAACTCCTGTCTTAACAGCGCTGCTGGCTCCTTTCTTTTATAAAGGTGACAAATTGAAGGCCCGTTTGGTAGGTGGCTCTTTGATAGCACTCATTGGAGTGGGACTGGTTGTGTTCAATGGCAGTTTCATTCTGCAGCTTAGTCCGGTTGGCGATATTCTGACTCTGGCGGCAGCATTGATGTGGGCTTTCTATTGTTTACTTCTCAGGCGGATGAATACTCATTATCCAACGTTGTTCATAACACGGAAGGTTTTCTTTTATGGTCTGCTGACCCTTTTACCTCTCTTTTTTGTCTCTCCTTTGCAGATGGATACACATATTCTTTTCCAACCGGTCGTTGTTTTAAACCTGCTTTTTCTGGGAGTGATTGCTTCGATGCTGTGCTACATTATGTGGAATACGGCAGTGAAACAATTGGGAGTGGTTTGCACTACCAGTTATATTTACGTTGTTCCGCTTATTACCTTACTGACTTCTGCTATCGTGATTGACGAGACAATCACGATAGTTGCTCTATTGGGATCGGCATTGATTTTGAGTGGAGTCTATATTGCCGAACGAGGAGTAGGCAAGAAAAAGTAGATCTGTATGGTCTTCAGTTTTCGGTCTCTTCTATTTTTGAAGAAATTTTCTCGATGGCTTCACTTAACTTTTTTTCGGGAGGAATTATATTGAAATCCTCCCAAAAATCTTTGTCGTATACAAATGGAGTTTCTGCAAAAATGGTATGTGTAGCCAGTCGGTCACTGTAAGCGAAACGGCTGACATTGCCCGTTTCTATCTTACAAGTGACCATTTCAAACCAAGTATGCAGGTTTGTATTGCTGAGCCATTTGTTCCTTTGTTTTATCTTGAAGTGTAAGTCTCCACGGACATGGTGGATGTAATACGTTTGATTCCAGGGCTTATAAGATACCGTATAGACTACCTTTTGTGGAATGATCCGGATATTGCGGCTTCTTTTTTCTACCAGCATGTTGGCGGCTTTGTGTATATACCGGGGAATCAATTCGAATCGTGCGCGTAGCAGGGCACCATCTTCAGGATCGATATAGAGTTCTCCACAATAGTATGGGGTCTTGATGCCCGGATGTTGTTTGAAGTAGATCACGTTGGCAAGCCGGTTATCGATTACGGCAAGATCGCTGGAAGTATAAACGTATACACACTCTTTGGAGTCCGGAAGTAGGAAATCGGGCAGACTCTTGATAAGATCCAATTCGATACAGGCGTGGATACCCGATTTCATTTTAGCAATTAAAGTGTCTTTTACGGCTTGGTTGGTGATGCGTCGCATTTTCAGTAACTTCACCTGATCAGCCTTCTCCGGATCGTCCGAAGGAGCTTTGTATATCTTGAAGATTCCTTCTGTCAGACTGACAAACCGATTCTTTTGTTCGATTCCTTCTCTGTAAAAAGAAGTCAGGTAGACAGGATTTTGTGAGTAATTCTTTTTTCGCAAATTGAGCATTTCTCTCAACAGGCGTACCGGGTTGACAATACGTACAATAACCTCCTGCAAAGGAATTACTTTGGGTTCTAATGCAAAAGTACCGCTTCGTCCGGCAAGGAGGGAAGCGTCCGTCGTTTGTGGCACATAGCCCAGATGCGAAAAGTGAATCCGGCTGTTCTGGAGAGAGTCGGGCAGATTAAGTCTGAAACTTCCATTTTGATTGCTAACGCTGCCAATAGAGGTTCCCTGCACACTTACGGTAGCATAGGGAATCGGTTCTCTGGAGAGTTGGTCTATCAATATTCCCTCAAGGGTGAAAAAGGATGTGCTGTCTTTGTGAGAGTTTGCTTTCCATTCAGTTGTTACCATGCTTTCCGGTTGGTTGATAATAATGTGCTTATCCACAGAGCGGAGTTGAAGACTGTCGCTGCCGATGATGTCATAAATGGCCTGACGTACGGTTCGTTTTCCGCCTTTTAATTTTATCTTACGTTCATTGTCAATCAGTTTGCTGTCATAGATAAACAGATATCCTGTCTCTTCTGTTATTTTGGCCAAAGATTGATAGACTGTTGCTTCAGTTCTTGGAAGCCGGATGATGCGGTCGAAGATACCGGAGCCGTCTGCTTTCACCCGAACTGCCATAAACAATAGCAGACAAGTGAATAAATATTGCAGGGAGAGACTTTTCAAAGTTTTCATTTCTTTTTCTTCTTTAAGTTCCGGAGCTACTTAGTAAGAGTGATTACATTATGCTTACGTGTACACTTCAGGTTCAGTGCCATGCTAATTAATTCGGCCATTTTTTCAGGGGAGTCATCCGAAAAAGAAACTGTCAGCAAATGTTCGTCCAATTCCGGGGAACTCTCTAAATGGATCTCTGACTGGCGTAGATTAATGGCATGCAGGATATTGTCCAGCCGTTCGTCTTTAAAGCACATCTTTTGCATATAACGGGCAAACTGTTTGGAATCTTTGGTTGCAGTCAGGTGCCATTTATTCTGTAATAAAGTGGCAGTTTCTCCTGCTTTGACGTGTATTTCTTGTCCGTTCTGTTTTTGAGTGACTTTTACTTCGCCTCGCTGGACGGATAACTCAAATGGAGAATTACCACTGTTTTTTACATGGAAGGCTGTACCTATCACCTCAATCTGTACTTTTCCGGTTTCAATGAAGAAAGGACGTGCACGATTGCCCGCTACATCAAAAAGGGCATTCCCTTTTAGGCTTACCTCTCTTCTTTTTTCAGAAAAGTGTTTAGGATATTGCAATGAGGTTTGTCCGGAAAGATAGACTACAGAACCATCTTCAAGAGTGGTGACCAGTATGTTCTCTTCTTTATTGGCCTTGACCAGTAACTCACCGGTAGATGGTTGGCTGTCGGTTCGTAATGTTATGGGCAGATAGATACATAGGAATATGATTGCTGCAATCGATATTGTGCTGATCCATACAACCGGACGTATGGCGGAGCTGTGCCCCTCGGCAGGTAGCAGCCCATCTGTCTCCAGGCGATTATATAACTTGTTCCACGCCCGGTCTGTTTTGATCTTGTTTTTTTCTATTCGATTCATGATGTCTGAATATAGTTCTCAATTTCTTTTCGTAATGTTTGGAGTGCCCGGGTCATTTCTTTCTCCACAGTCTTCACCGATAGTGAGAGGAGGGAAGCTATCTCAGAGTACTTCTTTCCTTCTGTATGGTGCAGACGAAAGATCTGGAAACGGCGCTCCGGTAATTTTTTAAGGGTTTTGTCTATCAGCTGTTGCAGTTCTTTGTATTCAATCTGTTCCTGTGGATCGGCTGAAGCCACATTTTCCGGAATAGATAGAACCGCATCCTGATAGCGTTTTCTGACGTCTTGGTGTTCGCAGTACTGGATGGAACGGTTGCGTACAGACCGATAGAGATAACTCTTGATAGAATGAAAGATTTCAAGTTTTTCACGGTCTTTCCAGAGTACATAGAACAATTCTTCAACAATTTCTTCTGCTACGTCTGTTTCTCCCGTTATGCTGGCGGCGTACAGGCAAAGCGGAGTATAATATTGGCGGAATAATGTTTCAAACGCCTTTATATTTCCTTCTTTTATTTGAGTGAGTACGAATACGTCGTTCAGCATATCGGGGGTATTGGGAGTTAGAATTCGTCAAAGATACTAAAAAAAGTGGTTACTGTTTCTGTTGCTTTTTCAGTTTGTTTACCGCATGTTCCAATGATTCGGTGGGTTCTATGATGTTATAAGTTCCCCAGAAGTTGTCATTGGTAAAGTTATCCACTTTGTCGGAAAATACATGGTTTTGTTTGAAAGCGACTTTATAGGGAATGGCTGTTATGTTGTTTTCTTCCCTGTCTGTCACTACCATTTCCGATAAGATCGTGTAATTGGTAGAAAAGAGTTTGCGTTTCCAGTCACATTTGAAACGAATGTTGTTCCGGATATAACTCAGATAAGTAACGTCTCCCTGATTCTTGTACGATACCAGGTAGGATACTTCTACCGGCTTGAAATGCAGTCCGAAAGGTTTTTTCCTCAGAATAGCTTGAGTCGCCTTGTTTTTGTCATCCATACTGAGATTGAACTCTGCCCGCGTGAACGAAAGGCGTTCCTTGTCAATATAGAGTGTACCATAGCACAGAGGATAAGACAACTTTACTTTAGGGCGGAAACTGATGACATACTGTGACCGGTCACCGATGCTGGTCGGGTCTTCCATACGAAATTCGTAGAACAATAAATCTTCTTTAGCCAACAGGCAATCAGGGTTCTTTACTACATCAATATAAATGGCCATATTGGGACCTCCAAGTAATTTTACAGCCAGTGTATCGCTTTGCTTTTGGCTTAGCAGTCTGCGCCCTTTGGAAATCTGAACCCGGTCTCGTTCGGCTGTTTCATTGTAGGGTGTTTTATAAATGTCTATTACGGCTTCCGATATATTGATATACCGTCGTCCTTTTTGGGCAATTTCCCTGTAGAATCCCTTGAGCATATTGCTTTTCGGACTGTAGTTGGTTGGAATCTTGCGAAGTGCTTCTTCCACAATGCTTCGTGGATCTCTGGCCCGTACTATAATCTCGCTGAGTAAGTTGGCATAAGGAGAGAGCCAAATGGTCTGTTCCGTGAGGCTTTCTCCTTTCAGGGGGATTCGGGCATTGAGATAACCGATATGCGAAACTTCTATGTCTTTAGCTTGAATCGATTCGGGAATTTTTAAAGAGAACTCTCCGTCAGTATTGGTGATGGTACCGATATTACTTTCCGGTATCGAGACATTGACATGCTCCAGCTTCTTTTTATTCGATTTATCCTTGATTACGCCACTGACTATCGTATATTTTTCCACATTGTCCTGTGCTGCCAGTGGAATAACACCCGACAGAATCAAAACTGCCAGTACACATCCGATTGATTTTATCCATTGCGTTTTCATCTTTTTCAGAGTTTAAAGGGTGAATAATAGTTTGCTTCCTATACATAAGATCGTTCAAACAGAGAATACCCTATGAGTTTTTGGAGAAAAATGAAAAAAACTTTAATGAAGAGTGTTTTTCAGGGACAATCTAATCGTTTTACTTCAAAATCTCGTTCAAATCTTTAGTGAGACATCCCCATTTGAATTCATGGTTAGGTGTCAGATAAGGGTACTTGGCATAAGAATTGCGGGTGACAACTTTAAATCTTACTATTTGCTCTCCTCTGATCCAACCATAAAAGCCAACTTCTTTTCTGTTGAAGTCTACCCACCCTACAACGACGTAATCTTTTGTTTCGGGGTGCTGTTCCTGTGGATAACCATAGGTCCAGTTGTCGGATGGAGGATTGGCGGTTGTTTTCTTTGCCACTTTGATATCTATTTTGGCATCGTTTACTTTAACGTCAAATTCATCGGTATGATGGGATTGGAAGTCTGTATGATCCAATTCGAATGGAATTCCCAGATTACTTAAATGTTGTTGGAATGCTAACTCTCCGATGCAGCCTAACAGAGCTTTATCCAATCTCTCTTTATCGGATAACCTGAAACGTGAATAAAGTCCGTTTTCTATCATTTTTTCAGCTTTGGCTTTTGCTAATGCAACCGTTTGATCAAAATTTAAATTTTGTACAATCATAGTAATAAGGTGTTTTGTATTTTATATCCGGTTATTGAATGAAAGCAAAGATAGTTTTTTTATATCGTAATAGTGGTATGAAAGCTAAGTATTCACTACATTTGCGCAGATTATGATTGCCGATAGATTATGAAAAGAGGAAAACTATTGATACTTCCCTTATTGGGAACCCTTATACTGACAAGTCTTTTTTCCTGTGGTGTAGACCGCTGGCCGGAATATTATCCGGAGACGGGACGTGACATTTGGATAGATAGTGTGATGCGTCAGGAGTATTTATGGTATAAAGACATGCCTTCACCTGCCGCTCCGGATTACTTTCAGGAGCCGGCAGAATTTCTAAAAAAGGCTGTTGCTTCCATGGATAAGGGCTTCAGTAATATTGACTCTCTGCTTGACGAGCCTATCCCAAGCTATGGCTTCGACTATAGCTTATATAAAGTGCTTGATAACGATACGGCTTATAATGCTCTGATTTCTTATGTTGTTCCAGGGTCACCGGCCGAAGAGGCCGGATTGAAGCGTGGGCATTGGATTATGATGCTGGATGGAGATTATATCACCAAAAAGGTAGAGCCGGAATTGCAACAAGGAGGTGTCCGGACGCTTCAAATAGGTGTATATAAAGAGATAGTTGGGGAAGATGGCAAAACAACTGGTAGTGTCGTACCGATAGGGGACACAACGATATCTGCTTCACGTTCTTTGACCGATAAGCCTGTCCATTATTTCGATATTATCCCTTGGGATGGAAAAACGGTTGGGTACCTGATGTACAATGAGTTTAAAGCGGGATCAACAGCGGATAGTCAGACCTATAATGACGATTTACGGAAAGTTTTCCGGAAATTCCAGACAGATGGTGTAAATGAGTTTGTGTTAGATCTCCGATATAACACCGGTGGCAGTTTAGATTGTGTACAGCTGCTCTGCACTATGCTTGCACCGGCTGATAAAATGAATCAATTGCTTGCTTTATTGAGGTATAATGATAAACGTGTAGAATCGAATCAGGATCTGACGTTCAATCCGGAACTTATCCAGTCGGGTGCAAATCTCAACTTATCTACTGTTTATGTATTGACTACCAATGCTACGAGAGGAGCTGCGGAGATGGTTATCAATTGCCTTAACCCTTATATGAAGGTGATATTGATAGGAACTCAAACTGCGGGAGAATATGTTGCTACAGAGCCTTTTGTTCATCCTACGGATCGGTTCATCCTGAATTTAGCTGTATGTAATGTATTCAACGTACAAGAAAAATCGGATTATGTCAACGGTTTCAAACCTGCATATGAATATAACGAGGATTCTTATTTAAGCACTTATCTGCCTTTTGGTAATACGAATGAGACATTGCTGAGTGTAGCATTGAAAACAATGAGTGGTGTAACGGAAAACGGAGGAGGAGAAGGAACAACACGTATGGTTGTAACGAAGAGACTTATGAAATTCCATCCTCGCCGCGGATTGACTTTGGGAATATCGGAAAAGTAATCTGTCATTTTGTATTTTAGAAATGCGGAGAGACGTTTCTTTACGGACTGACGATGACAAATAGAATAAAAACGCGTGGATTTTGCAATAGCATAATTCATGCGTTTTGTATTTTGGAAATATTGTGCCCACGATGAAGGGCAATTGACGAATATTGTAATTAAATTGAATGCTGAAATAGCGGAATGGTTCCAAAATGCTATTCTCCAGATGTTCATCTATAGTTGAATTCTGGAAGAAAATTGCCTTTTTTTGGTTCGGTTTATCATTTTTCTCACGACTTGATCTTGTTTTGCTTTCTGAAATTAATATCCTGAAAACAGAAAGTTAACTTTCTGTTTTCAGGATATTAATTTTCTCTTGATAAGAAGTTCGTTCTTTGTTTTTACGATGTTAACTTCCTGTTAACGACTTCCGGCTTTCATCCTATAAATATGCGGAATATTTGCATCTTACTTGCCGATTCATTCCTGTTTCGCTGTTTTTTGAAAAATGAATAGTTAGTCAAAATGGACTTTCTACGATTTTCTGATCAGGATCTCAGGATATTGCTTGTATAATGTCAATCGTCAAGTGTAGATACAGATATATACTTTGCAGCTATTTCACATAGTTAATCAGCCATTTTACCATTTCCGGATCATAATGTGAGAAGAATAGACTTTTTTCATTGTCAAGTGCGGCTATAACCGTCATTTCTCTTTCTGTCAAACTGAAGTCAAAGACATTGAAATTCTCAATCATACGTTCTTTATGTGTAGACTTGGGTATTACTATTATGCCACGCTGAATTAAGAAACGTAGAGCAACTTGTGCAACCGACTTTCCATATTTGACACCAATGGCGGCCAAAGTCCCGTTGGTGAAAAAATCATTTCGACCTTCGGCAAACGGTCCCCAAGCCATTAGTTCTGTGCCGTATTCCTGCATGACTTCCCGTAGTTTTCTTTGTTGATTGAATACATGGGTTTCCATTTGATTCACCGCTGGCTTTATCTCGCAGAATTCTGCCAGATCGACAAAGCGGTCGGGATAGAAATTGCTGACTCCGATAGCTCGCACTTTACCTGTTTTGTTTGCTTCCTCCATGGCGCGATAAGTGCCATAATAATCATTGAAAGGTTGGTGAATCAAAAGCAAATCGATATAGTCGGTTTGCAATTTTTGCAGGGATTCCTCAATAGATGCCTTTGCTTTTTCGTAGCCTGCATTCGATATCCAAACTTTCGTAGTGATAAATAGATCTTTGCGGGGAATGCTTGATTTTCGGATGGCATTTCCCACGCCTTCTTCGTTTCCATAGGCTTGGGCTGTATCGATCAGCCGATACCCTACACTGATAGCATCTGATACGCATCTTTCACACTCTTCGGGAGTTACTTGATATACTCCGTACCCTAAAATCGGCATTTCAATGCCATTGTTCAGTTTTACATATTCCATAATCATATATTATTAGATTACACATTTACCGGCATTAGACTGATCATTCAGTTGTTTTTTGCCTTTTTGATTCAAATGCAAAAATAGTCGGTTTTGTTCGTTGATATAGGATATGGATTACAGCTTTTATTACCTTTATTACGGATTAAAAAGTATTATTGCATTATGTTTACCAGATGGTTTGAAAACACTTATAAGATAAACTTGTTCCAACTGTTGTCATAATAAAAATTGTGGTTATCTTTGCGTTCTACTAAAAAAGTTTGGATGTTTAAACTTAAGAAGGATTCCGTGAAGTAAATAACCTTTTAAACGTAAGTTTGAGGTTATGCTGCAATTCTGGCTCAGGCATATTTTTTGTCTGAGATATTTTCATATATATACATTAATAAATTAAAGCATCATGAATAACGATAATAAATCAATTCACGAATTCGATTTCGATTTAATCTGCGAATATTTCTCAAGTATAAAACGACAGGGGCCTGGCAGTCCTGAAGTGACCATTAAAGCTCTTAGTTTTATTGAGGATCTGAACGAAAATTCTCGTATAGCTGATCTTGGTTGTGGTACAGGCACTCAGACAATGACATTAGCCGGGCATACATCCGGACAAATCATAGGTTTAGATTTGTTTCCTGCTTTTATAGACATTTTCAACTACCATGCCAGTCAGTTGAGCTTACAAGATCGGGTAAAGGGAATTGTAGGTTCAATGGACAATCTTCCATTCAGTAGAGAAGAGTTGGACTTGATCTGGTCCGAAGGAGCAATTTATAATATAGGTTTTCAGCATGGGCTGAAAGAGTGGTGGCAATATTTGAAAATAGGGGGCTATATCGCTGTCTCAGAAGTTTCCTGGTTTACTGATAAACGGCCTGCCGAGATTAATGACTTCTGGATGGATGCTTATCCTGAGATAGATACTATTCCCAATAAGGTTGCCCAAATGCAAAGGGCCGGGTATATCCCTGTTGCCTGTTTTATTTTACCTGAAAACTGTTGGATAGAACATTTTTATACTCCACAAGTAGAAGCCCAGGAGAATTTTCTGAAAAAATATGCCGGTAATAAAGCTGCTGTGGATTTTATTGCCAACCAGCGTCATGAGACCCAACTTTACTATAAGTATAAGGAATATTATGGGTATGTGTTCTACATAGGAAAGAAAATCTGATGTTCCTGTCAAAAAGTTAAAGAGGCTCTAAAGGTTATTATTATGGTATTGATAAATACCTTTAAAAGGATTGGGAAAATGAATTTCATCTTTCCCAATCCTTTCTTTTAAGTAGTGTCGTAAGGATTGATAGGTGTTTTTTCAGACTGTTTGTAAATATAGGTAGGCGATAAGAAAGGTTTATTTTTCGCGGGCAATCTCGACAGCTTGTTTGATGCGGTCGGCCATACCGATTCCTCCTTTGAGATTTCCTGCCAATACCAATCCGGGATATTGCTTTTGTAGTTCGTTAATTGTGGTAAACCTGTCGGCGCTGCTGCTTTCGTATTGGGGAATGGCTTTTTCATGCCGGAAGATGCGTATCAGATCGGGTACTATTCCAACAGGATAATTCAGCATCTCGTGCATGGTAGTGCCAATTAACGTGGTAATTTCGTCATTGCTTTTTGTCAGGAGTTCGGGATGCCTTGTTCCGCCCAGGAAATATGAATACAAGGCGCCATCCTTTGGAGAACGGTTGCTGAAGCAAGCCGATGGAAACAAAATACCTAAAACAGATTTTTGTTCACAGGAAGGAACCAATCCCCCAAAGGCAGGGAACTCTTTTCCATAAGTATTACGCAGACCCACACAGACTTGCATAACGGGAGCATAGGTAAGATTGCTAATCCGGTTCATTTGTTCGGTGGGGATAAAAGGAAGAAGTGGAGGCAGGGCATAGGCAGGTATGGTGGTTATCACCTTCCGACAACGAATTTGATCGACCTTTCCGTTGGCATCTGTAAAGCAAACCAACCAACCACGCTCACAAGGTATCAGGGATGTTGAGGTGGCTCCCAATGAGAATCGTTTATTTCCAATGGCCTGTTCCAATGCTCCTGTCAGATTACTGAGGCCTCCATGGGTAGAGAAAACTTTTCGTGTGGCCAGTCGATCGCGTTGGTTTCGGGGTGAAAACGATTTTGCAATGCCACCGCGAATGAAGCTGCCATAGGTCTGTTCAAGCTGATAAAGCTTAGGGAGGGCGTGACGGGTGACCAACCGCATGGGGTCACCGGCATAGACACCCGAAATGAACGGGTCTACCGCATAATGCAGATAAGACGTGCCCAAGCGACGTTGTACCAGTTCGCCAATGGTTTCGTCAGGATTGTTTCCTCTTGAGCGGAAAGGTTCGCATAGGATATTTAATTTATCTTTTGTACTGAACAACGGCGTGGTAATTGCATTGAACAGTCCCGAGGGGAGAGGGTGAAAACGATTACCTTTCCATATAAGACGTTGTTTGGAAGCTTCGCGGGCTGTTTCTAAACGGCAGATTGGAGAGAGTGCCTCGAGAAGTTCGGCTACTTCAGGGTGAGAGATTATACCGGTATTCGGTCCGCTTTCGAAGGTGAAGCCACTTTCGTGGTAGGTACATATCTGACCGCCCGTGCGGGATTGTTGTTCGATTACTTCGACATCACATCCCTTGCGAGTGAGGTAATAGGCGATAGTCAGTCCGGTGAGACCTGCACCAATGATAATCGTGTCTCGCAAACGATAATTTTTTGTTTCTGCTTGGTTCATTTTTACAAAGGTTTTGAATATGAATGTGGGGTATGGAGCATAAGCTTGTCAAGTGAAGCGGCTACGTTGCGTACAAATGCCGAACCTTCGGTTGTCATCTCAAGATAGTCATCAGTATAGTAAATAAGCCCGTCATTGGCAAAGACCGACAGTTTCTGTTCATCATAGGCTGTAGCGGCTTTTAGAGTCGGTACTGATACGTGCAAACGGTTTGACAGAGCTTTCCAATCGATGCATCCATTGCACATTAAGGTTTCAATCACTTCTCTGGTTAATTGCTCGGTTGGAGAAAGGGCGTAGCCTTTGGTAATACATAGTTCGCCTTTGCCGATAGTCTCGATGTAGTGGGGAATATCTTTCGTGTTTTGAGCATAGGCCGATTCGAGTTGGCTGATAGCAGTTACGCCCAAGCCATATACCTGTGCAGTAGTGCGTCGGGTACAATAACCCTGAAAGTTGCGGTGTAATTTTTTGGTTTGCATGGCGATACTCAGTTCATCGTTTGGGCGTACAAAGTGATCCATTCCGATAGATTGATAACCGGATTCAAGCAATAGCTTGGCAGCAGTGTCAAACATATTCCGTTTTTCACGATTATCGGGTAGACCTGATTTCTCCAGAATCAACTGTCGTTTATTGATCCAAGGCACGTGGGCGTAACTGAATGTGACCAGTCTGTCGGGTGATAAGGAAATGGCTTGCTCTATACTACGGGCAAAGCTTTCTACTGTTTGCTTGGGCAAGCCATAAAGAAAGTCAAGGTTGATGCTTACCCCCCTTTCACGTAGCAGAGCAAAGATATCTTCCATCGCTACTAAGGAAGGGCGGCGATTCACTGTTTTCAGGACTTCGATGTTAAAGTCTTGCACGCCAATACTGACACGGTTAAAACCACATTCGGTTAACTGTAGCCAATCTTTCTCAGAAAGATATCCGGGATGGCATTCAATGGCTATTTCCGGACGATCGATCATCCGGAATGATGATAATAGGTGAGCATTCAGCTCTTTGATCAAGGCTATAGGAATGGCTGTGGGGCTTCCGCCTCCATAATGTATTTGTGCGATCGGGCGGCTTTTGTCCAACAAAGGAAGAATTTGATCCATCTCCTGGTGCAAGGCCTTTACATAGGATTCAATGACTTCGGGACGTGCCATAGGATATGAGTTGCATCCGCAATAGTGACACAAGTGTCGACAGAACGGGATATGCAGATAAAACGATAACGCACGTTCTGAAACCTTGTTCGATTGCTGCACAGCCTCCAGGTAGCGGCTGTTGGTAAACGGTTCAAAATAATTGGCCGGTGGATAACTGGTGTATCGGGGTACCGGTACATTGTATTTATTGATTATTTCAGTATACATATGTGTTAAGAATGAATAGTTTGAGATTCTTTTCTGAAGAAACAAAAGATATAGATCAGCGATATGGAAGCCAATACGACTTCGAAGATAAATAGACCGTGATAACCAACCCTGTCGGCCACCACTCCGCTAAGAAAGGCCATAAGCAGACCACTTAGGTGTGTGAGTACAGTTTGAATGGTAAAATCAGTTCCTTCGCATCCTTTGCGTACACAATCCATGGCAGTGGTATATACCACAATGGTTGCCATACCGTAGGCACTCCACAATAGTACGATGCCCAAACAGAGCATTGGGAGTGAGGGAGGCGTCCACGAAATACACATAAAATAGAGTGTGGTAAACAGAATGAATATCGCGAATAGTATTCTGGAATAATATCGTCCGATTTTGCGAACCAGTAATCCGGCCAGAAAAGATGATGCGAAAGCGGCTCCGGTACCTACGATGCCTATCATAATGCCTATCTCTTTCATCGAATAGTCCAGATCAACCAGGTAAGAACGCAGTACCGATAAAATGCCGATAATGCTGGCGTAGTAAAGTAGTAGGAATCCTATTTGTTTCCAGATACTGCGGCGGGCAAAGAACCATATAAAATCGGTAAGTCGTGCTCGCTTTGCAGATTCCTTGACAGTCATTTTCATGCGCTTATTCTTCAGTAACGGGATAACTGCCAATAGTACGAAAATGCATAAGCACGGTATCACTGCATGCCAGCCATAGTGTTGGAGAACAAGAAGCAGCACGCCCGTTCCTATTAATGTACCTCCGAAGCTACCCATTGATTGCATACTGTTGACCAAACTTTTATCCCGCTTGTCAAAAGAAAGTACAGCAAGTGTGTCTGTGGCTATATCTTGTGTAGCTGAAGCTACAAGTGATAGAAACACCAATCCGATAATGAGGTAAAGGTCTGTCTGGATGTCGAGTAGCCCTACTAAAAGGATCAGTAAAGCATATACTATTTCGGATGAAATGATACAGCGTTTATAGTCTTTCATGGTGATGCAATGCCGGTCGATGAGTGGTGCCCAAAGAAACTTCAATATCCATGGAAGTTTGATAAGCTGTAATAAGGCGATGGACGAAAGAGAGTAATCAGCCTGTCTCATCAATACTTGTATGGCAGTAGAGAAGAAACTCATCGGGATGGCCTGTGCGATATATAGACAGAAAAACGTACCAAGGTTCAGTGTCTTCTGGGATAGTGGGAAAAATCTGTTTATTTCCATTTTTTGATGTTGCTTGATTAAAGACGGACGCTGACAGATGTCCCCAGGGTGATGGGTTTTCCTTTTTGCGCATAGGCTTTGCTTGTCACGAAGTAGTAGCTCAGATAGTCGGTATTGGTGAGGTTTTTGCTCCAGACTTCCCACGTAAAGTTTCCTTTACTCGCACCAATTTTCAGATTGACCAGTGCATATAGGTTTTGTTTGGCTTGGTTGTCTTCGTACCAATAGATTGGGCCTGTTGCCGATACGCCACCATTGAGTGTAAGGCGGTCGATCCAGGAGCAGATGTTGTAGAATGTATATCCGGCTGTTAAAGAGAAGGTGTGACAGGGGACCATAGGCAGGTAATTACCCCCATAATCTTTTAGGGTGCCACGTTCTTCTTTCTTATAGTGAACAAATCGGGCATCTGTATATCCATAATTCATATGTACGACCAATGAATTTACCGGACGAGCCTGCAAACTTATTTCGACGCCTTTATTGCGAGAGCGACCGGCGTTTCGGATTATATTACCTACAGCCGGAATAGTATTGGTTATCTGCTGGTTGCGCCAATCTATATAGAACAATCCTAAGTCGGTTGTCAGTCGACCATTCAGGAAAGATAGCTTGGCGCCTATTTCGTAGTTCCAGTTATATTCGGGTGAATAGATATACTCGTCATCGTTGAGGAAAGAAACATTAAATCCTCCGGTTTTATATCCTCTGGATACGGAAGCGTAAAGCAATTGATTGTGGGATGAGAGATATTGCAAGCTGAACTTGGGAGTAAACTGGCTGAAGTGAAGGGATCTGTCGAATTGTCCGAGAGATTTTGTTTCTCCCTTACCATCCAACGGCTGTTGCACTTTGGAAAAATCGCATCGGGCCTGTTCATAATCGTAACGTAAACCCACAGAGCAGGACAAACCTTGGAACAGATCGAGTGTGGATTGATGATAAAAAGCAATCCCTTGAGTGGGGATCTCACTATTAGTAAGATGCCGGGTGGTATCTGTAAAACGACTGAGGTCAACTTTCCTATCTACCGTTTGCCGGAAAGCAAAAAGCCCCGTTATCCAGTGATAACGACTGTTATTGACAGATTTTGCTGTAAACTCCTGGCAATACATATGCTGTCGTATCCGGTTTTGCCCGTAGAATATATTGCGAGGCGAGAAATCTTGATCAATCCCCATTTTATCTTGTATATACTGATAGGAGGTTTGGCTGTTGAAACTAATGCGGGAACCATCGTAGCGTACATTAACCCCGGAAGTCAACAGATTTCGTCGATACAGTCCTTCATCATTGTAGTTTACGGCTTCTGTTGTTCCGTTATCGGCATTGTACAATCCGTATGGATATCCTCCCTGATTCGAATACTCGTAGGAAGTTATGAAACGGGTGGTCCAATGGGCTGCAGGTTTCCATATCAGTCCGATTCGTCCTGCTCCATTATCAAGCTTGTCCGCTTTCTTATGGGTATACAGGTTTGTAAAAAAGCCATCATTGTGGTGGTAATTGCCGCTAATGGATAAGCCCAGTTGTTCGTTTACCTTTGTATGGTTTGAAGCCATCAATCGAATATCATTGTAACTGCCATATCCTAAGCGAAAACGTGTACCTTGATAATCAAGGGGTGAATGGGTGTATATATTGATAATTCCACCGATGGAGTTACGTCCGTAGAGAGTGCCTTGTGGGCCGCGAAGCACCTCTATACTACTTATGTCCGACAAGTCAACATCGAAAGCTGAGGTTTCAAAATGGGGAATTCCATCGACATAAAACCCCACCGATGGAGCATCTTTTTTTGCTCCTATGCCTCGGATATAAACCGGAGAGTTTTGTTTAGATCCATAATCGGGCATATAGAAATTAGGCAGTAAGGAGCTTAAGTCTTTAGCTCCCGATATTTCATTTTCTTTAAGGAAGCGATTATCTAAGGTAGAAATAGAAAGTGGTTCACGATTGGGATTGTTCTGTTTAAAACCTACTATCGTTACTTCATCCAGATTGATAGGCTTAACCAATACCGTATCGGGTTCATTAGCTGAAACCATTGTGGAAAAGGGTAGGAGGAAAAATAGTTTTCTTATCATATTTTTAGAATTTGCGGCAAAGGTAGACCATGTTTCCAGAGCGGGCAATCCTCATTTCTTAGGATTTTATCTACCAGTTTCAGTTTGCCTTGCATTAATCGTTTTTATCTTTTATTCTGACATTATTGGTCGTGTGCCTTTTTCGTGTTTTCTTCTGGTATATAACAAACCACCCAATTCTATCAGAATAGTATAAATAGGGGGTATTGCTTCATTTGACTGATTTCTGTTAGCGACGACAGCTCCTTTATATTTTCCCTAAAAGGGCTTTATGATATAACTTCCGGGGATGGAAATCATATGTTGTTTTCGTCGGTTTATAGGAAGTAATAGTTTGCTTATAGATTGTATTTATTTGTTGTATAGAGGTTTATGTTACTTCTGTTTTCCTCAGGATGCATTGCGGCTATTTAATAGTTAGCCAATTATAGTGCCGGTATTCTGAAATTGTCTGATACATATAAATAGTGTTCTTTTTTATATAAATATAAGAGTTTATAAGATATTACTTTTGCATCAGAAAGTACGTACTTATTAAACGCGGTTCTGATAATATGACTTTTTATCCCCATATCTGTATTGTCAACTGTCGTTTATATAATTATTTTATACATTTTATTGATAAACAAAATGAACAATGCTAAATTATTACATTTAATGGTTTATATCTTAACCATTATTTTAGGGTGGGCTTGCACAGAAGTGGATATTACGATGCCCAAAGGTCCTAAAGGTGATAGAGGAATGTCGGCTTACGAATTCTGGAAAGAGAATGTAGAGAATGGAGTGATATCCTGGCCTAAACAAGAGACTGAGATAACTGATTTTTTTAAGTACTTAAAAGGTAAAGACGGTCTGGATGGAAAAAATGCTTTTGAACTTTGGAGAGAGGATGTAGCTACAGGTACTTTAGATAATCCTCACCGTCCGGGAAGTAAATGGCCCGTATCTCAAAATAATCTTAGAGATTTTTGGTATTATCTGACAGGAGCGAGTGGTGAGAATGGCCAGACACCTCATATCGGAGATAATATGAATTGGTGGATTGGTAATAAGGACACTGGAATACGCGCACAGGGCAGGGACGGACGAAATGGTGAAGATGCTGTTCCACCGATTGTTACGATTGGGGATAATGGTAACTGGCTGATTGATGGGGTAGATACAGGAAGACCCTCCAGAGGTGAAGAGGGAGTTGCGGGAACAACACCTACTATTACAATTGGAGAAAATGGAAACTGGGTAATCAATGGGAAAGATACCGGAAAGGCTGCGATAGGTAAAGATGGAAGATCGCCAGAGGTAATGATCGGTACTAATGGAAACTGGTATATTAATGGGAAAGATACCGGTATTCGTGCATATGGTAAAGATGGTGTTGATGGCAAAGACGGTACTAATGGAAAGGACGGTACTAATGGAAAAGATGGTGCTGATGGAAAAGATGGTACTAATGGAAAAGATGGTGCCGATGGAAAGGATGGTAGCAATGGAAAGGATGGTGCTAACGGAAAGAGCGCTTATGAATTGTGGGTAGAGAGTGTTGAGGCCGGTTGTAATAATACTGGGCCTAAAGTGAAAGATCCCCATAATCCGTCTTTGGATTGGGATTGTGGTAAAACCTCTTTGAGTGATTTTTGGGAGTTTTTGAGAGGTGCGGATGGCAAAGATGGTGCGGACGGTAAGGATGGAAAACCCGGTATTCCAGGCAAACCGGGTGCTGAAGTTACTATTATTAAAGGAGTACCTAACGTAATTGCGCTTTATTCGCAGCAAGAATTTGGCGAGTATGTCCGTACAACCGATGGAGGAGTAGCTTATCGTGTGTATGATGAATCTGGTAATAAGGCCCCAAAGGCTGTAGTTAAGGGAATCCCCGGCTTGGATCCGACTAAAACCTACACAGCCAATGAGGAGGGGGAGTTTATTATTCCGAAAGAAGATCTTCCTCAGATTGATGATGTGGATGCTCGATGGGGAAAAGTTAAGGAGGTAACTATTAATAATGTGACAAAGGAATCTGCAGAAAACACTTATGTCCCTAACAGAATGCAGATTAGAATGATTTATATTGCCACCTCTCCATATCTTGATTTTGAACATAACCTGCAGTTTAGAGTAGAAAGAAAGACAGATCCTGGTGCGGAATGGAAAACTCTTCCCAGCTATTTACCTAATGTAAATGCCGGGTTTACGGCATACCAGGTTACAAATCCGGAAGATCCGACATCTCTTGATAAAACGAAAAAAATAGAAAGTTCTACACCTAATATGAGCAGTACATCAATGTCTATTAATCCTAATAGATATGTTAAAGAGAACCTTGCTGATATAAAAAATGGAATAGCTGACTTTTGGGATGGAAAAGATAACTATTTCTCAATAGTAAAAGATACCCCTTATTATGGAGAAAAGATTTATTGGAATGGAGTATGTAAAATGGCACCTTACCAGATACCTCCTACACTTAAAACATTAGTTTTGACTAAGGCATCTGCTGAAAGTGGAGATGATGTATTCTTAAATCGAGCTCAGGGGGAGTTTGACTTTTCGACTATTGATTTCAATATCATATCTAAGAGTAAATTGGTAAAAACAGTGAAACCGAACGGCATAGATTACATTGAACCTGAATATTATACCCCGGAAGAAGCGAAGGGACTTCTACTTTGTTATGTTAAGTTTACATATACCTCTCCGTTGGGAGTGCAAACAGCTACAAGCGAGCATAATAAGTCAAGTTATAATAAACCTGAATATGCTGCCCTTAGTCCGTATCTGGGAGCTACAATCTATTCAGTGGGGGCGAATAGTGCTTTTGTCTACTCTAACTCTGTATCTTTAGGAATTCTCAAGAAGAAAGTAGATGATGGTACATATTATGTTGAAAATACATATAAAAATATGCCTGCAATTAGTGTAACTTATAAAGATAAATAAAATATAAGCAAGATGAATTTCAGTGTAATAATAAATAGACTTTTTATAGGAGCATTGGCTTTTACTGTCTTTCCCTTCTATACTTATGCTCAAAACGATAAAGTGGAGAGACCGGAATATAGAACCAAAGCTTGGGAGGTGGGGGCTGGTGGGGCTCTTATCAACTGGGATAGAGTGACCTTCTCCGATTTCCGCCAAATAGATGGTGACTATTTGTATCGGATGAATATCGATCATCTTTTTGGTGGTATCCAACTATATGCTGCTCGTGAACTGAACCCCTGGTTTTACATTGATTTGCAGGGAACATTGGGCTTAGCAAGAAATCAAGTTGAAACAGGCGGGCGTAAATACGATTTCATGTATATGGCCGGTCCGGGACTTCAATTTCGATTTACTCCATTGTTTAAATCAAAATATGTAGAACCTTATTTACGTATAGGTGTTAACTACCTTCATCATGATTTTCATGCAATTAATGCGGGTAAGTTTGGGAATGATCCTATAGGAGAAGCAGAATGGACGTCATCAAATCCTTGGAATAGAGAGACAATAGGATCTAAACAATCCTATTTCCCCTTATCCTTTGGAGCCGGGGTACAAGCTTGGTTTAACGATCATTGGGGAATAGGATTACAGGGAGAATACATAATGCCTGTCGATAAAAATCAAACGCGCTTTGTTCAGGCTTCGATGCGTGTTATGTTCCGTTGGGGTGGAAGTACAAAACGTCCCATACCGGTTGTACAGTACATAGATCGTCCGGTTGATAGGATTGTAGAACGGATTGTTGAAAAGAGAGTTGAAGTACCGACTGTGGTAGAAAGTCATATCTGCGATCTGTTCGATAACATTCATTTTGCGTTTGATAAGGATGTGGTTACTTCCGAGTCTGAACTCACTTTGGATAAAATTGCAGATCTGTTGAAAAGCTATCCGGATAACAATTTCTTGATAACCGGATATACAGACGCAAGAGGAAGTGATAATTATAATATGGATTTGTCAAAACGTCGTGCAAAAGCTGTGTATCGTGCGTTGTTGAAACGACAAGTGCCTCAGCATATGTTGAAATGGCGGGGAGTCGGGTATCATGCCAGTTCGGTGCCGGCTTCAGGTCCGGATAAAGTCAGAATGGGTGATAGAAAAGTGTCTATTGAGAGAGTGACGAATTCAGATTACTGGGGTTGGTTAACAAATGAAGAATAATGAGCTATATTAATTTTTCATAAAACATAAAGGCGGCAAGAACAATTTTGTTTTTGTTGCCTTTTTTGTTCCGTTGTTTTGATGTAGAATGAAAAGATTCGAAGAAATAATAGAATGTTAAAGAATTAATCATCATCTGGCTTAAGAGTAGGTAACTCTTTAAACTTCATAAAAAGAAATGCTTAAAAAGATTATCTTATGAATAAATGTAGAGATAGTTGGCGGATTTGTATAAAATTTTATTCTGTGATAAATAACCGCTAATAGTTTAATTTTGTATGTTTAATAAAATAATATTATGAAATTACTTTATTTTAAAGAACATCTGTCATGCATGAACTATCAAGTAGATGTTAATACAGGTTTTGTTTGTTATAATTTAGAAAAAGATAATGTAAGTCAAATAGATAATAGTGCTTCTCCTTGTATTTTTTTCCTCCTTGATGGAGAGGTGTCTATCGATAGTGGTGAATATCAGAATGTACATGTTGAGAAAGATGAAATGCTTCTTATCCCACAGCATGTGGATAATAAAATCGAAGTCATATATGATGCAAAATGTCTCTTGTTGTTTTGGAATAAAGACATTAGAGTGTGTGATAAAGTTTATATAAATTCTCTCTCTTCTTATGAGAAAAAGAAAGAAGAGATGTGTGTACTTCCCATAAGAGCTCCTTTACTGGCTGTTTTGGATTCCATCGTTGCATATTTATATGCCAAAATGCAATGTAAACATATGCATCTTATCAAACAGCAAGAGGTCTTGTTGGTTTTGAGAGGGTATTATACGAAGAAAGAATTATTTACTTTTTTTTCTTCTATCTTAGGTCATGCAGGACATTTTGAAGATTTTGTAATGGATAATTATAGGAAAGTAAAGAGTGTGAAGGAATTTGCAGGTTTGTACTGTACTTCTGAGCGCTCTTTTAATCGTAAGTTCCGGGATTGTTTTAAAGAAAGTCCTTACCAATGGATGCAAAAAAAGAAAGCGGAGTTGATCAGAGAAAAAATAAGTGAGTCTGATACTCCTTTTCAAGAGATCGCAATGGATTTTGATTTCAATTCACAAGCTCATTTCACTTCTTACTGTAAGAGATTATTTGGAATGACTCCCAGTAAATTGAGAACAGAAAGTAAACGGATCGATGCTTCCGATTTGGGTTACTGATATATATACCGGAAAATCATATAAAGGCTGGATTAGATGCTTATTCTATTCCGGTCTTTTTATTTTAGTGATATTTTGTAATACAGTTAGTTGGGGGGGAAACTCTTTCTTTGCTTGGGTTTCTTGATGGCTTCGGTTTCAATTTCCTGTTTCATTTAAATACTTTTGATCACTTTAAGTCTTTGGTCTTTTTTATTGCTTTGCTCCATTCGGACATATTAATTCTGAAGTCGAAAAGTGTCACTGGAAAATAAGAATGCAGTTAAGAACTATACTGTGAGAAATGATACAAAACTTGTTCTCATGACATACTCCTGACATCCTGTTTGAGAGATGACTGATAAAAGCCGGCTTTAACTGCAGGTTTAATTTGCCGGGATCCGGTGGAACACATAAATATTACTTAATGGACTGTTATCTTACTCCTTTGGTAACTTTATAAGTTTAATGCCATATCATGCTCATACTCTGTGTGTAAGCAATCTGTTTTATGTAATGTTAGGAAAAATTTCGATTTGGTGCAAATACCTAAATATAGTGATTGTGGGTTAAATTTAGTGTCTTTATCTTTGCCGCCGTAATTAAACAAACAACTAAACTATATTAAGGAATACAGTTTCTATACCCTAACAAACATTAGAGTTTTGCTTTCCTTTTTTTCCTATCCATGCAGGCACTACAGCTTTTCTAAAAGAGTCGATATGGGTGTTAAGTAAGCAGGTTATACCGCTATTCGTAGCTTGATTTCTGCAAAGCGCATCTCTTGTGGAGGTAAATCTAATAGAAGCCCCCTGACAATGTTACAATTTTATTAATATGACAAATAGAAAACCTTTATTTATCATCCTCTTTTCTTTGGGATATTCAGCTATATACTCACAGGAACAGCAGGTGAAGAGTGACTCCATCTACCAGTTACAAGAGGTAGTAGTATCATCCCAACAAATACTTGGAAGCAAGTTTAAAGCAAGAAACCGTACAGGCTCGGCATATTATATCTCGCCCGAGGAAATTCGCAAGCTTGGATATACGGATATCAACCGCATGCTGAAAGCCGTTCCGGGAGTTAATATGTATGAAGAAGACGGTTTCGGGCTTCGTCCGAACATTAGTTTGAGAGGAACGAAGGCCGAGCGAAGTGAGCGTATCTCTATTATGGAGGACGGTGTACTGGCGGCACCGGCTCCTTATTCTGCTCCGGCGGCTTATTATTTTCCAAATGTTGCCCGAATGGAAGCTATTGAGGTACTGAAAGGGAGTAGTCAGGTACAATACGGCCCGTTCACTACGGGAGGAGCCATTAATCTGGTATCGACTCCTATTCCGAACAACTTTTCCGGCAAAGCAAACATTTCTTACGGAAGTAAGAATACGTTTAAATCTCATGCAGCTATCGGAAGTAACTGGAAACATTTTGGATATATGGTGGAATATCTGCGTTATCAATCGGATGGTTTCAAGAGATACGAAGATTATGCAGCCGAAGGATTTAAAAGAAATGACATTATAGCCAAAATGGTGGTAAAAACGGATAAAGTAAGGGGAGTGAATCATGCTTTGGAACTGAAATTCGGATATGCAGGCGAAAATTCGGATGAAACGTATGTGGGGCTTTCCGCAGATGATTTTAAGAAAACCCCTTTTCTCCGGTATGCAGGTTCGCAAATGGATAAACTTAAAACTGATCATCAGCAGTGGGTTGCTACTTATCTTCTGACTTTTTCCAACAAATTGAAAGTAACTACCAACGCATACTATAACTATTTTCACCGGAATTGGTACAAACTAAATGATGTGCGTGCAGGAATCACCTCGAAAGAGAAAATATCCGTCGCCGATGTACTTATAGACCCGGAAACTAATATCCGCTATTTTGATATTCTAACAGGAAAAACAGACCGGGAGGGTGAGGCCTTATTGGTAAGAGCCAATAACAGAACTTATCGTTCCAGAGGTATACAAACCAGAGCTGAATACCGTTTCAACGTGAAAGAGTTCTTCTTCGACCTGGAGTTCGGGCTTCGTTATCATGCCGATGAGGAAGATCGTTTTCAATGGGATGACTCTTACTCAATGAAAAATAAGAAGATGGTACTATTCATGGAAGGTATTCACGGTACAAATGCCAACCGTGTTACTTCTGCCAACGCTTTAGCCAGTTACCTGCTTGCCAAATTAAGATATAACGTGTGGACTATTACTGCCGGGTTACGATACGAGGACATAGACTTATTGAAAAAAGACTATACGAAAGAAGATTTGGCGCGTTCGGGTAAAGTACGTATTGAGACCCCGAACCATGCACGTGTACTGATTCCGGGAATAGGCGTACACTATCAATTGCTTCCGGCCGCTTCTGTTTTCTTCGGGGTCCACAAAGGGTTTGCTCCTCCAAGCGCGGAATTATATCAAAAGCCTGAAAGCAGTGTGAATATGGAATTGGGCACACGTGTTTCTATCGGGAAATTCAAAGCAGAGCTAATAGGCTTCTACAACAATTACAGTAATATGCTGGGAAGCGATCTGGCCGCTTCGGGCGGATCCGGAACGCTTGAGCAGTTCAACGTGGGAGAGGCCCGAGTAAAAGGTGCGGAGTTTCTGGTGCAATATCAGCCTCTGCCTCATACTTGTAGCCTAAGATTGCCTTTGCAGTTATCATATACTTATACGGATACGGAAATGAGGAACTCGTTCGAAAGCCACTCATGGGGTAATGTAGTTAGAGGTGATGAAATACCTTATATTTTCAAACACGCTCTGAACATGCAATTGGGGATAGAATATAAATGGTTCTACGCAAATATAGGTGCACGCTATAACAGTGACATGCGCACCTCACCCGGGCAGGGAACAATTGCGGAGAGAGAGAAAGTTCCGGCGAACCTTATACTCGACGCTTCGGTCAATGTACTTGTAAATAAATATCTGACGCTCAGGTTAAACGCGATCAACCTGACCAATAGGGTTTACCTTACATCCCGCCATCCTGCGGGTCTGAGAGCAGGACATCCTTTTGGAATCTATGCAGGAGCTAATGTACAGTTCTGATATTAAAATTCAATTGTGATAAACAACAAAAAGAATAAATAACAATGAATGCAACATCGATTATAAAAATTGTAATTAGTAGTTTGCTGCTGGCAATCTTTTCTCAGATTTGTCTGGCACAGGAGCCGGCAGAGATAAAAGGTACAGTACGTTCTACAACTGGAGAATTTCTGCCGGGAGCTACGGTGGTAGTGGAAGGAACAGCACGAGGGGTTATTACAAACGTGGAAGGGAAGTTCTCCCTTAAAGCTCGGAAAGGGCAGATGCTGAAAGTGAGTTTCGTGGGAATGAAAACCCGGGTAGTCAAAATCACGTCCGGTATAATGAATATAATACTTCAAGACGATGTACAAGAGATAGAGGGAGTGGTGGTCACCGGCTATCAACAGATTAAAAACAGGGTTTTTACAGGGGCGGCAGCTTCGGTAAAACTGGATGAAATCAAGCTAAACGGTATATCGGATGTATCGCGCATGCTCGAAGGACGTATCGCGGGACTTTCCATACAGAATGTAACAGGAAGTTTCGGTGCGGCACCCCGGATCAATATACGGGGCGGTGCTTCCATAATGGGGAATGTACAGCCTCTATGGGTTATAGACGGAGCAGTATACGAAGATCTTGTCTCGCTTACACTTGACCAGCTGGCTTCGGGTGATGCTGTAACCCTCATCAGTTCGGCTGTTGCCGGGCTGAATGCATCTGATATTGAAGATATACAGGTATTGAAAGATGCTTCGGCAACTTCGATCTATGGTGCCAGAGCATTGAATGGAGTGATCGTAATCACCACTCGATCCGGTCAAAGGAATTCGCCGAACAGATTTTCTTATACATACGAACTAAGTATGCGCTCTATTCCTTCCTATACGAATTTCGATCTGCTCAATTCTCAGGAGAGTATGTCTATTTATCAGGAGATGGACAGAAAGGGATATTTCTCTTTGCAAAATACACTATATGGGCGTCGCAGTGGAGTGTATTATCAAATGTATAAAGCACTCAATACAGTTGATCCGACTACCGGGCGATATTATCTGGAGAATACGGATGATGCTAAACGGACGTTTATGCGCGCAAGAGAGTATGCTAACACTGATTGGTTTAAAGAGCTGTTTACATATAAGCCTATCCATACACATACGGTGACTTTTTCCGGAGGAGGAGAGAATTCTGCTATGTATGCTTCTATCGGCTTTTATGATGACAGGGGATGGACACTGGCTGACAATGTTAAAAGGATTACTGCCAATATCAAGAACTCTTTCTACTGGAACGAGGACAAGATAAAGGTTACTATATCCGCACAAGGAAATCTGCGTAACCAAAACTCGCCGGGAACGATTTCGCAACGTAAAAATACTGTTATCGGAACATTCGAACGTGATTTCGATATTAATCCTTTTAGTTATGCTTTAAGTACGAGCCGCACTTTACGTCCTCATAATGCGGATGGCGAACGAGAGTACTATCGGAACAACTGGGCTCCGTTCAACATCCTGAATGAATTTGAAAACAATTACCTTAAAACCGAAGTGTTGGATCTCAAATTGCAGGGCGAACTCTCATACAGGCTTAATAACAACATTGAAGTAAAAGGATTGGCTACGATACGTCATGCGGTTACCAAAAGTTCGCATTTTATAACTGAAGGATCTAATGTGATACAGGCTTTTCGTGCCAACGAGACTCCCTATGTAGCCCGGGAAAACATTTATCTGTTGAAGAATAAAGATGAGCCGATGCAACTGCCCCGGGTGGCATTGACACATGGAGGTATATTCAATAAAACGGAAACTTCTTTGCGAAGTTATTTGGGACGTCTGGCTTTGGATTATAATAAGCAACTGGGCGAGCATAATATACGCGCTTTCGGATTTACTGAAATACGATATGCCGATCGCAGCATCAACCCCTTTCAAGGTTATGGGATACAGTATGATAGAGGGAATCAGGTTTTTTCCAACCCCTTGGTTTTTGAAAAGTTGACCAATGAAGGAGATACCTATTTTTCTCTGACCGAACGTTATGAAAGGGGAGTGACGCTATCGGGCAGCGCTACTTACGGTTATGCCGGAAAATACATTTTCAATGGGGTATTCAATTATGAAGGATCCAACACTGCGGGTAAATATAGTCGTTCTCGCTGGTTGCCGACTTGGAATATCGGAGCCAAATGGAATCTGGATCAGGAGGAGTATATGAAAAAATACTCTACCATTTCAAGACTCGCCCTGCGTGCAAGTTATGGACTAACTGCCAAAATGAATGAACAAGCTATTAACTCTACTGCGGTTTTCAACCATCTTATAGTCAACCGTACTCTTCTGAAAGACAGGGAGAATGCGTTGCGTATTTTACATTTGGAAAATCGTGATCTGACGTGGGAAAAAATGTATGAGTTGAACTTCGGTCTTGAACTTGGACTGTTCAACAATCGCATTAGTGCAACATTTGATGTGTACCAACGCAATTCGTTCGATCTGATAGATCTTATCCGTACTTCCGGTGTGGGAGGACAGTATTACAAATATGCTAATTTCGGGGATATGCGTACGCGCGGAGTGGAGTTGGCGGTACAGACCCAAAATATATTGAGTGAGAAATTCAGTTGGTCTACCACATTTACTATCAGCGGAATGAAACAGAAGATTACCCGGTTGCTGAATACCCCTAACACCTTCGATATGGTGGCCGGAACCGGACGTGGCAACATTGTCGGTTTTCCACGTGGATCTCTGTTTTCTTTCAATTTTCAGGGGCTTAACAGTGATGGTCTGCCTACTTTCGATTTCGGACTTTATCCTTCCAACAAGGGAGTGAACAGTGAAATATCAGGAGCAGACTTTCTGGATGCCCAGCATTCAAAGTCGTACCTTATTTACCACGGACCTATTGAACCGAGTTATATAGGAGGTATTGCCAATACCTTTAAGTATAAAAACTGGGAATTATCGTGCTTCGTTACCATGCAAGCAGGTAATAAGATTCGGCTGAACCCGTCGTTTGATCCGGCATTTGCCGACCTTAATGTATTTTCTAAAGAGTACTACAACCGCTGGTTGACCCCCGGTGATGAGTGGAAAACAAATATTCCCGTTATTCCTTCACAGGATCTGATACGGAATATCGGAAAAGAAAATATCGAAAAAGCTTATAACACCTATAACTATTCACAAAATAGGGTGGCCGATGGCAGTTTCGTGCGTATGAAAAACATCTCGTTGGGATATCGTCTGCCTCAAAGATTCCTTTCCTTTCTCAAAATCAAGCAGATGAATGTAAAGGTAAACGTGACGAATCCATTCCTGATCTATTCGGATAAGAAACTAAACGGGCAAGACCCTGAGTTTTATAGATCAGGGGGAGTTTCACTACCTACTCCCAAACAATATACGATGACATTGAATGTTGAATTTTAATTGGACAAAAATGAAGAAGACAATCTTTTTAAGTATCATGATCCTTCTGCTGACGGCGTGTCAGGACTATCTGGAAACAAATCCGGATTCTACCCTTGATGTACAAATAGACAGCGAGGACAAAATAGCCGAGCTCCTTACCGGAGCCTATCCCGAAGCCAGTTATTTTGCTTTCCTGGAAGCACGTACGGATAATGTGGAAGAAAGGGTAAACGGCATTCATTCGCGGTTGAACGAAGCGATGTATTATTGGGAAGACTACGATCAGGAAGATTTAGATACTCCGCTGAATTATTGGAATGCATGTTATGCCGGAATCGCTCAAGCCAATCAGGCATTAGAGTTACTCGGTAAATACCCTAAAACCGATCGGGTAAAAGCGTTGTATGGAGAAGCGTTTCTCTTGCGTGCTTATCTGCATTTCATGTTGATAAATATCTGGGCCGAGCCTTACGGAACCGCCAAATCGGCAACAGCCCCGGGCATACCTTATTTAAATCGACCTGAAAAAAATGCACTGGTAGACTATGAGCGCGGAACGGTGAAGGAGGTGTATGAAAAGATTGAAAAAGATATGAAACTGGGTCTTTCGTTGGTGGATGATGCTTATTACATCAAGCCTAAATTTCATTTCAATAAGAAAGCGGCCTATGCTTTTGCTTCGCGCTTTTATCTGATTAAGGGAGAATGGGACCGGGTGGTCTCATATTCTGATTATGTACTTGGTGTCGATCCAAAGCCTGTCTTAAGAAACTGGCAGAAGTATAAAAAGGAATTTAACTCCAATAATAAGTATCTCTATATTCGGTATGCAAGTGTTGATGAACCAGCCAATTTATTGTTAGCTACCACAGAATCAAGAGTAGCACGTAATATCCCCTCAGAAAAATATGGAGTAACAACCCAAAGTGCCGAAAAGGTGTATAATCAACACGGAATAGACGGATGTTTTAATTTCCGGAAAATGAAGATGCAGCCGTACTTTCTGTTCAACTATAATGATGGACGTATAGACGACGGACAATATATAGCAAAATTCGATGAACTGTCATTATCCGGTTATACAGGTATACGTCCCAGAGGGCTGTATGTTACCAATGTTTTATTCTCTACCGACGAAGTTATGCTCAACCGGATGGAAGCGTATGCCATGCTTGGAGAGTATGATAAAGCAATAGATGATTTGTTGGTCTACTTATCTGCCAAGTATGGAGTGTACCCTTCTTGCAACCGTTCGGCTTATACGCAGACAAGTAGCGACAATTACCAGACTTATACTCCATTCTATGGAATGAGTATCAATCAGTTGGCGCTGATAAAAATCTTTTTAGGTTTTAGAAGACAGGAATTCCTGCACGAAGGTCTGAGGTGGTTTGACATTCGCCGTTTTTATATATCGGTCAAACGTACATCGAAGTGTAAGTTTTACAGGCAACTGGAAAAAGAAGATTCCAGAAAACTTCTGCAAATTCCGGCAGAAGCCATTAACCGGGGATTGGTTCCTAATCCCCGATAAAATATTCTAAAAAATAATTAAACAATAAAACCGAGCGTATGAAAACAATAATCAAAAAAATGAAATTCAGATATTTTATCCGGGGAAGTCTGTATTTTCTCGTTACCTCTTTCCTATTGGCAGGCTGTGAGAAGGAAGCACCCTTATCTGATCGGAGTGTAGTGGAAGCGGGTGCGGTAGAGCGTGAAAAAACAGAGTTGGACAAATGGATATTGGATACATTCACCCTCCCTTACGGCATCGAAGTGGAATATCGGTGGGACAAAAATGTAGTGCAAAACGGGAGCTATATCTATCCTCCCGAAGTCGCTAATGTAAAAAGTGTGCTCAAGGCTATCAAGGCCTTATGGATTGATCTCTACACAAGCCCCGATTTGGGAGGAGAAAAGTTTTTATTGGGAAAGAATCCTCTTAAAATATATATGTACGGAGGAAGAAATGTAGATGGAAACGGGATGGAATTATTAGACAATCCCGAGGCGACAACTAATGAGATGTTTCTGTACAACATCAACGAGTTCGATCCTAAAGATGAAGATAAAGTTTTTGTCTTAATGCGAAGTGTACATCACCAGTTTGCCAGACATCTTATGGAGCTTTTCCCTTACGACAGAAACAGATTCCTATCCATAAGTAGAAATAAATATATCGAATCGACCACCCCCATTGCATGGGTCTTCAAAGGAGAGACGCATGGACGTAGAGTGTTCGTTTTGGCCAGATATGCCAATAGAAAAGGCTTTTTTACCTACCATTCTCTTCTCTCGCCCGAAAAGGACTTTGCGGAAATTATCAGTTCAAAGCTGACACATACCCCCAAAGATATACTTAAAGCCTTGACTGAAGCAAAAACTCCTTATACAGCCGGATCGGATCAGGACCTCCAAAATGCATATAATGAACAAGCTGTCCAGGCATACAAAGAGTTGACAGAAAAGCAAAAATTGGTAGAAGATTACTTCAAGAAAGAAATTAAGATTTCGCTTAATTATCTTCAACTGAGAAGTATAAAGCAATTAAAAGCATTTACTAAACAAAAATAAAAAGCATGAAAACAGGATTTCGAATACTGATTCTGATAATGGTTTTCTTTTCATGTAAGGATGAAGGAATCTTCGACTTATCTCCTTCTGAACGGAACGCGAAACATATTAGCGAACTGAGAAAGGAGCTTATAAATGCTCCTTACGGATGGTCTGTCACCTACTTTCCCCGAACAGACTCTCTGCTGTTTACGAATGTGAACGAATTGATAACTCTTCCCAAAGGGATATTCGACGAAAAGTATAAATATGGATATGGCGGACACTGCTTCCTGATGAGGTTCTCTGACAATGGAGTTGTACAGGCTGTGGCCGATTATACCGAGCAGAGTTTGCAGGAAGTTCGGCAAAGTGAGTTTGAAGTAAGCCAAAATACATTCACACAACTGAGTTTTACTACTTATAACTATCTGCACTCTTTGGTGAACGACCGGTTCACCGGTTCTTCGGATTTTCTTTATACAGGAAAAGATATTGACGGAAATCTGATATTTAAAACATCTTCATATACAGAGCCTGCACGGGAGTATATTGTATTTACAAAACTGAAGAGTGATGAAAGTTGGCAGGAGGATATTAGAAAGTCATATGACAATAAGCTGTTCTTTGAGAAGATGAAAAATCCTCAACTAAGTATCCGTAAGGCTGACCGGGTTTATTTTCGAAGCGACATGCGTATGAATGCCACTTATAGCACGGATGGAAATACGAAACAACCACTGGAAGTATATCAACGCTATCGTCTGTTTCTTGCCGTAGATTACTTTGCTCCTCGGGGATGGCTTGGGAATAAGGTGAGAGGCTTGGGATCGGGATATGTAGGTACAGCTGACGGCTTGACTTTCAGGCCCGGTATACGGTATAGTGAAACATACACTTTTTATGATTTCCGCAGAGAGGGAGAGCGGTTCGTCTGTGAACTTGTCAAAGTGTTTGACCCTTATAGTAAAACAATGCGTTGGGTAAGCAGATATCTTGCTCCCGAAGGAGAAAAGACCGGAGTAATAGCTGAAATCCGGGATGAAATTTAAATATTAAAAACCAGAATGAATATGAAACATATATGGATAATTTGCCTGCTGGTTGTATGCAGCTGCAATACAGTAAAAGAAGATTTCGCAGTGAATGAAGATTATGAAAAACTATTTCCACCTAAAGAGATAGAGAAACCTGCAAACAAGCGTGGAGAGCTGTTCGTGCAATTGTGTGATCCCAATCAGGCATTGGAAAGTTACCAATACCCCGGTACGGAAGCACCGGATGACGCTGAACAATATAAGATAACCCTGATATGTTCGTTTCAGGAAAAAAGTTGGGATGGAAACCTTACAAATGATGTCATTGCCCAGTACAAAGTGAAATATATTAATGAGAAGAAAGAGTTGGTGACAATCAGTTGTGGAAAGAAGAGTGCGGGAGTGGCACGGGAGGATACAGGCCGGTTAATCCCCAACGTAATGTATAATGGAGAGAAATTGGAAATCTCTTTTAATGTCCATTCGGGATTTTCTCTATATCTGTGTGTTACCGGGGAGGGACCCAGGTCTTCCAACATAAAAGCAAGTATCAAAGCCGTTTCTACCGACGGACTGATTGAAATTCCCGGTTTGGAAACAGAGCAATATCAAAATGAGGAAGGGATCAACCCACTGAGGTATCCTTATTGTGAATATTTGATTTTACCTTAAGAAAAAATAGCAAAAAGATGAATTACTTACTGAAATATATACTCTCTTTCTGTCTGCTGACGAGTGTTGCAGCTTGTACCGAAGGGATAAATGAAACAGTGGAAAGTGCGTACCAACTTCCGGTATTTCCTGAACCTTCATACAAATTCTCAAGAAACGGGGAGAGTTCTGTAAATGTGCTGGAATGTGAATTTCTGAAATCTCCCATTGACCGAATTTTTTCGGAATATATGAATGAAGCGCGTATGAGTACTCAAAGAGATTATGACGAAGCACGCCGTATCTATCATGAAGGGACATTCGGACTGAAACCCCAGAAAGAAGTTTCCACTTCTCCTGTACATCTGAACGATAGAGAAAAGATTCTGCGAGACATTGACAATTGGTTTGAAACTTCTGCACGCATTGCGGGTTTAGGGGCGAACATTCCCTCTTACGAACATAGGAACAGGGAAGCTGCGAAAGGTTCGACGGGATATGTAGGCAATAATATAAGCGATTCAGATATCTGTTATGTAGATGAGAAAGGGATTGCCGTGGCCGAGGTTTACAAATATGCTGTTATGGGGGCGATATATCTGGACAAAATATTGAATATACATCTGGGTGAGGAAATATTGGGAAATAACGAGATACTTGTCCGAAACGACCTGACACAACTCTTACCCGGTCATAACTATACAGAGTTAGAGCATCATTGGGATCTGGCTTATGGATATTACAGCTTCTGGAAAACATTGGCTCAGGCCGATGGCTTACCTGCCCTAAAAGACTGTCACTTACGCATCTTCCGCTCATTTGTAAAAGGACGGACCTTTATGGAGACTTCCCGATATGATGAAATGAGGCTACAGGCCGATACCATCAGACAAGAGCTTTCGCGGGTGGTTGCCGCAAGAGCTATGAATCTGCTTGTCGGCCCTAATACATTTGCCAATCTAAAAGAGAATCCCAGACGTGCATTCCGCCTGCTCTCCCAAGCTTACGGGTTGATCTATGCTGCACAATTTGCACGTAATACGCAAGGAAAGCCATTCATTACAAACGAAGAAACCGGAAACTTATTGCATGAACTGGAGAAGAACGATGGTTTATGGGATAAAGAGCGCTTATTGGGAAGAGAGCAAACCGAAGGGGCGTTATATAATTTGGCAACTCGCATTGGAAAAATATTTGGAGTTTCATTGGAAGACATTAAAAAATAAGGAGAAAAATGAGAAAGATACATAAACTGCTTTTACCGATAATTATATTCATGTCGGCAACAATCCAAGTCAAAGCTCAAAAAGAAAATATCATTCCCAATGGAGGATATGAAGAGTGGAGAGATGGGGGACAGCCCATTGGCTGGCGTATAGCAAGCGACTTTAGTCCGGAACAAGTACATGAGAGGCGTCCCGAGAGTCCGGGTACATATGCACTTAAGATATGGCTCAACGGAGGATCTATCTATTTGGCTCAACCTACACCGGTAGAAGGGGGAAAACAATATGCATTCTCTTTCTGGTACAAAACGAATATAAAAAACACTGAAATAGCAGTAACTTTATTGTGGTATGATGATGGAAGGGTAAAAAGTAGAGAGAAAATACTTTCGGTAAGAACAGTTAAAGATGAATGGAAAAAAGCGGAGGGTGTCGTAACAATTCCGAAAAATGTTTATAGTATGGGGATGGGCATAAAAACACTTCGGGTTTATCAGGAGGGCTATATGCTGTTCGACGATATGTCGATGGTGCCCAAAGGGAACGGACCGGACATATCTTCCGTTCCGAAAGCCCCCCGCAATCTGAGTATAAAAGCGTATCAGAGCGAAATGGAGATCTCTTGGAATAAAGTCATGGATGAAGAAATGCGATGGGAAGTTATGTTTGATGGCAAAACCGAAACAACCACATCCGGAAATTCATATATGAAGACAAAACTTAAACCGGGAAGTGAGCACCACGTTAAAGTAAGAGCAGTAAAGGGTAACGAGTTTTCACCATATGCCGAACGAAAAGGAGTGACGAAAGGAATGAGTAAAGCAGAAAACTCTGAAGATCGGATTCCTTACTTGCGTACTATCACTCCTGACGGGAGTTGTAAGGGGCGTTTCCTAAAGCTCTATTATAATGAACTGGCCAATCCTGATGCGAGAATCTCTTATAAATTGAACGGAATAACAGTTAACCCTAAAGATGATACTTTAGAGTTCCCGGAGTTCGGAGGGTTTTACAAACAGTTTCGACTGGAAATCTATATTGATGAGGGAGAAGGTCGTGAATGGGAGATTTTATATCCTCAACTGGGTGTAGAAAAGATTCAAGAATAAAAATACAATTAAACAGGAAACAAACCAATGATAAAGAATGTAATAACCCAATTGTGTATCGTTTTTTGCCTTATTTGCTTTTTTGCATGTGAAAAACAAAAAGAAGAACTTCCCGATATCCGCATAGGAAAAGAGAAGGGTGTCGAAGAATTGTTGTTGAATAAACAAACGGAAAAAAGACTCCTTCTCTCAGGCGGAAACGGGAAATACATAGTTAACGTAGAAAACGCACAGATAGCTACTGCCTATATAAGTATGGACACGCTTAAGGTAAAAGGTCTGTTGGAAGGTGAAACGTTTGTCACTATCATTTCGCATGACAAGCGTGCAAGGCTGAAAATCAGCGTGGTCTTTCCCGACTTGGAAGTGAGCCATTCAACGGTTCAGTTCCTTCCCGGATTTAAAAGTAAATACGTAAGTATCTTCGGAGGAGGGGAACTGACCAAATTGGAAGAGAACGACCCGGCGGATATCATGGATATCAAATGGGACGGCTCTACCGGGATGCTTGAGATAAATCCTAAATATGAGGGAGAAGCCCAAGTTATCGCTATTTCAGAAGATGCAAAAGAGAAGAAAATCATCCATATTAAAGTGAGACCGGAAGGAGAACTGGAGACTTTGGGTTGGTATAGTACCAATGCAAGTTCATATTATTTGATTCTGAATAATAAAATGGTGGTCAAAAGAAAAGGAGTAGGTACGTGGATTGCAAACAGCGCCCGTCCTTATGGAGGGGGAGGAGTGACTTATAGTAGTTCTTATATAAAATTAGCTCCCATTGTGAACCCCATACAGGGTGATTCTGTTGATCTGAATATTCTTCGTTATGAATCCCAAAAACCGCAAATAACAGAAGGGATACATCGGTTGTTTGTAGAAGAAGTGCGTGAGTCGGAAGTCATGTTGCGGGGGAGAGGTTTCAAGTTTCTGCTTCCTTATCAGAAGTGAAATATGGATGTGGATTGTGTTGATTTATGGGATTCATTATTTGTGTTAGAATCTATATGATTAATTAATAACTGTGTTTTATGAGTATAGAAATATTGTTGCAAACCGTTGCTGCGAGTTTTTCTTGTCAGTCGCTTTTTTGCGTCACAAAAAAAGTAAGCTGTCTGATTGATAAGATATCCGGCAGGGTGAATGATAAGGGAGCATTGTTATTTGCCCTGTTCATTCTATTGGCGGGTGGGAGCAGGGCAAGGCAACATAGAAAAGAGGATTTTATAATCCGTGGTAAGCAGGTTGCAGTTTTTGGACGCAATATATTTACAGACCGGAATTTATCTTTTGAACCTAACCTGGATATCCCTACCCCTGAAAATTATGTGTTAGGACCCGGAGACGAATTGATTATCGATGTGTGGGGCACTTCCGAAAATACAGTCAGAGAAATTATTTCTCCTGAAGGTACTATTCACGTGGCAGGTATAGGTCCCATCTTTCTGGATGGAATGAGTATACAGGATGCCGAACGGAGCTTAAGACGTGAATTCAGTAAGATTTATGCCGCTATTTCCGGAAAATCGGTTCATATCAAGTTATCATTAGGGGGAATCCGTACCATCATGATCAATGTCATGGGTGAAGTACAGGTACCGGGTACTTACCGCTTGTCGGCATTTGCATCGGTATTTCATGCCTTGTATCGTGCCGGTGGGGTCAGTGGTATTGGAAGTTTACGTGATATTCGTGTTGTGAGAGGTGGAAAAGAGGTCGCTTGCATTGATGTATATGATTACATTATGAAAGGAAAGTTGACGGACGACATCCGTTTATCGGAAGGCGATGTCATTTTGATTCCTCCTTATGAGAATTTGGTTAGTATTTCCGGAAAAGTCAAACGTCCGATGGCGTATGAAATGAAAAAAGGAGAAACCATAACAACTCTGCTCAGCTATGCGGGAGGTTTCACGGGAGATGCTTACCGGGACGCGATACGTCTGTTTCGTCTGAATGGGAAAGAGAAACAGATATACAATGTAGGGCAGGATGATTACCAATCTTTTGTTTTGACCGACGGTGATGAATTGTCTGTTGAGGCGGTATTGCAACGTTTCTCAAACAAAGTTGAAGTTCGTGGTGCTGTGTACCGTGCCGGCGTATATCAATTGGACGATAGTATCACGGGAACTGTCAGGCAGTTGATCAGTAGAGCAGAAGGACTTCGGGGAGATGCTTTTCTCAACAGGGCTTTGTTGAGACGTGAGCATGAAGACCTAACACATGAAATGATCCCGGTCGATTTGAAAAGAATGATGGCTGGTGCAGTCTCCGACCTACGTTTACAGAAAAATGATGTTCTTTATATCTCGAGTGTGAAAGACATTGAGAAAGAAGGTACTTTATCTATCTATGGTGATATAAGGAATCCGGGAGATTTCCCTTATGTTAAAAATACGTCCATACAGGATTTGATTGTAAAAGCGGGAGGATTGCTGGAATCTGCTTCTATGGTCCGGATTGATGTCTCGCGGCGGATTAGAGATCCTAAGAGTATATCATCTTCCACTGTTATCGGAAAAAGCTTTGCGGTTGAACTTAAAAACGGGCTGGTGATGGGGGAGGATAAAGGATTTGAACTGGAACCCTATGATATCGTTTTCATTCGCCGAAGTCCGGGATATCGTAAACAGGCCAATGTAACAGTTGAAGGCGAAGTGGCCTTCACCGGTAATTATACATTAATCCAAAGCAATGAGAGGCTGAGTAGTCTGATAGCAAGAGCCGGCGGACTATCGAAAGAAGCTTATGTAAAAGGAGCGCGTCTGATACGCAGAATGACGGCGGATGAAATGCGTCAGAAAAATGATGTTCTACGTTTGTCGGTCAGAGGAAGTGAAAAGGCTTCTGTATCTCCGGTTACTCTGGAAGCCTCTTCCACTTATCCGGTAGGCATAGAACTTGAGAAAGCATTGGTAAATCCAGGCTCTGACGAAGATATGGTTTTGCGCGAAGGAGATGTACTTTTCGTTCCTAAATATGTCAGCACGGTAACAATCAATGGAGCTGTGATGTATCCTAATACGATACTTTATCAGAAGGGGAGCAGTCTTAGTTATTACATTGAGCAGGCAGGTGGATTTGGAAACCGGGCACTGAAGCGGCGTGTTTATGTAATATATATGAATGGTATGGTTTCTCGTCTGAAAAGGAGAATGGGCAATGCAATTGAACCCGGATGTGAAATAATAGTGCCAAGCAAAAAGGGCAGGAAAAAAACTGTGGCGGCGGACGTTATAGGGATGAATATTTCCATCGCCTCTATTGCCGCAATGGTGGCTGCTATGGTTGGTATGACAAAGTAATGTTCATAATAAAAAGAGTAATCCGACAGCTTTTTGTACCCTTAAGATTAAATAAGGAGGCAACTTATAACAGAGTTAGTGGAAAAATGTCAGTCAGTAACAAAGAAAAGGGACAATCAGCCTAAAACAAATTAACGGTATACGTAATTTTTTCCATCTTGCGCACTAAGATGTATATCTCGCGTGCTAAGATGTGCATCTTGGCTGCTGAGATATACATCTCGGCTACTGAGATGAACTTTAATTGCCTTCTCAGTTAGGATGGATAATCTGTGCATAATACATCTTATGGCAACTTTTTTTAACTACGGAATTATTTGTATATTACTGAAGTCTTTCGTTATTTTGTGGCGAATTGGTTCACTTATGCTTTTCTGCATAAGTGATTAAAAGGGAATCGGGTGTAAATCCCGGACAGTCCCGCTGCTGTGAAACTCCGGTAGACTTACCGATACTAAACTTATTGCCACTGCATTGCCCAAGTAGATGAGGAGAAGTGTGGGAAGGCATCGGAAAGGAGGAGTCAGTCAGAAGACCTGCCATTCATCAAAGGCTGTTTCTACTCGGGGGGTAGGGGAACAGTGCGAAACGATAAAATAATTCATTTCAAGAACATTTCATGCAAATAATCAAGAGGAATGGGGCAACGGAACCATATAATAGAGAAAAGATAGCCGTTGCGATACGGAAGAGTTTTGCCAGTACCGGAAGAGAAGTACCGGACGAAACCGTTTACACAATTGTAGATGAAGTACAACTCTTTTTGTGTGATGAAGTACACCGTAGCGTGGAACAGATTCAAGATGAGGTAGAACGTAGTTTGATGGAACATGGCTTTTATGCCGAAGCTAAAAACTATATACTTTATCGTTGGCAACGTACGGAACGGAGAAAAGCTTTTAACCATATTGTCAGCAGTATAGGTTCTGAAGCGTTGGCTGACACATTGAAAGATATTCAAAAGGATTTTGTTGCCAATGAATATAGTTTGATGATCCTGGCAGAGAAGTTTGTAAACCTCTGCAAAACCGATATGACAGCTGAAGAGAGGTTGACGACTCTTATTAAGGCTGCCGTAGAGCTTACTACGCAAGAGGCGCCTGACTGGGAATTTATTGCTGCCCGTTTGTTTAATTTTCAGTTGACGCAGAAGTTAAAGGTACAGGCAGAAATTGCCGGTATTTATTCTTTTTATGACAAGCTGCGCTATTTGACGGATGAAGGTTTGTATGGTGACTATATCCTGAGCGCTTATTCTCCACGAGAAATAGAAGTGGCTGCCGGGTTTATGTGTCCCGAACGTGATAAACTTTTCAATTATTCGGGATTGGATCTTCTCGCGAAACGTTATCTTATCCGTACGCACTCACATGAACCAATGGAATCGGTACAAGAAATGTATTTGGGGATTGCGCTTCATTTGGGTATGTCCGAAAAGTGTGATAGATTGCAGTGGGTAAAGAAGTTCTATGATATGCTGAGTCGGTTAGAAGTAACCATGGCAACCCCTACACTGTCCAATGCCCGCAAGCCTTATCACCAGTTATCCAGTTGTTTTATTGATACAGTGCCCGATAGCCTGGAGGGGATTTATCGCAGTATCGATAATTTTGCCATGGTCAGTAAGTTTGGCGGAGGAATGGGAATGTATTTTGGTAAGGTGCGTGCGGCAGGAGGAAATATACGAGGGTTTAAGGGAGTGGCAGGCGGAGTAATACGCTGGATGAAACTGGTAAATGACACTGCCGTAGCTGTCGACCAACTGGGTATGCGTCAGGGAGCTGTAGCAGTATATCTGGATGTCTGGCACAAAGATTTGCCCGAATTCCTGCAACTCCGCACCAATAATGGAGACGACCGGATGAAGGCACATGATATCTTTCCTGCCGTATGCTATCCTGATTTGTTCTGGCGTATGGCAAAGGAAGACCTGAATCAGCAATGGCACTTGTTCTGTCCCAACGAAATTATGAATGTCAAAGGGTATTGCCTGGAGGATTATTATGGAGAAGAGTGGGAGCAAAAATACTTGGATTGTATAAACGATCCCCTTCTCTCTAAGCGGGTTCTGAACATCAAAGATATTGTCCGGTTGATACTACGCTCTGCCGTAGAGACAGGGACGCCTTTCACATTCAACCGGGATACAGTGAACAGGGCTAATCCTAATTCGCATCGGGGGATTATTTATTGTTCTAACCTATGTACGGAAATAGCTCAGAATATGTCATCCATTGAAACAGTTTCCACTGAGGTCCGTACGGAAGGTGGTGATACGGTTGTAGTCAATACCGTCCGTCCCGGTGACTTTGTCGTTTGTAACCTTGCCAGCTTGTCGCTCGGACATCTTCCATTGGAGGATGAACGGCAGATGAAAGAAAAAATAGCTGTTGTAGTACGTGCGCTCGACAATGTGATTGATTTGAATTTCTATCCTATCCCTTTTGCCCGGATAACAAACCATCGATACCGTAGCATCGGTTTAGGGGTGAGCGGTTACCATCACGCACTTGCATTGCGCGGTATCCGTTGGGAAAGCGTGGAGCATCTTGATTTCATTGATAAAGTATTTGAGTGTATCAATTATGCCGCCATCGAAGCAAGTACCGGGCTTGCTAAGGAAAAAGGAAGATATGTTTATTTCGAAGGAAGTGACTGGCAAACCGGAGCTTATTTTGCGAAACGTGGTTATGATTCTCCTCAATGGAAAGATTTGGCGGTCAAGGTTGCGGCAGATGGCATGAGAAATGCTTATCTTCTGGCTATTGCTCCTACCAGCAGCACTAGTATCATTGCCGGAACAACTGCCGGAACAGATCCGGTCATGAAACGTTTTTTTCTTGAAGAAAAGAAGGGTGCCATGCTTCCGCGAGTGGCTCCGTCATTGTCTGATAAGACGTATTGGTTGTATAAGGGAGCTTACCGGATAGACCAGACATGGAGCATACGTGCTGCGGGTATCCGGCAATTGCATATTGATCAGGCACAAAGCTTGAATTTGTATATCACCAATGATTTTACCATGAGACAGGTATTAAACCTTTATCTGTTGGCATGGGAATGCGGAGTGAAGACAGTGTACTATGTACGCAGTAAATCGCTGGAAGTGGAAGAATGTGAAAGTTGTGCATCCTGACTAACATTAAATAATAAATATGGAAATAAAGAAATTAAAGAAGAATGCCCTCTTCAATCCCGAGGGTGATACCGAACTCCGTCTCAGAAAAATGATTGGCGGGAATACAACTAATTTGAATGATTTCAACAATATGCACTACAAATGGGTAAGTGACTGGTATCGTCAGGCCATGAATAATTTCTGGATACCCGAAGAAATCAATCTTACTCAGGATACAAAGGATTATCCACATCTGGATAAGGCGGAACGGACAGCTTATGACAAGATATTGAGCTTCCTTGTTTTCCTTGACTCCCTGCAAAGTAACAATCTGCCTACTATCAGTGAATACATTACAGCAAATGAAGTCAATCTCTGCCTGCATATTCAAGCCTTTCAAGAGTGCGTCCATAGCCAAAGTTACAGTTATATGCTGGACTCTATATGTAGTCCGGAGGAGCGCAATGACATTCTGTATCAATGGAAAACAGATGAACATCTATTAAAAAGAAACACTTTTATAGGTAATTGCTATAATGAATTTCAGGAAAGCCAGGACAGCTTTACGTTGATGAAAACATTGATAGCCAATTATATACTGGAGGGTATTTATTTTTACAGTGGCTTCATGTTTTTCTATAACCTGAGTCGTAACGGAAAGATGTCTGGATCTGCTCAGGAAATCCGTTATATCAATCGGGATGAAAATACCCATCTTTGGCTGTTTCGTAATATCATTCTGGAATTGAAGAAGGAAGAACCGGAATTGTTTACTTCTGATAGGGTGAAAGTATACGAAGCGATGATGCGTGAAGGAGTGAAACAGGAAATAGAATGGGGGCAATATGTGATAGGTGACGAGATCCAGGGATTGAATAAGAAAATGATAGAAGACTACATTCGTTATTTAGGAAACCTCCGCTGGACCAGTCTTGGATTTACTCCATTGTATGAAGACAATTTAAAAGAACCCGAAAGCATGCGTTGGGTATCACAATATTCCAATGCCAATATGGTAAAGACTGATTTCTTTGAGGCTAAGAGTACTGCTTATGCAAAAAGTACAGCATTGGAAGATGATTTGTAATTGATGTATTTGAATAAATCGGCATTTTTCATTTCATTTGTCCCGTTACAGCGAAAAAGTAAATGAATTGCTGGTCGGTCATTGTTATTATGTACTGAATGTCTGATTCTTTTTCTTGGGACGTATAGGGAGTGAGAGTTTTTAAATAAAGAACTTTCCGGTATTCATAACCCGGAAAGTTCTTTATTTAAATTGTATGTTACTATTTATAGTATTAACATATGGGATAATATGTTCTACGGGTATGGTCAGAATCTATCGTACCACAAGATGAAAAATAGAAATGCCCCCAGTAGTCCTCCTATGAACATTTCCGGCAACGGATAGTAATTGTAAAAACAATCCTGTTCACCACACTGTGAAACGAAAAACCAGTAACATGCGCCGGCTATGACTCCCAAACATGCAAAAATGATAAACATCTGTCTGGGCGGGAAAGTGTTTTGACTCTTACAGAATTTTTTTCTTGCAGGTTTCATATCTCAATGTTTATAGTTCGACTGCCGACAAATCAGCCAACGCTTTCTCAAAATCACGTTCGGCAGCCAATGTCTGGTTTACGGTATCATAATACAACCCTATTTCAACTATATAATTCAACAGGTTTATTTCACCAACATCCAGCGCTTTCATCAGGAGATCGGTGTTATTAAGCGATTGTAGTGATTTTCTGTACCCGGCGGCCGTTTGTTGCAGTCCGTTGGCACGCATGTATAGGTTTTGCAGCCTGTTGTAAAACTGTTGTTTGCTTTCCTGCTCTCTGGTCTGGGCTGCGATGACACCGGCTTTCGCCTGTTTCACACGATTCTTGTTTTCCCATAGAGGAATGGAAATGCCAATGTTGGCGCCTTGGTACTTTTGTCCAAGGGTTTTCTCCAATGAATACCCCGCGGAGAATTTCGGAAATCTCATAGCTTTATTCAATTTTACTTCTTTTCTGCTTACTTCAATCTGTTGTTTTACGTACTGCAGCAATGGATTTTTTTGCTCGGCGGATAAATACCACTCTTCAAAATCAGCGGGCAGGGAAGCCGGGCTGTAATTATTTTCTTCTAAAAGGATCTCTATACCACCATTCAGACGTTTGAGTTCGGACAGAAGGGTATTTCTTTCCACCTCTACCCGTGACATTTCTCCTTGTACAGTAGATAGGTTCAATTGTACTTTATTGTATTCCAATATGCTGGCATCTCCACGGTCCAACCTCTGCTTGTATGCATCTGCTATGGTTTGTGCATGACGCAAGCGGATTTCCAGCTCTTTCTTCAGCCCATTGTAGTAAATCAGGTCAATAGCGTACTGTTTGGCCTCCAACAGGAGATTGATCCTTTCGGAGGCATATTGTAGTTCTACCAGTTGGTTTTTGTTATTGGCCAACCGACTTTTCATTCCGGTAATCGTCGGGATGTCGAAAGTCTGTGTGACACTGAAATCTTTCCTTGTACCTATATTGGAGGGGGTCCCCCAAAGATAACCAAATGCGACATCAGGGTCAGACAGATATATACCTGTCTTATTCCCTAATTTTTGAGCCTTCATTTCTTCCTTCAATGCTTTGCTTCGTATTGTTCTCCTCAATAGAAAAGAGTATGCTGCTTATATTTTCTTGGGCGGCAAGCGACATACTTGCCAGCAACGCCACTATTATTATAATTGTTTTCATTTTAGTCTTCTGTTATTTCAATTATTTCAACTTGTTTTTCCTGTTTGCGATTAATAAACAGGTACATGATGGGGATAATGAATCCGTTCAGGATGGTTGAACTCAAAAGTCCTCCCAATATCACTTTAGCCATCGGGCTCTGTATTTCATTACCGGGTAATTCGCCACCCAATGCCAATGGAATCAATGCCAGTCCGGAGGACAAAGCCGTCATCAGAATCGGATTCAGGCGGTCCAGAGAACCGTACAGGATACTATCATTCACAGACATACCGGAAGCACGCAGGCTGTTGTACTTATCTATGAGCAGCATACCATTGCGTGTAGCGATACCGAACAGGGAGATAAAGCCTATGATTGCCGGTATACTTAATATACCCGATGTGAAATAGATGCTGAAAACGCCTCCGATCAGGGCCAGTGGCAGATTCAGTAGAATTACCAGTGACTGGGTCGTACTTTTGAATTCCTTGAATAGGAGCAGGAAGATGACCAGTATAGAAAATACGGAGGTAATAGTGATGATGCGTGAAGCAGCCTGCTCACTTTCAAATTGTCCGCCATATTCAAGGTGATATCCTTCCGGTAACTGGATTTCACTATCGACTTTTTTCTGAATATCATTTACTACACCACGTAAATCCCGGTCAGCAACGTTGGCTGAGATTACCAATTTACGTGCAACATTTTCACGGCTGATTGTATTGGGACCCATTGATGAAACTACATTGGCAATATTTTCCAAAGATACTTTACGACCGTTGGCATCCACAATCAGTTTACGTATCCTTTCCGCATTTTCACGGCTACTATCATTTACCTTTAGAGTCAGATCGAAAGATTTATTTTCCTCATATACCTGTGATACCGCCTCGCCTCCAAGCATTACATTTACAATATCTGCAAATTGCGGAAGTGTGACGCCGTATTTTGCCAGCATTTCCCGTTTGGGTTCTATTTTCAACTGAGGGCGTTCCACTTGTTGTTCTACGTTCAGGTCTGCTACACCTTCGATATTCTGGATGGAGTTCTTAATCTGGTTTCCGATTTCATACATCCTGTTTAGGTCTGTACCAAACAGTTTAATGGCAATATTGGCTCTCGACCCCGACAACATAGCGTTGATACGGTGGGTGATAGGCGCGCCGATTTCGATATTCACTCCCAGTATAACTTTTATTTTTTCACGGATTTCTGCCAATACTTCATCCTTTGAACGCTTGTCAAGCACGAACGGTGCTTCAATTTCAGAAGTATTCACTCCTAATGCGTGTTCGTCCAGTTCCGCACGTCCGGTTTTGCGCCCCACAGTTTGCACCTCTGGCACTGACAATAGAATTTCTTCAGCCATCCGCCCGATTTTATCGGACTCCTCCAGTGAGATTCCCGGCAGGGTACTGATGCTTATCGTAAACGAACCTTCATTAAACGGGGGGAGAAAACTACGCCCGAACGAAGCCATCATAATCAATGCTGCGATCAACATAGCACCGATTCCTCCCAGAACCACTTTCTTGTGGCATAGGGTCCATTGCAAAGCTACCTTGTATCCGGATTTCAGTTTGCGGACCAGATAAGGATCACGTTCTTCACCATTTCCCTTTTGCTTGTTCAGCAGATAACTGCACAGAACAGGGGTAAGGGTCAGGGCAACAACAGTGGAGGCAAAAAGGGAAATGACAAAGGTAATACCCAGCGGCGCCAACATCCTACCTTCCATACCGGAAAGGAAGAAAAGAGGAACAAAACTGGCAACGATTATCAGTGTGGAGTTTAAGATAGGCATACGTACCTCTTTGGAGGCTTCAAATACAACCGTTATGACACTCTTTTGTTCCTCTTTAGGTTTTTGCCTGTTCTCCTTCAGACGCTTGAATATGTTTTCCACGTCTACAATCGCATCGTCCACCAATGAACCGATAGCAATGGCGATACCTCCCAGACTCATCGTGTTGATGGTAAGTCCCAGTACTTTCAGGGTAAGAATGGCAACAATAACGGCAAGTGGTATGGTTATCAGTGAAATAATGGTGGTGCGTACGTTCATCAGGAAGAGAAGCAGTACGATAACCACAAAAATACCGCCTTCATATAGAGACTTCTGTACATTGTCAATCGAGTTGTTGATAAAGCGGGCCTGACGGAAAATGTCAGTGGTTACTTTTACGTCTTCTGGCATAACTTTTTGTAAGTCGGCCAATGATTGGTCCAACTTGTCAGTCAATTCAAGGGTGCTTGTATTGGGCTGCTTGGTTACTGTCATTAACACAGCGGATTTACCCCGGTCGGAAGCTAACCCCATTTTGGGGGCTTTAGCCCCGATTTTTACTTCCGCAATATTCTCCAGAACGATAGGCGTTTCGTTGATATTTTTTATCACAGCTTTTCGCAGTGCTTCCACTTTATTGGTTGACAACATACCACGGACGATGAACTCATTTCCAAACTCATATAATACACCTCCTGAAGCATTCCGGTTCATATCTTTTACAACGTCAATGACTTCATTCAATCCGATTCCGTAGCGTTTCATCTTACCCGGATCAAGCAATATCTGATACTCCTTGATATCACCTCCCAAAACCGTAACCTGAGCTACGCCGCCGGTAGACAACAGGCGAGGACGTATGGTCCAATCGGCCATGGTTCTCAGGCTTTGAAGTGACACGCTATCGGAAGTCAGTCCGATAATCACTAATTCTCCCAGGATAGAGGATTGCGGGCCTAAAGTAGGTTTTCCAACATTGGAGGGTAATGCGTCTCCCACTACGGCCAGCTTCTCGGAAACGATCTGTCGTGCCCTATAGATATCGGTCCCCCAGTTGAATTCAACCCATACGATAGAGAATCCGGTAGTAGAGGAGGAGCGTACACGGCGTACGTCAGTGGCACCGTTTACAGCGGTTTCTACCGGGAAGGTCACTAAACGTTCCACTTCTTCGGGAGCCATACCTTTGGCCTCCGTCATTACTACAACGGTAGGAGCGTTGAGATCGGGGAAAACATCCACTTCCATATTGGCAGCTGTATAGGTTCCCGCAATGATTAGCAATAGAGCTCCTATCAGAACAACGATGCGGTTGTTCAACGAAAATTTAATTATCTTGTTCAGCATGATTTCTTCCTTTTGAGTTAATGACTATGTCCTTCGGGCAGTACAGAAGAGTTTGAAGCCAGTTTTACCTGATAAGCGCCTTTGATAACTACCTTATCACCGGTACTAAGTCCGGAAAGCACTCTTACGTTTTTCCCGTCGCTCTCTCCAATGGCTATTTCACGTTTGAGGAATTCTTCTTCGCCTATTTGGAGATAGACGAAATAGATACCTTGCTCTTCGGTAAGTGCCGAGACGGGAATTGAAATGACATTGTTTTGAGGAGTGGCCAGCAGGTAAACCTCCACGTAAGAACCAGGGATGAAATCGCCGATATTGTCGAACTCGAAAGTTACAGGAATATAGAAAGAAGTTTCATCGGCAGCTTTACCAAAGGACAGCAGGCGTCCGTTAAGATCTGCCAACCGGTATGCCTTGTTATTGTAAGACACTACAAAATTGGCATTTCTGATTTTTCCAAGTTCATTGAAATAATTCTCCGAGACATCGGCTCTCAATTGTAGTCTCCTGTTCTTGGAAACCGTGGCAATCGGTTGTCCGACAGATACAAATTCACCTTGGTTGACCAATCTGTTCTTGATATATCCGCTGATTGGGGTGGTTACTTTAACCCCGGATGCCGTAACGTTGGTTGCCTGTGCTTCATAGGCTGTTCTTGCATTCTCGTATTTCAGGCGTGATTGTTCAAACTCCTTTTCCGAGATGATTTTGTCCTTTACCAGGCCTTCGGCACGTTTGAACTCTTTTAGGGCTGTTTCATAGGTGATCTTTGCTTTTGCTACCGGATCACCTTCATAAAGATTTCTGGCTGAAATAGTCACAATCGTAGTTCCTGTACCAACCGGTGCTCCCTCGATAATGGACCGAGCCGGGAAGGATACGATACCGTTAGTGATAGCTACAATGGTCGCTTCATCTCCTTGGGCAGATTGTATCTGTCCGCTGGTCTTTATGACTTGGCTGAATATGCCGGGTTCTACATTATATACTTCCAGCCCGATAGCGTCGGCCTGTTGCCGGGTGAAAACTATTTCGTCCGAGTGCTCTTCACCGGAGTTTTTTTCTTCTTTGTGATTATGCCCATCATCTTCTTCATGGTTGTGACCATCGCCTTTTTGATGGGTTTCTACCGTTTTTTTATCACTTTGTTTTTTATCGCAAGATGTCAGGGAAATGGCCGCAGCCAATATTATGAATATATATTTTTTCATTTTTGTAATTTTTAGAAATTTGACTGAAAGGGAAAGACCGTGTGGCGCAATCGTATAACCGGCAATATCATACCGGGGAGAAACATCCTTATGCTCTTACGAAAAGAATACGCATAGCCGGGCGGATAGCAACACGGAAGATGCTACTCTGGTAACAGCTATCGGAAAGAATGCATACATTGTAGTTTATGCCACACAATGAGATGCTTTAAGATAAGTAACAGGGAGGTGCACGAAGTCCGCAACTTTCGCCAAGCACTACGGACGTATAGGATACGACGTACTCGTCGTATATGGTTTCGAGTTCTGATGTATTGAGGTTAAGAGTCAGAATATCAGCCAGCAGAAACAAAATTGGCAAATGTAGCAGCATTCCATTTCCACTGTCGAGACTGCTCTTTGTCATACCGGAAGAAGAAATATAATCCACGTTGGGTACGCAGATGTTTTGGTGATGTATGTCTTGGTCAGTACCATGGTCGGTATGATCATCATTGTATGTGTTATCTTGTTCGCACAATTCCATAACCATGCACAACACCTCCTTGTGATGGTGGTGTGGAATAGCGGAGAATACTATTATAAATAGAGTCGCTATTACGAGTGGATATATGGAAAGGATACGTTTCATATATTGTTTTCTGGGTTTGATGGCAAAGATAGAGGAATTTCTTTGCAACCAAGTTGCAAAGAAGTCATGTTTCCGTTGTACCCCTTTGGGGAATGTCTGTCTCCGTTCATCTTGGGCTCAAGATACAACTTCATTCTGATTTACTAAGGGGATTCGCCGATTTATTTTTGTTAATCTATTACTTGTAATGTGGCTTGTATGCGAATAAAATATTATTTTCGGGATTGGAAAATATAAAAGGCTGCCATACAATGAAAATTACCCGTGATGAGTTGCTGATCGCTGCGTTCAAGTTGTTTATGTCCGTAAACTATGAGAAAGTCAGTTTTGCGGAACTGGGAAGATGCTTGGGATGTCGAAAGCCGGAATATTCAAATACTATAAGAACAAACAAGAACTATTCATTGCCGTAGTGGATAAGTTCTGGTTCAGCACACAAAACCCGCGAAACAAAGTTCACCGAGATGAACGGTACGTTTGCCGAATTTATAGATGAGTACGTAAGAGGCGTACAACGGACAATGGATATACTGGGCAATCTGATAGGTGTAGATGGCGATAAGGTGGCACAAGAAAAGTTTTCATATCATGCCCAATATTTTCATTTCCTATTCCAGATGCTCCAATATGACCCTGATGCAAAAGAGAAACTCCGTAACCTTGTCGCCAGCGATTATGCTTACTGGCGTGCCGCCATACAGCATGCGATAGATACCGGAGAGCTGCTGTTCCCCACTTAGCCATTAGCAACAAAATAGTGCGAAGCATGAAAAAAGTAAAGATGATATTATTTTATTCCCTGTTTGCCACAGTCCTTTACATCGGTTGTGCGTTTGTAGCTCCGTTTCATGGAGAAAGGTTCTCGGCTTCTTCGCTGGCTCCGTTCTATTGGGGATGCGCCATGATACTGTTCGTACCCGGTGATTTGTGGTTGCATCATAACCTGTCACGCTTTGTAGCCCTCGGCGTATTGGCACTGGCAGGGCTGATGAGCCTTGAATATTACTGGTTTTGCGATGAATACAGATTAATCATCCATCTGAACTCAAACGATAAGATTAGCCTCGCAGACAAATACAATTTCCATCGATATTGGATTCATCTGGGAATAGTTGCAGGATATTTACTTTCAGCGGCAGGAGTATCGCACTTGATAAAAAGAAAAAAGTCATTGGAGGCGACCGTTGCGAATGTGCCCTGAACACCTTCATCCTGCTTGGAGACGACCGGACGGCAGACGTGGTGAAACGTGCTAACGAGTATTTCGTTGCCAACCGCAACAGGCTGCATGCGGCATGGGAGGACGGAACGAAGAAAAGCTTCTGCATTGGTTACAAAGAGAAACTTTTCGATGCGTTCGACAAGGAGTATTATACCTTGATGAATAGCGACAACCAACTTTACGAACTGATAGGTACATACATCAAACATCATCCGCAAGAGTTCTTGTCCGAAGAAGAAACAAGACAAAGGTATGACAATAATGAGTGAACTGCCAGCCCCTGTACACCACCGACCATCAGCCTGTGTCTGCCACCGGACAAGGCATGGCTGTACAATAGGAGAGAAAAGCGTATGGGCATTTTCCTGAAATTCGTGCAATGGCAGAGAGCACGTTGAAGCCCGAGAGGAGATGAAAGGGTATCCGGTGCAGAGCACTGTAAAGATGGTGGAAGGCAAATTGTCTTTCGATTCTGAGTCTCTCGACGAGATAAAGGGTGACAGCTATTGAATACATTATCAATAAAGTAAGAAATATAAGAATTTCCATACCCCACAAGAAAGGAAATACTTGGGGAAGGTGGTATGTACGGTAAGTGGCGATTTGGATAAATTATATATAGAAAGTCATGTTGTCCGATATAGATTACCGTACATTTGGAATTGGACAGAAGATGATGAGGTGGCTCTTTTTATCAGAAATTATGCAGACATAATCCAAAAAACAGATTTGGATTTTTGGAAATTGGATGTGTATTTGGATAAAAATAATTTTTATCTGAGTCACACGAAGATAGAATACTGTTGTGGTTTACATCATGTTTTACAATCAAAAACAAATAAATAAGTTGATAACAAGCACCTGTGCCATCTAAACAGCGGTAAGCTGCGACCCATTACTAACAATAGTGCAATGAATAAAACAGTCCAATCCATCCTATCATTGACAGCTTTCAGCCTTTTGCTGATAGTGGTAACATTCTTTTTTGCTGGCTTAGGTTTCGGTCGGCTGTTCGGAATATATGGTGTTATGGAATATAGCTTTTTAGGTGTGCTGGCAGTTATAGATATACTAATAATCTGCAAGGTCTGTAAACTGTATTTCCTTCAGCCCAAAGTTATCATGTTATTGTTCGGTATGGAATGTTGCTCTGTGCTTTTGTGGCTGGCTTTTATCTGTTTAGACCAAAATCTATTAGATTGGCAAATAACAGACCATTTGTTGAAGATTATCGGTTTGGACGGTTTCACAGGAGATGAACGGGGGATGAATATGCTTGCAGTCTTATGTGGCATTATCTATCCGCCTATCGGGATTGTCTGTCTATTCATCGAATTGAGATCTATAAACAAGTCAGTGGTAACGACGAGAGATAACATCTGACACTGTTTCTTTCTTAATACTATTGATAATTTAGAAGCATGAATAAAACTAATAACTATTTTGAGCGTAACCAGATAGTGCGGAACGCACAGAATTACAGGTATAACTTTATCGACTATCTTTATTATCAAGGAAGGCGATATGAAAAAAGGTACACGACAAGTTGTTCCGACTGGAGCATGGTATTGTGGTATTGGGTGAGCGTTGTTTGCTTTCCGGCTATTTTTCTTTTCTTTCCCCGATTTATAGATATGAGTAATGTATTGATGGAATATTAATCACAAATGGGTATGGCCAGTAACAAGATCGAGCAAACTGTTAAATGCAGTTTCTCGTTAGCCCTATTATCTGTAATGCAAAAAATGTGGAACAATATATCGTTTCTCTAACTTTTCCGTGATTTTTCTCACGGGAAAGTATAGATTTAATTGATGTAAAGTTATCTTGTGTAGATATTACATAATATACAGGTATATTACTGAAATCTGATTAAATATTACCGTAGCAAACTTTATGCTGGTAAAGGTACACAATGTTGCTCGGTCGCAACTTTCATTTTAACGCTTTTAATTTGCTAAAATAGGGTTGTCTTAACCAAATCGTTCCGTCTCCTACGGCTACAAATCGTTGCTTGGCACGTGTCAGAGCAACATTCAGTAAATTAGGTTTAGATGATGCCCAAGAAGCAGCGCCTTTTGACTTCTGATCGAGTCCCAGACATAAGATTACACCTGCCGCCTGCTTACCCTGAAATGTATGGACTGTCCCAATATGAGCATCCAGCCACTTCTGCAACTCGTTATTTTCTATCTGTTTATAGACCATTAGTGCTTGCTTAATAGGCTGACGCAGTTCTTTTTTCAAAATAGATGGTATTTCTGAAAAAGGAGAGATCACGAATAGATCGGACAAGTCCTGTAGTTGGCGTATTTCGTCAATGATCATTTGCCTGATTAGGGCACCTTGTTCTGGTACGTAATGCCGTCCGCTTACTTTACCTTCCACCTGCACAAATCCATTCTGTATAAACAGATGAGGATTATCTGCCAATGTAGAGTTATACATCATGCCATTGTACGCGATCTCATTGGCTATGGAAAACATCGGGTCGACGCAACGCCGATGCACCCTTAGGGGAGAGCCAGTCCAAGTATCATTCGTTATCCAACCATACGGATTCGCACGATCGGCCATAGACTGAACGGAAAGAGAAGTCTGTATCTGTGTTTTATCCAACCCGAAATAACGGCTGATATTATTGACAACCTGCTCAGGTATTGTAATGACAGGTTCTATTTGAAAAGGATCTCCTACAATAACAGCTCGCTTGGAGCACCAGATCGCTCCCGCTGCTGCCTGTGGGACAGCCTGTCCGGCCTCATCAACAAATAACCAAGGGATTGTTCCTGGTCTTATCCTGCTAAACATGCGTTGAATGGATGCGAATGTAGAAGAAACTATAGGGATTATCCTTCGATGAATAACTCGGATTGTAGATGTAGAATGAAAAATGGAGAAAAGAAGATAAAAAATGTTTTTTAATAATGTATCTTTGTAAACGAAATTATTAATAGTAATATATTTATGAAAACCAATAGGGAAAAACTATTGCAAGACGCATTCGTCATGTTCCTGCAATACAATTACGAACGGGCAAGCTACAGTCTGCTGACACAGGCTACCGGTATATCTAAAGCAGGTATTTCATATTACTACCCCACAAAGCAGGAGTTGTTTGTGGCGGTGGTGGACCGCTATTTCATCAACGTGCATGATGCTGATGTGAAGTTTACGCCTGCCGCTTCGTTTGCTGAGTTCCTTGACCATTTCGTGGAGAATATACAGAAGACAATGGACTGGTACGTGGCGCTACTACGGCAAGCAGAGACCACGGGCGACAGTACGGCCTTTTCCAACTTCTTTGGCTTCATGCCGCAGATACAGCGCTACTATCCTGATGCGAAAGTCAAGTTGCAAACTTTCTGGGAAAAATTCCTGAACGGGTGGCGTATAGCGATAACCGCTGCCATAGAACACGGAGAGTTGCGTCGAGACATAGACATCGAATTGACCGCCAACATGTTCAATAACATCTACCTGGGTATGTCGTTTATGAAGTCCTTTTCCACAGGACTGGATACTGGAGAATTGCGTCGTTCCTATGACTACCTTTACTCTATACTGAAAGTACACTAAGAGCTCGTCAGAATTGTCCGGACCCTAAAAATACATCGACTTACAGTTGCTTTTCCCTATCAGTAGAAAGCATCCTAAAACAAAAAACCGACCAACCTTCCGATTTTTTACCGGAAGAGTGGCCGGTTTTTTGTTTTTATTATTTATATTTGCCGCACAGATACAATAATCGGGTGTCTGGAAGACAATTAATTTATAGTAATAACCATTCTAATTAAAAAAAGGACATGACTTACCTTATCGTAATCGGATGCATAGCCCTCTACATGGGCTACTTTTTCTATGTGAAACAGAAGAATGCGCAGCGTGCGGCAGTGGTGAACCAAACAGACTTCAAAGCAGAATTTGCCAAGGTGGAAGCCTATAGGAAACAATTCTTAGACTCCGACGGGCTTTTCTTGAAAGAAGCGATGAAGCAGGCACGGATTGATGCCGTGAACTATGCCAATATAGAATATACGTTAGCGGATTCACTTAAAAACGACATGAAGAATAAGCTGAAGGGCATGGCCACGCTGGGCACCGTGCGTTTTCGTTCGGTACATACACCAAAGTACCTGGTGTTGAGCGGTGACACTCTACACTTGTTCGATACCGACACGGATGGAGAGATAGACACCCACCTGACCTTCCCGCCCTTACGCCTAAAGGAATCACGCCTTATTGAATATCCGCTTGCCGGGCAGGAGAAGGCACAGGCAGAAGCGCGTGGTAACAATGTGAAAACTTACAAACTGTCGCTACAGACAGACGACAAGCCTTTGGAACTCATCATCTACTCGTGCTTGATTTTCACTAACATACCGGAAACACCGGGTAGTCCCGAAGAGGCGGTACGAGACATTGTCGTGGCGAATGATTTCCTGAAACAACTGGGCGATTTATACCCGAATCTAAAGATGAGGCTCCCTATTCTGTGATTCATTCCGTCTATTCAACTATGAAAACTTGTAAGGATATATATAATTTGTATCAGGACAGAGAACCGGAGTCACAGATACACGCTGCTTTCGGTGAGGTGGCTGTCAACGACAGAGATGAAAAGTTTGGCAACTTCACGCCACTTCATCTGGCCTGCTACTTCGGCGATGAAGGCGCGGTGCGCATCCTACTGGAGCATGGTGCCTTCGTCGATGCCAAAGACCGAGATGGTTATACACCGCTCTGTACGTTGGGCATGTACCGATACACATATACCGATGAAGAGAAAATAGCCGCCGCTGCCCGACTATTACTTGAGAAAGGTGCGGACGTTCCCCATTCCGCCAAGTGGACGACTGCCCTGCTGGAGGCCATCCGCCAAATGCACTTCCGGATGGCGGAAGAGATTGTGGAGAGCGGTGCAAGAATCGATTCGACCGATACAGATGGACAGAATGCTTTGCATATCGCCTGCCTGACCGCCGGCAACATTGCCCACACTCTGCGCCGGACGGAGGAGCGGCTTGCTTATAAATTGGCAGAGTACCATTCGGAAAAACAGATAAGTGAAATCCAGGCGGAAATCGACCGACTGAAGCAGGCGGAAGAAGCCGTCTTCAATCTAACAAAGAAACTACTCGAAAGCGGACAGATAGATTCGGAAGAGAAGAATAACTGCGGGAAAACGCCGCTCGACATGGCCATGCAAGAAGGTGCTATGCACATCGGAACGCTTCTGGCTGGGCATAATCCTGAGGATGTGCTCGCCGCACGGGTGGGAGGAATGGATGTGTTCCAAGCCTTGTTCCACCAGAACGGGGATGCCCTCGATGCGCTCTTGCAACAAGGCGTGGAGCTTCAGACCTTGTGCGAACACAGGGAGATGTGCGATTTTCTTGGCAAGTCGCCCTTAGCCTGTGCCTTAGCCTGGTCCAACTTTGATGCCGCCGAGCGCATTCTCTGTGCGGGAGCCGATCCCAACTTCCGCATGATGGACGAGCAGACCGCCTTTGCCGTTTGGATGGAGGTGACGGACATTGGGGGAGCTGAGGAGACCTATATTTGCACTTTAGAGTTGATGTTGCAGCAAGGCTGGAACCCTGAAGCCTCCGCAGACCGGGAGGGAAACACTGCTCTTGCCTTGGCCTGCCGGCACGTAGGCTATGCGCCGGGCAAGACCGCTGTTCGCTTCCTGTTGGAGAAGAGAGTGAACACCGACGTTGCTAACCTTTGCGGACAGACCCCGCTGATGATTCTTTACGGAGGAGGCTATTGGGATGGTCGCATTCCCCCGCTGCCCATGTTACCGCGTTCCTATCCCTATGGGTGGAAGTATTGTGGGGAGGACGAGGCGGAGGTGCTGGAGTGGCTGCTTGAGGCGGGTGCCGATGCCCGCAGAAGGGACAAGTGGGGTAATAGCCTGCTACACTACATTGCTGCCTCCTGCTACAATACGGAGGCGCGTCAAGTCGCTGAAGTTCTTGCAGACTTCCCCCTGCCGGATATCGCCTGGACGAACAACGAAGGGCTGGCTGCCATTGACCTGGCTACCGACAAAGGTAGTGAATCGTTTGTAAAGTTCCTGCTCAGACACTTTTGCTAACCTATATAATTGAATATATCATTATGGACAACAACTTGACATTCCTCAACGCTTGCCGCAATGGGCAGAAAAGTATTGTACAGATATTCTTGAAGGGAGGAGGAATTGATGTGAACAAGCGGGATGCGGAAGGTAACACGCCGTTGCATTATGCTTGTCAGAAAGGTTTTAGGGACATTGCCGTTCTTCTTCTTGATAATGGGGCCACTCCAACAGTCGTAAACAATCGTTCAGAAAGTGCGCTTCACGCCGTGGCACGGTGTGGAAACAAGGAGATAATCGCCCGTCTCCTTTGGGAAGGAGCGGAAGTAGATGCCACCGACCGAGAGGGCCGCACTCCTTTACTTTGCCTGCTAAGCAATAAGCACACCGATGCAGCTCTCTATTTGATAAATCAAGGGGCTAATACGGAACTTGCAGACAATATCGGTCATCGGGCCATAGATTATGCCACTGCGTACGGGCTGCGGGAGGTCGTCCTTCACCTTTCCATTGACAATGCGGGCGATGCACGTGGCAACACACCATTACATCAGGCCGTCCGCAACGGACAAGGAGAAATTGTGCGTACCCTGTTGGCTGTTTCAGCTGCGATGCTCGATACTCTGAACGACGATGGTGAGACACCACTTGCCATTGCTTGTATAAAAGGCGACCTGATGATTGCCACCATGCTGGTTGAGAAGGGAGCCGATGTGAACAAAGCTATGCTTAACGGCTCCATGCCCCTGCACTTTGCCGCTCGGTCGGGCAATCAGTTTCTTGGCAAACTCTTATTGGAAGCTAAAGCGCGGACTGATGTGCAGAATGAAAACGGCGACACGCCTCTTATCGTGGCAGCACGCGAAGGAAACCATGAGTTTGTCAGCCTGTTGGTGGAATACCGTGCCGATGTAAATCTGGCCAACAATCTCCGCCACACTGCCTTGCACTATGCAGTGGAAAGGGGGTACAATGAAATCGTGGAAACATTGTTAGTGACCGGAGCGGAGGGCTGAGCGGTCACAAAAAAGGAATCATTATCAACCATTTTTTAATAGAAACAAATATGTCACAAGAAAAAGTAAATCCTCAAAGTCCGGAGGAGATAACCAAAGCGGCACAAGAAGCAGCTATCAAAGCAGCGATGGAGCAAGCGCAATCCATGTTAGGCAGCATCCCCGGTTTTCAAATACCTGATATAGCAGCTATGCAGGAACAAATCAGAGCGCAGATGCAAGTGGCAGTCCCCAACCTCAGCGAGATTCAGGCACAACAAGCAGCCATGGGCACCTTGGGTGGAATCAATGCTGACCACATCGCACAAGAGGGGCAAGATAATATGGCATTCGCTTCACAGATGATGCAAGCCATGATGGATGGAAGCTTGGAGGAAGCACTTAGGAAGACGAACGATAACATCGAGAACGATTGGATCGATGGAGAGGATACGGATAAAGAGAATTTATATGATGATGCAGAGGATAATGACAATCTTCTCATAGCAGTCAAAGACGAAGAGCTTTGGCAGATAGAGCGCGCTGACGATGGTCTCCTCACTCCGCGCCAACTGCATTTGTTGGCCTTCGGTGCGCCGCTGTTCGTCTATAACTCCGAGCAGGTAGACAGCACGGGCAGCACTTACAGCGTCAATACCACCCGAGAACAGATGCAGAGCTGGTGGGGTATTGTGGATCACGACACTACCTTTGAGACCGTCCGCTGGTTATTGGAAGAGGGACATCATACCACTGCTGACCGCATTCTCCATATCCTCCGTACCGAGGGTATTGAAGCTCTGCAACGTGGTGCCGAAGAGGACGAAGAACTGGCAGAGAAGATCGATGAGGTGCTCCCCATACTGCAACTGATGCCTCGTCTGGGCTGCACTACGGACGAGTTGCCTGCCACTTCCATCGGTTGGGACCTGGTACGTGTTACCAATGTCGCCCGCTGGACTTACCAATGCGGCTACATCAGCGAAGAAGAGATGTGGCAAGTGATGGAACTGGTGGAGAGCATTGCTCGTCAATATTTCACATCGTGGCAGGAGTACGGCTTCAGTTACATTTTAGGTCGTGGCGTGTGGCACGGTGACCGTCAAGACAGTATGCTTGCCTACGAAATCTCAGAAACCCTACTGCGCAAAAAAGAATCGCCCTGGAAACTAAGTGAATGGTAATTAGTAATCCATTTAATATATAACAATCATGGAAATTTTGAATGACTTCTTGCAGAAGTTTCCTCCAACCGGAGAATTAAGAAAACCTACAGTATCTGTTCTGAACCGCTTCAAGGGCAGACTACCTGCCGAATGGTTGAAGCTCTGGGAAACGTATGGCTTCGGCAACTACGGTAATGGATTGCTAAAAGTAATCAATCCTGATGACTACATACCTAACCTCTACACATGGCTGGGCGGAGAGAATACTGCCCGAATTCCTATTCTGGTAACCGGTTTCGGTAACATCATCTATTATCGGCAGTTGCCGGATGCGAAGGATGATGTCTGTCTGTTGAACATACACCGTTGTTCCACCCAAACCTGTACCTACAGCTTTAAGGAGTTCATGCGCTTTATCACGGACGACGAGGTCATAGAATCTCTTTTGGATAAGGAGCTCTTCGGACAGGCGGTGGAGAAGTGTGGTCCGTTGGCGGAAAACGAAACCTTTTTCTTTGCTCCGGCACTGGCCTTTGGTGGAGACGAATCGCTCTCATACATCCAAAAGGGGGATGGGGTTACTCACCAGCAACTGCTTTTTGAGATGATGAACAACTCGTCTGACAATGAAGAAGAGGAAGATGGAGAAAAAGACCAATGGATGGAAGCCTATGAAGCCAATCCGCATGTGTTCGAACGTGAAGATGGTACGCTGATGGTCAACTTCACGCTGACCGACACCGTAGACACCGTACTGCCTCAAACTCCCGAGAAGCTGTACGCCGTGGAGGGTAAAGAAATCACATTGTGGGTACTGACCTTTTTCAGCTATGACGATAAAAAGAACCTTGCCTCCCTGGAGTATCACACAGCTTTGCAGGCCCTTCAGAAATATGTAGTGGAAGAGCGCGACGACCATGTGCTACTGCGTGGACTCAATTTGGAGGAAATGAAACAAACCATAGCAATGATAGATTATTAATTGTAAAAAAAACTACTTATGACAGATTTCAACTGGATATTTTGGATCGTAGCTCCGATTATTATCATCTATTTTCTTTACCAACGTGTATGGCCTGTCGTACGCAAGGTGATACGTGTTTTTCAAGGAATACGTCTCAATCCCCGTTCCCATTTGACGGAAGCCGAGTACAAAAAACTTTCTATAGGTTCACTTTACGCTTTACAGCAGGGGGCATACCTCAATTCGCTGACATTAGACATCAAAGATAAACTCTCCACCATCCTTGCCAATTGGTGGAGCATTTACAATACCCAAGATGCCAAGCAAACATTGGAGTATCTCGGCGAGAAGGGATTTGCTTATTATTTTCCCTATGTCTATCAGGCTTTCTTGTTGGATGATGAAGAGGCACAGGACCAAATTTTCCAACAGCATATGACCAGTCAGGAAGATTACGACAAAGCTGTACAACAGCTGTACAATCTCAAGGAGTGTTACGATGAATTGCTGGAGTGCGGCACTATCACTTGTCGGGAGGATCTGCAACGTTACGGCGTAACAGGTTGGGATGCCGGACGTCTTAATTTCATGACACGCGCCTGCTACGACATGAAGTATATTTCCGAAGCCGAAGCGTGGTACTACATAGACTGTGCTTATGAAATGGCACACAACCATTTCTCTTCTTGGCACGACTTTGCCATGAGCTACGTCATCGGACGTGCCTTGTGGGGAGGAAAAAGCGCTTGCAACTCTGGCATGAAGTCTATGGCCGACGACTTATTGAAGGATGAGAAAAGCCCGTGGGTAAGAATCAAATGGTAATACTTCTTATTAATAACATTCAAAAAACAAACTAACATGATAACAAACATCGTAAGAACCTTGTGGACTGCCTCACTGGCCGTCCTCATTCTCACCGCCTGTACAGGTAAAAGCCGTCTGGGCATGGCCTCGGAAGAAGGTATCAGCAAAGTGAAAGAATTGGTCCGTACGCACGTGGACACCGGCACTAATAAAATATATCGCCTCGTGTGGGCAGAGGACGGCGACGAACGTAAACTGGATAACATTTTGACTACCGTAGAGATAGACTACCTTGATCCGGAGAGCAATGATTATTCCCTCACCATCAGCCTGAAGGATGGTGAGTTCGTAGCTGACGGGCCGTTGAAGAGTAAGCGCAACATCTACTCTTACGAGCACTCCACACCGCTCGAACTCGATGTTCTCACCACTGCCGAGGTGCAGCGACTCGTGCAGGAGGCGCACGATCTTTTCCTTACGCAGGAGGATGCCGATAAGTACGAACTGAAGTCAGTCGGCAAATATCACCTCTACATTCCACCCGTGGACAAGCGAAACATCGACCTTTTGCAGAAGCGGTCGGATTACAAGAAAGAGCACAGTCGCACCGCCATTTTCTTCGAACTGAACTTCGTCAAGAAGGACGAACAGCCTGAAGTTAAGGGACGTCACACGTGGACGAACTATTATACCGTGCCTTTCGTGGTGAACCAGGAGGGAAAAGTGGAATTTGAACCTTAAGCCATCGTGAGTAAGCTATTATATGCCTTCTGCCCGTTGCCTTACCGCTGTACGGGCAGATGGCTGTGAAACAGCAATCTCCGGCTGACTCTGTGTGCTGTGCCGACCATCCGTTCGCCACTTCCGTTTCAAGAGACTGCGACCTACGAGGTGATTTCTATTACCCGTGTTTCTCATTTTCGCCTTGCAATATAGGCATGTATAGGCAACGTTATGTATTCTATAGCATACAAGACCAAGATATATGTATCATTTTCATAAGGGATAAGGAGTGGGCAATCGATTCCCGCAAACTATCCTTTGACTTGTTGGGAAATAGGCTTAACAACCCATCGGGTGGAAATCCGGAAAAGCATACGAAAATTACCAATGAGAAATTATATCTGTTAGGAAACAAGCAGAACGATTGGATCATAACAATTTTTGAATGGAAGGAATTGTTTGACAGACTGTAAATAATGAGGTCGAGCCAACAGTTAAACACTATCACCCACCAAACCATTATAAACATAAATCAAAAGTATGGAAGATATTGATATTCTAAAGAAATTCGACAACGCTAAGTTGATAGACATAGTGAAAAATCACCAGCGTTATGGTTATGATGACGAACTTCGTGACAGTGCTATCTGCTTATTGGAAGAAAGAGGCTGGAGTAGAGAAGAATTACAGCAATTCGGTTATCTGACAAACCAGAGGAAGCCAAAAGGCAGTATAAAGCCTATAATCGAAACTCATTGATAGGCATTTGTACGCTTGTGTTCAGCGGAGGTATCCTGGCTGTCGTTTATCTCATCTTTCTAATCCTGGCTTATCGGAATGTAGCCAAATTCTACAAGGCATTAGGGCGCAATGAAGATGAAACCGCATTGTTTAATGCTCTTGGTGTGCTGGCTTATTTTCATCTGAAAGGAAAAATGAGGGAAGAACTAAAAGGAATAAGGTAAGTTGATAACAAGCAGCTAAACTAAGAAATACAGTTAGCTACTGGATATGTTTACTCTGTATAGCCAGTAAATATAGGGTGTAAGTCCCGAACAAGCCTTGATAGTGGGAATCGTTAACCAAGAGCAAGCTGGAAAATTGGTTGTTAATATACCGCACAATATGCTGATATTGCTTTGGAGAGTCTGATTATCTTTTGGAAAGAGACTGGTTGGGGAATGTTTTGTAACGGACTGTTTCGAATTATTCATCCTGAAGAATTTCAGGATTTTGCGGATGAATATAACTCGGACTCATTCAACAAGATTGTTTTGCCATTTATGGTAATGGCTTTCGGATACATATTTGCTTATGTGAATAATTCCATTATTGTGGATTACGTCATTTATATGAATATCAGATACGGATACGGAATAGAAAAAGTCTTAAGCAACAACATTGCACTGCTTCTCAATAAATGTATATTCAATAAAAGTATTCTGGAAGTATGGTTTAAGATAGAACGCTACGAAGCAGGATGATTTAATAATTACAGTGTTAATAAAGTCGAAATGCAGTTTTCCGTTTAACCATTGTGCAGAAGCATGAAAATAACAACGTCATATAAAAGAATTGAAAATGTTCTGCTTGCCGTGATTTCGCTATTCGTAGGATGGCGTCTCATTTCTCATTATACATCCTCATTGCCTGATTTTGATATAGCCGCTAACAATATATTCATAGCGATTAAATGTAAAGTGCTGACATTTGTATTATGGGGGATTCTGTTATTTCTTTTCCGCTTCATCAGAAAACGGGTGGATGATATAATGAAAAGGCGGTTGTTCAAGATAACTTCCGTGCTAGTATATTGGCTAATCGTGTGGAGCTTCTGCTATTACCAATGCGCTATAAAAGCGGTACTGGATTGGAATGACATGATGAACTGGAATGTGGGATAATCATAGTAGTTATAGTTGTCCGAATATCATAACTTCCTGTTAAAAAAGAACAGAGATCAATATAGTCCAGAATCATTATGTAAACAATTACTTCATTTTTATTATCTAAAGAGAGGGAGTATCCGGACATACGCAAGAGCTGGCAGACAAGATACAATGGCTGCCAAACAACAGCCCTTCGCTCAAAGAGAGGTAGTGCTCTCAAAAGTGTGTAAATACCATCATGATTAAAGTTTTATTGCAAATACAAAACTAAATCAAAAAAGGGATTTACACACTTTTGGGAATACTACCTTATCCACCAACAATATGCTTGAAACAGCTATTTTGGGCTCAGTTGTAATTCTAGGGGGATTAACTTAGGTTAATCTCCTTCATTCTCCTTCTCATGCATATACCTTTGCTATTCTGAACAGAAAGAATTTCATATCGACCACTCCTCTGAATGCCGCTCTGAATGCTTTGATTTTAGCGTTAAAAGCTTCTGCCGCTGCATTGGTACTTCTATTAACAAAGAAGTTCAATATCTTTTCATAATGATTTTCAATAGATTGTGCTACTGTTGTAAATGTGTCATATCCATATTCTTCTATTTTATTATACCACAATGCTAATTTGGCTCTTGCTACATCTTTATCCGAGTTTGTAGAGAATATCTTTCCTAATTAGTAATAATAGACTTCCTTAATATCTTCAAATTCCCTAAATAGGATATTTGCTCTAATCTGCTGGCTTTTCGTCCACTTATCGGGTGCCTTAAATAGTAAATATCTGCTTCTGACTAATAATTGTCTGAGTGTATCTCCATTTTCAAAAGTTTCCGGTTCATATTTTTTCCCCTTAGCCCTAGCCTCCTTTATTGCTTTGTTTTCATCCTTGATAACTTGCCAGCGATACGTAATTCTCAGCTCCTGTACCGTCTCATATACTAGCTTTTGTACATGAAAACGGTCTATTACCTGCATAGCGCGCGGGAAGCAATGTTTAGCTATTTTCTGCATACTACCTGCCATATCCAAAGTAATTTCCTTTACCTTGTTGCGTGTTTGTAGTTCGATAGTTTTCAGTACAGCTATAATATCTTCTGCTTTGGTACCTTTAATGATCGCTATGATGGAGCCCTTTCGTCCTCTCTTGTCCTTGTTTGTTAGAATCGTGTAAAGTTCTCCTCTGGTTAATGCTGTTTCATCAATACATAAGTGGTGACCCATGTTCTTGGGGTAAAGGATGTAATCCTTAGCATGTTCCTTTTGCTCCCACTGCCCATACTCACTCAAGTGGCCTTTATACTGGCATTGAAGCTGCTTACCGTCCATACAGTAGTGTTCTGCTACGCTTTGACAGCTAACTGCATGATTGTCTAAGTAGGTCTTTTAAAAAAGCACCGAACTCAGCAGTTATACGAGTTCCGGTGGCAACCAGATTCCAGTCACGACTGTAGGTCTGACTTGTAGAAGGTGTTTCCCAGCGTCGGCGCTTGATGCGTAAATAAACAGCTTTACCACGAATGGGAAAGTCTTGAACTTCAATCTCGGGAAAGAAACCTTTGGAATGAAGAGATAAATGAGAGTATTCATCTGGAATAACAGGCTTTTCCTCAAGATAAAGGATAAAACAAGTGTCCTGAGTGACACCATTGACAAGATCAAAGTAATCAAGCAGGCCCGAAGGAAGAAACAAGCTTAAAGCAGAGAAGGAATCAAAGGGAGATTGAGATTTCTTTTTCATGAAGCAAAAGTAAGCATTTTAACGATATCCCCCAAGTTTTCAAACTGAGCCCTTTTTTGTCTTTTAAGCAAGACTGAAACAATAAAAAAAAGTCCTACAATACGTTGATATTGTAGGACTTGTCTCTTTTTTGTCGCCGTTTGGCTTTGTTCTTATGTGATCCGCCTGGGGCTCGAACCCAGGACCCCAACATTAAAAGTGTTGTGCTCTACCTGCTGAGCTAGCGAATCAATCCTTTATTGCTGTTAAGCGGGTGCAAAGATAGAGCTATTTTTTATAATTGCAAATAAATTCCGAACATTTTTGTTATCTTTGTGCCATAAATATCAATACACATTATTTATATATGGCTGACGATAAAAAAATAATTTTCTCGATGGTGGGAGTAAGCAAAGCTTTCCAACCTAACAAGAATGTGCTAAAAGACATTTATCTTTCTTTCTTCTATGGAGCTAAGATTGGTATTATCGGTCTCAACGGTTCGGGTAAATCTACTTTGCTGAAGATTATTGCCGGTCTGGAGAAGTCTTATCAGGGAGAGGTGGTTTTTTCTCCCGGATATTCAGTAGGCTATCTGGCACAGGAGCCTTATCTGGATAACACTAAAACAGTGAAAGAAATCGTAATGGAAGGTGTGCAACCCATTGTTGATGCACTGAACGAATACGAAGAAATTAATCAGAAGTTCGGTTTGCCTGAATATTATGAAGATCAGGACAAGATGGATCAACTTTTTGCACGGCAAGGGGAATTGCAGGATATTATTGATGCGACGGATGCCTGGAATCTGGATAGTAAACTGGAACGTGCAATGGATGCTCTCCGTTGCCCGCCCGAAGATCAGTCTGTGGCTAATCTTTCGGGTGGTGAACGTCGTCGTGTGGCGCTTTGCCGCTTGTTATTGCAAAAACCTGATATTTTATTGCTCGACGAGCCGACCAACCATTTGGATGCTGAGTCTATCGACTGGTTGGAACAGCATTTGCAGCAATACGAAGGTACGGTAATTGCTGTGACACACGACCGTTATTTCCTTGACCATGTGGCTGGATGGATTCTTGAACTTGACCGTGGCGAAGGTATCCCCTGGAAGGGTAATTATTCCAGCTGGCTGGAGCAGAAAACCAAGCGGATGGAAATGGAAGAGAAAACTGCCAGCAAACGTCGCAAAACTCTGGAACGTGAGCTCGAATGGGTACGTATGGCACCCAAGGCACGTCAGGCTAAGGGCAAAGCCCGTTTGAACTCGTACGATAAATTGCTGAACGAAGACGTGAAAGAAAAAGAAGAGAAACTGGAAATCTTCATACCGAACGGTCCTCGTTTGGGTAATAAGGTGATCGAGGCTAAACATGTGGCTAAAGCTTACGGTGATAAACTGTTGTTTGACGATCTCAACTTCATGCTTCCTCCCAATGGTATTGTGGGAGTTATCGGTCCGAATGGTGCCGGAAAAACAACTCTTTTCCGTTTGATTATGGGACTGGAAACAGTTGATAAGGGTGAATTTGAAGTAGGGGAGACCGTGAAGGTGGCTTACGTAGACCAGCAACATAAAGATATTGATCCGAATAAGAGTGTTTATCAGGTAATTTCCGGCGGAAATGATTTGATCCGCATGGGAGGGCGTGACATTAACGCACGCGCCTATCTTTCACGCTTCAACTTTTCGGGTGCTGATCAGGAAAAGCTTTGTGGAGTACTTTCCGGTGGTGAGCGTAATCGCTTGCACCTTGCCATGGCATTGAAGGAAGAAGGAAATGTATTATTGCTCGACGAGCCGACCAATGATATTGATGTCAATACCTTGCGTGCACTTGAAGAAGGTTTGGAAGATTTCGCCGGTTGTGCCGTTGTGATTTCGCATGACCGTTGGTTTCTCGATCGAATCTGTACTCATATTCTTGCTTTTGAAGGCGATTCGAACGTGTTCTATTTTGAAGGTTCTTACTCGGAATACGAAGAGAATAAATTGAAACGGCTTGGCAACGAAGAGCCTAAGCGCGTGAGATATAGAAAGCTGATAGCTGACTAATACTTAACAATGTGTAAGCCCCGCAAATTAATTGCGGGGCTTTTTTGTTTCATAGAGCTATAATATGTTTATCTCTCTTAAAAAATTGTAGCATCTTTGTAATGTATATATAAAGAATATTAATTACCTTTGTGCTCCAAAACGTTTATTTACAATTTATTAATTAACAAGTTCTATTAACTAACAAAGAGAATTATGAGAAGACATCTAATTCATTTCCTGCTGGTTGCAGTACTGACGGTATGCTCTGCCGCTACGGCTATTGCCCAGGTAACAGTGAAAGGTCAAGTTGTGGATGCGGAAACAGGTGAGCCATTGATTGGTGCAGCCGTAACGATTGTCGGTACTACCCAAGGTAGTGTGACTAACCTGGATGGTGAGTTTACACAGAAAGCTGCCTCCGGTTCGACACTGCTTATCAAGTACCTTGGCTACAAAGACTTCAGTAAGAAGATCACCCACAAAGGGGGTACTGAAGATTTGGGCGTGATTAAAATGGCACCGGATGCAATGGTATTGAACGACGTTATCATTACATCTTCCGTTGCTGTTTCGCGTAAAACTCCGGTAGCTGTATCAACAGTTGACCCCGTCTTTATCGAAGAAAAACTCGGAACGCAGGAATTTCCTGAAGTTCTGAAGTCAACTCCGGGTATCTATGCAACTAAGCAAGGTGGTGGTTTTGGTGACTCCAAAGTAAACATACGTGGTTTCAAGACTGAGAACTCTGCTATGATGATTAATGGTGTTCCGATGAATGATATGGAGTGGGGTGGTATCTACTGGTCTAACTGGGCCGGCTTGAGTGATGTGACTCGTAGCATGCAGGTACAGCGTGGTTTGGGTGCGTCAAAGGTAGCAGCTCCTTCTGTGGGTGGTTCTATCAACATCGTGACAAATACAGTTGATGCCAATAAGGGCGGTTTCGTATCTTATGGTATGGGTAATGACGGATTAAACAAGATCCTGTTCAAGGTATCTACCGGATTGACTAAGTCAGGTTGGGCTATGACCCTTTTGGGAGGTAAGACCTGGGCAGATGGTTATATTCAGGGAACCGACTACGAGGCTTATAACTGGTTTGTGAATATCACAAAACGTTTCAACGACAATCATCAATTGTCATTTACTGCTTTTGCTGCTCCTCAGTGGCACAATCAGCGTGGAAATAAAGACGGACTTACTATCGAGGGATGGCAAGAAGTTGCTAAAAACTATATGAATGGTGAAAAGCCTTATCGTTATAATCCTACTTACGGTTTTGGATTGAATGGACAAAGAAAATCATCTGCATATAATGTATATAATAAACCTCAGTTGTCGTTGAACCACTTATGGCAGATTAATGATAAATCAAGCTTAAGTACAGCCTTGTATGCTTCTATCGGTCGTGGATATGGTTATTCCGGTCAGGGATTGACCGGTGCTGATCGTAGCAACTGGTATGGTAGTAACAGTGGAAAGCTGAATATGACATTCCGTAAAGCTGACGGAACATTTGCTTATGATGAAATCTATGCTCTGAACGAAGCCAGCGAGAACGGTTCGGTTATGGCTATGTCGAAGTCTAAGAACTTCCATAACTGGTATGGTCTGCTCTCTACTTATACAACCAAGATTGGTGACTATTTTGATTTTTATGGTGGTATAGACTACCGTTATTATAAAGGTACGCATACGAATGAATTGGTTGACCTCTATGGTGGTGACTTTTATGTAGATTCCAGTTCAAGAACCAATGTGCTTACTTCCAACAATGCCGCTGCTGCTGCCGGTTCGGCATTCGTAAATCAGAAGTTGAAAGTGGGTGATGTGGTTTATCGTGACTACGATGGTTATGTAATGTCTGAAGGTGTGTTTGCCCAGGGTGAATACAACAGAGATAAGCTGAGTGCTTTCATTTCCGGTTCGGTTTCTAATACCGGTTACTGGCGTTATGACCGCTTCTATTATGACAAGGCACACGCTAAATCAAAAACCACCAACTTTATCGGATGGAATGCAAAAGGAGGTTTGAATTATAACCTTACCGAAAATCATAACGTTTTTGCTAATATCGGTTATATCAGCCGTGCTCCTTTCTTCTCGGGCGGTGCTTTTCTGAATTCAACTACCAGCAATGCGACTAATCCGGATGCAGTAAACGAAAAAGTTTTCTCTTTCGAAATCGGATATGGTTACCGTTCAACGTATTTGACGGTGAATGTCAATGCTTACCACACTCGCTGGATGGATAAGACTACTACTCGTTCGCAAGATATTAATAATTACTACGAAGGTAGTCTTAGCGAGCCTTATGATGCAAGTAAGCTGGTTTCTACCAAATCTGTTATCAATATGCAAGGTGTAAACGCCTTACACCAGGGTGTTGAACTTGATTTTGTTGCAAGACCTTTCCAATGGCTGGATTTGAGCGGTATGTTCTCTATCGGTAACTGGCGCTGGGATAGCAATGCATCAGGAAGTTTCACTGTTGAAGGTCAATTTGTAAACAGTGCATCTATTAAGGGAAATGATGGTAAGGATATAACAGTTCTTGTTAATGCCGCAGCCAATGGGTTGGAACCGGGTACAATGAAACTGAACCTGAAAGATGTGAAAGTGGGAGGATCGGCACAGACTACTGCTGCTTTGGGTGCTACTTTCAAGATTGATAAGGCCATTCGCCTGGGTATCGACTGGAATTTATACGCACGTAACTATGCTGACTGGGCATTAACCTCAAACGACCTGGTGATGAACAGTGAAAAAGACTTTTCTACTCCCTGGCGTATTCCGTCAGCAAGCACATTCGACTTGAACGCAAGTTATAAATTCAATTTTGGTAAGTTGAATGCAGTGCTGTCAGGTAACGTGAACAACTTATTCGATCAGACTTATATTTCTGATGCTACAGATGGTAGCAATCACGACTGGAAGACCGCTTATAATGTGTTCTACGGATTTGGCCGTACTTATAGCTTGAGATTAAAAGTTAATTTCTAATCTAAAACAGGAAGTTTAAATTATGAATAGAAATCTATTAATGCCTGTAGCGGTATCGTTGATTCTGCTGTCCGGCTGTAAATATAACGATGACAACTTCGAAGGATTGGATGAGATAACCCAACCGACGAATTTGATGAAGATAGAATATACGCTGACTGATGCTGATTATGCGGCTATCAGCACGAATTCTACTAATGAAAAGATTGCGGGAAAGGATTTGGCTAAAGACCTCGCAAATGTTAAGACTAACATGTATCTTACAGAGAAGATTACAGGAGCTACCTATATTCCTGCTTTCTTGCTTGACAAATATTATACTGCCGACAAAGGTTCAAGTGCAAAGATTACCTATAAGTATAAAGAGGCAATGTCTGCCCTGTTGTCTGAATATGCTTCAGTGAAATATCTGAAACCGACAGATGCCGATTATAAGTTAGTTTATGGCGAAAATGCTTTTGCACCTTATCTGAATGAAAAGACAGAAGGTCAGATGTATAAGATGCTAAACGAGAATTTCAAAGATGCCGAAAAGGGGACTGCTGTTTTCGTAGATTATAAATCGGGTGAAGGACAGTTGGAGAATCCGTTAATGTGGCAGGATTTTGAAGCACTTCCTACCGGAGACTTAACTGAGCTGAAAGGCTGGTTTCTCAGTTCTGTTGGTGGAACCGAGTGGAAAGTGACTTCTTATGATGATAATCAGTATGTGCAATACTCGGCCAATAAGATGGAAGGTGAATGTATAGCTTGGATGGTTACCCCTGCTGTTTCTGTTGTTGCCGGTGATTATCTTGGTTTTGATGTAACTGTGGGTTATTACAATGCCAACTGTCTGTCAGTGCTTATCTCAGAAGATTTTGATGGTAAAGATGTTAAAGCTGCTCACTGGACTGACGTAACTTCGGATTTCAACATCCCTACCAAGCCGACAAGCGGTTACGGTACATTTGCATCTGCCGGTAAGATGTCTTTATCAGCTTATGCGGGCAAGAAGGTTTATGTAGCCTTTAAGTATGTAGGTGATGGTGCCAATAAAAAGACTACTACTTATCAGATTGATAACATCATGGTAGGTACTTCTATCCCGGCTAACAGTCTTTCTACTCCTGCTTACGCAGTGAAAGTGTACGATGGTAAGAGCTGGAAGGATAAGAACAATAACGTATATGTTCCCACATTTGCCGATTATGGAGATATGGGACAGAGCAAACGTTACTTTACTTCTGATGTTCCGGCTGTGAATTATCTGCCTGCTTATTTGTCTAAGATGGTGGCATATCCTGTTGATGGCGATGCACGTGTAGTAGTTTACAGATTCTATAACGGCAAAGCTTTGAATATCTACAGTGATGAATACACTTATTCTGCCGAAAAAGCGAGATGGGAGTTGAATACACGTATTGTTGATAAGACAGAGCAGTTTGTACTGTCTGACGGTAAGTGGAACTTTGACCCGAGTACAGTAATCACGTTGAAGGCTGAGAAGGGTAATGCGGAGTCTGCTGCGTTCTATCAGGCCATCACCGATTGGGTGAAAGAGAACCATCCTGAGTATGTGACTTCATACGGTAACAACGATTATTATTATGGTGGTTCGGCTTACAATAACAATTTCGACTTCCGTCCCTCCGCATGGAAGGCACAAAGTGCTTCCGCTTATGGCTCGATGTCAGATGCCGATCTTACTAAGTTGATGTTCGAACGTTTGCCAGAAGCATTCCTTCCGGGATTGAAAGCAATCTACGGCAGTGCTGATGTGGTAGAAGGCGTAGATGTGTTCTATACAATTAACTTCGCCATTTACGACGGTTCTTCTACCACACAATATACCATTAAGTATAAAGTGACAGGTAAAGGACAGTTTGAATATGTTGCAGACTCTTTGAAGAAAGTAGAATAAGGAAACTAATTCATTTATAATAAGAAAGGCCGCTCTGAGTAATCAGGACGGCCTTCTTTTATATTATAACGAGAGAGTTATGGGGGTGAAACGCACCACAGAGGACGCAGAGTAACATAGAGTGAGCTTAATTCGTTGATTATTAATATTTTTAATCTATGGTATCTGTGATAATCTGTGTGATCTGTGGTGAAAAGGCATTTTGATACACTCCCGTTTACATCTTCACCTCCATCACTACCGGATTATGATCACTGCACAAATCGAGGTCAGGCGAATAGTAGTCTACCCCTTTAAATTCTTTGGAATGGAAAATATAGTCGATTCTCAGCAGGCGTTTAAAGTACCGGAACGTATACATGTACCCATGTCCGCAAGTCTGGAATCCGTCTTGAAGATTGTCACCTTTCACGGTACTGTATGTGTAGGACGATGGGAGAGAGTTAAAGTCACCGCAAACCAGTATAGGGTAGGGGGTGGTGCGGATTAATTGTTCCAAAGTCTTTGCCTGTGCCGCACGTTTCCTGAAGTTCTCGTTGAGTCCCTCCAACAATTGCCTGGCCGCTGCTTCCTCTCTGCCTGTCAGTTCGTTTTTAGCCAGTTCCCTTTCCAGTCTGCGCTTATTTTGGCTGACCTCCGTTGTTTGCAGGTGGTTATTGAAAACACGAACCGTTTGTCCGTCTACGTCCAGGTCGCACCACATACTGCAATTCCTTGAGTCCGGATAAGTGATCAGTTTGCTGTCCTTCACCGGATATTTGCTGAATAAAGCTATCTGCAGGATGGAGATGCTGTCCGGAGCTTGCGGGATAATGACGTATTGCCAGTTTGCAAAAGTGTTTCGTATGCTGTCTGCGGTGAAATATCGGTTAGCGGCAAACTCTTGAAGACAGACGATGTCCACTTGATGCTCTTCCATGTATTTCGCGATTTCTTTGCACGAGTACCCCGATTGCTCGTTACCGAAACTGTCTACGTTATACGTTGCTATTTTCAAAGTTTTTCCACCTCCTTTTTCCGCCGGAAAGGGTGGTTGGAATATCCGTCCCAGATATTGCCAGTTGGCAGCTATGGCTATCAGCGGAATGACTATCCAGAACCGGCGGCGTATGCCCCAATAGATGGCCGCAGCGAGGTTGATCAGCAAGAGCCCCGACAGCAAGAGCCCGATAAAAGGTATTAAAGTCGAACTTTCCGGGGGAACATGCCCGGCAAATGCTCCGGTGATGGTGACACCAGCCAAAGCAAAAGTCAGTGCGACAGAGGTATAATAAAATAATTTGGATACGGCTTTCTTTCCCATTGTTTTAAATTCTGCATTTTAGTCCACCATAAGTTCACCACAGAGGACACAGAGTTCACAGAGGAAGAATTTAAGATCTTTCTATAAACCTGGAAAATAAAAACTCCGTGTCCTCTGTGTCCTCTGTGGTGAACTTGTGGTGAGGTTCTTTATCTCAACCATTTCTTTATCATCTCCTTCAGCTTTTCCTGAGCAATCGGTTTCGAGATGAAATCGTTGCATCCTGCCTCTTCGGCAGCTTTCCGGTCATATTCATAAGCATAAGCACTCTGTGCGATGATAGGTACATCTGCGGACAATTGCCGGATGATCCTGGTAGCCTCCAGCCCATCCAGATTGGGCATTTTTATATCCATTAATATCAGGTCCGGTTCCGCTTCATCGTACATGGTTACAGCTTCCATGCCATCTCTGGCACGTACCAGGTGGTATTTCCTGCCCAGGATCGCATTTAGCAAGTCATAATTGCTGTCGGTATCTTCTGCTATCAGGATGGTAGCCTTATCGGTTTCCGCCTCCGTTACTTCCATGGATTTACGTTCCTCCTTGCTTCCCGCCGGCTCTTTTGTCCGGTCGTCGGCTTCCGGATATTGCCGGTTGTCGGTTTCTCCGTCCCGATGTTCTTCTTTATCGGCCTTCACATCTTGCATTACGCTTTCCAGAGGCAGCCAGAAGGTAAATGTAGTACCTGTCCCCACTTCCGAAGAAACGGATATTTCTCCTCCCAGACGTTCGATGATAGTCTTGCATATCGACAGTCCCAACCCCGTGCCCTGAGCGAAGTTATTGAGCTTGGCAAAGCGCTGAAACACCCGTCCCAACTTCTCCGGTTCGATGCCCAGTCCGGTGTCTTTTACGTAAAATACCACTTTTTCGGCTTCTTGCCTGTAGCCGTAGCTCACGCTGCCTTGTGTCGTGAACTTAAATGCATTTCCTATCAGGTTAGAGAATACCTGGAAAATCCGGTTCTTGTCCGAGTGAATGCTCAAAGCTTCGTCCGGCGAGTCGAATTTCAGTTCCACTCCTTGCGGGCAGCGGAACACATGTGCATCATGAATCTCTTTGCAAAGCGTGTGCAGCTTTACCGGTCCGTAAGTGAACTCCACGATGCCCGATTCTATTTTCGACAGATCCAGTATTTCATTGATCAGTTGCAGCAACCGTTCGTTGTTGGCATCCACTATTTCATAATATTCTTTTCGCTCTTCCGGGTTTTCGCTCTCCGAGATGATGCGTGAGAATCCTACGATGGCGTTGAGCGGTGTCCGTATTTCGTGGCTCATATTGGCAAGAAAGGCCGACTTCAGTTTATCCGACGTCTCTGCTTTCTCTTTCGATTCCATCAGTTCGCGGCGCATCAGTTCCAGCTGAGTAATGTCCCACTCGATGCTGACAATGATGGGCGAGAAGTCTTCACTTTCTACTATGATTTTTTGTTTGTCCAGAATCAGCAGATTGCCATTTTTGTCTTTACCTTCCATGATCCAGTGCATCCCTTTTCCGGTATTGGCAATTTCCATGTCCTCTTTCCGTTTCTGCTGTGCCATTTCCAGCGGATAATAATCGAAATCGTTCATACCGATGGCGTTTTCCGCGCTGATATCCCGGTTATACGATTCCCGGTTTCGGTAGATATACCGGAAATCATTCTCTATATCCTTCACAACGATCCCCGCCGGGAGGTTTTCCATCGTGGTATCCATGATGCGGTTGAGCCGTTTTATCTGCGATTCGTACCGTATACGTTCCGATATGTCGTGTGTAAACGACCAAAAGGTTTCTTCTCCGTCATCCGTTGTCACGCTGTACATCGTACCCTCAAACGCCAATGTGCTTTTATCATGCTTCAGCGGGTGGTAGGCCAGGAAGTTGAAATTCTGTCCTTCCCGTATGCTGTGGTAACGTTCTTCCCAATCCTTCGGACTGTCCATGTCGCCTACAATGTCGAAAATCCGTATTTGCGATAGGTCCGCCTGTTCCGCGATCCGGTGGTTGAGCCTGAACTGTCTGTTGGCAAATATCAGCGTGCCGTCTTTCCGTGCCGCATAAATACTTTCTTTGGCATTGTTGATGGCATGCGTCAGCGTGTTGATGTCATTCCTCTTCCGCTGGATGTCCGTAATGTTCTGTATATATCCTTCCAGAATGATGTTACCGTCTTCTTCTTCACCCCTCAGGTAGCATTGCTGGCGCATATAGTATACCTGTCCTTCCAGCAGAATGCGGTATTCGATGTACTCCTTTACCAGTTTACGGCGGTTTGCCTCCATCCATGTGTTCACGGCAGGCAGATCTTCGCTCAGAATGGTCTCGTAATAATCCTGAAAGTTGATGCTCCGCTCTTCTTCCGTACATACTATTCCGTTGTATCCCCGATAATAGAATGTCTTTTCGCGCGATGAATATTTCCATTGCCCTATCTGTGCCGCTTTTTGTATCTCTTTCAGTTCGTAATTCGTACGTTCCAGTTGCAGCTTTACGTTGCTCCGTGCCGTGATGTCTCGATATTGGCACAACACCTTGTCGCCGTCATACGGCTGCATGATGCATTTGAAGTAGTACGTTTCGCCTCCTTCCAGCGGCAGCCTGTAGTTGCGGTTCACCGTTATCCCCTGTTGGGTCACCCGGCGGAAGTCCGGCAGCAGTTTCTGGAAGGTATGGTCGGGAAGCAGATTGAACAGATTTTTTCCCAAGAGCCTGTCTTCTTGCAGAAACCACAAATCGCTGTGCGGGTCGATGTCCAGACACGTGCCGTTTTTGTCCACCAAGATCAGTGTGTCAGCTGTCAGTTGCAATATCTTATGGGCATTGTTTACGTCATGCAGTATTCTATCCATGCTTTGTTCGGTTTATTGGTTTAAGGATTCTGTTTTCGTTCTTTGGGCTTTTTCCCATGCTCCTGTTCCTTTCATTTTACGAAGGTAGTTAACACCTTTCATCACGTTAATGTTCATAAACAGGAAATAATATGGGATGAATAACAGCTTGTTTTTTATTTGCCGGGCAGACAGGTAATAGCCTCCCATCGCTAAGATGTAGAACAATACCTGAAGTGCCAGAATGGTGCCGTACCAGATAGGAGAGCCCCCCATCAGCAGTATGGCAACGTTGAGCGGGAGCAAGGCGAACAGCAGCACCGGGGCCACCGACCACCGCAGCACCCTGTGTGATATATACTGGAAACTCAGCACTCCGTAACGGAAGGGATTGAGCAGTTCCCTCAGCCGCCAGACAGATTGCAGTCCGCCGGCGGCAATGCGCACCTTTCTTTTCTGCTCTTCGCCCATGTCTGCCGATCCGCTTTCGATGGCATATGCCCGGGTGCAATAGGCTATCTTGTATCCCTGCATGGCGATGCGCAGCGACAGGATGAAGTCATCCAGCAGTGTGTCCGGTTCTATCACCGTGAACAGCTCCCGGCGTATGGCAAACAGCTCGCCTGCGGCTCCCACAGCCGAATAGAGACGTGCGTCCAGTGCTTTCAGTGTCGATTCATATTTCCAGTATATGCCCTCGCCACCGGCTGCGGCTCCATCCTTTTCTTGCACGGCGATGCGTTTTTCTCCGGCCACGCATCCCACCCCCGGATCCTCAAAAGCCAACACGATTTCGCGTATCGCTTCCCGGTTCAGCATTGTGTTGGCGTCGGTGAATACCACAAGTGGCGTGTCCACCAGTGTCATCCCCCGTGTCATGGCAGCGGTTTTTCCTTGCCGCAGGGGTTGGAAGTGGACGGTGGCTTGCGGCCATGCCTTCAGTCGTTCGTTGGTAGAGTCGTTGCTTCCGTCGGTGGTCCACACAATGTGCAATTTGTCCTCGGGATAGTCCAGTTTCAGGCAGTTGCGCATTTTTTCGTCCACGACGTCTTCTTCGTTAAAGGCTGTGATAAAAAGTGTCACGTCCGGCAGCAGCTTGTCGGGCGGGAGTTGCCGCTTGACGGGTTTCACAGTGAGTTCTTTGAGCTTGACCAGTGTGTAAAGCAGTATTCCGTATCCCAAGTGGGTATAGAATACGAGGAAGAGGGCAAGCCAGAAAAGAATTTGTACGGTGATCATAGTATTTTTTATTTTAATTTTATTTAGGTTGAATCAGGTTGTCGTCTTCATCTTTATATTCTTTTCGGGAGGTGAATATTCCTCCTATGTTTCTGAGAGCATTGATCGCCCGCACTTTGAAACTGCCGGCTAATGATCCGTCAGCACTTATGGTGCCATATCCTGTGACCGCACGTGCCTTCTTTTTACGTATAAAGTATATTTTTCCATACTCTTTGAGCCGTAAGGCCAACGATCCGTCTTCACCCCGTTTGATGTCTGTGCGTATCCCTGTTTGGCGGGCGTAATCCGTGCGGTATGCGAATACCAGTCCTCTTACACTTAATTCCGGGCGTTTGATTGATTGTATCCATAGATGAATATCCCTGAGAAACTCATATACTTTTAATCCGGTCCGGGAGTGTTCTTTGTCGGGTATATAACTCCATAGTGAACTTACCGCCACAACTCCGGGACGCTCTAATGCGTTAACCATTGTCTCGACATAGTGCGGAGGGTACAAAGTATCGGAATCAATATTAATGTGATATTTTCCCCGCGCACGATTTAATCCGCAAAGTCGGGCGTGTCCGCAGCTGTGTTGATATTCTATCGCATATGGTACCCCTGTCGCTTCATAGATTTCTGCCGTCCGGTCCTTAGAATCATTGTCTGTCCCGATAATCTCTACCGGATATTTGCACTTCATCTCACTTAAGGACCACAGGCTTGCCAATAAACGTTTCTCTTCGTTATATCCTATGACGGAGACTGTAACAACCGGAGAATCCGACTGTAGCTTTCTCAAATTCTCACGAACTTCGTCAATGACATTTTGCGGTGCTTCAGCAAAAGGTTTTTCGTATACTTGCAAATATTTTGTATACCACTTCATCATTTACTCTTTTGTTACTTTTAATGTTTCAAATAATGTTTTTTTATTCTCTTAATTTATTTTTGTGATTATTTGTCTGTTATATTCTTCTCCCGCATCGGCTACTTGGCTTCCATTCAGGGCCTCGTTCACATATTTGCGTTCGAGTTTCACTTTGCGTCGCGCGCCCATACGCCACCATTCATATTCCACATCCACGTGCCCGATGTCGATAGCTTGGTATCCCGCTTTGAACAAATCGTAGGCCAATACTGTAGCTGTGGGGCCCAATGCGATCAGGAAGAGCACGTTTTTGTTTTGTTTGCATGCTTCTGCCCGGATGCGATTTATAGAGTTGAAAGCGTTACAGGGCGGGCATAAAATCCGGTGGATGCTCTGTGCATTGTCAAAGAGGTCGTTGCCCACCCCTAAACGGCTTTTTTCGCCTTCGATAAATATGATGTCTCTGCCTTCCCAAATGCCTTTCATGTCATGGAACCATTTCCCGCATTCTCTTTTCGATTTAAAATCCATATAAGGACGTGTGACAAATGTATTATAATAGGTTCGTCCGGGAAGTAATAGCCGGTCCCACCACGGGCCGTAGATAAAGAAGTGAGTGCGCCAGAATCTTCGCGCTTTCCGGTTGTAGCGTTCCAAATGCTGAAAAACATCGGATATGCATACTAAATGTTTATCATTATCGCTGGTCAACACCTCTTTGAGCCGCTGGGCCAGTTGGGGATTACCTTCTTGGAAACCAATTCTTTTGTGGGCGTTGGTCAATAACATTTCTCCGTCACCAAAGCGGCTGACGGAGCATCGGTCTTGTATTATTTTCCGGATCGTTTCATCTATTGATGCCACTTGAGGGATAATCTTTTGCCGTCTGCGGAGAACTATATACCAAAAGTTATACCACTCCACCGTACTGCCATATTTCAATTTATGGTATATCCGGGTTATAAGCTGCGTTATGTTCATGATAGTAGTTTTTTAAAGAGTTCGTCCCATTGTTGCATGATTGTATCCAGATGAAATTTTCGTATGCTTTGTTGTGCCTGTTTTCCCATCTGCTGTCGTTGAGCTTCATGCTCTATCAGGTAGATGATTTTTTCGGCCAGGGATTCGATGTTGCCGTTTTCGGCCAGCAATCCGTCTTTTCCGTCTGTAATGATGTCGCGTGGACCGCATGGGCAGGCAAATGCTACCGGAGGGATTCCACATGCCATAGCTTCTGTTATGACCATGCCAAACCCTTCATAACGTGATGAAAGTATGAAAATAGAACTTCGGCGCATTTCTGTTGCTATGTCATTGGTAATGCCGTTCAGATGGCATGTTTTTTCTATATCCAGTTTCCGGGCTTGTTCTTGATAAGCAGCTCGGTCGCCTGCGCCAAATATCTCCAGTTCCCAGTCCGGATGTTTACGGCTGACGATCTGCCATGCAGGCAGCAGTATGTCGAATCCTTTTTGGTAGGTGTATCGCCCGACGGCAATAGCCCGGTGTGCCGTCCCTTCGGCTGTATGCTCTACTTTAAAAGAGATCGGGTTGTATATGCGAATGACATTGTCCAGTTCCGGCCACATCTCTTTATCTTCATCTGTCAACACGACAAAACGGTCCAGCTTACGCAGTTTATTAATCAGTTGCCCGATCCATAATTCTGATAATTTCCGGCGGACGAAGTGTGGAAGGAACTTTTGGTGTTCCAGGCTGCGGTAATTATGCCGGCTGAAGTGGAATTCGCCGATTTTCAGGCTACCGTCTTTGATGGAAGTTAAGAAATTAATCTCTCGCCGCAAAACGGAAATTGTAATATCCGGACGGATTTGCATCAATGCCTCAGTCAACCGTTTCTTATAGATTCTTTGCAGTTGGCTGTATTTCCACAATCGCTGCCACAGATACTTGGCGGTTGTGTATATGTGATTGAAATTGAGGTCCAGATGGATGATGTGGACTTTCTCTGATAAAGGATAATAAGGAGGCAGTTCTTTATTTTCAGTCTGGATGACGTATATGTCATATCCCAAAACGTCGGCCAGATAGTTCATTTTTAATGTAAGTACCCTCTCCATGCCACTTGCGACAGTGAGTTCGGGGATACAGTAGGCTATTTTTATGGGTTGTTTCATAGTTCCTCGATTACATGTTTCATTTGCACTTCCCACGAAAGTTTATTCCGGATGGAGGCTCGTATGTCAGCCGGTCGGATCTCTTTTGCCGAATGGTAGAATCGGACCACTTGTCCGATGTCTACCGGAGATTCGTCTGCCGATATCTTCAGGATGTAGGGCATCGATTCGAAGTCCGCATCTGTTTCTGAATAGATGAAAGGGATACCTCTGGCAGCGTACTCGCGATTTTTCAGTGACCGCAGGTCTGTGATTCCGCTTCGATGGCGCCCCAGGCTGCCTATTCCTATTTGACATTGGTCGAATACCCGGTTCAGAGGTTCTCCGAACAAGGGGCCATGGAAGATAACGTTTTGTTCTATTGCCCCTTCCTCCACCAGGGCGTGGTATTCGTCGACGACTGCCGGTACGCCCTGACCTACGATGTGTAGCTTGACATCTTCCCGATGCTCGTGCCGGAGGTAGTGTGTCAATCCCCGGATGACACGGTCGAATCCGTGCCACGGGTGTATGGTGGCTACGGCTATCAAGTGCAGTTCGCGGGTAGTGGCAGTGCTCTGTTTGAGGGGAATGAAGTCAAAATCGATTCCATTGGATATTTGTATCGTAGGGCGGCCGAAGATGGTTTTGTGGTCTGAGAAAGTGACAAACTTATCGATTTGCGTGGCCATTAATCCACGTAAGCACTTGTCTGCCATTAATACACGCCGATATGCCCATGGAAGACCTTTGTATTCCTGGTCATAGGGATAGGTGGGTATTTCCATGACAACTTTTACGCCGGCCCGCTTGAGGCGCCACAACATGCAGATCAAAAAAGGAGTTGTATTGTGGTCGCTTCTTACATAAACCAGTTGCATTCCGTTTGTCTTTACATAATGGACGATGCTGTTTAATTCGGTGCGTTTCAGAATTTTTCCCCGGATTCCGTTGCCATAATCCCGGAGGACATGGTTATTTATCATCCGCCGTTTGTGGTCGTGGGCGTCATCCAGCCAACAGGTATCTACTTCCAAGCCACACGCTTTGAGTGCCTTTATCTGGTAACGGATTTTCTTGCTGATCCCGTTTGCCTCTTCGAATCCGTGGAAGATAAGAAACAGTGCTTTCATTGTTTGTTTTGTTTTTAAGATGGGCTTTCACCCCCTGCTTTTACGTTTGTTCAGGATGCCTTTTGCCTTGCCGATGATGTCATATTCACCGGTCAACTGTATGTAGCACCCAAATATACAGAAAAATATAATGCTTTTTACAATCAGGGTCAGAAAAATGTTGCCTCCTTCTGTCAGCAGGCTGAGCGGATAGAGTACGGCTATCAGCAGCACACTGACCGCTAATGGTGATACAAGCTGAACCGCGAAATGCCGCAGGCTGCGGTGCAGTGTCACCCGGTACATCATCCAGTAGCATTGCACAAAGTTGACGGTAAACGTCAGTGTGATGCACGTGGCTACGGCTTGGAGTGTGCCTATCCGGAAAATGCCCAGCAGGATGCCCGCCACGTTGAGTACCGATGAAAACAGGCCGCACACAAACAGGCTTTTCGTATCGCCTGCCGCCTGAAAGATGGACCCGGAGGAGGAGAGGACGATCTGTATGCCTACCGACAGCGTGAGTATCCGGAATATAGGGATGGAGGGCATCCATTGGTCGCCGAACAGGATCAGGGTCACTTCGCCGGCCGTGAAGTACAGCAGCACGCTCAGCGGCAGTCCGATGAAGGCCAGAAAGCGGACAATGCGTTCGTAACCCGATGCCAGGCGTTCAAGGTCGTTCTGGTATTCGCTGAAGATGGGGTGCATCACCGGGGTGATCACCTGTGTGATGTTTTGTAACGGCAGCATCATCAGGCGGTACGATTTTTCATAATAACCCAGGGGAGACATTCCCATGTACTTGCCGATCAGTAGTTTGTCGAGGTTCCGGCTGAAGTAGTTGATGATGTTGAACAGAAACTGGTAGGCAGAGTAGGAGAATATCCGGCGCAACACGTCCAGCCCCAACGTAAGCCTCAGGCGCTGCGGATAGCGTCGTATGGAGACCACGAAAATCAGGATGCCCGACAGGATGGGCCCGATGACCAGCGCATACAATCCGGCTCCGCACAGAGCCGCCACTACGGCTGCCGCACCGGTGGCGATCTGTATGACGAAGCTTCGCAGGGCGATGAATTTGAATTCTTTGTTGCGGTAGAACAGTGCGTTGGGAACGATGGTGGCAGAGGCGAAAAACAGGTTGACGGCCAGCAGCTGGCACAGCGTCCGCAGTATTTCCCGGTCGTAGTAGGCGGCAATGGGCCACGAGGCAGCGGCGAAAAGCAGTGCCAGGCCGATGCCTGTCCAGATGGTGAAAGAAAAGAGTCCGGACAGGTTCTCCCGGGTCAATCCTTTGTGCTGGATGATGGCGGGTGACAGGCCTACGTCGGTGAACAGGTTGAAAAAGGCAATGATCACCGTGGCTATGGCCATCACGCCGAAGTCGTCCGGCGAAATCAGGCGTGCCAATACGCCCGCGACGACGAGTGACACCCCTATGCCGCTGTATTTGGCAAGGGCGGTATAGAATACTCCGGAGAAAAGTTGATGTTTGATAGACGTCATTCTTATGGTGTTTTTGAGTTTGGTTCACCACAGAGGACACAGAGTTTTAATCTTTTATTTATCAAGAAAATTAAGAGAAAGATATTCTCTGTGTCCTCAGTGTCCTCAGTGGTGAAATGGATTCATAACTTTTGTTTTTTTAGCATCAGCACCATCAGTGTCCGTGTGCTGACGTATTGTTTGTAATGCCGCAGGCAGAGCAGGCATAGCTTGAGGCGCTGTCGTAAAGGTAATGTATGGGCTTGCCATACGGCGGCATCGAGCATCTGTCGCAAAAAGAGGGATATGATGTAATGGCATTCTTTGGGATAAGTTGGGATTTTATTCAATAGTTCGTTGGTTACGGTAAGGTATCCCTCCATGTTTTTCCATGTAAATTTTCGGGTCATGATAGAGTCTGTTCTGACACGGCGGTGAAAAAACGCACGGCAGATGAATCCTATGTGTGAAGCATGCAGATAGGCTTGTGCCATGAAAAGTTGATCTTCATGCAATATTCCGGGATAGAATGAAAGCTTTTCAGTGCTGATAAATTCCCGTCGGAATAAGTTGAGGCAGACTGATGACTTAAACTTGTAGGTTTCTAATTGTTGTTCCAATATATCTGTGCCTTTATATGTTTTTTCAGATAGTCCTGAGGTTCTTTTATAATCGAAAGGCTTATTGCCTGTATTGGCTTCACCGCTAAAGGTTTCCGCATCAAAAAAGACGAAGTCGAGAGCCTCTGCTATACATTTGTTATAGCAAAGCTCAAGTGCGTCCGGCTCTAAGAGGTCATCACTATCCATGAAATAAATATATTCTCCGACAGCATATTTGAGGCCTTCGTTGCGTGTGACAGACAATCCTTGATTCGTTTGTCCGTATACCTGGATACGGCTGTCTGTGGCAGCTATCTTGTCTATAACTTCCCGGCTTCCGTCAGTCGACCCATCGTCTATCACGATTATTTCCAAGTCCGTCAATGTCTGCCGGCAAATGCTTTCAAGTGCTTCCTGCACGTAGTTGCAGGTGTTATATACAGGGATAATGACACTCACCTTGGGGTGCCCGTTAGGTTGTTCCATGTTGTTTGTATGAGGTACGGTTCAATAGAGCAAAGATACACAAAAAGATTTAAATAAAGTCTTTTTCTCCTTCAGGAAAAAGGTGAGGCCTGCATGATGATTTCGTTCAGTATCTCCCGGCAACTGATTTTCACTTCCGAGTTTTCTTCTATGAAAGCAATGTAGTAAGCGATGATGTCTGCCAGTTTTTCAGTCGACATGTTTTTGCCGTGCTCCAGTTTGCATAGCAAGCTGCGGCTTATTTCCATCATCTCGGAGGCCTGTGTGGTAGATAAATTCGCTTTTTTTCGTAAGTTAATTAAAAGGGTTCCGATGGATTGGTGTACTATGTTGTTGGTTTTGGCCAACTCTTTTTCTTCGGGCTCTATCAGGAGCCTTTCCGGAGTTTTGTGTTTCTTTTTTGTCATGGTCATTTTAGTATAGTTGTTATGTATTCTGCAAATGTCGAGTATATTTTTTTAATAGTTGTGTCCTGACAGGACACAGATGTGGAAAAATAAAACTTCATCTTTGTAGCACAGGCCGATGGCCTGCAACACGATTCACCACAGAGTAACACAGCGTTCCACAGAGATGGTTTTCTCTTAATATCTTGTAAGCAAGAGGTTAAAAACTCTGTGAGACTCTGTGGTGAATCAAAATCAAAACACAATTATGGAAAGAGAACAATTTTTTATTCTGGAGAAAGATTTTCTTGCCGGACGGCAAGTGGGGGACTTGATACAGTCCTGCGGAATCGAGGGACTGGGGGCCTATATGGTAATCTTGCTTTATCTGCGTCATCAGCCCCGTTACAGGGGATGTTACACGCTCAGCCTGCTGCAACAGTTGGCACGGTGCAATAATGGGACCGTCGAGATGTTCGGGAACGTGATTCTCAATTTCGGGCTTTTCAGTCTGGACGAAGGAGAGGAGCCCGAATTCTACTCCCCGTATTTGGACAGGGTGATGGAGCCTCTCGAGAGAAAACGTGCGAACAGCCGCCGTAACGGATTGAAGGGAGGGCGTCCGGCAAAGAAGGTTCGTCCCGTGCGGACTGCGGACGAAACGTGTGTGCGGCATGGAGCGGAAACGGTTGTGCAGGAGCGCTTGCAACTTGCTGTGAATGAGGAAGAAAAACCCAGAAAAACCTACAATACAATACAGAACAATACAGAACAATACAAAACAGAAACAACAGAAAAGAGTGAGGACGGGGCAGCAGCCCCTGTCACTGCCGCTGCCATTGCCACTGACGAGGAAGATGGTCAGCTTCCGCTTCGTCCCTACACCGGTTGGGAGGCTATGGTGGACGAAATGCAGGCCGATCGCTTCTGGATGGAGATGGTGGGGATGCATTCCGGACTGGGCGAATTGTTTGTAGGCAGGCAGCAAGAGCTGGTCGATCTCTTCAAAGAGCATGTACGCCTCTATGCCAAGGAGGCGGAGATGGTGAACCTGAAGGAAACGAAACGCTATTTTGCCAACTGCCTGGCACAGGGCACGCGGACGTGTGAAATGTTCAGGCAAAAACTATACGCTCGGCAAGCGGTGGTGCGGCAGGCCGATGCTTATCGCTTCGAGACGCTGGTGGAGGGGCGCAGGACGTATCAGGGATATGACATTCCGCCCGAGGCACCTCCACGCCCCGGCGCTACGGCGGTATGGGACGAACGGGCCGGGAGATGGGGGAGGTAGGTAGCCCGGCTCTCGGAGGGTCGCAGCCCGGCTGTCGGAGGTGTGGAGCCCGGCTGTCGGAGGTGTGGAGCCCGGCTGTCCGAAGTGTGGAGCCCGGCTGTCCGGAAAAGGTAGAAATGAATACAATTCACCACAGAGTGACACAGAGTCTCGCAGAGATCATCCGGCTGCGCTCTGTTTCTTTATCAGACAAAAGGACATAAGAACAAATTTTTGAGGCAAAATAGCAAAAAAACGGTAAAGAATCATCTGTTCTTTTGTTCTTATGTCTAAAAAAAACTCTGTGAGACTCTGTGTCACTCTGTGGTGAAATAAAACAAAAAAAAATTATGCGAGACTATAACAACGTCGGCGACGACCATGTAAAAATCGATCTCCGCGGCAAGTCCGGCGGAGTGCTGAAGACCAAGTGCCCGGTGTGCTACGCCACGCGTCACAACAAGGCAGACCGCTCGTTACGGGTAGACCTCAATACAGGGCATTGCCACTGCTATCATTGCGGGTGGGACGTCTATGTGCCCGATCCTGATGATGACTTCCACCGACGCCGCGAAGCCGCCTCCCGCGGGGCCGCCCGGACTGTCCCCGCCCACTTCCGCCGGCCGGTGTTCGATGCTTCGAAGACCACCCTGTCCGCCGATTTTGAGCGTTGGCTGGTGGAACAGCGTTGCATTCCCCAGCACGTCATAGCCGAACTGCGGCTGACCGAGCAGGAAGAGTATATGCCCCAGACCGGGCAGAAGGAACGTTGCCTCTGTTTCAACTATTTTGAAGACGGAAAGCTGGTCAATACCAAGTTCCGTACCTTGCAGAAGCACTTCCGGATGGTGTCCGGTGCCGAGTTGATCCCTTATCACATCGATGCCCTGCGCGGAACGCCGGAGTGCATCTTCACCGAGGGTGAACTGGACGCGGCTTCGTTTATGGCCATCGGGCGGAGGGATGTGGTGTCGGTGCCTTCGGGAGCCAATTCTAACTTGCAATGGATGGACCGTTTTGTGGAGACCCATCTGGAGGACAAACGGCTGATTTACATTGCCGTGGATACGGACGAGGCAGGATTGGGGTTGCGCGCCGAACTGCTGCGCCGCCTGGGAGTGGAGCGTTGCCGGGTGGTCGTCTACGGGCCGGGTTGCAAAGATGCCAACGAGCACCTCTGCAAGTACGGTGCCGAGAGCCTGCGCATCGCCTTGGAGCAGGCCGAAGAAGTGCCCATCGAGGGGGTGTTTACGGCTGCCGGCCTGGAAGAAGAGTTGCGTGCGCTCTACGAGCGAGGGTTTACGCCCGGTGTAGAGACGGGGTGGGAGAATTTCGACGCTCTCTGCACGTTCGAGTTGCGGCGATTGATGATCGTCACCGGCAAGCCGGGCGACGGGAAGTCGGAGTGGGTGGACGAGCTGGTGCTCCGCCTCTGCCTGCGCCACCACTGGGATATCGCTTTTTTCAGTCCGGAGAACATCCCCATCGTCTATCATCTGCGCAAGCTGGCCGAGAAGCTGACCGGTTGCCGTTTTCAGCCCGGTTGCGGCATGTCCGAGGGGAAATATCTCTGCGTCAGCCGCTATCTGACAGAGCACGTCTGCCACATCCTGCCCCGGGGAGAGTGCACGCTCGACGCGGTACTCGAGACCGGGCGCCGGCTCGTTGCCCGGCGGGGCATTCGCATTCTGGTGGTCGATCCGTTGAACCGTCTGGAGCACAGCATCCCGCCCGGACAGACAGAGACGCAATATCTTTCGTCGGTGCTCAACCGCTTGTCGGCATTTGCCGTCCGTCATCAGTGTCTGGTCATCCTCGTGGCCCATCCGCGCAAGATGAACCGCCTGCCGGGCAGCGGTTTCACACCCCGTGTGGAGATGTACGACATTAACGGTTCGGCCGACTTTTTCAATAAGGCCGATTTCGGTATCGTTGTCGAACGGGACGACACGATAGGCGTGGCGCGTATTCATGTGGACAAGGTGAAGTTCAAGCATTTGGGAGGCAAGGGAATGGCCTCGTTTGTCTACAATCCGGTCAGCGGGCGTTATCAGCCTTGCGAGGTGGACGACGACGCTTCGGCACCACCTGAGAGGAGGGTGAGGAATACGCTTTTCGACAGCGGGAGCTGGTTGCCGGAGCAGACGCTGCTTATGGGAGAAACTGTTTAGAAACGAATACGATTCACCACAGATTACACGGATTCTCACAGATTAATAATTTATTTTACTGCGAGTTAAATTAAAATATCTGTGTTAATCTGTGTAATCTGTGGTGAACTCAAAAACATTACTATCATGAAACATAAAGACGATGATGAAAAAGAAACTCCGTTCTGCTACCGGAGTTACGGGAAAAGTGAGTTGGCAGCGCTTTATCTGCCCGATATTCTGCCTCAGAGCGCTATGAAATTGTTTAACGAATGGATCGTTTCTTTTCCGGGATTGACGGAGCGTTTGCGTGCTACCGGACTGCGTGTCCGTGCCAAGCGTTACACTCCGGCACAGGTGGTGCTGATTACGGAGGCACTTGGCGAGCCTTGACGGACGGGTGGAGATTTATCGGGACCGCAACCGACGCTGCCGGACGGTGACTGTATCTGCACTGCTGCCGTGCCGTATCTTTGTTTCAGTAACTTAAATGAATAGCTTATGGCAAATGTATCAGTAGTGCGCTGTTCGCGCCACAAAAAAATCAGTGACAAAAATTCACCGACCGTTTATTACATCAAGCAGAAGGCGGGCGACTCCAAGGTGTACGACATTCATCGCATCGCTTCGGAAATAGAGTCTGTCGGAGCACTTTCGGTGGAAGATGTCACCCATGTGATGAAGTCCTTCGTCCGTGCCATGAAAAAGGTACTGACCGATGGTAACCGTGTGAAGGTGGACGGGCTGGGAACGTTCTACATCACCTTGAGTTGTCCCGGAGTAGAAGTGGAAAAAGAGTGTACCGTGAAAAACGTGACCCGGGTAAATCTCCGCTTCAAGGTGGACAATACGCTTCGTCTGGTGAACGACAGCGTCGCCACTACGCGCGGAGGAGAAAATAATGTGGTGCTGGAGCTGGTAAGCGCGCAGGCCGGAGGCAGTGGCGGAGACGGGGGTATTGTGGACGATCCGACGGCGTAAGGAATTCGCCGGTGTGTCATAACTCACCCGTGGTAAACCTAAAAACATCTATCATGAAAACAATTATCGAAAAAGCTTTGGAGTGCCTGATGGGCCTCCTGCCGTTTCTGCGGAAGAAGGATGCGGCAAAAATGAAAGAGTTCAGCCAGTTGGTCACCGGTCAGTACGAGTTCCTGATGGGGCAGCTTGAGAAGATGCTGAAAGATTACTTCGAACTGAGTTCGAAAGTGAAAGAAATGCATGCCGAGGTCATCTCGCTACGCGAAGAACTGCTGGAGGCCTTGTCGCTCAGGTGTCGTCTGAAAGAGTGTGAAAGGAGAGAAGCGATATGAGAAAAATCGATCTGATCGTCATCCATTGCTCCGCTACGCGTGAAGACCGCTGCTTCACGGAGTACGATCTGGATACATGCCATCGCCGTCGGGGATTCAACGGTCCGGGCTATCATTTCTACATCCGTAAGGATGGACGCATCGTCAGTACCCGTCCCATAGAACGTGTCGGAGCGCATGCGCGCGGATTTAATGCCCGTTCCATCGGTATCTGCTATGAAGGCGGACTGGACCGTGAAGGGCATCCCAAGGATACCCGTACACCCGAACAGAAGCATTCGATGCGAGTGCTGGTGCGTACGCTTCTGACGGATTATCCCGGTTGTGAGGTGTGCGGGCATCGCGATCTGAGTACGGACCTGAACGGCAACGGAGAGATAGAGCCGGAGGAATGGATCAAGGCTTGTCCGTGTTTCGAGGTTTCGTTGCGGGAGGTATTTGGTTGACGGTTCACCACAGATTACACGGATTAACACAGATTTACACGGAGTTTTGGCTTCCCGTTTACGGGTATCCCGGAGAAAATAAATCCTCTGTGGAACTCTGTGTTGCTCTGTGGTGAATTACCTAAACTAACCATTAATATGCATGTTTTTCATTTGCGACGGCATGATAGATATCGAGTAGTGCTTCTGCGCTTTTGGTCCATGAAAATAGTTTCACACGTTCAAGCCCATATTCAACTTGCCGCTGATAGAAGACGGGATCTAATTCCAAACGTAATAGCTTTTCGGAAATGTCCGCCGGATTGAAAGGGTCAATCAATATGGCACCCTCACCTGCCACTTCGGGCATGGCGGATGTGTTGCCGGTTAAAATCGGTGTACCGCATGCCATAGCTTCCAGTTGCGGAATACCAAAACTCTCACGTAAAGAAGGGTAAAGAAAAGCAAATGCGCCTGTGTACACAGCTGACAAATCTTGGTTTCGGATATAACCAGGATAACTCAGATAAGGTTTTATCTCTTGTATCTTCTCTGTTTCCAGAATTTCATCTATAATTTCTTCTTTTAGGTCGGCTATCAACAGCGGACGCTTCACGGTAGATTTTTTTAGGTATAGAGAATAGGCTTTCAGTAAGCGGGGGGTATTCTTCTTAGGATCGGTATTGCCCAAGAAGAATAGATAACCGTCGGTTTGAATATAGCGCCGGGTCAGGGAAGGCTGTTTAGGCTGTTGTCTGAAATGTTGGCTATAGCCATTATATACAGGGGTAATTTGTTCCACAGGCAGTTTGAGCGCTTCACGGATACGGTTGCATTCAAAATGGGAAACTGTGATGATCTTTTTGCAGTTGGGTAGGATTCGGGGAACCACAAAGCGCCGATAGTACCATCCCATCTCTTGATACCAGGATTTACTGAATGATTGGCGCTTTTCCAGAAAAATAATGTCGTGCAAAGTAAGCACTAAAGCTACCGGACAATAGAGAGGGGCTGTATTACTGGTGCAGTGCAGCAAATCGGGCTTTATGCGGGCTATGGCACGCGGTAGTGCCACCTGTTCCCAAAGAGGATAAGTGGGACAGTGAAGCTCGATGATGTGTACGTTTGGAGAACTTTGCAAACAGTGATCTTCACCGGGACTGACGAGGATATAATATTCATTTTTATGATCTATTTTTTGCAGTTCGCGAATTGTTTCCAGGGCGACAAAGTCCATTCCATGCTTGTTGGTACGGAAAATACGTTGTGCTTCAATGGCTATTTTCATGGTTCTTTATTTTAGGGGTGGGTTACTCTCCGTGTTTAGTATGTATGAATTTCTTGTTTGCTCCCTTGAGCCGGAATAAGTTGCCGATGGTACTTACTATGAGTGGTGGCAGGCATAACAATGACTTTAATAAAGAGCGGTTCATATACTGTTTGGGTATCGGAACCAGCATGGCGGCCATCTGTGCCAGTGATAGTATCCACCATTTGGGAGCAGATGATATACAGATGATTGTCACTAAAAAAGTGATGCTGAAAACTGCCGCCAATTGCAATAGACGCGGAGGGAGCAACCACTGAATGACCTTGTCTATAAGATCGGGATTGCGCAGTTCGTGAGCTATCCCCTCTTTTTGTAAATATTGTATGGCTAAGCGTAAAATGTCGAATTGAGTAATCATCCAGCGTTTACGTTGCTTCTTTATGCTGTCTTTTTTTTGATTTTTTTCGTCATAGACAGGTATGTGTGGCAGATAAGTGATGTGGATCCTGTTTTGTATGAGCAATAATTCAAGTTCTTTATCTTCTCCTACAGTCTTTAGACTGGGCACAGCTTTCTTGAACCAGTCATATTCGAAAGCCATGCCGGAACCCGATAAACTGGCTGATAGTCCGAGATGATTATGTCCGCTACGGAAGATCCCGTTGTTGATCTCTTCGCTTACAGCATCAAGTCGGGCGATGGCTGTATCCAGTTTTTTGCCTGTCCGGTGAGCTTGCATGGCCTTTACTCCTGCACTATAGGCAAGATTCACTTCAGATAGGAAATTGGCTGTTGTCACGTTATCGGCATCCATTATGACGGCGATGTCATATATGGGTAAGGCCGTTTTAACGGCTATATTCAAAGCTTTCGCTTTTGTGCTGTTTGTGTAATCGGCTATTAGCACTTTGGCTAAAAGCCGGTTCAATGCATCGTTTGTAGTATCCTGCATGTGGTCGGAGATGACGTATACATCGTACATCTCTTTGGGGTAGTCCTGTTCAAGGAAAGAACGTACGGAGTCGACGATGACTTTGTCTTCCTGGTAGGCGGGAAAGAAGACGGCAATGCGGTGCAGTCGGCCCGCTTCCGGATAGTTGGGGGAACGATAAAATTTTGACGCGATGGCATATACCAGCAGGTAGCTGACGCAGAGTGCCAGCAGGATGAATAAAATCCAGTCGATCAAGGTTAGTATCATAAGTCTGATATTGGGTTATTGTTTAAACATTTATGCGGACGATTCAGCACAGCGTCCAGAAATCCTTCACTCCGCGCCAGACGGCCCCTGCTAACTTGGGCTGTCCTTTCAGGGCGAAGCGCAGGCTGTCTTTGGGAGCTACTACCAGCATCTGGTAAACGATGGACAGGCAGCGCTCCATTCCCGACAGGTTGCGCCAGGCGTAAAGCATTCGGTTTCGCATCATGTAAAAAGCGCGAAGGGGGCTCTGCCTGCCGGTGCTTTGGCTCTCTTTATGGAAAACGGTGCAGCGCGGTTCGTACCAAAGCTGATAGCCGGCGCGCGTCATGCTGGTACACCAGTCCAGCTCTTCATAATAGAGGAAATAAATCTCCGGCATCAGTCCGGCTTTCCAGATGACCTCCCGTTTCAGCATCAGCGCGGCTCCATGAAGGTAGGCGCTGGGGCGGGGCGTGCTGAAAGTTGCATCGTCCGGACATCCCATACCCAAAGCCTTGTTGCGCATCGTATAGGGGCTCAACTTGGTGTAGCCGGCAAACTGGATGTTTTGCGGTGGGAAGGCGAAGCGGATCTTGGGCGAAACTGCTCCGATGCGGGGACTGCTCTCCAACCGTTCTATCAGGGCGGGCAGCCCGTCTTCGGTCAGGTAAGTGTCATTGTTGATCAGGAACAGGTATTGTCCTTGCGCTATCTGTATCCCGAGATTGTTGCCTCCCGAGAATCCGAGGTTCTTCTCGCTGCGGAGGGTACGCACAAAGGGGTATCGTTCCTGTATCATCCGGGCTTCATCTTGCCGGGACGCGTTGTCCACCACAATGATTTCGTAACTGACGGAGTGTATGGTAGCGCGTAGCGACTCTATCAACTCACAAGTGTCATTCAAGCCGTTGTAGCAGATGGTGATAAAAGAGATGATAGGAGATGTTTGTTTCATTTATGTAACGGTTTTGAGTATTATTCACCACAGATTACACGGATTCTCACAGATTAATAATTTATTTTACTGAGAGTTAAATTAAAATATCTGTGTTAATCTGTGTAATCTGTGGTAAATCGTATTCATTTCTATTTCAATTATTAATAAAATTCTTCTTGCTCTGTCTTATTTTTCTTCTTTTTCAGTTCCTCTTCTTCTTTCTGCATCACGGGATCGATATAAGGACCCGCTATGCAAAGGGCGAAACCGGTATAAACGATAATGGAGTTGGGATATTGCATCACATCATTTACATAGGCGGCAACGAAGAAACCGGCAGCCATACAAAGCCAGGCGGCCAACAAGCCTCTCAAGCGCTTGTTCATCACCTTAAACATCAATAGCCAGGAACACCAGGCAAAGAGTACTCCATGAACAAGCAGATAGAGCACCAGTCCTATGATTCCCGTTTCTACCCACACGCCTACCAACCACGAGTCGGGCGGGTAGTGCATCAGTTCCCGGGGCTGAAAGCGTTCTCCTTTCGACAGGCCAAGCCCGTAACCAATGGGTTTTACTGCCATCAATGCTTTCATGTTGTTCTTATTCTTAACCCTCACTTGATAGGAGGCGTCTTTGCTGGGACGGAAGGCAGAGCGCATCTTGCGGACATACTGGTTGCTGTCTCCGATGTTGGTGAAATAAAAGAATGAAAAAATAGCAACCAGTGAAACGGCTCCAAACACAAATCCTTTCCAGTTTTTAGAGATTAAAACATACAGCAGGATTCCTCCCAACGGTACACCTACGGCTGCCCGGGTACCCGAGATGCCAATGCAATAAAGAGCGCAAAGGGTGATGACACCGAAGTATATCTTCATCCACTTTTTACGGACGAAGAAGGCAGACATGCCGAATGTGGTGGCGGCCATGGCTGCGTGGACTCCATAGTTAGCCGCATCGGAAAAGCAGGAGAAATAGCGGATGCCGGACCAGATGAAGTGGGTGCGGTGCCCTCCCAGTACATAAAGAAAATAGAGTTCCCGTTCGTTGAAGCCGTGATTTTTTTGCCAGTAACCTTTCAGGGTGGCTATTAAAACGAAAACGGACCAGATCAGCAGCAGAGCTTCTATCCCCTTATAATTACGGATGGTCAGGGGCACTAAGAATGCGCAAAGCAACGGGTAGAAAAAGTATTGGGGGATGGCTATGTTCCATGCTTCCTGCACGTGATTGGAGTTGCCTATTTCGAACAGGCAATAGAGCCCCCATATCAGGATAAGCCCTGCCATTAGGTTTCTCCCCCGTTTCCAGTCTGTACTCCGGCTGCTGCATCTGCCTAAAGCAATCACACCCAATACGGTCACAATCGGAAGAGTGGCCAGTCCCATCTTGACGGATATGAACATCCCCATCAACATCAGTATCAACTGGGAGGCAAACAAAAGATAAAAAACGGGCTCGGATGTATCCGGATCCCGTTCTTTATAGATTTCTTCATCATTCGTCATCATCGTCATCCTGGAGATTGTCGTTGGAGGTTTTCTTGCTGCGGAGGCGGTATAGAGACCTTTCTGTCAATGCGAGTTGAGAGATCCGATACATCTGTTTGCGCATCCAGGTATATGGCGGAAGCATACCGGTGTAAGTCTCTACTTCGTACTTCGGCGCGCGGTTGAGGTAGAAATATGGAGGCTTTCCTATCTGTAACCTGAGCTTTTGGAGTAATACCTTGTCAGTCGCTTTCCAACCAAGGATAGCCGAAGCAACCAATAAGTTCAATTGAGCTTCTTGCAACAAGGGTGTCGGTATGTTTATTTGCTTCAGATTGCGGTATTCCACAATCACGATTTCTTCGGACTGAGGCGTATAGATTTCTTTCAGGCTTTGGGATAGTATGAAACCGGGTGAGCCGGAGTCGAAATCAATCCCGTCGGTCAGCAGTCGTACTTTCAGGCCAAGCGATTCCCAATAGTTCTTAAGGCGCTCTGCCAAATAGGACTTGCCACTGCCTTCTTCGGTACTGAGAAGATTGAGAATAAAAGGAAGCCCTTCTGCTCGTCCGGTGAAGAAACGTTGAATAGCGGTGCCCATATAACGGGTGGCCGCATCCTCACATTGTTTGTTGACGGGGCCGGGCTTCATGGGAGCAGGATAGGAGCCCAGTACAATGCCGCCTGTCAGCTTGCGCGTACGGGGCGTGTCACGCAGAGTGCGGTCAATCAGTTCTATCAACAGGAATACTGCCACTAAAAAGATAAAGGCTCCGGCACATGCCATCGCTACAATTTTCCGTCCTCCTACAGATTCCTGATTGATCGGATAGGCAGGCGGATTGAGCACCTTCAGGATGGCGGCGGTCATCTCCAGGTTCTTTTTGCGCAATAAAGCGTCGTTATAACTTTTTAAGTTGGTCAGGTAGCTCTGTTCGGTAAAGTTGATGACGCGTTCTTTGCGCTTAATGGTGGTGCCTACCGGAGCGAAGTGAGTGTATTTCGCATTCAGGTCGTTACGGCTTTTTTGTACGATTTTCAGTTCGGCTTTCGCTTTTTCAAAAAGCAGCAGTTGGTCGAGCCACTGTTCCACGATGGTGTTTCGGGCAACTCCCTCTTTGGAATGTTGTCCGTTCACGTATCGGCTGGCAATGCTTGACAATTCTTTCCGATTTTGCGCTAAGCGGTCTTTGTAGGCTTGGAGCTTGGTTCCGGTGCTGTCACTTGGCGATGAAATCGTTTCCATCTCAGTGATTTTTCCGGTTAAATTGCTCGTCTGCTTTAGTTTATCCACTAACTGTACGTTATGGATCAGTTGTTTAGAGTTTGCGTCCATCTGTCTCTCGAGCTCCATAAGCATCGCTTTCGAACTGTTGTAAGCAAACTCTACATCTTGTTCGCGTAATTCAAATTCTTTATTGATGGCAGCTATCTCTTTGGTCTCGTCATAATAGTTGATGATCCGGTTGTCTATGTTATATTGGGTCAGATTGTCTTCCTGTCCGGCAAGTTCCTTGCCGATGCGTTTCAATTCTCCCGCAAAGTATTCAATCACTTTATCGGTGCCGCCGTAACGGAGTGCCTGATATTCGTTGACAAATTCCTTCATCAGGATGTCAATCGTATTATAGGCAATGCCCGGATCGCCGGACTGATAGCTGGTCTTGATTAAATCACTGTTTCCCTTACGTTCTACTTTGATCCTCTTCAGGGCTTGATAACTGTAAAATACATGCTGAAAATAAAACAATCCGTAAATGTAATTTTCTTTGTCCGGACGTTCATATTTCATGAAGTTCTCCATGGTCTTGTCTTCGCTGTTCCGATCGATCAAGGCAACCAGTGCTTTACCATCCTTACTGTTCTTCATGTGATTGTAAGTATAATTATAGCTGGAGGCGGTGATTCCTTCGTTGTCTTTATCCGGCCTTCCTTTTACCAGGACGCGTGAGAAGAGACGCAGGGAGACACGCTTCAGGGTACTTTCCGATTGCAGGATATTGATCAGGTTGTCCATTGAGTTTTGAGCCAACGCCCAGTCTACTTTAGTCGTTTCTTCGATGCCATAGCCCGATACAACCCCTGTATAAAGGGTGGATTCCACATTGTAGCCTCCCTGCATCCGTCCTATACGGAAATATACAAAAGCCGTAATAAGGGTGGTACCCAACAGGATCCACCATTTCACACGATAGAGAGAGCGGAGCAGATAAAATACATAGTCCATAATGTATGATTGTTTATTTTCTTAAAATAGGTGTACGGGTGATGACTTCCAGAATCATCAGGCTCTTGGTTACTTCAAACTTACTTTTTTCGAAAGCTTCTAATGCGGTGGATTGTCTTTGCTTTTCGACAGATAAATCTCCTGTGTCAATGATGTTGTTTACGAAATTCTTCTCGGCTACATCATACTGCATAGTTGCCAATTCCAAGGCTTCCGCCCGCAGTTTTAATACATTGAGTTGAGAGGTTGCGGTTGCGTACATTTCGATGATTTCCCGCTTCATCTCTTCAAACTTTACTTCCCGTTCCAAGGCAGCAGCTTTTACATTCAGTTTTTGGCGTTTAACGCGAGGAGACAGATCGAATAATTCGTCAAAGGGGATACTGACTGCACCGCCTATTGTATACATGGTTTGTTTGGATGTATTGTAGTTGTACATAATGGGGGTGGAAACATCGGTAAACGTATTATCTACTCCGACTTTTCCCCACTGATAACTACCCCGGGCACTGAAGAACTTCAGGAACGCGCGTCTTTCCTTGGCCAGCAGTTTGCGCTCTATCTGCTCTTTTACACCGGCCAGTTCATAGATCGGTCCTCCTTTGGCATTTTCGAACAGAAGGTCGAGTGGGGGGAGGGAAATATTAGTATAGTCTTCCGTAGTCAGTTTAGAGTAATCGCTGGTTTCCTGCGCATATACAAGAGAAGCTGCACCAAATAAGAGTAGGGGTATACTAATGAATATGAATAGGATTCTTTTCATAAACGGGTATATTTATTTGTATATATTGTCTGTATGCTTGTGAAATCTGTGCAAAGATAAGACAAATCTGCAACTAATGCCCTAAATATACCCCTTTTTTTTATAAATATAGCATTGAATTTGAATATAATTTATTTAAAATGCTTCGGTCATGTTGAAATAGAACAGGTTTTGTTTGTTCACCATGTTGCGTCCCAGGTCGAGACGGACGTTCATACGGGGCTGTACTTCTATGCGGAGACCCACGCCCATGTTGGGCAGAACACCCTCTATTTTTCCCGGATTGGGACCCATAAATCCGCATCCTGCCCATGCCACATAGCCTACATGGCTGAGCATGCGTTTCACCCAGTTGCCCTTGTCCGTATTGATCATCTGGCGATATTCGGCCATGACGACGTGTGACGATTTATCGCGGTATTGCCCCATATAATATCCCCGAAGGTCGAACGGAGTGCCGCTTAGCGCGTATTTATTGAGCGGAACGTCGCCAAATACGTTTTTACTTTGGGCGGTCCATGCAAGCACACCGCGTTTGCGCAACGTTTTGTACTGGCGGTAGTCTATCTCCAAACGGTAGAAGTTGTTGTCGCTTCCCAGGAATTTTTGGTACATCATGCCTCGGAAGTCGAGATACATGCCGCGATAGGCATTGGCAGGTACGTCGCGTGTATCATAAGTCAGCAGGAAACCGACACCTGAACTGAAGTTCTTGTAGCCTTTCTCTGTGCCGCCGGCCGCTTTATAAGAGGGTTGGTCGACAAGGTATTTGGCCGGATCGTACATGTGGTCATAATTGAGGTCGACTTGCGGACCGGCAAAGAAGTTGCTTTCGCCCAGGCGGAACAGGAACCAGGGGTTGATCTGCAATCCGCTGTAGCGGTACTGGCTGGTGGTGTCGCTGCGCACATAATCCTTATTGGTACTGTAACCGATGCCGTAAAAGTTTTCCTGTGTGTTTTTATAACTGAACTGTCCGAAAATACGGAAACGGTCGCCCTTAAAGAAAAGTTGCGGCTTGGAGAACAGGTTGAGTCCGCCATTGAACATCAGGGCAATGGCTACGGGCACTACAGAGCGCTGCTGGGTGGTGTCGCTGGGATTCATCCGGAAGGTCATCAACCCGCTGCCGCCAATCAGCAGACCGAAATCGGGAGTGTAGCTGGGCCCTCCGAGAATATTGTAGTGAAGGTTACGGCGGGCCACCCGCTGACGTCGTAGTTCGCGCTTGGATAGGGCGGGAATGCTGTCTTGCTTTGTCGTGTCAGTGCTGAGCGTAGTGCCTTCTTCTTGAGCCACAGTGAATGTGGCGGGCATGATCGCCATCAATATACCTATTATATATTTTTTCATTGCTTTGTACGAATATGGGTGCAAAGGAAACTATTTTATTTGGATTAGTTTTCATTCGAATAGATAATAAATCTAAATACTGTGACAAAAAATCCGGAAAAGGATGCTATTTTTGCAAAGAAAAAGGAGAAGGCTCCTTTATTAACCAAATTACTTTACCACATGAATAAACGAATATTATCTGTTTTTGTTCTGAGTGCCGCATTCTTAAGTGTGTATGCACAGCAGGACAAGGGAGGTATCAGCTCTGAAATGCTGAACCGGATTAAACAAAACTACCAGGGCACGACAACCGACAAGGCCATCCGTAACGCGATCGGTAACAACGATATCCGTAAGCTGGCTCTGAATCAGGACAACCTGAAGGGAATGGATACCTATTTTTCTATTAAAGTAGACTCAAAAGGAATTACAGACCAGAAATCGTCCGGTCGTTGCTGGCTGTTCACCGGCCTGAATGTGATGCGCGCCAAAGCCATCGCCCGGTACGGACTCGGATCGTTTGAGTTTTCTCAGAATTACAACTTCTTCTGGGATCAACTGGAGAAAGCGAATCTTTTCCTGCAAGGTGTCATCGACACCCGTGAGAAGCCGATGGACGACAAAATGGTGGAGTGGCTGTTCCGTAATCCGCTGAGTGACGGAGGTACGTTTACAGGTGTAGCCGACATCGTTTCTAAATATGGTCTGGTGCCCAAAGAGGTGATGCCTGAGACGAACAGCAGCGAGAATACATCACGCATGGCTGGGCTGATTGCTGAAAAATTGCGTGAATTTGGTCTGCAACTGCGTGATCAGGCTGCAAAGGGAGACAAACTGCCTGCGCTTGAAAATAGCAAAACGGAAATGCTGGGCACCGTATACCGCATGCTGGTGCTGAATCTGGGGGTTCCGCCTACGGAGTTTACCTGGACGCGTAAAGATGAAAAAGGAAATCCGGTGGAGACTGCACAATACACACCGATGTCGTTCCTCGAAAAATACGGCGACAAGAATCTGCTGGACAATTACGTGATGCTGATGAACGATCCGAGCCGTGAATATTATAAGTGTTATGAAATCGACTTTGACCGTCACCGTTATGACGGACGCAACTGGACGTATGTTAACCTGCCGGCCGATGAAATCAAGGAGATGGCCATCGCTTCGCTGAAAGATAGTACGATGATGTATTTTTCGTGTGATGTAGGTAAATTCTTGAACTCGGAACGCGGATTGCTGGATGTGAACAACTATGACTATGCTTCGTTGATGGGTACCACTTTCGGTATGGATAAGAAACAGCGTGTGCAGACATTTGCCAGTGGATCGAGCCATGCCATGACTCTGATGGCGGTAGACATTAAGGATGGCAAACCGGTGAAATGGATGGTGGAAAACAGTTGGGGAGCTGCCAATGGCTATCAGGGACACTTGATTATGACGGATCAGTGGTTCAACGAATATATGTTCCGCCTGGTGGTAGAAAAGAAATTCGCAACTCCCAAAGTGTTGGAAGTTCTGAAGCAGAAACCTGTTCGTTTGCCTGCTTGGGACCCGATGTTTGCTCCGGAAGAGTGAAAGGAACGCTGACCGATGAACTCTGAATGATAAACGGTCAACAGGTTTGTGCCATAAGGTAGGTATTGCCTTCATTCTCCCCCGGTTTATAAGGGGAGCGTCCTTTGGGGGGAGAGGAGATTGAATACATATCTTTATATATCGATTGAAGGGTTCAAAACGATCGACGCTAAATAAAAAAGGGTGTAGCTGTCCTCCGCGGATGGCTACACCCTTTTGCTGTTGGGGCTACGCCCTTTCATCCATAGGGCTACACCCTTTTACAACTAAGGCTACACCCTTCTTTCCGGATGGCTATGTCCCCCCATAATTTATACTTTCCGACATCCCCTGTTCGTCGTCAATAATTCATTCAGCATAGCCTGTTCCTCGTTCTTTGTTGACCGTTCATCAGTGATAATTTTAGCCTTTTTAGTGTCTTTGTGATCGTTAACGATGCTAATTAAAGAAATATCTCCTTAATTCCTTTCACATTTCCTCTTTATTCACATTATTATTTATTACTTTTGCGGGCAAATTATGAAACCATTATTTTATATAATCACATGGCAAATGTAATAAAGTTACGTAAAGGCCTTGACATCAACCTGAAAGGAAAAGCTGCTGAAGAGCTCTCAACGGTGAAAGAACCGGGATTCTACGCACTCGTACCCGATGATTTCCCAGGAGTGACTCCGAAGGTGGTGGTGAAAGAACAGGAATATGTGATGGCCGGGGGACCCTTGTTTATCGACAAGAACCATCCTGAAGTTAAATTTGTTTCGCCCGTTAGCGGCGTTGTAACAAGCGTGGAGCGCGGTGCACGCCGTAAGGTGCTGAACATCGTGGTTGAAGCCGCTGCTGAGCAGGATTACGAAGAATTCGGCAAGAAGGACGTATCCAAACTCGACGGTGAGGCTGTGAAAGCTGCACTCTTGGAAGCTGGTATGTTTGCATTTATGAGACAGCGTCCGTATGACGTGATTGCCGATCCGACAGTCGCTCCGCGGGCTATTTTCATTTCTGCTTTCGACAGCAACCCGCTGGCACCCGATTTTGAGTTCGCTCTGAAAGGGGAAGAAGCTAATTTCCAGACTGGACTGGATGCCCTGGCTAAGATCGCCAAGACGTATCTCGGTATTAGCAGCAAACAAAAAACGACAGCCTTGACACAGGCTAAAAATGTCACGGTAACCGTATTTGACGGACCGAACCCTGCCGGAAATGTAGGGGTGCAAATCAATCATGTAGCTCCTGTGGTGAAAGGTGAAACCGTGTGGACCATCGGCGCAGAAGCTGTAATTTTCATCGGACGTCTGTTCAATTCCGGACGGGTGGATCTGACACGCACTGTAGCCGTTACAGGCTCTGAAGTCCTGAAACCGGCTTATTGCAAACTGAAAGTAGGTGCATTGTTGACCAATGTGTTTGCCGGAAACGTGACAAAAGATAAGGAGTTGCGTTACATCAGCGGTAATGTGCTGACAGGCAAGCAGGTGAAACCAAACGGATTCCTCGGTGCTTTCGACAGTCAGTTGACCGTGATTCCCGAAGGCGACGACATCCACGAAATGCTGGGATGGATCATGCCCCGTTTCAATCAGTTCAGCGTCAACCGCTCGTATTTCAGCTGGTTGATGGGGAATAAGAAGGAGTATGTGCTCGATGCCCGTATCAAGGGAGGCGAACGCCACATGATTATGTCCGGCGAATACGACAAAGTATTCCCGATGGACATTCTGCCTGAATTCCTGATCAAAGCAATCATTGCCGGGGACATCGACCGCATGGAAGCTCTGGGTATCTACGAAGTGGCGCCCGAAGACTTTGCTTTGTGCGAATTTGTCGACTCTTCGAAACTGGAATTGCAACGCATCGTTCGTGCCGGACTCGATATGCTTCGTGCTGAAATGATGTAATTCATAACACATAATTTATAATTCATAATTAATGAAAGCGTTAAGAAATTATCTCGATAAGATAAAGCCGAACTTTGAAGAGGGCGGCAAACTCCACGCGTTTCGTTCGGTGTTCGATGGCTTCGAAACTTTCCTGTTCGTGCCCAACACCACTTCGAAATCGGGAGCGCACATCCACGACTCGATTGATAGCAAACGTATCATGTCGATTGTGGTTATTTCGTTGATACCGGCTTTGCTGTTCGGTATGTACAACGTAGGTTACCAGCATTTCACTCACACCGGAGCTCAGGGTGGCTTCATCGAAATGTTCATTTACGGTTTCCTGGCCATTCTGCCTAAGATTATCGTATCTTATGTAGTGGGTCTGGGCATTGAGTTCGTGGTGGCACAATGGAAGAAGGAAGAGATTCAGGAAGGATTCCTCGTTTCGGGTATCCTGATCCCGATGATTGTACCGGTAGACTGCCCGTTGTGGATTCTGGCCATAGCCACTGCATTCGCTGTTATTTTTGCGAAAGAAGTGTTCGGAGGTACAGGTATGAACGTGTTCAACGTTGCCCTTGTGACCCGTGCATTCCTGTTCTTCGCTTATCCTACCAAGATGTCGGGTGACGCCGTTTGGGTGGCACAAGACAGCATCTTCGGACTGGGTAATACGGTAGATGGACTGACAGCGGCCACTTCGTTGGGGGTAGCATCTACTGCTACCGATCCGAACGGGTTCCCGGCTTTCTCCTGGGACATGGTGACCGGCCTGATTCCGGGTTCTATCGGTGAAACCAGTGTGATTGCTATTCTGATTGGTGCTGCTATCCTGTTGTGGACAGGTATCGCAAGCTGGAAAACGATGCTTTCCGTATTCGTAGGTGGTGCTTTTATGGGCTGGATTTTCAATGCTGTAGGTCCGGACACTGCCATGGCTCACATGCCTTGGTACGAACACCTCGTGCTGGGTGGTTTCTGCTTCGGTGCCGTATTTATGGCTACCGACCCTGTGACTTCTGCACGTACGGAGACCGGTAAGTATATCTTCGGATTCCTGATCGGTGCGATGGCCATCATCATTCGTGTGCTGAACCCCGGTTATCCCGAAGGTATGATGCTCGCTATCCTGCTGATGAACATCTTCGCTCCGCTGATTGACTACTGTGTGGTTCAGAGCAACATCAAACTGCGTGAAAAACGCGCTATTAAGTCTAACAATTAAACCGAACAAGAAAGATGAATACAAATAGTAATTCTTATACTATCATTTATGCTTCGGTAATGGTTGTTATCGTGGCATTCCTGCTCGCATTCGTCAGCTCTTCACTGAAAGCGATTCAGAACAAGAATCAGGAGCTGGATACGAAGAAGCAAATTCTGGCTGCTTTGAACATCAGAGATGTGAAGGACGCCGATGCTGAATATAATAAATATGTAAAGGGTGACATGCTGATGAACGTAGATGGCACTCTGACAGAAAATACGGATGGTTTCTCTATCAGCTACGAAAAAGAAGCAAAGGAGAACAATCGTTTGCACGTTTTCGTATGTGAGGTAGACGGAGAGACCAAGTATGTGGTACCGGTTTATGGCGCCGGCCTTTGGGGCGCTATCTGGGGATATGTGGCTTTAAATGCTGATAAGGACACTGTTTATGGTGTTTATTTCTCGCATGCCAGCGAAACTCCGGGCTTGGGTGCCGAAATTGCGACAACCGCTTTCCAGGGTGAATTCTCGGGCAAGAAGGTGTTGAAAGACGGACAGGTTGCACTGGCTGTAGAGAAAAACGGAAAGGTGACAGACCCTGCTTATCAGGTGGACGGTATTTCGGGTGGTACAATCACTTCGAAAGGTGTGGACGCCATGATCAAAGCTTGTCTGAGCCAGTACGATAAATTTTTAACTAATAATTAAGGAGGAACGATAGAATATGAGCCAATTATTTTCTAAAAAGAATAAAGAAGTATTCGCTACTCCGCTGGGATTGAATAACCCGGTAACCGTGCAGGTGCTCGGTATCTGTTCGGCGCTGGCTGTAACGGCCAAACTGGAACCGGCTATCGTGATGGGTCTTTCGGTAACTGTGATTACGGCCTTTGCAAACGTCGTTATCTCTTTGCTGCGTAAGACGATTCCTAACCGTATCCGTATCATCGTACAGTTGGTGGTAGTAGCCGCGTTGGTAACTATAGTAAGTGAGGTGCTGAAGGCATTTGCATACGACGTAAGCGTGCAGCTTTCGGTATACGTAGGTCTGATCATTACAAACTGTATCCTGATGGGACGTCTGGAAGCATTTGCCATGGCAAACGGCCCGTGGGAGTCATTCCTCGACGGTGTGGGTAATGGTCTGGGATATGCCAAGATTCTGATTATCGTGGCTTTCTTCCGCGAATTGCTCGGATCGGGCACGTTGCTCAACTTCCGTATTATCCCTGAGGCATTCTACAAGATGGGCTATATCAACAATGGTTTGATGTTGATGCCGCCGATGGCACTGATCATCTGTGCTTGTATCATCTGGTATCAGCGCAGCCGTTGCAAAGAACTCCAGGAAAAGTAATACAACCTAAGAAAGTAAAAGAAAAATTATGGAACAATTATTAAGTTTATTCGTCCGCTCCATCTTTGTGGACAACATGATATTCGCCTTCTTCCTGGGTATGTGTTCATATCTGGCTGTGTCGAAGAATGTGAAAACTGCTGTAGGACTGGGTATCGCCGTAACTTTTGTTTTGATCGTTACGTTGCCGGTCAACTACTTGCTTCAGACAAAGGTGCTGGCTGCCAATGCTATCATTGAAGGTGTTGACCTCAGCTTCCTGAGTTTTATTCTCTTTATTGCCGTTATTGCCGGTATCGTGCAGTTGGTAGAAATGGTAGTGGAACGATTCAGCCCTTCGCTCTACGCTTCACTGGGTATCTTCCTGCCGCTGATCGCCGTTAACTGTGCCATCATGGGTGCTTCACTGTTCATGCAGCAGAGAATCACGATGGATCCGTCGAACCCGCAGGCCATCACCGGTGTAGGTAGTGCTGTGGTATACGCGCTCGGTTCCGGTATCGGTTGGTTACTGGCTATTGTTGGTCTGGCTGCTATCCGCGAAAAGATGGCCTACTCTGATGTTCCCGCTCCGCTGAAAGGTCTGGGCATTACGTTTATCACAGTAGGACTGATGGCTATGGCCTTTATGTGTTTCTCTGGATTGAAGTTATAACTAAAGTAAAAAGAATAAAACAATGACGTCTTTAATATTAGCAAGTATCGGAGTCTTCCTTGTGGTGATCATCCTGCTTGTCATTATACTGCTCGTTGCGAAGAGCTATCTTTCTCCTTCGGGCGAGGTTACGATTACGATGAATGGAGAGCAACAACTGAAAACATCTCAGGGTGGTACACTGCTGGGTACGTTGTCTGCCAACAATGTGTTCCTTTCATCGGCTTGTGGTGGTAAGGGTTCGTGCGGACAGTGCCGTTGCCAGGTGCTCGAAGGCGGTGGCGAGATTTTGCCTACCGAAACCGGTTTCTTCTCTCGTAAAGAACAGGCCGATCACTGGCGCCTCGGTTGCCAGGTAAAGGTGAAACAGGATATGTCTATCAAGATCGACGAGTCTATCCTGGGTGTGAAAGAGTGGGAGTGTGAGGTGATCTCGAACAAGAACGTGGCTACATTTATCAAAGAGTTTATCGTGGCTCTGCCTCCGGGAGAACACATGGACTTCGTGCCGGGTTCGTATGCTCAGATCAAGATTCCTACCTTCTCGATGGATTATGATAAGGATATCGATAAGAGCCTGATCGGTGACGAATATCTTCCGGCATGGGAGAAATTCGGTCTGCTGGGCTTGAAGTGCCGCAACGACGAACCGACTATCCGTGCTTACTCTATGGCCAACTATCCGGCTGAGGGTGACCGCATCATGCTGACTGTACGTATCGCTACTCCTCCTTTCAAACCGAAAGACCAGGGACCGGGCTTTATGGATGTGATGCCGGGTATCGCTTCTTCTTACATCTTCACACTGAAGCCGGGTGATAAGGTGACCATGAGTGGCCCTTACGGTGACTTCCACCCGATCCTCGACTCGAAGAACGAAATGATGTGGATTGGTGGTGGTGCAGGTATGGCTCCGTTGCGTGCTCAGATTATGCACCTGACGAAGACACTGCATATCACTGACCGTACGATGAACTACTTCTACGGTGCCCGTGCACTGAACGAGGTGTTCTATCTGGAAGACTTCCTGCAGATTGAAAAAGATTTCCCGAACTTCAAGTTCCACTTGGCACTCGACCGTCCGGACCCTGCAGCAGACGCAGCCGGCGTGAAGTATACAGCAGGTTTCGTACACAACGTGATTTACGAAACTTACCTGAAGAACCATGAAGCTCCGGAAGACATTGAATATTACATGTGTGGTCCTGGCCCGATGAGCAAGGCTGTTGAGAAGATGCTCGACGATCTTGGTGTTCCGGCTAAGAACCTGATGTTTGATAACTTCGGTGGATAATCCTTCGGGAATTATAATAAAGAAACTGCTTTCGGCTGTCCGGAAGCAGTTTTTTTTTATCTTTGTGTCATCATTAAAATTGAAACAGCTATGAAAAACAGAGTTGTCAGTTCAGTTTGTTTCGTTCTATTGGGCGTGAACTTACTATCGTGTGGCGGAAGACAGAAAAGTGCAGCCGGAGACGGAGTACAGGTGCAGGACAGTGTCATTGCCCAAGCAATGGAGAAGGATATCGTTTCTTTAGCTCCACTGGAGACGGGCGAGGTCTTTCTGAAAGATCAGGATCCGTTTGGGGAAGTTGTCGAACTGAAGGGGCAGCAGATCGTTGAGCCCGATACTTTTATATTCAAGACGTCCGAAGACAGGATGTTACTCTGCTCGGACAGTATTTTGGTGCAGAAAAATTATAGGGCACCTTACTTTGTTTTCCATTATCCGGCCATGACCTACATAAAGACTGTGGGGGTAAAGGGTAACGGACCGGATGAATTTCTTATACCGGAGGTGGTGCCTTCGGTTGATAAGGAAGCATTATGCTGTCTGTATGAAAGAAGTAATGGAAGGATATATCGGTTGGATAAGGAACTGAACCAAACGTATCTCTATACGTTATTTCCTACAGAAAAATGGGGAGTAAACGATTTGCAAGAGATTGGCAAGAATGAATTTGTTTATCAGTCAGGACGCTATATACGTACAATCAAGGTGGAGGGTGATTCATTGAAAGAAGAAAAACGCTATCCGTTGACATTGAGGTTCGCTCGAAAATCACCGGTTTTGGGATCTTTGGCTGCCAATCCGCAGAGAAATCGGATGGTTTATGCTTATAAATACTTCAAGATAGTGAAGTTCATGAATATGAAAGGTGATAGCGTCCGGACTCTGAACTTCCAGCAAAAAGGTTTTGATGATGAAACTTTAAACATTGCTGATGGATTGGATGCGAACGTAACGCATTATATGCAGGTGTCTCCGACGAGAGATTATGTGTATATTTCCTATTCGGGACGTACACCTTATGCAGTGGGCAGTGACAATGATAAAGGAAATCGCTATATGTACGTAGAGCAGTACGATTGGAATGGTAATCCGGTCCGAAAGTATAAGTTGGATAATTTCAGCATTTCTATGATGGTGGACGGACGGTTGAACCGCCTGATGCTGATTACTTATTATAATGATAACCCTTACTTTATATATCAATTAAAGGATTAAACAAGAGAAAGAAAAAACAATGAATGGATTGAAGGAGATACTCGATAGGTTGAAAATAGAACAGCTCAATCCGATGCAGGAAGCATCTATTGAGGCATTTAATAAAGGTGGCGAAGACCTGATATTGCTTTCGCCCACAGGTTCGGGCAAGACCCTTGCTTTCTTGTTACCGTTGGTCGGTAGTCTGAGGGCTGATGTGAAAGGAGTACAAGCTGTGGTGCTGGTGCCTTCGCGCGAGTTGGCGTTGCAGATAGAGCAGGTGTTCAAGGCGATGGGAACAGAGTTCAAGGCAATGAGTTGTTATGGCGGACGTCCGGCAATGGAAGAGCATAGGACGATGAAAGGAATGCAGCCGGAGGTTATCATCGGTACGCCCGGCCGTATGAACGACCATCTCTCCAAGCAGAACTTCGATGCAAGCACAGTGGCCCTGTTGGTGATCGATGAATTTGATAAATGCCTGGAGTTTGGTTTTCAGGAAGAGATGGCAACGGTTATCGGACAGTTGCCCGACTTGAAACGGCGTTTTCTGACTTCGGCAACAGATGCGGAAGAGATTCCGCAATTTACAGGACTGAACCGTACGATAAAGCTTGATTTCCTGACAAACGATGTGGAGGAATCACGTTTGCGGTTGATGAAGGTGGTTTCGCCTGCTAAAGATAAGATAGAAACCCTCTATAAGTTGCTTTGTACGTTGGGAAGCAGTTCGAGTATTGTTTTCTGTAACCACAGGGATGCGGTGGACCGTGTGAGTGCCTTACTAACGGAAAAAGGAGTTTCCAATGAACGCTTTCATGGAGGTATGGAGCAACCGGATCGGGAACGGGCACTGTATAAGTTCCGTAATGGCAGCTGTCCGGTGCTGGTGTCTACAGACTTGGCTGCCCGCGGACTTGATATCCCGGAGGTGGAGCATATCATTCATTATCATATCCCGGTGAATGAAGAAGCTTTTACTCATCGTAACGGACGTACTGCCCGCTGGGATGCGACGGGTACTTCTTATCTGATATTGAATCCGGAGGAACGCGTGCCGGATTATATACCTTCGGAACTCGATATCTTTGACTTACCGGAGAACGCGCCCCGTCCGTCTAAACCTCAGTGGATAACTATTTATATAGGTAAAGGGAAGAAGGACAAATTGAGTAAGATCGATATTGCCGGATTCCTCTATAAGAAAGGAAATCTGGTGCGTGAAGATGTTGGGGCAATCGATGTGAAGGACCATTATGCTTTTGTAGCCGTGCGGCGGTCTAAGGTCAAGCAATTGCTGACGCTTATACGCGGTGAGAAGATCAAAGGGATGAAGACGGTGATTGAAGAGGCGGATTAAAACGGATTTATCTGATAGCTATTTTACCACAGAGGACACAGAGGGCACAGAGTTTTAATCTCCTGTTTAAAGATCTATTCTCTGTGCCCTCTGTGTCCTCTGTGGTGAAACAGCTTTTCGGATCCCGGCTCTTCCTTCCCTACATCCCGGCGCTCCGGGCACTGTACCCCGGCGCTCCGGTTGTCCGCCCCCGGTTCTTTACGGTCTTTGCCTCTTCTTCTTATAAATATTCACTTTTTAGTCACTCTCTCTTTCATTTCAAAATAGATAGCCTTGTAATAATATCAGTTTGAACTTTTTTCTACCATCTTGGCATGTATAGATAACAAAATGGTGTATAATTCCTGCATAAACCATTAAAAAGTAAGATAAATGCCCTCTGAGATTGTAATTTTATAGAGAAACGTTTGTTGAGAGGAAATAAATTCGTAAATTCGCCATGTCAGTAGACATAAAATAACGAAATTGTATAACCAAAAACACTCATCAAATGAAAAAGCATAATTTCAGTGCAGGCCCTTCCATTCTCCCTCGCGAAGTAATAGAAGAAACAGCGAAAGCTATTCTCGATTTCAACGGTTCAGGTCTTTCTGTTTTGGAAGTCAGCCACCGAGGCAAAGATTTTCAGGCAGTCATGGACGAAGCCGTAGCTTTGTTTAAGGAAATACTTAATATTCCCGAAGGGTATTCGGTACTTTTTTTGGGCGGTGGTGCCAGTATGCAGTTCTGTATGGTACCTTACAACTTCCTTGAAAAGAAAGCTGCTTACCTGAACACCGGTGTTTGGGCGAAGAAAGCGATGAAAGAAGCGAAAGGGTTTGGCGAAGTGGTTGAGGTAGCTTCTTCGGCTGACGCAAACTATACGTTTATCCCTAAAGACTTTACCATACCTGCTGATGCAGACTATTTCCATGTGACAACCAACAACACGATTTATGGTACAGAGTTGAAGGGAGATCTCGATTCACCGATTCCGATGGTTGCCGATATGTCATCTGATATTTTCTCTCGTCCGGTAGATGTTTCGAAGTACATCTGTATCTATGGTGGTGCACAGAAGAATCTGGCTCCGTCCGGTGTCACTTTTGTTATCGTAAAGGACGATGCAGTGGGCAAAGTGTCACGTTACATCCCGAGTATGTTGAATTACAAAACCCATATTGACGGCGGATCTATGTTTAATACACCTCCCGTATTGCCTATATATTCTGCGATGCAGACTTTGCGCTGGATCAAAGCTCAGGGTGGCGTGAAAGAGATGGATCGCCGGGCTACCGAAAAGGCAGATATGCTGTATGCCGAGATAGACCGCAACAAGATGTTTGTGGGAACGGCTGCTAAAGAGGACCGCTCACGCATGAATATCTGTTTCGTAATGGCACCGGAATACAAAGATCTTGAAGCCGATTTCCTGAAATTCGCTACGGACAAAGGTATGTCCGGCATTAAAGGACACCGTTCTGTAGGTGGTTTCCGTGCATCTTGTTATAATGCGATGCCGAAGGAAAGTGTACAGGCGCTGATTGACTGCATGCAGGAATTTGAGAAACTTCATTAATAATGTGATTTCACCACAGAGTGCCATAATTGAAGAAGAAAGACAAATCTGTGTCCCTCTGTGGTGAATTATCCCCAAAACATAACAAAGGAAATGAAAGTACTTGTTGCAACCGAAAAACCATTTGCCAAAATTGCCGTAGATGGTATAAAGAAAGAAATAGAAGGAGCCGGATTCGAATTGGCTCTGCTTGAGAAATATACAGATAAGGCTCAATTACTTGATGCGGTGAAAGATGCGAATGCCATTATCATTCGCAGCGATATCATCGATGCGGAAGTGCTTGAGGCTGCGAAGGAATTGAAAATAGTAGTCCGTGCAGGTGCCGGATATGACAATGTGGACTTAAACGCCGCTACCGCACACGGTGTGTGCGTAATGAACACTCCGGGGCAGAATTCGAATGCCGTGGCCGAATTGGTGTTCGGGCTGCTCGTTTATGCCGTCCGCAATTTCTATAATGGAACGTCGGGTACGGAACTGATGGGAAAGAAACTGGGTATCCACGCTTATGGCAATGTGGGACGCAATGTGGCACGTATTGCCAAAGGATTCGGCATGGAGCTTTACGCTTACGATGCTTTCTGCCCGAAAGATGTGATTGAAAAAGATGGAGTGAAAGCCGTCGACTCGGCCGAAGAACTTTACAAAATTTGTAATATCGTCTCACTGCATATTCCGGCTACAGCCGAAACAAAGAATTCCATTAACCGTGATTTACTGAAGAATATGCCGAAAGGAGCTATTTTGGTCAATACGGCCCGTAAAGAGGTGATCAATGAGGATGAACTGATTCAGCTGATGGAAGAACGTCCGGACTTTAAATACATCACCGATATTATGCCTGCTGCCAATGCGAAGTTTACCGAACTCTTTGCCGGACGTTATTTCTCAACACCGAAGAAGATGGGTGCTCAGACTGCCGAGGCAAATATCAATGCAGGTATTGCTGCGGCGAAACAGATTGTAGGCTTCCTGAAAGAGGGTTGCGAAAAATTTAGAGTGAACAAATAATCCCCAGTTTTATGGCAACAATAAAACCATTTAAAGGCATCCGCCCTCCACAGGACTTGGTAGAACAGGTCGCATCACGTCCGTATGATGTGTTGAACTCAGAAGAGGCTCGTGCAGAAGCTGCCGGAAACGAGAAATCACTGTATCATATCATTAAACCTGAAATAGATTTTCCGGTCGGAACAGACGAACACGACGAGAAAGTCTATACCAAGGCGGCAGAAAACTTCCGTCTGTTTCGCGATAAAGGGTGGTTGGTGCAGGATGATAAAGAGAATTATTACATCTATGCCCAGACCATGAACGGCAAGACGCAGTACGGACTGGTGGTAGACGCTTATGTGCCCGATTACATGAACGGCGTTATCAAAAAGCATGAACTGACCCGGCGTGATAAGGAAGAAGACCGTATGAAGCATGTTCGTGTGAACAATGCCAATATCGAACCGGTATTCTTTGCTTATCCCGATAATGCAGTGCTCGACACTATCATCCGGAAGTATACGGCTCAAAAACCGGTATACGACTTTATTGCTCCCGGTGACGGATTCGGGCATACTTTCTGGGTGATTGATGATAACGATGACATTGCTGTGATCACAAAAGAGTTTGCTGCTATGCCGGCACTTTATATTGCCGACGGACACCATCGTTCGGCCGCTGCCGCTCTGGTTGGAGCCGAGAAGGCGAAACAGAATCCCGGTCATCGCGGAGACGAAGAATATAATTACTTCATGGCTGTATGTTTTCCGGCGAACCAGTTGACTATTATTGATTACAACCGGGTGGTGAAAGATCTCAATGGTCTGACACCTGCCGAATTCCTGACTGCTCTTGAAAAGAATTTTGTGGTAGAGGAGAAGGGGAAAGAGATTTATAAACCCGCTGCATTGCATAATTTTGCCCTTTATCTGGAAGGTAAATGGTATAGCCTGACAGCCAAACCGGGAACTTATGACGACAATGATCCCATTGGGGTATTGGACGTGACGATCTCTTCCAATCTGATTCTGGATGAAATTCTGGGTATCAAAGATTTGCGTTCGGACAAACGGATCGATTTTGTGGGAGGTATCCGTGGCTTGGGTGAGCTGGGCAGACGGGTGGATAGCGGAGAGATGAAAGTGGCACTGGCCCTTTATCCCGTTTCAATGAAGCAACTGATGGATATTGCCGATACGGGAAACATTATGCCTCCGAAAACCACTTGGTTCGAGCCGAAACTGCGTTCCGGACTGGTGATACACGAGTTGGAATAAAGAGCGTATCGATGTAGAAAAAGAACGAGGATGTTACTCTAAAACAGAGGAACATCCTCGTTTTGCATTCCGGGCTATCCAAATATGTACGTTTTTCCGTATCTTTGTGACCGAAGTAATTATTATCTGAATAGATCTATGGGACGAAAAGAAGAATACAAGTTGCAGAACGAGCAATTCATGCAGGCATTACGTGCCGAAGCGGATGTATACGAATTGCCTTGTGGCATATTATATAAGGTTTTGGAGGAAGGTAGTGGTACCGCTACTCCCCGGCCCGGCAGTGTGGTGTCTGTCCATTACAGGGGGACACTGATCAATGGACGGGAATTTGATAATTCCTGGAAACGGAACTGTCCCGAAGCTTTCCGTTTGAGTGAGGTCATCGAGGGATGGCAGATCGCTTTGCAGAAAATGCGGGTGGGAGATCGTTGGATAATTTACATCCCGTATACCATGGGGTATGGGACACGTACCAGTGGTCCTATTCCGGCTTTTTCGACCCTGGTTTTTGAAGTACAGTTGTTAGGTATAGCCTGAACCACTAAAAATGATTCCGGATATCATGTCAGAAGATACATACAAAACCATCACTGAAGTTTCAGAAGGTACCTATACCGAGAAGCGTAGTAAGTTCATTGCCATCGCTCTTCCGGTGCGTACATTGGAAGAGATTAAGAATCATCTGGAGACGTATCAGAAGAAATATTACGATGCCCGTCACGTCTGTTATGCCTATATGTTGGGGCACGAACGTAAAAACTTTCGTGCAAACGACAACGGAGAACCTTCCGGTACGGCCGGCAAACCGATTCTGGGACAAATTAATTCCAACGAACTGACGGATATTCTGATTATCGTGGTTCGTTATTTCGGGGGAATCAAGTTGGGAACCAGTGGATTGATTGTGGCTTATAAAGCCGCCGCCGCGGAGGCTATTGCCGCTGCCACTGTTGTAGAGAAAACGGTGGATGAAGAAGTAACCGTGCTTTTTGAATATCCGTTTATGAACGATGTGATGCGGATTGTGAAAGAGGAGGAACCGGAAATTCTCTCCCAGTCGTATGATATGGATTGCAGCATGACACTTCGCATCCGACAGTCGGTGATGCCTCGCTTAAGGTCTCGGTTGGAAAAAGTGGAAACTGCACGTATTTTAGATGAAGAAGAAGGAAATGAATAAGAGAAAGAAATAAGACAGGGGGGAGGTTTTCTTCCCACACATAATAAAAAGATAGATAGAATGGCATTTGAAGCAACAAAAAGAGAGTGGAGTGAGCTATATGTTTTTTTTCGTCTGCTGGCGGACGGAAAAGTTTCTCTCGGAACTCCACAAGCAAAGAAAGAAGATGAAAAGTGCTGGCCTATTGCGATGATTCAGCGTGAGGAGCATGATGGCACCCGGTGTTATTATATCGAAGGAGAAGATATCCGGATGGAAGGTGAGAAAGTCGGAAAAAGCTTGCCCCGCGAAGATTTTGCAACGGTGGCTGACCTGATTCTGAATGCGATAAAAGGTTCGTCTACCGATGAAGTCACTTCTCCCGATGGGGTGGAGGAGTTTTTGGACGAAGCCGGAATCTTTGATCTTGAAGCACGGACGGAAGATCGTACCGATTTCTCAATCGCCTTTTGGCATCCCGAAGCTCCGTTAGCCGGTTTCAATGTCCGTTCGCGTCTGAGTGCGATGAATCCGTTGCTGGATGGGGGACGTGCTGCAAACCTGAAATTGGAGCAATCCGGTGTAAAGTTTGCTGCACCTACCGTAAATAAAATTAATGCCCTTCCCGAATCGCCTACGGAGGTTGCCGAGCGCATGATGATGATCGAACGTCTGGGAGGTGTGTTGAAATACTCGGATGTGGCAGACCGTGTGTTTCGCTGTAACTTGCTGATGATTGACTTGCATTTTCCTCGTGTGTTGGCGGAGATGGTGCGTACGATGCATCTGGACGGCATCACACGTATCAGTGAACTGACCGAACTGATGAAGACAGTAAATCCTCTCAAGATAAAAGAAGAGTTGATCAGCAAGCATGGTTTTTATGAATTTAAAATGAAGCAATTCTTATTGGCGCTCGCTTTGGGTATGCGCCCGGCAAAAATATACAACGGGACGGACTCGGCTGTTGAAGGTATATTACTGGTTGATGGCAGTGGCGAGGTGTTGTGCTATCATAAGTCGGAAAAGAAAACGTTTGAGGACTTCCTTTATCTGAATTCACGTCTTGAAAAAGGATCGGTTGATAAAGATAAGTATGGATTCCTTGAAAGGGAGAATGGTGTATACTATTTCAAACTGAATGCCAAGATTGGTTTAATTAAAAGATAAGGAATACAATATTAATAGATATTCATGATGAAAACCAATGAAGTTTTAGAAACGATTAAGGCACGCCGCAGTGTGCGTGTCTATGATAAAAAGCAGGTACCGTCGGAAGACTTGAATGCCATACTGGAGGCAGCTACCTATGCACCGAGCGGCATGCATTATGAAACGTGGCATTTTACGGCAGTCCGTAGTGCGGCTAAACTTGAAGAATTGAACAATCGTATCAAGGGAGCATTTGCTAAAAGTGACGATAAGCGTCTTCAGGAGCGTGGACATAGTGAGACTTATTGTTGTTATTATCATGCTCCGAGTTTGGTCATTGTTTCTAATGACCCTACCCAGTGGTGGGCCGGGATGGACTGTGCCTGTGCCATTGAGAATATGTTTTTGGCAGCCCGTTCTTTGGGCATCGGTTCTTGCTGGATCAATCAACTCGGGACGACTTGCGATGATCCGGAAGTCCGGGCGTATCTTACCTCTCTTGGAGTACCCGAGAACCATAAAGTTTACGGTTGCGTAGCTTTGGGATATCAGGCAGAAGGTGTATCGTTGAAGGAAAAAACGGTGAAAGAAGGTACAATAACCATTGTGGAATAGAGTATCGGATTCAAGTTTAAATTCACCACAGAGTAACACAGGGTATCACGGAGTAGAAATTACAAGAGATAAACTCTGTGATACTCTGTGAACTCTGTGGTGAATCAAATTAATTTCAGTCGAAACGGCCATAGCATGTCGGCAATAGTTTGCGGTCGCCTAATGTATTATCGACACGGGCTACATTCACCCAAAACTTATTTTCACGTACACTTTCTATCGGGTATGCAGCTTTTTCACGCGTATAGCAGTGTTCCCACCGGTCGCTTACTACTTCATACTCGGGGTGTGGAGCATTTATAAGCACATTGTCCCCCTTATCGGCTTCACCGTTCTTCACTTCCTGAATTTCATTCCAGATGGTCAACATCGTATGGATGAAGTTATCCAACTCGGCGAGGCTCTCACTTTCAGTCGGTTCAATCATCAGTGTGCCGTGAACCGGGAAGGAGAGGGTAGGAGCATGATAGCCATAATCCATCAGACGTTTGGCAATATCATTTTCACTGATACCTGTCTCTTCATATACTTTCCGACATTCCAGGATCATTTCGTGTCCCACAAAGCCATTGGCTCCCCGGTATACGATGCCATATGTATCTTTCAGACAGGCTGCCAGATAGTTGGCATTCAGGATTGCTATTTTGGTTGCCATTGTCAGTCCTTCGGTTCCCATCATGCGGATATAGCCGTAAGTGATGGGCAGAATGCCTGCACTGCCAAATGGAGCGGCAGAAACCTCGTTCTGTGAGTTTCCGAACAGTCCGTGTCCCGGAAGGAATGGTACCAGATGTTCGGCTACACAGATCGGGCCTACACCGGGACCGCCGCCACCGTGAGGAGAAGCAAATGTTTTGTGCAGATTCAGGTGGCAAACATCTGCACCGATAAATCCCGGATTCGTTAATCCTACCTGAGCATTCATGTTGGCGCCATCCATATATACCTGTGCTCCGCAATCGTGAATGATCTGGCAGATTTCGACAATTTCCGTTTCGAAGATACCATGTGTGGAGGGATAGGTGATCATTAACGCAGCCAGATCCTCCTTGTTTTCTTCAGCTTTGGTGCGGAGATCGTCCATGTCTACGTTTCCGTGTTCATCGCAAGCACAAGTCACGGTAGTGAAGCCTGCTTGTATGGCAGATGCCGGATTGGTCCCGTGGGCAGATGCAGGGATTAATACTTTGTTCCGGTGTCCTTGTCCGATGCTTTCAAGATAAGCGCGGATGGTGCGTAGTCCGGCGTATTCACCGGCAGCACCGGAATTGGGTTGCAGGCTCACTCCGGCAAACCCGGTGATAATCTTCAACTCTTCGCTCAGGTTGTGGATCAGTTCGCGGTAACCGGCAGCCTGATCTTCCGGAACAAGCGGATGCATGCACATGAACTCGGCACAACTCAACGGTAGCATTTCGGCAGCTGCATTCAACTTCATGGTGCAGGAGCCAAGTGAAATCATTGACTGTGCCAGTGAAATATCTTTGCGGTCAAGGCGCTTGATGTAGCGCATCATTTCCGTTTCCGTGTGATATTTAGAGAATACTTCGTGTGTCAGATAGGGGCTCTGGCGTTTCAGTTCTTTGCAGATGGTACTTGTTTCGGGTACGTCATCCACTTTCTGGAAGTCTTTTCCGGCAGCAATAGCAAAGATAGACAATAGGACGTTAACGGCTGCTATATCGGTCGTTTCATCAATGCTCAAACCTACATCGCCATTATCAAAGTAGCGCAGATTCACCTCTTTGCTTAAAGCGATAGTCCGGATTTGCTGTGCTGAGATGCTATCGGGCAAGATAAAACGGAGGGTATCAAAGTATTGTTTGTTTACCTGCTTATATCCCAGTTTCCCGATATTTTTTTCAAGGAAAGCAGCGATGCTATGGATGCGTGAAGCGATGTTACGGATACCTTCCTGTCCATGATAGACGGTATAGAATCCGGCCATCGTAGCCAGTAATGCCTGTGCGGTACAAATATTTGAGGTCGCCTTTTCCCGTTTGATATGCTGTTCGCGCGTCTGGAGTGCCATGCGGTAACAGAGTTTGCCATACTTGTCTTTTGACCATCCGATGATACGTCCCGGCATGTTACGTTTGTATTCGTCGCGGGTAGCGAAATAGCCAGCCGAGGGACCACCGTAGAACATCGGAGTACCCAAACGCTGTGTAGTGCCGAATACGATGTCTGCCCCCCATTCTCCCGGAGGTGTAAGCAGGGCGAGGCTCAGGATGTCGGCGGCTACAGCCACTTTGCAGTTGGCTGCATGTGCTTTTTCCGTAAACTCACGGTAATCTTCCGCATTACCATTCGCATTGGGATACTGTAAGACGCAGGCAAAGAGATCGTCTGTAAATTCAAGTTCGCGGAACTTTCCGGTACGGATTTCAATTCCTTGCGGGATGGCTCGGGTAGTGATGACAGCCAGGGTTTGTGGGAAGATGTTCTCGTCGATAAATACCACATTGGCTCCGGATTTTTGCTGGTTGCGTGAACGCAGAGCGTACATCATTGTCACAGCTTCGGCAGCGGCGGTTGCTTCATCAAGCAGAGAGCAGTTGGCCAATGGCATGGCAGTCAAGTCGCATACGGCGGTTTGGAAATTCATTAAAGCTTCCAGTCTGCCTTGCGAAACTTCTGTCTGGTAAGGAGTATAGGAAGTATACCAGACGGGGTTTTCGAAGACGTTGCGTTGGATGACTGCCGGAGTGATTGTGTTGTACCACCCCATGCCGATATAGGTCGTGAACAACTTGTTTTTGCTTGCCAACTCGGCAATGTGGCGGGCAAATTCATATTCGGTCATCGGCGCAGGCAGTGCCAGAGGTGCTTTGAGCCGGATATTGGCCGGAATGGTTTTATCAATCAGTTCGTCGAGCGAACCAACTCCAATTTTCCGGAGCATTACTTCGGCATCCGCTTTGTTGACGCCGATGTGACGGCAGGCTAATAAATCGGTTTTCATGTTATTAATGATTTATTTATAATAAGGTTTGTTGATATTCTCTTACCTGAAGAACGGATTTTCCGCCTTCTCTATCCCAATGGTAGTCGGTGCACCGTGCCCCGGATAAACGATTGTTTCGTTGGGCAGCACGAACAGTCGGCTACAAATATGCTCTTTCAGTTCATCAAAGTTGCCTCCGGTCAGGTCTGCCCGGCCGATGCTTCCCTGAAACAATACATCTCCTGAAAACATGCAGTTTTCTGCCTGGCAATAATATACAAGACTTCCGGGAGAGTGTCCGGGTACATGGATTGCCTCCAGCGTTGTATTTCCAAAAGTTATGATATCCCCGTCATGCAGGTATTTTCCCAATGGCACAGGTGCCTCGTTCAGCTGAAAACCAAACATGCGGCTCTGCTTGGGAGCTTCGTCTATCCAGTACTCGTCCGCCTGGTTTGCTTCGGCAGATAGTCCGAACTCACGAAGCATGAATGGATTACCGAAGATGTGATCCAGATGTAAGTGAGTGTTCAGCAGATGTTTTACGTTCAGATGGTTGGTGACGATGAAGTTCTTTAAAGCTTGTTTCTCTTCGTCATAAAAGCAGCCTGGGTCTATCACGACTGCCTCGTTCGTTTCATCCCATAACACATAGCAGTTTACGGGAAACATATTGAACTCAAATCTCTTTATTTTCATGACTATGTTGTTTGATCGTTTAAATCGTTACATATACCACTTTCTTGGTCTGGAAAAACTCTTCGTCGAAATCCTCACTCAGGCTATGCATGGTTGTCTTGTGCTTGAACGGCATTGCTTCATGTTCCAACTCGCCGCCTTTCAGGCAGATTAACCCGTTGGGGAGGGCATTTTGCTGTTTGGACGAAATGTTCTTCCGGATTATCTTTATCAAATCGGCCAGGGGCATCACGGCACGGCTTACGACAAAGTCGAATGTTTGTTTTTCCTCCTCGGCTCTGGCATGACGGAAAGTGACGTTCTTTAGACCGATGGCATTGGCCACTTCGGTTGCTACACGTACTTTCTTTCCAATGCTGTCCACCAAGTGAAACTTTGTATCCGGAAAAAGAATAGCCAGCGGGATACCGGGGAATCCGCCTCCGGTGCCAAGATCCATAACTTTGCTACCCGGACGGAAACGAATGACACGGGCAATTCCCAGTGAATGGAGCACATGATGTTCGTACAAGTTTTCGATGTCTTTGCGCGAGATTACGTTGATTTTAGAATTCCAGTCAATGTAAAGTTCGTAAAGAGCTGCGAATTGTTTGCGTTGCTCTTCCGTCAAGTCAGGAAAGTATTTAAGAAGAAGCTCCACTCCGGTTTCCCCTCCGGTAGAGGGGAGGGAGGAAGTTTGTTCTGTTGTATCCATAAGGTTGTAATATATCTGTATTTTAATAAAAAGGGTTAATCTATTGAGCTTTCATCTCTCCGATGATCGGGTTGCTACCCAGCATGTGCTCCATCATCTCGTATGGAATCTTAATTTCTACCGGTCCCATGGCATACGGAGTGATGTCGTATACATTATAATAGAAGGTAATGCCGTCTTTGTCGAGGTAGAAGTTTTCTGTCGGGGCGATATCTCCGGTAGAACCGTAGCCCATATCTTCAAGTGCTTCATGGGTCGTTACTTTTTTGTCTGCCATCAGCTGGTTCCATAACAGGTCGGTCAGTGCTTCCTTATAATCACCTGTGAAAATGTCATCCAGCTTCAGTGGACGCAGGTTTATCAGATCCATATTAAGGAAGGTTGTCATGTAAATGCCATGCGCGCCTCCGGTATATTCATTGTAGTTGATGCGATAAACCAACAGGTTCTTATAATAGAGTTGCACGTGGCTCTCTATTCCTTTATAATACGAATACCATGCGCCGATGGACCCTTCGCTTTCTTTGTTCTTTTCGTCTTCGGCATACATGGGTTCAAGGTCTGTGCGATATTCCTTTACGTAATGTTCAGTATATTCCTTTACCACCTTTGCCGGTTTTTCACCGATATATCCTTCTCCGAAGCAGGCAGCTATAAAGTAGCTGTTCAGGCTATCCTTCAATTTGTTGTCCGATGACTTCACCGGATACGTGAAATTGATGGTCAGGTTACATGCCGGCTTTGCCGTATCTCCGAAGAGATGTGCCGTTTCGTTCACTTGTATGCTGTCGAATTCCAGCGCACCGGTATTCTTGTTCATCTTGTCACCACAAGAAAATAAAAAGCCACTTGTAGCAAGTATTATCGCAAGCAGACTGACATATTGTTTTTTCATAAGGGGTTCTTCTTTAAATTCAACATTTATATAATCGTTCACTATCGACAAATATAGTTCATATTAGTGAATCGGCAGCATAAAAAAAGAAAAAAGAATGAGGAGAGCTGGTTAAATCTGCTTATCTTTGCAACCGTTATGAAGAGATTCCGCTATATACTCGCTGTTATTCTTTCCCTCCTTATAGTGTATGTAGGGGCGGGAGTCTCTGTCGTTCAATATTGTTGCAGTGGTTGTGAGACGGCAAATTGCTGTTGTGCCGACAAATGCGGCTTCTGTGATAAGTTCGATTTTGAATTCCATAAATCGTGCCGGGGTGAGGGATGTACGGCGACTATCTATAAACTTGACCTGGTGAAGCAGGCGTTCGAATCTTCTGTCCCTGCTCCTGTCAGCGTATTCCTTTGCGACCAGGTATCGGATCTGCTGTGTGCGCTTTTCCGTGACGGGGTGTTGGAAGCTCCTTATGTGGTACCGCCACCTAAAACGAGTTCCCGGCATTATTTAGCTCTTTATTCTACTTTGCTTATTTAGTTTCTTCAATATTTACTGTTTGGATTGCATCACAGATTGCACAGGCTTTCACTATTTAAGGGTTAATACCGTTAATTATTGAAGCGGGACAACTTGTGTTCTTCTGTGTAATCTGTGGTGAATCCTACTTATTTCTTATTGAATATAAACCAAATAAAAAAGACAAACGAAGTTATTTAATGAAATATATATTATTGACCGGACTGCTTCTCGGCAGTCTGACTGTACAAGCGCAAGTGAGCGGTACGGTGAAAGATCAGGCCGGCGAACCGATTATCGGTGCCAACGTTTTCTGGAAGAATATTCCCGGTGGGGTAGCCACTCGTGAGGACGGTACTTTTTCCATATCCAAACCCGACAGGGGCAGTCATCTCATTGTAAGTTTTGTAGGTTACGAAAACGATACCATACAAGTGAAAGACAAGAACGCCGTTCTGGACGTAGTACTTCGCGAGGGGATGGAACTGAGTGAAGTGAATATTGTCAGTCGTAAGTTGAGCACACTGAAGCTGCGCAACAGCGTGATGAACGAAGAGATCATTACCAGTGACGAGCTCTGTCGTGCAGCATGTTGCAATCTTGGCGAGAGTTTTGTCACCAATCCTTCAGTGGACGTCAGCTATTCGGATGCTGCTACCGGAGCGAAGCAGATCAAGTTGCTCGGACTATCGGGAACTTATGTGCAGATGCTGACCGAGAATATTCCGAACTATCGCGGTGCTGCTTCTCCTTACGGGTTGGGTTATGTTCCCGGTCCCTGGATGCATAGCATACAAGTATCCAAGGGGATTTCGTCCGTGAAGAATGGTTATGAAGCCCTTACCGGACAGATCAATGTTGAATTTAAGAAGCCGCAACTGCCTGAGGCGGATTGGGTTTCGGCCAATCTTTTTGCCAGTACCACCAATCGTTATGAGGCGAATGCGGATGCCACGGTGAAACTTTCCAAACGATGGAGTACTTCGTTGCTGGCACATTACGAAAATGAAACGAAAGCACATGACGGCAACGATGACGGCTTTGCCGATATTCCCCGGATAGAGCAGTATAATTTTTGGAACCGTTGGGCCTATATGGGTGACCACTATGTGTTTCAGGCAGGCATCAAAGCGCTGGACGAAAGCAGAAAAGGCGGTCAGGTGAGTCATAGCGGTGTGCCGGCAGCCGATCGCTATGCTATCGATATTGAAACCCGCCGTTACGAGGCTTTTGCCAAGAATGCCTATATATTTAATAAGGAGAAGAATACGAATCTTGCGCTGATTCTGTCCGGTACGCTGCACAACCAGGATGCGCTTTATGGACGTAAGATTTATGATGTTGACCAGTCCAACGCTTATGCTTCGCTGATGTTTGAAACCGAATTTACAAAGCAACACAGTCTTTCGGCGGGATTCAGTTATAATTATGACGGATATGACCAGCATTACCGTTTGACCAACAATGCTGACACTCCGTTGACGAAGGCTTTTGCACGCGAATCGGTAGGAGGAGCTTATGCGCAGTACACTTTTAATCTGGAGAATAAACTGGTGGTGATGGCCGGACTTCGTGGCGACCATAGCAGTGAGTACGGCTTTTTCGTGACTCCACGTGCCCACATTAAATACAACCCCAATGACTTTGTTCATTTCCGTCTTTCTGCCGGAAAAGGGTATCGTACGAATCACGTGCTTGCCGAAAACAATTATCTGATGGCAAGTAGCCGGAAGGTAAGTATTGCCGGTCACCTCGACCAGGAAGAAGCGTGGAACTATGGCGCAAGTATATCGGGTTACATTCCGCTTTTCGGGAAAACGCTGAACCTGAATCTGGAATACTATTACACTGACTTCCTGAAACAGGTCGTTGTCGATATGGATACGAATCCCCATGAGGTGGCGTTCTACAATCTCGACGGACGGTCGTATTCACAAGTGTTTCAGGTGGAGGCTACCTATCCGTTCTTTCAGGGTTTTTCGCTGACAGCTGCCTATCGTTGGACAGACGCCAAGACGACTTACAATCACCGGTTGATGGAGAAGCCGCTGACCGGGAAATACAAAGGACTTGTAACCGCTTCTTATCAGACTCCGCTGGGCTTGTGGCAGTTTGATGCCACCTGGCAGATGAATGGAGGAGGACGTATGCCCGATCCGTATACACTTGCTGACGGCACTCCTTCGTGGGATGCCCGTTATAAAGGCTTTAGTCAGCTTAGTGCACAGGTGACGCGCTATTTCCGACGCTGGTCGGTATACATTGGAGGTGAGAACCTGACAAATTTCAAACAAAAGAATCCGATTATCGATGCAGCCAATCCTTGGGGAGATCATTTTGACTCGACTATGATATGGGGACCGGTACATGGAGCAAAGGGATATATCGGAGTGAGGTTTAACCTGGCACGAGATTGAAAGAGAGTAGAACGAACGACTAAAATTATTGATTACTAATACTTACATTCATGAAGACTAAAAAAATGATTGCCACACTGGTGGTGGCTTTACTTTCGGTGACTGCCGTTGCGGCAAAAGACTTTCGTACCGTTGTTTTCAAAGTGGCACAGATGGAGTGCGCCAACTGCGAACGAAAGGTGAAGAACAATATCAAGTTCGAAAAAGGACTTAAAAACTTTAAGACTGATTTGAAAACTCAAACCGTCACCATCACTTACGATGCGGAAAAGACGAATGTTGAAAAACTGAAAGAAGGCTTTCGGAAATTTAAATACGAAGCTGTAGTCATAAAGGAAGCAAAGGAAACGGACAAGAAGTGAACATTGTTCTTTACCTCATTGTTTATTAGATAGTATATATAATAATAGATTATGGGTAATATTATAAAGAAAGCGTTTCCTGTACTGAACATGCACTGTGCGGGGTGCGCTAATAATGTGGAAAAAACAGTGAAGAAATTGGCCGGTGTGGTAGACGCATCGGTCAACTTCGCCACAAACACACTGTCCGTTTCGTACGAAGCCGACAAGCTGACTCCCGGAGAAATCCGTGCGGCCGTACTTGCCGCAGGTTATGACCTGATAGTGGAAGAGGCCCTGAAAGAGGAGCGTCAGGAGGAGGCCCAGGAGAAACATTACCGACTGCTGAAGCGGCAGGTCATCGGTGCATGGATCTTCGTTGTCCCCATGTTGCTGTTTTCTATGGTCTTGATGCATGTGCCCTTCTCTAACGAGATTCAGTTGATACTCGCCCTTCCCGTGATGATTTTCTTCGGAGGTTCTTTCTATGTCAATGCCTGGCGGCAGGCACGTTTGGGGAGGAGTAATATGGATACCCTGGTGACACTCAGTACCTCCATCGCCTTCCTGTTCAGCGTCTTCAACACATTTTTTCCCGAATTCTGGTATAACCGAGGACTTGAACCTCACGTTTACTATGAGGCGGCAGTAGTCATCATCGCTTTTGTGCTGACCGGTAAACTGATGGAAGAGCGTGCCAAGGGGAATACCTCTACTGCCATTCGGAAGTTGATGGGACTTCAACCCCGTGTGGCCCGTGTGCTTCGGGGAGGAGTTGAAGAAGATATCCTGATAGACCAGTTGCAGGCAGGCGACCTGGTGGTGGTACGTCCCGGTGAGCAGATTCCCGTAGACGGGCGGTTGTCCGAAGGAGAATCTTATGTAGACGAAAGTATGATCAGCGGCGAACCGATTCCCGTAGAAAAGAAAACGGGCGACCGTGTATTGGCGGGAACTATCAACCAGAAAGGCTCTTTTGTGATTAAAGCCTCCAGTGTAGGAAGCGAGACGGTGCTGGCACGCATCATCCGCATGGTGCAGGAGGCTCAGGGGAGTAAAGCGCCCGTACAGCGCATCGTAGACCGGGTGACCGGAATCTTTGTGCCTGTCGTGCTTTGTATTGCCGTGCTGACGTTTGTTATCTGGCTTTTGGTGGGAGGTACCGATTATTTCTCACACGCCCTGCTTTCGGCAGTATCCGTACTGGTCATTGCCTGTCCGTGTGCTCTGGGACTTGCCACACCTACCGCTCTGATGGTGGGCATAGGCAAAGCAGCCAGTAATCATATCCTGATTAAGGATGCGGTTGCCCTCGAGCAGATGCGTAAAGTAGATGTAGTGGTGCTCGATAAAACCGGGACGTTGACCGAGGGACATCCCACGGTTTCCGGATGGCTTTGGGCACAGGTGCAGGAAGAACATTTCAAGAATGTCCTGTTGGCGGCCGAACTTAAATCCGAACATCCGCTTGCCGGAGCCATTGTCTCTTCTCTGCAGGAAGTGGAGAAAATAGTTCCTGCCCAACTGGACAGCTTTGAGAGTATCACCGGAAAAGGAATCAAGGTGGTTTATCAAGGGGAGACTTATTGGGTGGGTAGCCACAAGTTACTGAAAGATTTCAGCGCTTCGCTCTCTGATGTGCTTGCCGAAATGATGGTGCAATACGAATCGGATGGAAACAGCATTGTATACTTTGGCCGTGGCAGTGAGGTGCTTGCCGTAATTGCCATTGCCGATCAGATAAAGCCGACTTCGGCCGAGGCTGTGAAAGAGTTGAAACGTCAGGGGATCGACATTTGTATGCTGACCGGCGACGGACAACGCACGGCACTTGCCGTATCGGGTAAGTTGGGCATCGACCGCTTTGTGGCAGATGCCTTGCCGGATGATAAAGAAGAGTTTGTGCGTGAACTCCAGATGCAGGGAAAAACCGTAGCTATGGTAGGTGACGGAATTAACGACTCACAGGCGTTGGCACTGGCCGATGTCAGCATAGCGATGGGGAAAGGGACGGATATAGCCATGGATGTAGCAATGGTTACGTTGATGACATCCGACCTGCTGTTGCTCCCCCGCGCCTTCGAGTTGTCAAGACAGACTGTGAAACTGATTCACCAGAATCTGTTCTGGGCATTTATCTATAATCTCATAGGTATCCCTATTGCAGCCGGCATCCTGTTCCCTATCAACGGACTGTTGCTGAACCCGATGCTTGCCAGTGCGGCAATGGCATTCTCAAGTGTTAGTGTAGTACTGAATTCATTGAGTCTGGCCAGAAAATAACAAGTCCTTTCAAAACTAACTCACCACAGAGGACACAGAGTAAACTTCAAGTCATGGATGATCAACATGAATACTCTGTGGCCTCTGTGGTGAAAATCTTTTTGCCACGAAAGGTGTCAGCTGTTTCTGAATTCCAGCGGACTCATGCCTACATATCTCCTGAAGTACTTTCCGAAAAAAGAAGCACTGGGGAAGTTCAACGAATAGGCAATCTCCTGAATGGTCATGTGAGTCGATTTCAATTTGGCTTTCGCGTCGATAATGACCACATAGGCTATCACATCCAGTACGTTGCGTCCTGTCACTTGTTTGACTGTGGTACTGAGGTGTTGCAGTGATATTCCCAACTTGTCTGCATAGAACTGGGCACGGCGTTCCTCCGCATAATGCTCTGTGACCAATCCTACCAATTCGCGGCAGATTTCTTCTTTACGGTTCGTATTGTGATCTTTCCGGGAATATTTCTGATAAATCAGTCCGACGGCGGTCAGAATAGATTTCAAAGATACTTCCGTCATCTCGGAGGGAAGAGAGAACCTTTCATCACATGTCACTCGTGCCAACAGGGAGAAGTAATCTTTTAGATAACTGGCTATATCCTCCTGTAATTCCACAATCGGGCATTCGGTTATCTTAGAGAAAGAGCTGACCATCGATTTTATCAGGTTGATTCGTTCTACACATTCCGACGAGAATCCGGCGAAGCATAAACGTACTTTCTCTGTCCGTTCGCGGAACTGGATGATAGTGCCCGGCAGCAGTGTGATCAGATCGTTCGGTTTTATTTCGTAATCGATCAGGTTAATGGTTGCGGTCATCTTACCTTCCGTACAAATAGCAAAGATGCCGGCTTTCAGCCTGCACGATTGTTTGTAGATATTCAAGATATCTTCAGTTACATCATTCCATGCCAGAAGTTCGCATGGGAGATCTACTTGTGGAAAGTCAAACTTCATATTACTTTCTTTTTTTGAATCACGCAAATATACACATTTTCTTTTATTTCTTTATCTTTGTCCGTATGAAAACAATTACAACCGATTGGGAACTTATTCCGTATTCTGAAGCATGGAGCCGACAGACGGAATGGTTCGATGCCCTCGTCCATGCCAAGCAGGGAGGGGAAAAGTACGAGAATCGCATCATTTTTTGTGAACATCCGCACGTTTATACCCTGGGGCGTAGCGGAAAGGAAAATAATATGCTGCTGGGAGAGGAGCAACTGAAGGCTATCGGTGCCACCCTCTATCACATCGACCGTGGCGGCGATATCACCTATCATGGTCCCGGGCAATTGGTGTGTTACCCGATTCTTAATCTTGAGGAGTTCGGATTGGGGCTGAAGGAATATGTACACTTGCTGGAGGAAGCCGTTATCCGTGTCTGTGCATCTTACGGCGTCGAGGCCGGCCGTTTAGAGAAGGCGACAGGAGTCTGGCTGGAAGGTGATACGCCCCGTGCCCGTAAGATATGTGCGATAGGGGTTCGGAGCAGTCATTACGTGACGATGCATGGACTGGCGCTGAATGTGAATACCGATTTACGCTATTTCAGTTACATTCATCCTTGCGGTTTTATTGATAAAGGCGTGACTTCCCTTCAGAAAGAACTCGGACACAGTGTTGATATGGACGAGGTAAAAGAGAGGCTGGGGAGCGAACTGCTTACTTTCCTTTTGTCAAAATGATAATCAGACCTCTCTGGTTTGCTCTGTTTGCATCCAATGATACGGTTGCCTGGTAAAATCGCCCTCCTTACAGGTTGGCGATTTTATGTTTGATGCGGAAAGACTTTATGAGTTGGCATGATGTAAGTGTAGCAAAGCTAAATGCGTGAAGAGTTGTATCAATGGATGCTTACGGCTTTCTTTTTGACAGTCGGGACTCGTTCGTTTACGGTATGCAACCAGAGAATAATCCTTCTCTTTTTAACGATAAAACCATAACAACAGATGTAAAGTGGGAAAACATATAGAGATAATTTGAAAAGAAGTAAGCATTTCAGCGGAATGCAACCGTCTTTCGGGTCGAATGCTTACTTCTTTTCATAGAAATCCCGGCTCTTTTCGGGGCAGACCCCGGCTCTCCGGACACAAAACCCCGGCTTTTCGGGAAGAAAAGTCTTGTTTTCCGTCTTCTGTGCTTCCCGTTGCCGTTGAAAAGCAGAAGGGGCTGTCAGGAAATAAGGCTATTCTCTTTCTTACTGAAAAGAAAAATCCCCGAAACGCATCAAAATGGTTTCGGGGATCAGATAAGTCCGGTATGGTTTGTTTCCGGTTTATTTCTTCATTCTCAGCACTCTGATACCTGTCAGTGATTTTCTGTCTTTCAACATCTGGCTCAGTGCACTCTTGTCTACTATTACCTTGCCTTCTTTGGACGAAGCATGCAGCAGGTGCAGCTGTCCCTTGATGTAAATGGCAATGCCCATGTGGCTTACGTCCAACCCCGGAGTATTGGTGGTCAGGGCAATAATGTCCCCATTCTTGATCCAAGGCAATCCGTCCGGCTCCAGTTTGTCTTTCGGCAGGTAATGAACCTCTTTACCGCTTAGTGCCTTTTCATACTTTGCCATCTGCGCTACATTTTCCGGAGAGTTCTTCAACGATTTGTAGAGTTGCGGATGTGTGCTCATGTAAGAGATCGACAGTTTCTGCGTGAAAGGGCTGTGGGTAGCCGTTACGTCTTCAAGAAAGCCTTGGCGGACACCATTATTGATCCAGTCGGATATATAATGCAGACGAGAGGTATAACCGTCAATTTTTCCGTCGCGATAGCGGATACGTTGCAGGTTACGGGCAAAGTCACTTTCCTGCATGTCGTCTCCCTGTTGCGGGCAGAGTGCCATTGCCAGTGCATATTCTACGAAAGTGGTGCAGTCCACCTCGTCACAATTGATAATGAGGTCTTCTGCATCGTCTACTTCAAGGGTACCTGCCTTATAGGGGGTATCAACGAACCCGAGTCCGTTACTCAGCACCAGACTGTTCTCCTGTGCTGCAACTGTTCCGGCCAATAGGCTGGTACATAACAAAAGTGTACGAATTGTTTTCATCTTTATAAATGTTGTTTCGTGAGTTTCTTTATATGTCATCTGGAGAATTTCACTCCGTCGCGGAGCCAGATTGACATACGCTCCTCCCGGATACATGAAATTCAGCTATATACTTCATTTTACCTTCATGGATGCTTTAATGAAATACAGGATTAGCAGTACGTAAGCTACCAGGGCAGCCAACTGTGAGAGGGTATTGTTGAGCCATGCATCGTTCACCAGGTTGATTCCGCCGAAGCGCATGGCAGCGCTGACTACACCCATCAGGGCACCTCCGGCAATGAATCCGGATGCCAGCAGCGTCCCTTTTTCGCCCCGTTCGGTGTTGAGCGCACTGTCTTTGCTGCGGGTGGTGACATACCAGTTGATAGCTCCGCCCACTACGAGCGGTACATTCAGTTCGAGCGGGATGAACATACCCAACGCAAACGCCAGTGCGGGAACCTTAAAGAACGTCAGGATGATGGCCAGCACCGCACCGATGCCGTACAGCAGCCAGGGGGCGCCTACACCACTCATCAAAGGTTCGATTACAGCAGCCATCGCGTTGGCCTGCGGTGCGGCAAGTTGTCCGCTTGTGAATCCGTATGTCTTGTTCAGGATAATCATTACACCGCCTACGGTGGCAGCGGATACGATTGTCCCGAGGAACTTCCACGCTTCCTGCTTGGCGGGCGTACTGCCCAGCCAGTAGCCGATCTTCAGGTCGGTGATGAAACCGCCTGCCATAGAGAGGGCTGTGCAGACTACACCGCCCATCACTAATGCGGCAACCATGCCCGAAGGACCTTTCAGCCCGACGGCTACCATTACAACCGATGCCAGAATCAGCGTCATCAGCGTCATGCCCGATACCGGATTGGTACCTACAATGGCGATGGCGTTGGCCGCTACGGTGGTGAACAGGAATGAAATTCCGGCTACCAGTAAAATGGCTACCAGTGTATGTACCAGGTTACCCTGCATTACGTCGAAATAAAAGAACAGCACCACCAGGATCAGCGTGATGATGGAACCGATGGCAATGATCTTCATGGAGAGGTCGCGTTGCGTACGGATGACGTTTTTCTCCACGTCTCCTTTTCCTCCCATCTCTTTAGCTGCCAGTCCCACTGCGCTGCGGATGATGCCCCATGATTTGATGATACCGATCACTCCCGCCATGGCGATACCGCCGATACCGATGCTTTTGGCATAATGGGAGAAGATCTGCTCCGGACTCATGGAACCTACAGTGGCGGTGATTTCCGGATTCCACTGGTTCAGTACAGAGTCGCCGAAGAAAAGGGACATACCCGGTACGATGATCCACCATACGGCCAATGAACCGATGCAAATAATGGAAGCGTACTTCAATCCTACGATATAGCCCAGACCCAGTACGGCTGCGCCGGTGTTTACTTTAAATACCAGTTTGGCTTTCTCTGCCAACATTTCACCCGCACTACAGACGCGGGTGGTGAAGTTCTCGTTCCACCAGCCGAAAGTTGCCACGATAAAGTCGTACAGACCTCCGATTAACCCGGCCATCAGCAATGGTTTTGCCTGGCTGCCGCCCTTCTCGCCCGACACCAGCACCTGTGTAGTGGCTGTTGCCTCCGGGAAAGGATATTTACCGTGCATATCGCTTACGAAGTATTTGCGGAAAGGAATCAGGAACAAGATACCCAGCACACCGCCCAGCAGTGAACTGATAAATACTTGCATGAAGGTGACTGACATTTCCGGATATTTGGCTTGCAGGATGTAGAGGGCAGGCAGTGTGAAGATGGCTCCTGCTACGATGACACCCGAGCAGGCACCGATGGACTGGATGATTACGTTTTCGCCGAGTGCGTTTTTACGCTTGGCTGCACCGGACACACCGACTGCTATGATTGCGATGGGGATGGCTGCTTCGAATACTTGTCCCACTTTGAGCCCCAGATAGGCTGCGGCAGCAGAGAAGAGGATGGCCATGGCGATTCCCCATGCTACCGACCAGAGAGTGACCTCCGGATACGTTTTCGTCGGACTCATCAGCGGGTTGTACACTTCTCCCGGCTTTAGTTCCCGGAACGCGTTTTCGGGCAAGCCCGTAAATTTGTCTTCTTCTTGTTTCATAATTGTTTTTTGTAGTTTATGTATAGTTTATCGGATTTCCAAACGGTTGGTTTTTCAAAACAGCCTCAAAGTAAGCAAAAAAAAAGGAGAATCCCGAAAGATTCTCCTTTTTGTTGTTATTTATTTTTGCTTACTTTGCGTCTTTGGCCGTCATGTCGCCTTCCACAAAAAGACGTATCATCTCTGTTTTGGCGTTTGTACGCAGGGTAATCGACTTTTTGAAGTGTCCCGGATATTTATCCGTTCCGTTGTAAGTCACTTTGATTGTACCTGTTTTTCCCGGCATGATGGGTTCCTGGGTATATTCGGGTACGGTGCATCCGCAAGATGCCACTGCCTGATGGATGACCAACGGACCATCGCCGATATTCGTAAACTTGAATGTGCAACTGACAATCGGGTTGTTTTCAGAGAATGTCCCGAAGTCGTGTGTTGTCTTATCAAACTTTATTTCTGCTTTACCTTGAGCCTGGACAAGACCGACGCTCAGTACCATCATAGTGATAAAAAATAGTATTTTCTTCATTTTCTATTTCTTTTTTATGGTTTCGTGGACGGCAAAGTTAAGGCTTTTTTTGATAAATGGTGTCGTATGACGGTGAAATTGTATTAAAAACCGTCTGATGGAGAGGGTGTAGCCATCCGGTGTATAGGGTGTAGCCCTAAGGTGCGGATGGCTACACCCAATGCCCCGGATGGCTACACCCTCCTTAAAAAAGGGGCGGAAACAGGAGGGTGAAGGTACTGCCTTTACCTGTTTCGGACGAAGCGGTGATGGTGCCGTGATGCAGGTGCATGATTTGTCGTGAGATGGTCAGTCCGATACCCGAACCGGTAGTTTTGGTAGTGAAGAACGGTACGAAAATACGTTTGAGCACTTCCTGCTCGATTCCCGTCCCATTGTCTTCAATCCTTATATACGGACGTTCGCCGGAGCTTAATCCGGTCGACAGCCGAATGTCGGTCGCATCGTTTTCGCGGGCATTCCTGATCAGGTTGATAAGTACTTGCTCTATCAGATCCTTGTCTATAATAAGACGCAGGGGCTTGTCCGACAATACCAGGTGCAAGTCATCCCGGTCTGTATGCATCAGTTGTGCTATCCCTGCCAGTAATTCCCGGTCTGTATATATTTTCAGGAGCGGTTGTGGGAGATGGGATACTTCCCTGTAGCTGTTCACGAACCGGATCAGTCCGTCGCCCCGCCGGCGGATGGTCTGTAACATCTGGAGTATTTCTTTCCGTTCTTCGGCATCACCGTCGAAGTTGCCTATCTGCTGTTCCAGCAATTCCGATAAAGAAGTGACCGGAGTGATGGAATTCATAATTTCGTGCGTCAGTACCCGGATCAGCTTTTGCCAGGCTTCCGTCTCCTGATTGTCCAATACAGAGTGTATGTTCTTCATGCTTGCTACGATCAGGGGACGTCCCTGTATGACGAACTCCATGCCTGAGAGTGCGAGTTGTATTCTTTCTTCTTCCTTTTGCACCTGCAATACAGACAGGTCTCCGGCTTTGAGCGAATAGAGCCGCGAAGGAAGTTCGGGTTGGAAGTCGGCCAGATCTTCGACACTTTTCAGTGTGGATTTTCCCAGTAATCTTTTGGCAGCTTCGTTCAGCCATTCTATCTTTCCGGAAGGGGTGTAGACAAGGACCGACAGGTCGATATGATTGGCCAGAGCCTGAAAATACTGGAGTTGGCTCTCTTTTTTCTGAAGATTCTGTTTATAGAAGTCCAAGGCTTCGTTCAGTTCATCCCAAAGTTCTGCAGGGAGCGAATGGAGGTGCTCTTCTCGCTGTGCGGGCAAGGAGAGGAAATCGGAATAACGAATGGCCCAGATGAGTTGTGCCATGGCACGTGCGGAACGGAGGATATACCGGTAAATGGTGTAAGCCACGAAAAGGGTGACACAGCCTGCGACAAGCAGACTGATATAAAACCCGTGCATGCCGAGCCAGATGGTGATAAAACAGCAGAGCAGCAACGCTGCCGTTAATAAGAGGGGATGTTTCACCCATTTTTGTTTCATGTTGTTTCTGTTTGGTGCTCTTATAATCCGTACTTTTCAATGCGCCTGTACAGCGATGTACGGGTGATGCCCAGCATTTCCGCAGCCACTGTGATGTTGCCGGCACAAAGGCGGAGTACTTCGTCGATAGTTTCCCGTTCCTGCCGTTCAAGGTTGTATCTCTCTTTTTCGGAGGGCTGTTCCTGCAGGGCGGGACGGAGCATAAAATCGTCGGGTGTCAGGGTGGAGCTTCCTGAGAGAATGACGGCCCGCTCGATGGTGTGTTCCAGTTCGCGTACATTGCCAGGCCAGTGATAGAGCTGCATGCGCTTGCGGGCTTCTTTCGAGATGGTACGGACTTCCTTTTTATACTTCTTCCGGTAATGTTGCAAGAAATGGTCGGCCAGCAGGAACAGGTCGTTTCCCCGTTCACGCAATGGAGGGATGCGTATTTCGATGGTATTGATGCGGTAGAGGAGGTCTTGCCGGAACTGTCCGTTGTCGATAGCCGTATAGAGGTCGGTGTTGGTGGCACATATCAGCCGCACGTCTACCGGGTAAGAGGCAGTGGCTCCCAGTCGGGAACTCTTCCGTTGCTCGATGACCGAAAGTAGTTTGGCTTGTAGCGGAAGGCTGAGATTGCCGATTTCGTTGAGGAACAACGTACCTCCCGAAGCCACTTCCAGCCTGCCGGGTTTGTTTTTCCGTGCATCCGTGAATGCTCCTTTTTCATATCCGAAAAGTTCGCTCTCGAACAGTGTTTCGGGGATACTACCCAAATCGATCGGTACGTATATCCCGTTTTTGCGGGGCGACTGTTCGTATACATATCGGGCTATCAAATCCTTCCCAGTACCGTTCTCGCCCAACAATAAAAGGTTGGCATCCGTATCGGCCAATTTACGGATGGTCTGGAAGATGGCTTGCATGGTGGCCGATTCACCGATAATGCGGGTGGGTTCGGGCGAGGGTGCTGCCAAAGCCTCTTTCTGTTCTTTGAGAGATTCCACCTCCGTGCGGCTGAAACTGAGTTGCAGTGCGGCAGATACCGTAGCTATCATCTTGTCATTCTGCCAGGGCTTGGCTATAAAATCGGTGGCTCCCTGCTTGATGGCCTGTACGGCTTTTTCCGTATCGGCGTATGCGGTGATAAATATTACTACGGCCTTGGGATCGAGTTTCAGAATCTCTTCCAGCCATCGGAAACCTTCACGTCCGCTTACGGCATCGCTGCGGAAGTTCATATCCAGCAGTATTACGTCGTGATGGGTACGTGAGAGAATCGGCAACAATTCCCGCGGGTCGGTGGTGACGGTTATTGTTTCCGCAATGGGACGCAACAACATCTTCAACGTGAAGAGGATGTCTTCATTGTCGTCCGCAATCAGTATTCTTCCTCGCTTTAGTGTCATAGTCGGATGTCTTGTATAGCGACAAAGATAGGGAATATGTTTGAATAAGCGGTGTACGATATCGTACAAAAAGTGCACGGTATCGTGCAAAATACCGGTTTGCTGTTTGCGTCAATCGGCTGATAAATAAGGGAGTGCTTATTTGGTATGCTTCTTGTCATTATCTTATTAAAATAACGCATGGCATTGGGGCATCGGAGTATGAACAGGAAATAAGAAGAACGGTATGAAGAGAAGATGTTGTTACATTGAAAGTTTGTTTCTGGCAGGCATTATCTGCTTGTCAGCTTGTGGCAGTAAGAATCCGGGAGTCAGTAAGGAAGAGCTGAAAAAAGAATTTGTCAAAGACAGAACTCAAAAGGATTCTCCGGTTGAAGAAAGCGCACCATCGGAGTTTGCGGAAGATTATCAGGCTCCTCCGGGTATCAAATATCAGCCCCGGATCATGACTGAAGGTGCGATTGTGCTGAATGTTGAATCGGCATTGAAGAATGTCCGTCCTTTCCGGCTCAGTGATTTGGGGAAGGAGGTGAATTATAAAAAGATGGAACCCCGATGTGATGGGAGCTCACTGATTAGGATTGATGATGACTTTCTGGTGTTTGCCGAAGACGGACTTTGGTTGCTGGACCGGGATTTTGAGAAAAAGAAAATGCTGGTTCGTTCGGATTTAAAGGTTATTCACAGCGGAGGTGGTTCAGTGAAAGTTGAAGGAGGATATTTCCTGAGAGATTTTTATTATGATCCTGCCAAGGAGCAATTGCGATTTACATGCCGGAATATGAAGACGGGCAAAGCGCATTTAGTGGTTACTTCCTGGGCAGAGTTGCTGGCATCTCCTCAGCCGGTAGAGTTAAAGTCTATCCGCAGTAAGCTCCCGATAGACAGAAATTATCTTTTTTCCATGCCCGACGGTTATGGAATGCGTGTCAGTTGTTCGGATGAACTTTATACGATGGGATTGAAAGGTGATACGCTTTGCCATTTCGTATTGGGGGATAACGAGCGGTACAAGGCCCGGCTTTTTGAGGCTGAAGGGGATATCGTTTACTATTATCAAGGCAACACCATGTTCTACCATGCGTATGGCGGTAAGATATACAGAATAAAAAATGCTTCGACTCTGGAAGTTGCCTATAAACTCGATTTCGGTTCATTGCCCCACCTGACAGGGGCCCGGGTGGCCGGTGGGGCTGATGTGGGTAACTCTTATTTCCTCACTTCGTGCGTTGATACGGATCGCTTCCTTTTCTTAAGTATCGATAAAGGATATGATAGCATAAATGCCCGTAGAAACAGGAGTGTGAAACTTTATTCTCTGGTGTATGACAAGCGGAGCGGAGAGTTTTTCTCCTTGCCTGTGGTGTCTGATAAAGTGAATCCGGAGCAGCCGCTTATCATTGCCGATTTGCCGGAAAGTTTACCTTTCTGGCCCAACCGGAGTATAGAAGGCAATCCGGCCCAGTTTTTCTCTAAAAGTTCTTTGTTAGAGTTGTATCCGGCCCAGATGCGGGAAAATGGGCAAGTGGAGAAGTTGAGTAAGACTGATAATATCTGGTTAATTATTAAATAGGTAAATATGATAAGCCATTATTTAAAAGTAGCTCTTCGGTTGATAAAACGGAGCTTCCTGTTTTCTACCATTAATATGTTGGGATTTGTATTGGGCATGGCAGCTGCATTCCTGATTTATTTGTGGGTAGTGGATGAATTGACATTTGAAGATTATAATCCGGATGCAGGGAGGATATTCCGGGTGATTGAAGCCAATTGTACTGAGAGTGGGGAAATAGTGGAAAGCCCTTTTACAGCCATACCCTTGGCCGAAGCTTTTCGTAAAGAGTTCCCTCAGGTGGAACAGGCTACATACGTTAAAGCCAGGGAGTTAAGGTCTTTGTGCTTGAAGGACCGGAATCTTTCTGCCGATATGATATGTGTCGATACGACATTTTTTGATATGTTTCCCTTCAAAGTGGCAGAAGGTGATCCTTCCAAACTCAAATCGGGCTTCAACCATATAGTACTTTCCGAGAAAATGGCCCGAAAGTTCTTTGGTACAGCTTCGGCAATCGGACAACAGCTGATATATACCGGAGGTATGGATACTGAGTACAGCCTTACGGTAGTCGGGGTGGTAAAAGTGCCCCGTAAGAGTCATCTGCAATTTGATGCTGTCGTCGGACAGGCATTATTTGATAAGATGAACGAGAATGTATGCATCTACCGGAGCGGCACAGACTGGGATCGCAGAGAAGCGAATGTCTACGTGAAAATGCGTTCCGGTTCGTCGATGTCCGATGCAGACAGGAACCAAATGAGTCGTTTGTTGAGTAACCGTGTCCATGCAGAACGTTTACTGCGGTTTCAGCCCTTGAATGATATACATTTAAAGACCGACTTTGTGGATGTATCTGTCCGGAATCACGGCAATATGACTTCCATTTTCCTGTTTATAGCTTTGGCCGTATTGATTGTTTTTATGGGGGCATTTAATTTCACTACCCTTTCTACAGCCCGGGCAGCGTTACGTTATAAAGAGATAGGAGTGAGGAAAGTGACCGGTGCCAAGCGTAAAACACTGATTGTGCAGTTTCTTTCCGAAAGTCTGGTGCAGGCGTTCATTTCACTGGTGTTGGCATTAGCCCTGACAGAACTGCTTTTACCACTCTTCAATCAGATGATGGGTAAAGATATTACCCTGCAATTCAGCTGGAGTGTATTGGTCTATATTGTTGTGGGAATTGTCGGTGTGGGATGTCTTTCCGGCAGTTATCCGGCATTTTATCTCTCGGCCATAAATCCGCTGATGGCTTTCAAAGGAGGACAAAAGTCGGGAAAAAAGGGAGGCCTGATACGCGGTCTGCTTTGCGTACAGTTTGTTATTGCCATCACGCTGCTGTTGTATACCGGCATTGTATTCAAACAATTGAATTATTTACAGAATAAAGATTTAGGTCTGAATAGAGAGAATATAGTTTCTGTCTATACGAGTTTATGGTATAACGTTGATGGATTCCGACAAGAAATTCTAAAGAATCCGAATATCCTCAGTGTTTCGATGGGGGCTGAAATTGCCGATTATATGGAAGATAGCAAGGGGCAGGGTGATGTATTGCAGTGGACGGATGCGGAAGGAAAGGTCGATTCACTGCGGATGATGTGTATCTGGGCTGATGGCAATTTTGTGAATACCTTCGGACTGAAACTTCTGAAAGGAGAGATTTTAAAGGCAGATGGCGGAGCTTATTTTAGTGGAGTGTATGATTTTCCGATAATTATTAATGAAACAGCCTGGAAGGCAATGAATGTGTCTGATCCCGTGGGTATGGAGATTAGCGGAGGTTTTGGTGTGGGGAGTTTTAAGAAACGTATTGTGGGCGTTGTGCAGGATTTTAATTTTCAATCGTTGCGTGAAAAAATTAAACCGGCATACCTGATGTACAGTCCGGAATGTCTGGTGAATATACACATTAAGATCTCTCCGGAGCATAAGCAGGAAACTTTGGCGTTTATTCAAAAGAAGTTTGAGGAGATGGCTCCCCTGTTTGTCAAGGAGTTTAAGTATCAGTTTTTTTCAGATGCTTTGAATCGGAATTACGAGAAAGAGCGACAACAAGGCCGGATGCTGTTTTCGTTTACCGTACTTGCTATTGTTATAGCTATGATGGGAGTGTTCGGGCTGGTTTCACTCTCTACCCGGCAGCGTACTAAAGAGATCGGTATCCGTAAAGTGAATGGTGCCCATTCGGATCGGATTGTAAAGATGTTCTGTCTGGAATACCTGAAATGGGTGGGCATTGCCTTTGTGATTGCTTGTCCGTCGGGTTATCTCCTGATGTACTATTGGTTGAGCGATTTTGCCTATCAAACAGCGATCAGCTGGTGGCTGTTTCCGTTGGTGGGACTGATTATAGCCGGCATCACCTTGCTTACGGTGATTGGCCAGACTTGGCGGACGGCTTCACAAAATCCGGTAAAGTCATTGAGATATGAATAATAAAAAAACTGAAAGATTATGATAAAAGCAATTGGATTGACAAAGATATTCCGTACAGAAAGTGTGCAGACTACCGCATTGAACGAAATTAGCATCGAAATATCAGAAGGAGAATTTGTAGCAATCATGGGGCCTTCGGGGTGTGGAAAATCAACTTTGCTGAATATGTTGGGCTTGCTGGACAATCCTACTTCGGGGCAGCTGTGGTTCATTGACAAAGAGGTTTCCCGCTACTCGGAAAACGATCGGACGGATATGCGGAACGGGAATATTGGTTTTGTCTTCCAGAGTTTTAATCTGATAGACGAGCTGACTGTGTTTGAAAATGTGGAATTGCCATTGCTGTATGCCGGAGTACCGGTTCGTGAACGTGTGGAACGTGTGAACAAGGCGTTGGAAAGAATGCAGATTGCCCATCGTGCGGAACATTATCCTCAACAACTATCCGGAGGTCAGCAGCAGCGTGTAGCTATAGCCCGGGCCATTGTGACGAATCCGCGGATTATATTAGCGGACGAGCCGACAGGTAATCTTGATTCTACCAATGGTAATGAGGTGATGGCCTTGTTGAAAGAGTTGAATAAGGATGGGGCAACTATTGTAATGGTGACCCACTCGGAAGAGAATGCGCGGGAGGCCAACCGTATTGTGAGGATGATGGATGGGTGCATTTTGACGGAAAGCAAACGATGAAGGTTTTTGAATGATAAGCAATAAGCGATCAACGATGAATAATGCGATTAACAGAGAGAATTATGATAACCTATTTTACTCGCTAATTACTTTATTATTCATCGTTGATCGTTGTTTACCGTTCATCATTCAAAAGCCTTCATCGTTTCAGTTCATATCCAAGCATCATGCCGTCATAGCTGTCTGCCAATGAACTGATGGCCTTGAGAGTGGCACTGCTGCTTTTACTGGATAAGAAAGTGATTAATTTCAGTAACTTATCTGCTTCAAACAGAAGATCCATTTGCTGGGTCGTATAGTTGACTTTTGCGTTCATGGGGATCAATTTCATGTACTTCAACTGGAGCATACCGGTTGTGGGGTTATAAGAGTAGGTACCGTTCAGCTTGCGTTTGCCTAAAGTGCTGACAAAAGTACTGTCTGTGTTGAACGTAAAGCTCAGTTGCCCTTCTTTTATGCCGAGTTTGGCTAATTGTTCATCCAGTTTTTGTTCGGCAGCGGAAGCGGCAACCGTTCCTCCGGCTTTTTTCAGCAGATTTTCCGATTCGAATTCAATGGCGGAGCCGGTATAACGCCAGGTTCCGGTCATATCCACTGTTTCGGTATGCCCGGTGACCGCATTGACCACTTTGGAAATATTGTCTTTGTTGAATAGATCTTTAATGGATTGTGCACGACCTGTGCCCGGTACAAGCAGCAGTGTGGCAAGAACTGCCAATGATAATAGTTCTCTTTTCATTTTGATATCTCTGTTTTTACTTTGAATAAAGTTCTTTGTTAATTGATTCGATGTAATTTAATACTTCTGTTCTACCAAGGCATTCTTCCGATGAAGTGATGAAGTAGGGGGGGAGTTCTTCCCACTGTTTCCGTAACTCCTTCAGATATGCGTTGATATTCATTTTGAGTCGTCCTCCTTTTAGTTTGTCTGCCTTGGTGAAGATAATGGAAAAGGGGATTCCGTTCTCACCCAACCATTCCATGAACTCTATATCTATTTTCTGGGGCTCCAACCGACTGTCTATCAATACGAAAAGATTGGTCATCTGTTCCCGCTCGAGGATATAGTCTTCGATGATAGTGCGTATTTGCTCCTGTCCTTTCTGGCCTCGTCTGGCATATCCGTATCCGGGGAGGTCAACCAGATACCAACTGTTATTGATCAGAAAATGGTTGATAAGCATTGTCTTACCGGGAGTGGCGGAAGTCATGGCCAGTCCCTTTCGGGCGGTCAGCATATTGATGAGGCTGGATTTGCCCACATTGGATCGGCCGATAAAGGCGTATTCGGGAAAGGTGCCTGCAGGACATTTTTTCACGTCCGTGTTACTAATTACAAACTCAGCATTGGTTATTTCCATATTTCTTGTTAGTTTTTAAATTCATTTTTTAGTTGCTTTTCTTGATGCAATCCACATCCCTGCAAAAGTAAGCATACCGTTCAGCATCAGTAATTCATAACCAAACTGATAGCCGGTTTCCTGACGGGCAAGCCTATCGGCTGCGTAACATATCAGCGGTGAAACTATCGCAATAAACGGTATGTACCGATCGTTTGTTTGCCGTCGGGTAAACAAACCGAAAGCAAACATTCCCAAAAGAGGGCCATATGTATAGGAAGCTATGATGTAAATGGCATCAATAACACTTTGATTGTTCAATGCATCGACAAGGCAGATAAAGAAAACGAGCAGAATAGAGAGCCCGATGTGTACCCGGTTTCGTTTTTTACGGGCTATTCCTTCTGTGTCTTTCCCTGTGTCGAGCAGATCGATGCAAAAGCTCGTTGTCATGGCGGTCAAAGCCGAATCCGAATTACTAAAGGCGGCGGCAATGATACCGATTGTGAATAGAATCAGCACTCCTTCTCCCAGATACCCTTGAGTAGCAAACATAGGCAGGATATCGTCACCGGTTGCCGGAAGTTCCAGCTGCATCTCCTGAGCAAGGACCAGTAATAAAATGCCAAGGCCGAGGAACAGCAGGTTGAGCGGGGCGAATGCGAAGCCATAACAATACATATTTTTCTGTGCGTCACGCAGGCTACGGCAAGAAAGGTTTTTTTGCATCATGTCTTGATCGAGTCCGGTCATAACGATAACAATGAAAATCCCGCTCAGAAACTGCTTGAAGAAATTCTGGCGTGACATCCAGTCGTCAAATACAAAAATGCGGCTGTGTTCATTGTTACTGATTGTCTGTATGACTCCGCTGAAGTCAAGATTTAGTTTTGCTGTGACAAAAACAAGGATACAGATCAGTGCGGCAATCAGACAGAAGGTCTGCAAGGTGTCTGTCCAGACGATAGTTTTAATACCGCTCTTGTGGGTGTATATCCAGACTAAGGCTACCGATCCGGCAGCAATACTCCAGAATGGTATGCCCATGTCGCGAAACACATAGGTATATAGAATCAGACAGACGAGGTATAGTTTTGCAGCTGTGCCCAGCATACGCGAAAGAAGGAAAAAAGAAGCTCCTGTACGGTAGGCGCGCTTTCCGATACGGGTATCCAGATAAGTGTATATGCTGGTCAGGTTGAGTTTATAATAGAGTGGGAGGAGTATATGGGCAACTGCCAGGTAACCGAAAAAGAATCCGAATACAGTTTGCATATACGTCATATCCATCGCCTTTACCATGCCGGGTACAGATACGAAAGTCACTCCCGAAATGGATGCGCCAATCATTCCGAAAGCAACGATGTACCACGGAGACTGGTTTTCTCCTTTGAAAAACGCTGCATTCGAACCTCCTTTCCGTCCGGTGATACGGGCTATCAGCAAGAGAATGGCAAAGTAACATACAATAGTGACAAGTATCATCATAACGGGTACAAAGGTAACATTTATTTTGCAAACGATGATTGCTAATTAAAATTTGATATTTATCTCTACGGGTCTATAATGGAATTTTATGTATGGATCAGCAATATTTATAAGACGAATAAATAATAAAAGTTTGGTAATCACCCGCACCGCTCTGTTGCAGGTAAACACACCCTCATGTAATAGTTGAAACACCCGCCTATGCTGCGTTTATTTAGATATTAACGATTGATAAGCAAATGATGAATAACCATATTTATGTCAATATGACGGCATAAACAACTGCCGAAACTGAGAGGCTTATTATAGAATAAATAGTGGCAGACTTTGGTGATTTCTTCACGAGCTTCACGATACCCATCAAAAGGCCACCCAATATAGGTGTCAGGGTGCCGAGTGTTATTAACAGATTTCCATCGCCATTGGGATCTAATACGATGCCCATGACGGCATAGACAGGAATAATGCTGACCAATAGTGCGAGAACGGTAGCGATTCTTGATATAGTTTTCATTATGACTGGGGTGCTTTATAAATAAGTCCGGCAAATTTAGAAATAATAATGGATAAAGAACGATTCAAATACAGGTTACGGATAAAAAGTTTCTGTTTGAGGCAGTTTGGGAGCGGTGAGAAGTGGGAGCTGATTCAGTTCAGATTTGTAATGGTTCTGATTTCACCATAGATTACACGGATTGATAATTAATTTCGTTGAGAATAAGATTAAAGAATCTGTGCTCATCCGTGTAGTCTGTGGTGAAATGGATTTAGTTTTCCAGTAGTTTTTTCATCACCTTCTCTTCTTGTCGGATACGTACAGCCAGCAAGCATACATAAATCGGTAGCCCGATAAATAGCGTGTACCAGGCATTACAGAGTAAACCAACTCCAATTAGCTCAGGTATGATATTCAGATAGTAATTGGGATGTCGCACCGTCCTGAAAAGGAAGCTCTTTTCAATGCGTTGGCCGGGAACAATATAAAGTTTCACTGTCCATACATCGTGTAGTTTATAGATGACATAGAATAACATAGCATAGGCAAAGCCCATTACAAGAACACCACACACGGAGAAACAGTTGAAGGTAGTTCCCGAAATATACGCTTCATAGAGAGCGGATAAATAGTAGGCGACATGCGCTAATGTCAGTAATAACGAATTAACTTTACCATATTGTACAGCTCCGTTTTTCAGGAGACGTTTTTCGTTACGAATGGAATAGGCCAAGGACAACAATCTGAGTGTAAAAAAGACGATAAATGTAATAATGATATTCTGCATTGTTTTTGTATTTTAGGGAGCAAAGATAATTTTTTATTTTCGTTCTCAAAATGACGAAGGAATGCCCGGCACAAACGAGCCAAAACTCAGTTCATTTCAGAATAGCTATGAATTGGCGGATAGGCATAGGAGTTTTTAAATACTGGTTAAAAATATGCGGCTTTCATTCTGATCTGTTTGATATTTGTGAAAAAAGGAATTTGCTGAAGATAAAATCTAAAAAGCGGTTTTAAAAGTAATTCCGTGAGATTATAACCTGGAACCGCTTATAAAACCGCTTTCCGTTTACAAAGGTTTTAACTTCAACTCTATTTGTGTAACTGAGCCCGAACGTATGGTACGTCCCGAAGACCATATTTCATAGTTCTCCGTACCACTGCCATATTGAACGGCGAAAGTAAAGAATCTGTCTTTACTTGACTCGAACCACTCATCATAAGTAAAAATGAAAGTGGCCACTCCTTTAGAGTTGGTTAATGCATATGCTGTAGGAGTCGTTCGATTATCCTTTTTGAACTCTTCATAAGTTTTTTCATCGAACATTTGGACGATTTCGTTAGACAGGGGTTTGTCATCAGCACTGATCACAGTGACTAATACCTGCGTATCATTTTTGTTTTCATCATCGCTGCTACAGGATGTAAGCACTAAACTAATGAGGGTGAATAGATAGAAAGTAGTCTTTTGTAAGTTCATAATTTTAGTTATTTAGCTATAATAACAAAAATGTGCCGTTGGTTGTTCAATGTATAAGAGGTAGCCATCGGGAACCGCACTTGTTCATGTCCTAAGAAATATGATCTGAACATTTAGGAATATTTGAGATTAATTTTCATCATCTGATACTTGAAAATTATCGTTCGGCGGTGTCGAACCTGATTGCGGTATGTGTCTGTGAGCGTTATTCTGAGCTGTTTTTATAGTTCCGTAATGATAGGTTGTCTCGGAAATTGTAATAGAAGAAATGAACATGCCGATTGAATAAGTCTCCTATTTTATCAGTGGCAGATTTGCCATTTATAAAATATGCGTATCTTTGTGCTTCATTAAGTATACAATATCTTTATGGGAGAGTTGAAGTGCTTTTATATTAAATCTGTTGCTTCTATGCGTATTGATATATACTTTATTGAAAATTAAATAGATATACTTGTTTGTATATGAATCAACAATATCCATCGACGTTGCTTGAAAAAGCCGTCGGAGAATTTTCTAAATTGCCGGGTATCGGACGGAAAACAGCTATGAGACTGGTGCTTCATTTATTGCGTCAGGATACATCTGTGGTAGAAGCTTTCGGAAGCTCTATTATAACTTTAAAGCATGAGGTGAAATATTGCAAGGTGTGTCATAATATATCTGATACAGAGACTTGTCAGATCTGCGCAAATCCGCAGCGAGATGCGTCTATGGTTTGTGTCGTAGAGAATATACGGGATGTGATGGCTGTAGAGGCTACTCAGCAATATCGTGGGCTATACCATGTTTTGGGTGGTGTAATTTCACCTATGGATGGGGTGGGGCCGGGCGATTTGCAGATAGAAAGCCTGGTGCGTCGGGTAGCCGAAGGCGGAATAAATGAAGTCATTCTTGCTCTCAGCACAACTATGGAAGGGGATACTACAAATTTTTATATTTACCGTAAACTTGAGAAAATGGGTGTCAAACTGAGTGTGCTTGCCCGCGGGGTATCTATTGGTGACGAGTTGGAATACACTGATGAGATAACATTAGGTAGAAGTATCGTGAACCGCACAACGTTTACCGGAACCGTTTAAAATGGAATTACTGTAATTGATAATCATTATATATAATAAATGGAAGAACAAATAAAACGCGTTGTGAAAAGCCAGAAGATACAGTATATTTCTTTTTGGATCATTCCGTTACTGTTGGTACTGCTTGGAGAAGCTGGTGTGTTGCCTGTTGGAATAAAAGCAGATAATGTAAGGGCCGTTTATGTTTTTGAAACAATCGGTATTTTGATAACCGCTGTCTGTATACCACTTTCTCTTAAATTATTCAGTTTTGTTTTGACAAAGAAAATAGATCAACTGACGTTTCCGGTGGCATTGAGCCGCTATATGCTTTGGAGTGCTGTTCGGCTGGCTTTACTGGAATTTGTAGTGGTGTTTAATCTGGCAGGTTACTACTTTACACTTAGCAGTACAGGTGCGCTATGTGCACTTATAGGCCTGACGGCTTCCTTTTTCTGTCTTCCGGGAGAGAAAAGATTACGTGCCGAGCTACATATCAACAAAGAATAAATGATGAAACAATCTTTCTTAACCAATGAGCGAATATACCTCCGTGCAGTGGAACCGGAGGATTTGGATATCATGTACGAAATGGAAAATGATCCTTCCATGTGGGATATCAGTAGTTTTACAGTTCCGTATTCTCGTTTTGTGCTGAAACAATACATTGAAGGTTCACAGAGCGACATGTTTGCTGATAAACAGCTGAGGTTGATGATTATGCGCCGGAATGACAATCGTGCTTTGGGAACAGTTGATATAACTGATTTTGTGCCCTTGCATTCAAGGGGAGCAGTCGGAATTGCCGTTCATAGGAATTATAGACAGGAGGGGTATGCTGCCGATGCATTGAAGTTGCTTTGTGAATATGCTTTTAATTTTTTATTTGTGAAACAATTGTATGCCCATATAGCTATAGATAATGAGGCCAGTTTACGATTGTTTACTTCTTGTGGATTTACCCAATGTGGGGTATTGAAAGATTGGCTGTTGACACACGAAGGTTATAAAGATGCAGTACTTGTGCAATGTATGAATCCTAAGCGGTAATTTTAGTTTAGAGAAGGAACTTGTGGGAAGCGGGACCAGGTTTCATACTTGCTACCCAATTTCCCTAAAGCTTCTTTCCACATGCCTTTTATATCTTCATTCATTAAATAGGTGTTTTCTTCTTTTGAAATAATCCAGGTATTCTCCTTTATTTCCTGAATTAGTTGTTCGCACTCCCAACCGGAATATCCGAGAAAAAAGCGTATCTTTCCTTTTACAGGATTTCCTTGTAAAATGTATCTTTTGATAGCATCGAAATCTCCATTGAGGTATAATCCATTATTGATTGGAAGGGTTCCGGGAATTTCGCGTAGAGTATGTAAATAGAATAGGGTATCGGTTCCGATAGGACCACCTTTGTGTAGCGGAATATCTTCTATATATTTAAATTCTTTAATAATATCATTGAGCATCAATGGGAGTTGTTTATTTATAATCAATCCCATGCTTCCTTCCTCAGTATGATCAACAAGTAATACTACTGACCTTCCGAAGGTTACATCGTGGAGGAAAGGTTCTGATATCAGAATCTTTCCTCTCGATGGCATTACGTTATTCGATTGGATCTTAAATATGTCGGAATTGATGTTCATGCCCCTAATTTAAAGATTTATTTTACACGAACAAACAATATTCCTCTTTTTTTCGATTTAGTGTGCTCTTTTTAAGATATAGGATGGTTCTCGGCAAATAATTTCATTCTTTCATCCAACTGAGTATATTGGTGCTCTTTAATGAAAGAAGTGCATGCACGCAATCCCTGTTGATGGCTTCCTGTGGTAACTAAAGAAATTGCACTCACTCCATAGTACATCAATTCTTTAGCTAACTCTCCACCGGTCATTCCCGGATAGCCAATGGTGAAATAAAAACCGTCGGCAACAGGATCTTCAAGATCTTTATCGTATACCAAATGGAAGCCGTAGCGTAAGAATATCTCTTTTAACTTACGGGCACGTTCACCATATATCTTCACTTCATTTAGGAAATTGTATTTACCTTCATTGGCTGCTTTCAGCATAGCTGCCATAGCGAATTGTGCCGAATGACTGGTTCCTGACGAGAGAGCATACAGTACACGATGGATAAATACAGTACCAAAAGTGCCGCCTCCGTAGCGTTTGTCGAATCCGGGATAATGGCGATGATATAATTTATCAGAGATACAGCTGACACCGATACGTTGTCCTGCATAACTGAATGCTTTAGAACCGGATATAAGTAGAATATAGTTGTCTGTGTAGTGTGCTACCGAAGGTTGGTAAGGTGCATGATATGGATTGCTTAGATCTTGACGGAAGTCCATAGCAAAATATGCCAGGTCTTCAAGGATAATCACATCGTATTGGGTCGCTAATTCACCGATAATCTTCAGCTCTTCGTCTTTCAAACAAATCCAGCTTGGATTATTGGGATTCGAATATATGATAGCTGAAATATTTCCTTTTTTCAGATAGCTTTCAAGTTTCTCTTTTAATTTGTCTCCTCGGTAGTCGTAAACATCAAATGTTTCGTATTTCTGCCCCATAACAACTAATTGTTGTTTTTGTACCGGAAAACCGGGATCTATGAATAAAATTGTATCTTTCTTTTCGTCGCATTGACTGCAAGTCAGGAAAGATGCGAAAGTACCCTGCATAGATCCTGTGACAGGTACACAACCTTCTGGTTTGAGATCTATATTGATAAATGCTTTTATGAATTTTGATGCTTCCAGTTTTAGTTCCGGCAATCCATTAATATCAGGATATAAACTTGCTATTCCGTTTTGCAGTGCTTCTATTTCGGCCTTCACTCCTACAGAAGAGGGGGGAAGACCTGGTACTCCCATTTCCATTTTTATAAATTCAACTCCGGATGTTGCTTCTGCTTTCGCTGCTATGGCTTTTACTTCACGGATGGTTGCTTTTGAAAAGTCGGCTATTTGAAATTCTTCGATAGTTTCATCAATAAGATGCCGTTTGATAGGTGTATCTTTCATGTTTCTTTTTATTGCTTTATAATTTGTGTCACAAAGATAGGTATAATCTACTTATAATCAACAAATGAATATGAAAGATGAAAAAAAATCTTTCTTAGCTATTGCAGATATAAAATAAATATCTACCTTTGCAACCGCAATCGAGAGAGATAGCGATTAAGAAATGAAATACTGGTGCGTTAGTTCAGTTGGTTAGAATACATGCCTGTCACGCATGGGGTCACGGGTTCGAGTCCCGTACGCACCGCGAAAGCAAATAGTAAATTAAAGCAAAGCTCTGAAATTCAAGGATTTCAGAGCTTTTTCTTTTTCTTCGCTTCGGCAAAAAACGACGGTTTAAGGCAGTTCTCACGTGGCTTATTCGTGGGACTTTTTGAAAACTGTTTTTGCTCCCACGAATTGACGCATTTGTCTTTGATTGTCAGCTTTTTGCGTAGCTGGTTTTTGAGTGTAGCGAACTAATTTTGTACCACTTAAAAATCAAAGAATTATGGGAGCAGTGAAAAGAAACACACTAAGCGTATTGTTCATCATCAAGAAAGCGAAACTTCTGAAAAACGGTGAAGCTCCTATTTGTATGCGCATCACCGTAAACAAACGAGTAGCCGAAGTTATGATTAAACGGAGCATTCCCGTAGATTTATGGAATCAGAAAAAGGAATGTTCCAAAGGAAAAGACCGTGTAGCCATCGAACTGAACCACTATATTAATACAGTTCGTGCCAAAGTATTGCAGATACACCGCGAACTGGAGATAGACAACAAACCGATAACAGCCGATATAATAAAGGATTGTTTCTACGGACGAGACAAGGTACAGCGCAGCTTACTGGAAGTGTATGCGGAGCATAACGAAAAATGTCGTGCCCTGATTGGCAAAGAATATACGGAAAGCACCGTTACCAAGTTTGATACTTCCATAAACCGCCTAAAAGAATATATCCGCAGTCGTTATCATCGTGATGATATAATGTTAGCAGAACTGGACGGGCAGTTTATCCGTGATTTTGATTTTTGGTTGAAAACAGAGAAGCATTGCCAAAACAATTCCGCATTAAAACATTTGAAGAATTTGAAAAAAGTTGTCCGTATTGCTTTGGCTAACGACTGGATAAAGAAAGACCCGTTTTACGGCATCCACTTCAAGCAGGAAGAAGTAAATGTAGAGTTCCTTTCACGTGAAGAATTGGATGTTTTGATGAACAAAGAATTTACTATCAAACGTTTGGAGCAAGTAAGGGATATTTTTGTCTTTTGCTGTTTTACCGCACTTGCTTTCGTTGATGTGCAGCAGTTAAGCCGTGAGCACCTGATAAAAGACAACAACGGTGCTTTGTGGATACGCAAGGCACGGCAGAAAACCAATCAGATGTGCAACATTCCCGTTTTATCCATTCCCCAAAGGATATTTGGGAAATATGAAGATAATGCAGAGTGTATAAAGAAAGGCGTACTTTTACCCGTAATCAGTAATCAACGCATGAATGCCTACTTAAAAGAAATCGCTGATTTATGCGGCATTACCAAACGCTTAACTACACATGTTGCCCGGCATACTGCGGCTACCGTTGTTTTTCTCGCCAATGATGTGTCAATGGAAAATGTCTCTAAGATTTTGGGACATTCCAATATCAGAATGACACAGCATTATGCAAAAGTTTTAGATAGCTCTATTATGCGTGATATGGTGAATGTGGAGAAGAATTTTAAATAGAAAAAGAATTATGCTTGCTTTATTCTTTGACGATACATAGTTAGTCCTTTTATCTTTAAGAATGCTTGTTCATTGTTTTGAACGTCCGCCTTGATTCGCTTTATTCTTTTATTATATGATTGTGGTATTTTAAGTTTATTGTTTTGACATATTACACCAGTAACTATTGGATTTTTTGTTTTATAAAAAGTTTTAGAATGACTAATTTTATATCCTGAAGTAGTTATAATAGATAATATTTCAGGGATTTTTTTATGGAAATCTATAGAAGAAGACATTGTTATATCATCAACAAATATTGAAAATTTAATATTATTCTCTTTTGCTAATGCCTGTATTCTATCGCCAACAGGCTTGAATACCAAATTAGCTATTAATGTTGATGTTGGAACACCTTGTGGAACTTGATAATTATGTGTAGTAAGTTTAGTTAAAGTTCTTGCAATTTCAGGGGTGCATCCTAATTTTAAAAACATATAAAACACCATTTTATGATTAATGGAAGGAAAAAAGGATTTCAAGTCTGTAGTAAATACATATTTATTACCTTGATGATATTTAGCGTTAAGAATATTATCCTTCTTAGGAATACCTCCAAAAAAATAATTAGGAAGAGTTGTTTTTGAAAGTAAATAGTTATACAATCTTTTTTGTATAACTTTCAAATCTTTATTAGTAGAGTTAATTGTGCGTTTTTTTATTGTTCCATCAGAATTATATAAAGGTTCATTGGTATCTTTATTTAATTTAGGCTTTTCCCATGTAGAGTAATATTTATCTATATTCTCTATAATGGAATCCAATTGTTGACGAGAAACTTTTAGTATATATAGCAAATGCTTTTCGGTTGTAATCATCCTACTAAAATGTATAAAAGAAATTAGAGAGCCGATAGAATATCAAAAACGGTTTTCAAAAAACTGTATATTTTTGAAATAACTGGAATTACCTTAAACAAACTTTTAAAAAGTAGATATAAGGTGCTTCCACATTTTTGAATAGACTTTAATAGTTGAGAAAACTCATCTATTTTTTTTGTCATTCTTCCTATCTTCGAAGAGCAATGGGAGGTTTTTATTTTTCCTCCTTTTGAAGGTATAACCTTTTTCATGATATATAATATTAAATGATTATATGGCAATATCGCCATGTCCTCAATCAATATTACTAATAACCAATAATACTTTTTGCTCTCTATTTTCATGTCCTAACAGACGTAGAGACGATTTACAAGTGAGGAATCCCTATATAGAATGCCAACAAACTATAAATGGATAGACCGCTATCTCTGATGTTTATCATTAATATAGATGAACACAGATGCTCGTCCCATAAAACCATATTGGTGTGATAAATCACTTTAATTTTGTAGTACTATTGGTTCAATTGTACCTTCTTCCACATTCTTTCAAAGAACGAATACTTTGCAAAAGTATAGAATAAAATAGTATTACCAAAGAAAAATGCTATGTAATTTTCCCAAACTGAATAAAACATTAACAAAGGTAAGCTCCGTATTCCGTCCGTTCAAGCCCAAGCCCTACGGGTTTGAAAGAAAATCTCCACACCTGCGCTCCGCTCCGGGTAGTATTTTCTTCCAAAGGCTTGCACAGACGGACTACTACACTGATAAAGTTAATGTTCTTAGTCAGTTTCGGAAAAAATGTGTTTTAGGGTAATAAGCTATTCCTGCCGTTCCTTGTTGTAGTAGGTCTGTAAAAGCCGTTCTATATCGCTTTGACGGTAGATTATTTTGCCTTTTATCTGAATGTAAGGGATAACGCCCGTATCTCTCCATTCTTGTAGCGTGCGAATGCTTACTTTCAAATATTTGGATGCTTCTCGGTTGCTTAGAAACTTTTCACCGTTCAAATGCGGTCTGCTTTTCTTTGCCAGTTTACCGATACCCTCTAACATTCTTTCCATAGACTGAAAGAAATCCTTAATTATTTCACTATTGCCGTTTATCAATTCCATATTGTTATATCGTTTTATTGATTTATAATTGGTTTGAATGATTGACATATATCACATGTCAGTTACGCAAATACTCGCCATAATAAGAAATGGAAAGGCTGTCTTTTATCTTGTCATAGCTGATATAAAGCCGCTTAAAGGCTGAAACGATGAAGTAACGGCTATCTTCTTTTTGTATTTCGTAAGTGGCTGGTTGCGCCTGTCCGTTATCCGATACATGGAGCATCGAAAGAAAATACTTTTTCTTGCTTTGGTATATCATTATTGTAGGATGAAGATTTAAACTTTCCCATGTACCCACAATAGCCGGAAGGGTAAAAGATTGGTTTGCTTCTGAATTGGCATCTTGTTTTCTTTTCATAAGGCGATACTTATTTGTTGGTTGGTATATAGTTGTTTTTCTTTCCTGAAACATGATTTACTGTACATTCTGCAATCAATCTTTCAATATCGGCAGATTTATAGTACAGCCTATTCCCGATTTGGGAGTAGCCCAGTTTACCGCTATCCCGGTAGTTCTGCAAACTTCGGATGCTGATACCGAGCAGGGCACACGCTTCACGACCTGACAGCCATTTGTCTGGCTGGTGGGTATTCTCTTTACAAATCCGTTCTACCTGATTGACGAAACCGGAGAATCGTCTGCACACCTGTTTAAAGGTTTGTTCCTCAATAGTTACGATATTCATATGTCTTTCTCTTTTGGCTGGTTGAATATTCCTTTCTGCATTTCTTCCCGGTAGAGAGCTGAAAGAACATCATTGTGTGCACCTAAATGTTCTTCCAGTACGTTATCAATGAAATTTCCGATGCTTACTTGTTTGTTTGTAATCACGCCTACAATCTGAACGATACGTTTTTGTATCTCTCCGCTTATGTACACGCTTTGACGGTTGCAAACCGACCGTTTTTTAAGGAACACCGATTTATAACTTTCCCGTTCCTTGCTTACTGTTTCCTGTAATGATTGTTTTACTTGTTCCATACATTTAATTTTTAATGATTTATAAATAAGTTGATTTATTCCCGATACTGATTGAAATAATGTAAGCCAATTTTATAACTATGTCCCTTTATCTTTAAATAGCTTTCAAACATGGTTTAAAATTATATTCAGACCTTGTTTTACTGTCTCATATATTGCCACCATTCAATCATTTTTCAGCAAAGAAAGGGGTAAAAACAGACGCTTTAAAAAATGGGGTTACTTTGTCCGTTTGTGTCGTGATTTGGCGCAATATCTTATATTTCAAGGGAAAATTGCTGTCTGTAATTTTGCAACTGATAAACAGACAGAGGATAAAGCCAAACTACTTGCTTTGGCAATCTGACCGTAGGGAAGATTTTTATGTTCATTAGAACATAGCAAGTTGTGTTTTGAGGTCCGCGCTTCGCTTTTTGTGCCTCAAAACCTTGCCACCTTTTAAGGTGGTTGGTTTTACTCCGAAGTCGTAAAACCAGTAAATAATTATCATTATGGAACAGAAAAAGAAGCTATTTAACAAAGGTGGGCGCAAGCCTAAACTTGACCCACGAACACACCGCTATTCCCTTAATTTGGACGATGTGGAGAACGCCAAGTTCTTAGCCTTTTACGACCAATCAGGCTACAAGGTAAAGGCGCATTTTATTAAGAACTGTATTTTCGGGAAATCGTTTAAGGTACTTAGGATTGATAAAAGCAAGGTAGATTATTACATCCAACTCTCCCAACTGTTTTCACAATTCAGGAGCATAGGCATACTGTATAACCAAACGGTGAAAGAACTACATTCCAATTTTGCGGAAAAGAAAGCACTTGCCTTGCTTTACAAACTGGAACAGTACACTGTTGAATTGATAAAGACGAACCAGCAGATTATTGCGCTTACCAAACAGTTTGAAGCATCTTATAAGGAAGAGGGAATAATATCGGCAGAGAAATAAGTAGAGGTTTGCCAAAAGAAAAACATCCCGAAGCTGCCACGTGTACAACTTCGGGATGAATTTCAGTTTTACTTATTCGTTCCGTGTTCTTTCTCGAACTTTCGGAACGTACCCACATCGAACCGTTCCTTTATGAACTCTCGCACATCGGAAGCCCGGTAATAGGCTTTTCCGCTAATCATCATAAAGGGCAGCAGTTTCTTGCTTCTTAATCTCTGTAATGTCCGGGTACTGACTTTGAATAGCAGGCATAAATCCTGATTATCCAAAAGTTTGTCATTCGGCATTACTTCTGGGTTGGTTTGCAAACTCTTTACATCTTTGCCGACTTCTTCCAGTTTATCAAGTAGCTTTTGCATCCAGTCTTTGAACTCGTAATTATCTACATACATATTGCTTCATTTTTCTGATTATACATTAAGATTCTCAATCGATTGATGAAGCAAAGTTCAGAAAAGGGAAGCAAACAAATTACAGGGTAGCATACGCTACCCCGTATAAATTGATACTAAGTATCTGATTATCTATACCCTTTATTTCCGTGTTCTTTTCGGATAAGGGTTACCAGTTCGCTAAGGAACTCTGTTAGTTTTGTTGGCTTACGCTTGATGACATCCATATGCTTTTGATGATAATCGCCTAACTTTATATTGAAAAGCCATTCAAAGCCTTTGCCTAAATCCGTCAGGTGAGCAGGGCTACCATTTTGATATATTATACGTTGGGAGAGAAATAGACCGCTGACAATTTCCATGATGTTGATAAAGGTTGTCTTGTCAGCCAAGTAGAGAGGGGAAATAAAGAGCTTATTTGCGTGTTGCTGAAACTGTTCCGGATATTTTATGCGCAGTTTGATAATACGCATTTCATTATTTAGTAATCCCATTGCTTCATCAATTAAATGCAAGTAGGGCATTTTTTTCTTGCTCAAACCGCACACGATACGATTTAAGTCGATGCAAACCAAAGGAGAAATAACGAAGTAAAACGCTATAATCCTGTTCGTTGAAACTGAAATCAGCTAAATGTGTAGCCAATTCCTCAATAGCTTCTGTAAATTCTGTTACAGAAACTTTACGCTGCGAGCATTCCAATAATAATTGGAAAAATCTCTCTTGTAATATATCTTTCATATACTTATATTTAATAGCTATCGAATTGATAGCTTTATTCACTTACTTTTATTAGTTTGGTTAGAAGATATATAACTTTTTAATTGTGCCAGATTAGGAGTTATAACAGCATATTTTACACCACTATCTATTATATCATCTATCATTTGCCTTATTTCAACAGGAGAATGATTTATATGTCCATCAAACATAAGTTGCAGAGCATCATTACCATAAATTTTCTTAGCTATTGGCACACTGATAAATAAAGGTAAAAGATATAATCTATTTGCTTTTTCTGTTTTAGGATTGACACCCATTCTTTTACAAATAGCTAAGCCTTCCCGAATAGCTTTCATTGTAATTTTAATAATAGCTGTATTCTCTATAAATTTAAAGGCACTTCCGGCACTCATTATTCCCGCTGAAAGACCGGCAGCAACAGCATAATGTGTGATTAGCCATACTAATATTTGATTAGAAATGACAGGCTTTAAGTTTGCTTTATCCAGTATTATAAAAAGTTTTTCTACTCGTGGAGTTATCCGCCCGTCTTTTTCACCTAACGGAGTATTGGAATATTTTAGACCTGAGATGGCACAATGTATGCTTTTATCTTCTTTCCCACCTCCAACCATAAAGGGAAAGGCAAAAAAGTATTGTTCAGGTTTTAAATATTTATCTATTTCAGTAAAAACATCCCAGTTATTTTGGAAAAATACAACATTTGCTTTTCCTGCTGACTTTGAAAGAGTTGGCAATATAGTTGATAATTGCAATTTATTGGTGGAGACAATAATATATTCAAAATCATTGTTTGACGAAAGTTCGTCTATTACTGTAGGCTTAAAGATTACATCTGTATCTTTTCTTGCTTTCCCTCTAAAGTCAGAACAGATAATTTGAATGCCATTCTTTTGTACAGATTCTTTTTGCCCTTTACGCACCAATACAGTAACGTCACATCCTACTTTGGATAATTGCCAACCATAAGTACAGCCTACTACACCAGCACCGTATATCAATATTTTCATAAAGCGATGTTATTAAGTTTTTTATTGTCGTTGATAAATACAGAGTTGAATACCGATAGATTTTCGGTATAAGTATCACAAATATCAAGTAGTTGTTTAGGGGTATAGCCCGTGAACATTTTAAACTCCTTTATTAGATGTGACTTATCATAATATCCACAATCATAGGCAACTTTACTTATACTGATTTGTGGAGTTGATTGCAAAATATTGAATGTCTTTCTAAATCGTGTGATTTGGATAAAATCTTTTGGATTTAGTCCTATATATTCAGAGAATATCCGTTTAAATTGCTTATATCCTAAACAAGCCGTTTGAGATAGAACGGATATATTTCCTTCTCCTTCATTGATATTTTGAACAGTAGTCATCATCCTATTGGCATTACATGGAATATTTTTGGATAGTCTATTTAATAAATATTCTTCTATCAATCTAACCGTTTGATAAGTATCAAATGCTTCATTTATTTTCTCTTCCAATTCTACTAAATAGGTATTGTCTAACAAATCAATACTTATGTTTTGATTAGTAAATTCTTCCATAGGATATGAAAAAAACATCCTGCATCCGATAGGCTGAAATAGGATAATAACCATATCTAAGAAAGAAAATTCTATGTCTGAATAAGTGCTGATTTGCCCGCTTATATAGGATTGTGGCTGCGTCCCCTTATGAAAAGAAGAAATAATTTTGTTTCCTTTATGAAAAACAAGTGCTACATAACCTGCCGGAATAGAACGTTGAAAGCCTTGCTTTACATCATCTATCCTTAAAAACCAATATTGCTTTATATAAGGTGCGAGCAATTTAGTAGGTTGTATTACTTGAATTTTCTCCATTTTGCCTTAATTATCAGGCAAAAGTAAGATTTCTTAGATTGATAATAGGTGTAAAAAAGGGACATTCTAATAAAAATGCAAAAAACACAATAGGAAAGTTAGAAGCCTGACACTCTGTTAATAAATCTTTAGATAATATTCCGTATGAACTATTTTGCTAATTTTGCACCAACTCAAACAACCACCGCAACACCAAGCAATCTAAAGAATTGCACACGTGGGGTTATTAGTGGGAGAAAGAATAAAGGAGCTTGCTAAGATATTGAGTACGTGAGGAATAGAATTAAGGTTCATCTTCCGTACGCACCGCAAAGGAGAATTGAGAACAAATATTTAGCACTGATATTCAATATATTAGTGCTTTTTTATGTTCTTACCTTTGCTACACTTTTAAAAATGGTGTGCATAATATGCGACCGATTATTAGTAACCCGTGCGACCAATCCATGCGTAACATTCATGTATTTTAACTAACTGAACTAATGAATGTTATATATTGATTACTTTTTAAATTTTGTACCTTCCGTCTTATATGAATACGTTTTTCTATCTTAAGTCCATCATTTATCATGTAAAGTGATTTTGTAAAAGGATGAGATCCTTATGTCATATAAGCAAAAAAGACTGTATGGAGTTTTGTTCAGAACAGTCTTGCAATTCAATGCATTCTTTGTCTTGTTTTGGTATTATTGGTGTCCCATTCCACTTCAGTTTGTTGACTAATCCTTTCTTTTGAGTAACATGCCAAGACACAGCTATCTATCTTCTACCTTTTCCTTTGTTTAGTCCTCCCATAGGAGTGGAGATAAGGACAGCTTTTAATGGTTTTACCATATCAACTTTACGTTCATAAATTCCCATGTGTTTCTTTCCTTTAAAACGGTTCTTCTCCAAATTTGGTGGTAAATTCTTTATTTCTTTATTTTCAAGTTGATAATTGTCCTTTTTGCTTGCTTTAATAAGAAAAAATAGACACCGGCTGAATAAGATAACTCAAGTTTCGGAAGTGAATTTGCGCCGTCTGAACCGGTATCTTCATCCTTATCCCTTTCTTCAATTAACATTGTTAATGCCTTTTGCAGTTTGTCAGGTTCTTATGCGCAAATAATAAGGCTTTTGCATTTAAAGAACTTGTTATTCACATCCAAAGAACAAGCTTTAACTCTGTGTTAAAACAAAGCTTTTGAAGATGGAAATTTTACTTTTTAAAGATATTGATTTTCAGATGGTTTATTCTAAAATTCGCTTCTTCACCTCATGGATAGACTCTTCGGGGGAAAGTCGGGATACTTGCTTTTTTGTCAACTATAAACGAGGGCTTACACTTCCCTTACCACCAAATTTGAAGAAGAACCTTTAAAACTGTTATTCTGTATTTTGCATTGTGCTTTGAATGATAAATAATTGGAAATTATTCCTTTAAAGTAAGATCTATTGATAAATAAATCTCTTATTTCCAACTTGGAAGTGGATAAACATGAATTTGTATACGGATTTTTTGTTTTGATGAGTTCCAATATATCGTTTACTTTTACATTATATGCTTTGGCAATGTCTCCGATAGTCATTCCAACTAGATTCTTGAATTTCTTTCGGCTATAGGAATCGTTTGGGTTGGGAACTAAAAAATTCTTTTGGCGTATTAGTTCCTTTTCCTCTTGGCATACTGCTTCCTTTTTCTTTTGCGTGACCTGTTTAATTTTCCTTAGTTCAGTCAGTTGTTCAAGGAAATAGAGTTGTATCTTATATTTATTAATCATATTCATGATTCTTAATTGGAAAACTTTATTGTTTAGTAGATTCTCTTCCAAAAGTTCTTTGATTATCAAATCTATTTTTCTGTGGTATTAACTGGTATATAATGGGTTAGCTCCATGGATGTATGTCTTTAAGGTTTCAGACAAATTTAATTATAATTTGGGTAATATGATTAGGATTGAATAAAAAAGATGAGGAATCTTTCACTTTCCTACAAAGGAACACATAACTCATACCATAAATATTTTTATGAAAAGACTTCCTCTGGTGATAGACAATATGCCAAAAGAAGAACAAAAAACAATATCATTCTTCATTGGTAGAAACTTGGCAGAATCAGAAGTCCCTCTTCTGCTAATTACCCGGAAAGAGATTGAGTATGGGGTAAATATTGTTTCTGCTGCATTTGCAAACGAGAAAAATCAAGAACCAAGACTTTCCTCTGTTAAAATGTTTTCTACTTTTGTTGGAAGGGGACTTCTCTGATAGTAATTTTTTACTCTAAGAATTCTTTTTCAGCAACTGAGGAAAAACTAATTCAATAGCTAACGGATGATTGTCAATACACAAACGAGGGTGGTGATTAGTAAATCTGCAAGATCCTCACGAAGCAGCTTTGTTGCCTGTTGTATGCGGTAAGCAATGGTTTTTATTGAAACTCCGGAAATCTCAGCAATTTCTTTATAACTCTTTTGGGTAAAACGATGCATAAGAAAAGCCTCCCGATAAGAAGTTGGTAACCCATCTATGGCCTCTTTTATTCGTCTGGAAAGCTCTTGAAATTGAAATGCTTCTACACCATGTATTAGCTTTTCCATTTCTTCATAAAATATGGTATCAGCTTGATTTTTCAAATTTTTCTGCTTAATGCAGTTGAGTGACCTGTGATATACCGATTTGAGTAAATATCGACCTAATGAAGTTTCAACCTGGAGTGTCTGGCGATGTTCCCACAACCACAAAATTGCGTCTCCGGCTATTTCTTTTGACTCTTCATTATCTACAAACCTATTCCCATATGCGCAAAGAATTGGGTAGTACTTTTTAAATATACTATCGAAAGCTATTACTTCTCCTTTTCTCAGTGCAATTAATAAATATGCATCTTCATTGCTGTGTTCCATGTCTGCAATGATAATGCTTGTATTTTAAATATATACAATCACTGTTGTTAATTATAAAGTTTATTAATATTAAGTAATGTTAATTATGAAAATGAGTTTAGTATTTTTTATTTCCCGGTTGTCTCTTTAATAAATTTATCATGGAAATGGATTATTCGAATATAGAAGACTTGCTCATTAGCTATTATGATGGTAAAGCGACAGCAGATGAAGTACGGGAAATAGAAGCCTGGATCAAGTCGTCAGATGGGAATAAAAAGAAGGCTATTGACATTTATACTCTTCTTCTTATGACCGACGCACAGCAAGTCGCTGAAAATATAGATTTGAATGAAGAGTTAACCAAAGTGAAAGGGCATATGCAGGGAAGCAAGTATCATATTCCCTGGTGGAGTTGGATGCAGCGCGTAGCCGTGTTTTTACTTATACCGATGACAATTACTATTTTTATTTTGCTCTATCAATCGGGATCTGCTGCGCCTGTCCGTACCCAATTATACGAAATCCGTACACAGCCTGGGATGATTACCTCATTTAGATTACCGGACAGTACTTTGGTATATTTGAATTCTGGTTCAGTTTTGAAGTATCCTTCAGCTTTTACTGGTGATATTCGTGAAGTAAGCTTGGATGGTGAAGCTTATTTTGATGTGACTAAGGATTCCACTCGCAAATTCATTGTTTCAACGCTTCAAAATTCTAAAGTGGAGGTTTTGGGTACACGTTTTAATCTGGAAGCATTCGGCAATATGGATGAAGTCACTACGACGTTGATAGAAGGTAAAGTAGAATTTATATATCAGCAGGCAGGTACTAAACGTAAAGTGACAATGAAGCCGGGACAGAAAACCATTTATAACAAAAAGAACGAAGAAATTTTATTAAAGAGTACGAATGGAGAATCGGAATTGTCGTGGAAAGATATGAAAATGATATTTGACCGGACTCCTATGAGGGATGCATTACGCATGCTGGGGAAACGTTATAATGTAGACTTTATAGTAAATACTTCTAAGTATGACAAATATACATTCACCGGTATGTTTACAGATCAATATGTAGACGAAATCTTGGAAAACTTTAAAATTTCATCATGCATTCGTTGGCGGGTCATTAAGGCAAAAGATAACGATCAGAAGAAGCGGGTTATAGAGATATATTAGAAAGAACCCTTATGTTTAACTAAATTTGATACTATTATGAAACATTACAAGCCTCCTTAATTAAAAAGACATACAGGCATGATGCGCCAACATCTGCCTGTATGTGAAAGCCTTTAAACTGTTTGCGCGCAAACAGAATAAATTATTTCTTAACTTTAATTCATGCAAAGATATGAAGAAAAACAACTATGTCCAACAATTATGGGCGGATAATCCCATGCCTGCCGTTTGGAAAAATTTTCCATTAACTATGAAATTGCTTTTTGTGTTTTCTTTTTGTTTTGTTGGTTTACTATGTGCCAGCGACAGTTATGCCCAACGCACTATAATCAATGTGGAAGCAAAAAATCAGACTGTAAAAGAAGTACTTTCCCAAATTGAGTCACAATCTGAATTTAGTTTTTTTTATAATGATAGTCATGTTGATATTAACCGCCGGGTATCAATATCAACCGGGTACAATAACATCTTTACTATATTGAATGAGGTGTTTAAAAATACTAATGTAAAATATGTTATAAATAACAAGAAAATAATATTGTCCACGAAGATACCGGATACATCTTCCGTAAAACAGACAATACATATAAAGGGAAAGGTGACGGACATATCCGGCGATCCGGTGATTGGAGCTACTGTTATGGAGAATAGCACTAAAAACGGCGTGATAACAGATCTGAACGGAAATTTCACTCTGGATGTCTCTTCGCCTAACACTACTATCACAGTTTCTTATGTAGGTTATGTATCTCAGACTGTGAAGGCGCAAGGTGACAAGGTTTTGTCGATTATTCTGAAAGAGGATATGCAAACATTGGATGAAGTCGTGGTCGTAGGTTTCGGTACACAAAAGAAAGTGAATCTGACCGGTTCTGTATCTACAGTAAATGCTGATGAATTATTGTCGCGTCCGGTTTCCAACGTAAGCCAGGCTTTACAGGGATTGGTTCCGGGAATGAATTTTTCCTATGCTTCCGATGGCAATGGCGGTGAGATAGGTGCGGACATGAAGGTCAATATTCGTGGAACAGGTACTATCGGAGCTGGTTCCAATGCGGCTCCGTTAATCCTGATCGATGGTATGGAAGGAAATATGAATATGCTGAATCCGAATGATATTGAAAGCATATCAGTTCTGAAAGACGCTGCCGCCTCATCTATCTATGGTTCGCGTGCACCTTTCGGGGTAGTGTTGATAACAACTAAGAAAGGAAAAGCCGGGAAGGCAACCGTTAATTACAATAACAGTTTTCGTTGGTCGCAGGCTATCAATCTGCCGCATGTGGCAGATGCATACACATATGCTATGTATTTCAATACTATGCAGCGGAATGACGGTGTAACGGCAGTACAGTTTGATGATACCCGCCTTCAAGCTATCAAAGATTATGCATCGGGAGTGATTACCACTACTACTCAGCCTAATAGGAATACCCCTACTATTTGGGACTGGATCGGCAATACGGATACGGATTGGTATGATGTAGTATTCGGAGGAACGGCATTTTCACAGGAGCATTCGCTGAGTGTTAGTGGCGGAACGGAGAAAATACAGTATTATTTTTCGGGAAATTACATGGGGCAGGAAGGCATGATGGCTATCCGTCGTGATCAATTGCAGCGTTACTCGGTGACAGGAAAGATTAATGCAGAACTTTTTCCCTGGCTTCATATGAATTATAGTATGAAATACATGAGAAAGGATTATTCCAAGCCTACTGCTATGACCGATAATACTCTTTATCAGAATATTTCCAAACGTTGGCCGATGGAGCCTACTGTAGATCCTAATGGATATCCAATGGGAAACACGATCATCCGGCCTATTCTCTACGGAGGTGACAATGATTCTCAGACTGACTGGCTATACCAACAATTCCAGGTAGTAGTGGAGCCTGTCAAGAACTGGAAAATTTTCGGGGAGATTAATTATAAAACGATCGATAACTTTTCCCATACGGCTTCTTTAAAGGTTACACAAATGAATGTAGCCGGTGAGCCTTATTTGGGTGATACCTGGCAAACATCGAAAGTTACAGAAAATGCTGAACGTACCAATTATTTTAACACAAATGTTTATAGTGACTATAGCAGAACTTTTGCTGAGGCACATCATGTGAAAGTGATGGCAGGATTTCAAGCTGAAATGAGCAAATGGAGACAGCTTAAGGCTACGAAGCAGGATTTGATATCAGAATCCGTCCCTAATATAAATGCTGCCACGGGAAAACCTACTATTGACAAGTCTCAACTGACTCATTGGGCTACAGCCGGCTTTTTCGGTCGAGTCAATTACGATTATAAAGAACGTTATCTGTTCGAGATGAATCTTCGTTATGACGGAACTTCACGTTTTGCAAGGAATAAGCGCTGGAACTTGTTTCCCTCGTTCTCTGCCGGATGGAATGTGGCGCGTGAGGCATTTATGGAACCTTATAACGATGTTATCAATAATTTGAAAGTCCGTGGCTCTTGGGGAGAGCTTGGCAATCAGAATACGACAAATCTATATCCGTATATCCAGTTGATGAAGTTTGTTGCTGAAGATCCTAACTCTAATTGGCTGATTGAAAACAAGCGTCCCAACACAGCGAATGCACCGGATTTGATCTCGGCGTTATTAGGCTGGGAAACCATGCGGTCATGGAATATTGGTTTCGATTTGGGATTGTTGAGCAACCGCTTGACTGTAAGCTTTGACTGGTTCAACCGGAAAACCATTAATATGGTGGGGCCGGCTCCCGAACTTCCTGTCACTTTGGGAACGAATGTTCCTAAAGTGAACAATGCCGATATGCAGTCTACCGGTTTTGAACTGGATTTGGGATGGAGAGATCAAATCAGAGGATTTAATTATGGAGTCCACCTGTTACTTTCGGATGACCGCCAGAAGATTTTGAGGTATCCTAATAAGACGGGTAAAATCGACACTTGGTATGCAGGTGAATATAGCGGTAATATATGGGGATTTGAAACCATCGGCATAGCCAAGAGCCAGGAAGAAATGGACGCCCATCTTGCTTCACTGCCCAATGGCGGACAGGATGCTTTAGGCACCAAATGGGGTGCGGGTGATATCATGTACCGGGATTTGAATGGCGATGGTAAAATTACCTCCGGTGCCACTCTCAATGACCCGGGAGACAGGAGGATTATCGGTAACAGTTCTCCTCGGTTCAAATTCGGTCTGGATTTGAATGCATCCTGGAAAGGTTTCGATGCGCGTTTGTTCTTCCAGGGGGTAGCAAAACGTGACGCATGGTTAGGTGATAATATGTTCTGGGGAGCTACAGGTGACATATGGCAATCAGCATGCTTTACTCCTCATCTTGATTTTTTTCGTGAAGGCGATGATTTTTGGAGTCCTAATACAAATGCTTATTTCCCCAGGCCGCTGTCTGTCAATTATGCTAAAAACCAACAGGCGCAGACTCGTTATTTGCAAAATGCCGCTTATGTACGGCTGAAAAATCTGCAGATCGGCTATACTATCCCTGCACGGATAACGTCTAAAATGGGTATTTCCAATCTGCGAATATTCTTCTCAGGAGAAAACCTGTTTACACTTACGGGATTGCCGCAAGGCTTTGACCCGGAAACAATCGGTACCGGATACGGATCAAATTCATATACTTCAGGAAAGACCTATCCGTTGTCTCGTACTTTCTCCACAGGATTTAGTGTTAATTTTTAATTGATGACGTATGAAAAAGATAATTCAATATTTGTTTTTGTTGGCAGGAGGAAGTTTTATTCTTTCTTCTTGCAATGATTTCTTGGATAAGGAACCTTTGGATAGTGTGACTCCGGACAACTTCTTCTTCAATGAAAGTGACTTGGCTGCCTATGCTGTAAAGCACTACAATTTCACGACTCACGGCGGATACAATGCAGGTATTTGGAGAAATGATAATGCAACCGATAATCAGGCTGCTACCAGTTATGATAATAAGTGGATTCCCGGTCAATGGAAAGTGCCGGAAGCTTACAGTGATCCCAGTAATAATGACCCTTGGTATTTTGGGCCTATTCGTGAAGCAAATTATTTTCTTGAAACAGTGATACCCCGTTTTGAAAAAGGAGAAATAGAAGGTACGGAAGTCAATATCAAACATTATATTGGCGAAATGTATTTTTTACGTGCTAAAAATTATTTATCTAAATTACAGACCTTCGGTGATTTTCCTATCATAACAAAAACATTGCCGGACGAAAGCGAGGCTTTAGTTGCAGCCAGTAAACGGGAGCCCCGCTACAAAGTCGCTCGTTTTATTTTGCAAGATTTGGATAATGCCATCGGTATGCTGAGCAATAATATTACAGGTGGAAAGAATCGTATAACCAAAAATGCGGCTTTATTATTGAAATCGAGAGCTGCCTTATTTGAAGCCTCCTGGCTGACATATCATAAAGGTACGGCTTTAGTTCCGGGTGGCCCGGGGTGGCCGGGAAAGGCGGAGGATATAACGGGTTTTAATATCGATACAGAAATTGCATTTTTTCTGAAGGAGGCTAAGGCCGCAGCTAAGGAAGTAATCGGGAATGCGGCTTTGGTACAGAATACAGCAAAAGACTGTACGGATGAAATAGTTAAGACAGATGAAGACGTATATAAAATGAGCAATCCTTATTTTGCCCAATTTTCCGCAGATAACCTGGAAGGATATTCAGAAATATTAATGTGGCGTCAATACAATCTCCTTGAGTATAAAATCATGCATTCGGCTCCTTATTATATTCGAGTGGGAGGAAATACAGGATATACGCGGAATTATGTGGAGAGCTTCCTTTGTCGTGACGGCAAGCCGATCTATGCAAGCGATGAATATAAAGGGGATGGGGCATTACGGAATGTACGTAAAAACAGAGATTTGCGTCTGCAACTTTTCATGATGACTCCTGGTGAAACACTCAGCCCGACTATCATGAATGGTACTCCCGATTTACTACCGGAAGCTCCGAATCTTTTGGATATAACAGAATTAAAATGTGTGACGGGCTATCAGGTTCGCAAAGGGCTTTCCGATCATTGGTATCGTGATGGCAATACAGCGATCGAAGGTTGTCCGGTATATCGTGTAGCCGAGGCGTATCTGAATTATATTGAAGCCGATTGTATGGAACATAACGGTACATCTATCGGTTCAGAAGCGGCCGGCTACTGGGGGGATCTTCGCGAAAGGGCCGGGTTGCCGAGAGATTATACGGTGACAGTGAATAATACGGACCTTTCCAGAGAGAGAGACTGGGCGGTATATTCGGCAGGAAAAGAAGTTTCTTCTTTATTGTATAATATACGTCGTGAACGGCGTTGCGAACTCATGGCGGAAGGTCTTCGTATGATGGACTTAAAACGGTGGAGAGCCTTGGATCAGGTTAAGGGTTACATTATTGAAGGTGTCAATCTGTGGGAATCCGATTTGAAGGATATGTATATGAAGGACGGGAAGAATCTTTTGGTACAGGAAGGCGAACCGGATTCTAATGTTTCAAGCTATGCCAGTAGTGGTAAGTATCTATGTCCTTATCGGGCTACTAAAACAAATAATCTGATGTATGATGCCGGATACTCCTGGTGTGAAGCACATTATCTGAATCCGATTGCTATTACGCATTTCAGAATCACTGCTTCAGATCCTAATGATCCCAGTACTTCTGTTATTTACCAGAATCCGGGATGGCCTACTGTAGCTAATGAAGGACCGATTGGTGTAAAGTAAAACATATAGAATTTCAATTTGAAAGAAGTTATTGCAAGAGCCTGGGTGGTAGGTAAAAATACCAATTGCCACTATTGTATATTCCTAACACCGCTCTTTGGGTAGCCACTCTTTCTTCCTGAGAAAAAATAGTGGGGGGAGAAGGCTTTTGCAATACTTCTTCTTTAACAACAAACTAAAAATGGAAAGAATTGCTTCCTTATTTTTGTTATGTCTTGCGGGTAATATGTATGCAGGAGGCATAAAAGTGGACAAGCGTCCCAATATCCTTCTTTTTCTGGTAGATGATATGGGGTGGCAGGATACTTCCGTACCTTTTTGGAATCAGAAGACACCTTTTAATGAACGTTACGAGACACCCAACATGGAACGTCTTGCCCGGAAAGGTATGAAGTTCACACAGGCATATGCCAATAGCATCAGTTCGCCCAGTCGAGTAAGCTTATTCACAGGTATGAACAGTACCTGCCACAAAGTCACCAATTGGACCCTGGAGAGAAATGCTTCCAATGATGCTCCAAGTGACAAACTCATCTATCCACAATGGAATGTAAACGGATTCTGTCAACAGGACAAGATTGAGCATTGTACCTATGCGACTTCGCTGGCACAGTTATTAAAAGACAATGGATATTATACCATACATTGTGGTAAAGCACATTTTGCCGCACGTTCAACACCTGGTGAAAATCCGCTGAATATGGGGTTTGATGTTAATATTGCCGGTGGAGCTCCCGGGGCTCCCGGCACTTATCAGGGACTTACACATTTCGGAAATGCCTATGAAGGCCATGCACCATCGAAATTTGCTACTCCCGGCCTTGAAGAGTATCGCGGGAAAGATATTTTTCTGACTGAGGCACTTACCTTGGAAGCGGTCAGGGCACTCGATAAAGTGAAGCAGGAAAACCAACCGTTTTTCCTGTACATGGCACATTATGCCATTCATGTGCCACTGGAAAAAGATAAGCGGTTTTATAAGAAGTATAAGGAGAAAGGACTATCAGATAATGATGCTGCTTATGCGGGACTCATTGAAGGAATGGACAAAAGCCTTGGGGATCTGATGGATAATCTGGAAAAGAATGACCTGATGGATAATACAATCATACTTTTTATGTCGGATAATGGAGGACTGGCGTCGGAGCCTTACTGGCACACGCCTTTGTATGTACAAAATGCTCCGCTCAGTAGTGGAAAAGGATCGGCCCATGAAGGGGGAATCCGCGAACCGATGATGGTCTATTGGCCTGGTGTAACTCAACCGCAGACTGAATGTGACAAATATGTAATTATAGAGGATTTTTTTCCTACTATTCTTGGAATGGCAAAAATCAAACGTTACCATACGGTACAGCGTGTGGATGGAATCAGCTTTATCCCGTTGCTGACCGGTAAAAAGGATACCTCTAAAAATCGGGCCCTTTTCTGGAATTTCCCCAATGGATGGAGGGAAGAAGGGCCCGGGTTCGGAGCCAGTTGTACTATCCGTAAAGGCGACTGGAAGTTGATCTACTACTATGGTACGCAAAAGAAAGAACTCTTCAACATAGCCAATGATCTTTCAGAAAAACAGAATCTCGTACAAAGTCATCCCGGTATAGTGAAAAGGTTATCTGATGAATTAGGTAAATATTTAAGAAAGAATAAAGCTCAGCGTCCGAGATTTAAAAGTACTGGAAAATTAGTACCTTGGCCGGATGAAGTTCTATGAGAAAGTAAAATAGTCTATCGTTGATATACAGAAAAATACCTAATTTAGTAAAATAGAAGAATTATGAGATTTTCTTTAATCTTTTGGAAAATTGTGCTTATCTGTCTGATGTTGACCGAAGCAACAGGTATTTATGCAGACGGCTACCAGCCATCTTATTCCACTGCCGGCTTTTATTCACTTCCCAACACAGGACGTGCGGTGTATAGTATGAATCCCGCCTGGAGACTTCATAAAGGAAATATCGAAGGAGCGGAACGGCCGGGATTCAATGACAAGGCCTGGAATATCGTATCATTGCCGGATGGCATAGAGTATCTCCCCACTGAGGCCAGCGGATGCGTCAATTATCAGGGTGAGGTCTGGTATCGGAAACATTTTACTCCCGAACCGTGTTGGAGGGGCAAACGGCAATTCCTCCATTTCGAAGCTATTATGGGAAAGTCCAGAATATGGGTGAACGGAAAGTTGCTGAAGGAACATTTCGGTGGTTATCTGCCTGTAATCGTTGATGTCACTCCATACCTGAAATACGGAGAAGATAATGTAATTGCCGTATGGGCGGACAATGGTGATGATCCCGATTATCCTCCCGGAAAACCACAGGACGCATTGGATTTTGCTTATTTTGGAGGAATTTACCGCGACTGCTGGATGATAGTCCACAACCAGGTATTTATTACCGATCCCAATTATGAAGACGAGGCTGCCGGAGGTGGGCTGTTTGTCTCCTTCGACAAAGTGTCCGAGTTGTCTGCACAGTTGAAATTGGACACCCATATACGCAACAACTCCGGAAAATCTTTTGGCGGAAAAATAACGTATGAACTCTATGATCAAGATAACAAATGCATTCTTACCAAAGAAACCGGCTTGTCAGTGAGTAACGGGATTGCCAGACAGTTTTCCTGTAAAGCAACTGTCGAAAAGCCTCACCTCTGGTCACCCGACACTCCCTACCTTTACAAACTGCACATTTATGTGAAAGACAAAGCCGATAACATCATTGACGGATATTGCCGCCGTATTGGTATCCGCAGCATTGAATTCAAGGGAAAAGATGGCTTCTGGTTGAATGGAAAGCCGTATCCGTATCCTCTGATAGGAGCCAATCGTCATCAGGATTATGCTGTAATAGGCAATGCCCTGCCCAACAGTCTGCATTGGCGCGATGCGAAAAAGTTGCGTGATGCTGGATTACGTGTTATCCGGAATGCCCATTATCCGCAAGATCCGGCATTTATGGATGCTTGCGATGAATTAGGACTCTTTGTGATTGTCAATACACCGGGGTGGCAGTTTTGGAATGACAAGCCGATCTTTGCCCGGAGAGTATTCAGTGATATCCGCAATATGATTCGCCGGGACCGTAATCATCCTTGCGTATGGATGTGGGAACCGGTCCTGAATGAAACCTGGTATCCAGCGGATTTCGCCAAGAAGGTAGTAGATGTTCTCAAAGAAGAATATCCATATCCGTATTGTTATGCCGGATGTGATGCGACGGCACGCGGACATGAATATTTCCCCGTCCAATTTACCCACCCGATAAACGGTGGCGGCGGAGCCTTTAATTCCAAAGATTTAGACCCTAAAATCAGTTATTTCACCCGCGAATGGGGAGATAATGTGGACGACTGGAACTCTCATAACTCACCGAGCCGGGTCAACCGCAGCTGGGGAGAAGTGCCTATGCTGATTCAGGCACAGGGATATGCTAAGAATGATTATCGGCTTACAAGTTATGATATACTGTACAGGACTCCCAGACAACATATAGGCGGTTGCTTCTGGCACTCCTTCGACCACCAGAGAGGCTATCATCCCGATCCGTTCTACGGGGGAATCATGGATGCTTTCCGGCAACCCAAGCTATCTTATTATATGTTCTGTTCCCAGCGTCCTGCCGAACCCAACAAAGAACTGATAGCCGATAACGGACCGATGGTTTACATAGCCAATGCGATGACTCCTTTCTCCCCAAAAGATGTGACAGTATATAGCAACTGCGATGAAGTTCGCCTTACCTATTGTAAGGGAGGCAAGCGATATACTTACCATAAGTCGGCGAATGAAGCCGGAATGCCTTCACCGGTTATCATGTTTAAGGATGTCTTTGATGTCATGCACGACAAAAAGTTGGCACGACAAAACAAACAGGCGGATTCTTATCTCCTGGCGGAAGGAATAATGAACGGAAAGGTGGTTGTGACACATAAAGTAACGCCTGCCCGTCGTCCCGTGAAATTATTGCTTTGGGCGGACGATGAGAAAGTACAGATGAAAGCGGACGGTTCAGACATAGTGACAATCATAGCCGCCATCGCAGATGAAAACGGGAATATCAAACGTTTGAATAACTACGAAGTCAAATTTGAGATTGAAGGACAGGGGCAGCTCGTTGCCGATGAAGCGACATTTACCAATCCCCGTCCGGTACTTTGGGGAACTGCCCCGGTGCTGGTAAGGTCAACTACTACACCCGGAGAAATCAAAATTCGCGCATCGGTGGTATGGCAAGGCAAACAGACTCCCGTTCCGGCAGAATTGATTATTTCCACTTTTCCTTCAGAGCATACTCTGATAGCGGACAAAGAGGAACTGGCACAAGCCCAATCAACAGACGGGCGTAACAACGAAAAAGCAATTACTGTCTCTTCTGATTGTAAAAAGCGTGTCCTTGATCTGCAACAGGAATTAAGCCGCCTGAAACTAAAAGAGGTAGAAAAACAGCAGAGTGACTTTGAATAATCACCCCGGCTTGCTGTGGATAGAATAAACACATATTTATTTCAATTTTAAATTATAATCATATGAACAGAGTATTGTATACTTCATTCTTGTTAGGAGTCGGGCTTACCTGTATAAAGGCCCAGACAAATACTCCTCCTAACATTGTATTGATTTTATGTGACGACATGGGCTTTTCCGACCTGGGTTGTTACGGAAGTGAAATCCAGACCCCAAACATCGACAGTCTTGCAGAAAACGGTGTTCGCTTCAGCCTGTTCAAGAATACAGGAAGAAGTTGCCCCAGCCGTGCTGCTTTGCTGACAGGGCACTACCAGCATGAGGCGGGCATGGGATGGATGACGGCAGTAGATGAACATCGCCCCGGATACAGAGGACAGATTACGAAAAACATCCCTACTATTGCCGAAGTGATGAAGGCGAATGGTTACAGCACTTATATGAGCGGCAAATGGCACGTTACAGTAGATGGAGCTTTTGATGCTCCTAACGGCAGCTATCCGGCCCAGAGAGGTTTTGACAAATATTACGGTTGCCTGAGCGGAGGAGGGAATTATTATAAACCGACTCCCGTATACAGTAATCTGACCCGAATTACAGAATTCCCCGATGATTATTATTACACCACTGCCATCACCGATTCGGCAGTAAGTTTTGTCAAACAACATCCTGCAGGCAAACCAATGTTTATGTACGTGGCTCATTATGCTCCTCACTTGCCTCTTCAGGCTCCTGCTGATCGCGTGGGTAAATGCATAAATCGGTATAAGGTGGGATATGACGTGCTGCGCAAGCAACGTTTCGACAGATTAAAGAAGTTGAAGTTCATTCCGGACGAAATGGATTATCCCGTCTTCCAAAAAGAGTTTGGTGGAAAACGTCCTTCTTGGGAAACACTCACACGAAAACAACAGGAACAATGGATTACCGATATGGCTACTTATGCTGCTATGATTGAAATCGTGGATAGCGGAATTGGTGAATTGGTGGAAACAATCAGGCAAAAAGGGATGCTGGATAATACCGTATTTATCTTTTTAAGTGATAATGGCGCAACAAAAGAAGGCGGATATTTGGGACAGCTTATGGCTGACTTGAGTAACACCCCTTATAGAAGTTATAAGTCACAATGTTTTCAGGGAGGTACAAGTACACCTTTTATCTTATCCTATGGAGATGCTGAAAAAAATAAGATGAGAGGTCAGATTTGCAGACAACCGGCTCATATTATTGATATACTGCCTACTTGTATAGATCCTGCCACAGCCACTTACCCTTCGGATTTCAAAGATAATTTGCCAGGTAAAAGCTTACTTCCTTCAATCAATGGGAAAAAAATAAAGCCCAGAGAATTATACTTTGAACACCAAAGTTCCTGCGCTATTATTTCCGATCATTGGAAACTGGTACGTGGCAGCCAGAATGAACCATGGGAACTAATTGATTTAAAGACGGATCCATTTGAAACAAAAGATCTGTCCGCTCAATATCCGAAAGAAGTGAAAAAGCTGGAGGCTAAGTGGAATAAATGGGCGGAACGCTCTAATGTGTTTCCACTTGAAGATAAACCCTGGTCTGAAAGAATCAAATACTATATAGAGCGAAACCCGGATCAAAGCGGAAGAGAAGCGAAATAGTAAATGTTCCATGTTTTAATAGGAGCTGTATATATCCGGGGCTGTGTCAAAACTCTTTTTACCACAGATTACACAGATTATCACAGAATAAGAATGTTGATAATCAATAACTTAAAAATCACTCTATGTTACTCTGTGTCCTCTGTGGTGAGTTTCGACACACCCTCTTTTAGTTCATCTGTATCGTTGAACAATGGGCTTTAGGTATACAAAAAATTCGTTGCGTTTGAGTGATATCAACTTTAACCTATTTGAAGTTCTTGCTATTCATTGTTTTGTGGTATGATAAATCGGGGATATCCTCAGATATTCATTTTCTTTTTGCACTTTTCCCGATAATTGAATCCGCAGCTATGCATCCTTGCGAACGGCTGTCAATTGAGCCACTTCTGTAATCCCCTGCAACGAAGTAGCTGCCCGCCGGAACAACAATCGCAGACGTGGTAGCCGTTGTCGAATCTATGGGTACAACGCTTTTACAGATATTTACCTTTATGCCGTTGGGCAGACGTTCACAATACTCTTCACATTCATCATCTTCATAGAAAAGCTTTCGTATAAATTCCCATTCGCACTTCTTGCCGTTAATGATACATTGCTGATCCTGAAAACGGATAGTGTCACCAGGAAGTCCGACAATTCGTTTAAATGCCCTCTCCTGAAAGCCGGGTATATATGAATAATATGCAATCACATCTCCATAAGTCAGGGAGTCCACCGGAATAAGACTAACCATTTCACCAACTTGATAGTTCGGATACATTCCGGTACTACCCAATTCAACTTTTTGACTGCATGCTACCAATATCAATGGTACGACAAGTGAATACAATCGCTTTCTCATAAGTTCAACTTTTATTTATTCAGGAATTCGTCATGGTTTAGATAATATTCAATAGCTTTTATGTAATCTTTATATAATGTTTTAAGATTTAATTTGTATTGAAAATTCAATATTCCTTCGAATGTTTCAACATCGACCAACGAACGTATATCCAAATTGGATGCCTGTTTCGTAAGCAAATATAACGATTGTTTTTTATGGCATAGTAGAATATGCCAAATAGTTTGGACTATTTCGTTTTTTTCAAATGATTCTGATTCTTTCTGTTGTGTTGCAATGTTCCGGGCATAAATTGGAAGCTGGTGTTATTCCCAAAACTGTGTTCTCTGCAATAAAATACAGAGAACCTCCGCATAATCCCGTAAGGAAAAGAAGTAATTCATCCTTCGGGCAATTAGCCCAAAGTTTTCCGTGTGATATTATCCATATACATGAATAAGCTAAAATAAAACGGCATAATAGAATCTCTACCAGTGGTAATCTTTCATTGATTAATACTTTGGCAGAGACAAAAATGGTACCCTGTATAACAACCGTCAATAGAGCGATAATAGGGTATAGTATATTCTTATTTTTATACATTTTATCTGATCAGGCTTAAACAGCCGGTTACTTTATTTATAATTTTCTTCTCGGCACAAATTCCAATGCCAATGTAGTGCAGGTCTGCTTCATTGGCACTATACATTTCCCGTTCGTATTCATCATAAGTTTTAGATTGTTGAGCAATAGTAGAAAAATCGACTAATACCAGCTCTTCTATTTTTAAAGAATTGAAGAGCTTACGGATTTCTTTTATCTTTTCTTGCGAAGCTCCAAGTATAGGAATTGGGAGTTGGGTTATGCCTAAATGTTTTTCGCCTTGTTTATCGTATACATCATGACTCACAATGTTATTGACTTTACACCCAAGTGTCATGGACAAGACACTGGCAATGTTAGCTACTATGCCCGTAGGTTGGGCGTTATCAATCACTAAAACACATTTGTGTGTGGCACTTGAAAGATTCTTTGTTTCCATATATTTATATTGCTTTTGTGCTTGCAAAGTTATCTATAATGGATTATTTTCCTATATGTCGGCTTAAAATACGATATTATTCCTATATTCGCTTGTTTTTCTATTCTATTTTCCTGAAAAGGAGAACTTAAACCATTTAAAATAGGAAAAAAGACTATGGGGCAATTAGACAAAACCGACATTGAAATACTTCAGGTATTACAGAAAGACGCTAAGGTAAACACTAAGGAGCTTTCCGAGAAGCTTCATATTTCCAAAACTCCGATATACGAACGCATCAAACGGCTGGAAAATGATGGCTATATAAAAGGGTATGTTGCTTTGGTAGATAATAAGAAGATAGGACTGCCGTTAATTGTCTTTTGTAATGTCTCTCTGGCAGTTCATGATGACGAACATATTAAACGTTTTCAAGAAGAGATAAAGAATATAGATGAAATCATGGAATGTTATTCTACCGGTGGTATTTACGACTTCTTCATTAAAGTAGTTTTAAAAGATTTGGATGCTTATAATCAATTTGTTTTTGAGAAACTGACTAAGGTACACGGTATCATTAAAATGCAGAGTTCATTTGTTTTGAGTGAAATTAAACATACAACCGTATTAAATATCGATAAATGATTTATAAGGGGGGACTAACTATAAAATAAGAATTTTCCACCTAATATTTGAATATTCAATATATGGTTCTGCAGTGCCTTTCTTAGTGAGATGCTGTGATAGTCGATTTTACGGAGGGAGTAATGCTTTCCAATTCAGGAAGATATTTTCATCTTCGTTGAAAGGAGGAAGCAAAATTTTGATAGAGTCATCCATCACGGATGTCGGATATTTCTTTTCAAGCTTTTTTATAATTGTTTTTTTTACTCGTGCTATGGCGTAACTCTCTTCAGGCTGCACTCCAAAGAGTTTTCTTACTTCGATTTCCGGGAAGAGCATGCATAACAAGAAAGCCGACCATTCATAAGTATACCAGTAGCCGTTGACGTAGTTCAGATAAATGCCATTTCTGTTATTTTGTTCCCGTCGCAATACAAATTCTATTTTTTCCATTTTTCGGGTCAGGACTTCTTATTCTGCAATTTTTTCTCTGAATTCACTTGGAGTGATTCCAAGCTTTTTTTTGCAATAGGTGGTGAAATGTGAGGGTGAGGCAAAGTGAAAAGTTCGGGCTATCTCACTGATGGGTATATCGCGATTGGCTAATTGCCCTTTGATGTGGCGTGTTTTTTGGGTGAGAATCCAATTATAGGGAGTATCATGAAAACAACTTTTAAATTTACGGTTGAAAGAGCGCTCGGAGCAATGATATAGTTGTGCAAACTGTTTGATGTTTCGTACTTGTCTGTAATTTGCGAGTACGAAACTCTTGAAGTTTAGATCTCGTCCTATGATAGGCATCAGGAAATGTGCCATTTCTGTCTGGTTGTAGAATGTTCCGAATGCCATGAATACCTCTTTTTGTTTTAATTCGTGTATATGGCTACACTGAACCTTCTGTTTTAGATAGTAGCAAATACTGTCCAACACATGTCGCAATGGGGGATAGATAGGTAAGGAGTAGAAATAAGTATTTTCGTATTCAGAGTGAATGGTAAGCGATTCGATAGACGTCTTATTATAAAGATTTATCTGGTTGTCAAAGAATAGCAATACAAATTCTGTCTCTGTCATGCTCTTGCTTTTATTCGGGTCGTTTTGGGGAAAGAGAATCATGTTTCCTTCAGCAACTTGTTGATTGTGGAACTCACTGCAAGATGTCAGGAGTTCTCCTTTTAAAAGAAATAAAATGCACGAGTGATGATGATTATCTACTTTAAAATCGCCTCCTGAAAAGAGTCTTTGGTGAATAAAGCATATGTTGTAATCAGATACATAATTGAGGCAAGTGGTGTGTCGTTTTATATGTAATAATTTCATAGTCAAGCTATTTCTTATTTTAATAATTATATAAGAACAAAAAAGGAAAGCGGGAAGTTTTATATTAAAAAGACACAATGTTTTATAATCGTGCCATCTTTTTTCTTTTTGGTTTTTTATAGTTATATCTGCATTTTGCTTTCATTTTTTATCTATTTTTGCGATTTGCATAGATTATATACCAAAAGGGCTTTGATACCATGATACAAACAATACAAGTGCAAGGAACAGAAAAACGCTTATACCAACTTATAGCTCCGTTAGTGATGAATCCGGATGTTTTGAGTGCAAATAATAATTATCCTTTTAAAACGACTGAACACTATGTGTGGTTCATTGCTGTAGATAAAAAGTCTGTTGTTGGCTTCATGCCGGTGGAGCGGAGGAGAAGCGGTTGTGTTATCAATAACTATTATGTCTGTGATGATAACCGTGAAACACTCTCTTTATTAATTACCACCACCTTGGAGGCAATCGGCTCGGAAGTACGGTTGTGTGCCGTTGTCATGGTCGAGCATCAGGCAGTGTTTGAAAAACATGGGTTTATAGTAGATAAGGCATGGAAACGTTATGTAAAAATGCAAAAAGATGAATGATGATTAAAACAGCAACTACCCCTAAAAATGTATATGAGTTAGCGCAGGAACGTTTGCGTATCATTTTCAATGAGTTTGATAATGTCTATCTTTCCTTTTCGGGAGGTAAAGACAGCGGGGTGTTATTGAGTTTATGTATTGATTATATCCGTAAGAATAACCTGAAAATAAAACTCGGGGTTTTCCATATGGATTATGAGATACAATATAAAATGACAATTGATTACATTGCCCGTATGTTGGAGGAAAATAAGGATATTCTGGAAGTATATCGTGTCTGTGTACCGTTCCGGGTAGCAACCTGTACATCCATGTATCAGTCTTTCTGGCGTCCGTGGGAGGACAGCAAAAAGGAATTGTGGGTACGTCCGATGCCTGAGAATGCCATGACGAAGGAAGACTTTCCTTTTTATAATATACAGATGTGGGACTATGAGTTCCAGATGCGTTTTGCCTCTTGGCTGCATACTAAAAAGGATGCCGTGCGTACTTGTTGCCTGATTGGTATCCGTACACAAGAAAGTTTCAATCGTTGGCGTTGTATCTATCTCAATCGTAAATATCAGATGTATCATCGCTATCGATGGACCTCAAAGGTGGGAAACGACATCTTTAATGCGTACCCTATATATGACTGGAAGACAACGGATGTATGGACAGCTAACGGGAAATTTAAGTGGGATTACAATAAACTATATGATTATTATTACTGGGCAGGAGTTAATCTGGAGCGTCAGCGTGTAGCCAGTCCGTTCATAGGTGAGGCGCAAGAGAGCCTGGCACTTTATCGTGCTATTGATCCGAATACATGGGGGAAAATGATAGGCCGTGTCAATGGGGTCAATTTTACGAGTATGTATGGAGGAACTCATGCGATGGGATGGCAGTCCATCAAACTTCCGGAAGGATATACCTGGCGGGAATTTATGTATTTCCTGCTTTCCACTTTACCCGATCGAACCCGAAACGGATATCTTCGTAAGTTGCAGGTCAGCGTTCAGTTTTGGCGTACAAAAGGAGGATGTCTGAGTGACGAAACAATTCGTAGACTGAATGCGGCAAAAGTGCCTATTATCGTTATGGATAGCTCCAACTATAAAACGAACAAGAAACCGGTTCGTATGGAATATCAGGATGATGTCGATATTCCGGAATTCAGGGAAATTCCCACTTACAAGCGTATGTGTATCTGTATCTTGAAAAATGATCATGCTTGCAAGTATATGGGATTCTCTCCGACGAAAGAGGAGATGAGTAAACGAAATCAAGTAATCGAACAATATAAAAACATATTGCAATGAGTATAAAGAAAAGTCCGGTATATAATGTAATTGCGGTTCCGGTTGAAAAAGTACAGGCCAATGATTACAATCCCAATATAGTGGCTCCTCCGGAAATGAAGCTCCTTGAACTTTCTATCTGGGAGGATGGGTTCACTATGCCTTGCGTTTGTTATTATGATAAGGAGAAGGATATTTATATCCTTGTCGATGGTTTCCATCGTTATTCTGTGCTGAAGACCTCCAAACGTATCTTTCAGAGAGAAAATGGGATGTTGCCTGTAGTGGTGATCGACAAAGATCTTTCCAATCGTATGAGTTCCACTATCCGCCATAATCGTGCCCGGGGTACACACAATATAGAATTGATGTGTCACATTGTTGCCGAACTGGATAAAGCAGGCATGTCCGACCAATGGATAATGAAGAATATTGGTATGGATCGGGATGAGTTGTTGCGCTTAAAGCAAATATCGGGTCTGGCTGATCTGTTTGCCAACCGCGACTTTAGTATTCCTGAAGAGGACCAGCCAGGAAATGTCGATAAGAAGCCTGCCCGTTAAATTAGTCTTTCAGGCATAGATTTTACAAGTATATATCCCATCGTTGGCGGGCATATTCTGTGTAGAATCTATGCCTGTTTTTTTGCCCCTTCTTTTTGCCCGGATCGCAACATACTGCTGTTTTATTTGCGGAAAGCGAAACTACGCAGAACTTTCCCCTCCCTTTTTTACATTTAGCAACTTCATTTCATTAAAGCCTCATTATTAGAATTTTTATTATTCTTTTTTCTTCTATAAGAGAAATGAATACAATTCCCGGAATGATACAATTCCGCGATATTTGTCATGTTCATTTTGAGCAAGTTTTTTAGTCAGTATATATAATAGAAGAAACGAGTATGAAAAAGCTAATTCTGTTTGGAGCCGCAATATCGATTTCAGTAGCCATAAGTGCACAGCATGTCGCTCTGAAAAACAACCTTCTGTATGATGCTACCACTACACCGAATCTGGCATTGGAGATAGGGCTGGGCAAGAAAACCACACTCGACCTGTATGGCGGTTACAATCCGTTTACGTTGGGGGGGAACAAGCGTTTCAAGCATTGGCTGGTACAGCCGGAATTTCGTTACTGGACCTGCGAACGTTTCAATGGAACCTTTTGGGGATTACACCTGCATGGGGGTGAATTTAGCGTGGCCGGTATCCATTTGCCTTTTAAGATGTTTCCTTCACTCAAAGATCATCGTTATGAAGGGTATTTCTATGGAGGAGGCGTCAGTGTGGGACATCAGTGGGTGCTGAGTAAGCGTTGGAACCTGGAAGCCTCGGTCGGAGTGGGATATGCTCATTGGGTATACGATAAATATCGTTGTGTGAACTGTAGCCCTAAAATAAAGAGTGGACATAAAAATTATGTAGGTCCTACTAAAGCAGCTGTCTCTTTAGTCTATTTTATTCGCTAAGTTGAATTTTTTAAAAATGAAAGATATGAAAAGGTTTTATTTTCTGATATTGGGTTTTGTTCTTTATAGCATGGGCATTCAAGCGCAAAATACTTATCAAGGTCATATCGTTTTTGGACAGCATCATGTAGTCCGGAAGGGAGGGGAGTTGAATCTGGATGTATCCCTTGATTTGGAAACCGTGAAGTTGGGTAGTCAGCAAATGGTTGTACTTACACCGATTCTGCAATCTGCCGGAGGCGGGGAACAGAAACAGTTTGCTCCTGTAGTGATTGCCGGACCCAAGCGATATCGGGCCCTGAAACGAGCTTTGGCTTTTGGCTCTGCTGATTTTGATACGCTTCCTATGCTTGTCGAAAAACGGAAAAACGGAATGCCCCAGATGGTGGATATCCATCTCAGGTTACCATATGATGAATGGATGCGGCAGTCAAGATTTGTTTTCCATGAAAAAGTGACCGGTTGTGCCGATTGTGCTGTCGGGCGGGATGAGCATATTGTCATGACATCGGTATTTGACGAGGTGTTTACGCCCCGGTATGAATTGAGCTATGTAACTCCACCGGTGGAACCGTTGAAGCAACGTAGCGAGACGCATACGGCCCGTCTGAATTTCGAAGTAGATAAACACGTTTTGTTACGCAATTATAAGAATAATGCCAATGTACTTGCTGAAGTAGATCGGATTGTCCATGAGATACATAATGACTCCAACCTGACTGTAACGGAATTTAAGGTTACAGGCTATGCATCACCTGAGGGCAATTACAATCGTAACATGAAGTTGTCGGAAAATCGGGCATTGGCGTTGGTCGGTTATTTGCGGAATCGTGGGGGAGTTGACAGGTCTTTGTTAACCGTTGATTGGAAGGGAGAAGACTGGACAGGTCTGCGTAATGAAGTCGCAGCTTCTCGCCTGAATGATAAAGAGGTTATACTCGCTCTTATCGATGGGGAGACTGATATTACCCAGCGAAAGAATCGGTTGCAGGCTTTGAATGGGGGCGTTACCTACCGAATGCTATTGCAAGACTATTATCCGCCTTTGCGTCGTAACGAATATACCATTGCCTATGTGGCACGTGCTTTCAATGTAGATGAAGCAAAAGAACTGATTAAAACAAAACCCCGGTATCTCAGTCTGAATGAGATGTTTCTTGTAGCCGATACCTATCCCAAGGATAGCAAGGAGTTTAAAGAAGTGTTCGACATAGCTGCTCGTATTTATCCCGATGATCCGATAGCACAGCTTAATACGGCGGCACTCGAATTGGAGAAGGGTGCTGTAGATGCTGCTATTATTCGTCTCCAAAAGCTGGATATGCCCGAAGCGTGGAATAATTTAGGAGTGGCCTACCTGATGAAACAGGAATATGGGAAAGGAGGAGAATATCTGGAGAAAGCAATAAATGCCGGTATACAAACGGCAGTATACAATATGGGGCAGTTAGCGGCTTGGCTAAAAACCCAGGAGTGACCAATAAATGTATTTATTAATTAAACAATTGTAGAACTATGAAAGTAGAATGGAAAAAACTAATGTTCGGCCTCGCAATCGGAGCCGGAATGATGATGATGGTATCTTGTAGCGATGAAGAGAATTTTGACCCTGGCGGCAGTCCCGGTAAAGAAGTGCCGGAACCAACGGAGAAAGCGTTTCTCTCCATGCGCTTATCTACCGGTTCGTTGGCCGGTACCCGGGTGGCAGTCGACCCGACAACCTCGGGACGTACAGAAGAACAGGTGGTAAATCATGTACGCATGGTGCTGTATGAAACCAAGAATAATACGGTGCGATACTCTTGGGACCTGAATGTATCTACTGATGGAGTGAATGAATTTACCGGAGGAGATGTAGTCAGAGGAGAAGACGTGCCTTCGGCTACTCCTACAGTGAGCCGTTTTGTGACGGTGGGGCGTGAAGTGGTGAAGCAGGACTATGAATTGCTTATTCTGATCAATCCTCCCGGCGAATTACTGGAAATAACCGAACAAGGAAATCCCAGAAGTTATTTATCACGTGCTGCCAACATGACAAAAGAGTCGTTGATACAGCCTTATGGTATTGCCGCAGACAATAACTTTTATATGACCAATCATCAGGATCTTATTTTTGTTCCTGAAGTAGAGCTGAAGGATAATCAGCGGATGGCTGAGGAAAATCCGGTGAGGGTAGAAGTAGAGCGTGCAGTAGCAAAAGTGGTTGTTAGTGGGGTGCCTGAAGTAGTGCCGCACGGAGACCGGATTGATAATTTGAAATGGGGGCTGGATGTAACCAACCAGTATACTTATTGGATGCGTAAAATGACTTTTATCGCTAATTCGGGTGGTGTGCCGGGCGAAATGGAACAGCTCAATAGCGGATACAGGGAAGAACGATATGCCGAGGACCCGAACTTTACCGGATTCAGTGCATGGAATGGTGGAAATCCTGCCGGGCAATTTGAATACCTGTCCGGAACTCCGGAGTTGACGAAGGATTTTGATGATTATGATTATACTCTGGAAAATACAATGGAAGCTGTTGAACAGCGCCATGACGTTACTACCCGCGTAGTGATCAGTGGTACTTATACACCGAATGGCTTTGGATCGGTGGCAACTCGTAACAGTGGTGGCATCAGCTTCTACTATTTCAAAGGTAATGCTATCAGAGTAGAAGCCATGAGAGACATGGTGAATGACAGGAACCTGATTCCTCAGGAATTGCGTGACGCCGGATTGGAACAGGCTATCAACGATGTACTGGCATGGAATCCGAATGCGTTTAACTCGCCTACGGCTTCATTTTCGGTGGGTGGCCTTAATTTCTACTATGAAGGAGTGTGCTATTATACTGTCCTGATTCGCCATTTCTCCAATAATATGGTACCCGTACTGATGGGATATGGACGTTATGGCGTAGTGCGTAATAACGTTTACCAACTTAGCATCAATAAGATTATTGGTCCGGGACAGCCGGTGATCAATCCTCCGGGAACAGATCCGGATGATGAAGATACCTCTTGGATCTCGGCAGATGTCAACATTATGCGGTGGTATATCCGTAATCAGAATGTAGAGGAACTTTTATAAATTCTTTCTTATTTAAACTAAACTGAAGTAGCTATGAACAGATTTATCGGATACATACAGGTTGCATGTTGCTGCCTTCTGCTATGTGCTTCCTGCGTCAGAGACGGGATGGATGAAGATTGCAATTCTTATGTCCGCTTTGTATACGACTACAACCTGGAATACATAGACCTGTTTCATAAGCAGGCAACCAAGATGAACTTGTATGTATTCGATGAAAAAGGCGTATTTGTGACAGAACTTGAAGAAAAATCCGGTGCTTTTGCACCGGATTATCTGATGACTTTACCTCAATCCATGGCAGGCAAGAAGTATATTTTTGTTGCTTGGTCCGGATTGTACGGCGAGTCGTATGATAAGGTTGCACTCACTCCCGGAGTATCTACACTGGCGGATCTGGAGGTCAGCGTCAATAACTTGAAAACCCGGAGTGGTGGGGGAGTGGTCGACAGGGAACTCCATCTGCTATGGCATGGCAAGCAGGCAGAAGTGTCTCCGCAATATAATAATGATGTCACTACTGTCTCGTTGCTGAAAAATACGAAAAAATTTCGCATTATCATGCAAATGCTTGATGATAGCAACATTGATGTGGATGATTATGATTTTCGGATCGTTTCACCCAATGGAAGGTACGATCATGAAAACGGGCTTTTGGGAGATGAAACGGACGAGAAAGTAGAATATACTACTTACCATACCGAAAACAATTCTGAAACCGGAGCTATAGCCGAACTGAACACATTGCGACTGATGACTGACAAAGAAAACAGATTGGTTATTACACATAAGCCATCGGGCAATGTGATTCTTGACATCTCTCTGAATAAGTATCTCAACGCGTTGAGGCTTCAGCAATATTCTGATTTACCTCTGCAGGAATATCTGGATCGTGCTGATAAGCATGGTATCATTTTGTTCTTTAAGGGCATGGATAGCAATGGAAACTATATTAGTGTGGACGTGCAGATCAACGGTTGGTTGATTCGGAAACAAGAGGTCGATGGAGTTTAGGTGGGAGGGTATAGCCATCTGGGGCGGATGGCTACACCCAAACGTCGGGATGGCTACACCCTATATACTAAAGGGCGTAGCCATCTTTTTTATGCATATCTTCGTCGGGTAAGCTTATAATGTGTCGATAAAACTTTTTTGCTGTTCAAGAAAGCTGATTCTTTGTGCCTCTCCGCTCTCTGAGATCAGTGTAGAGTGTCTTTTTAACGATTGTATCCAATCTTTTTGTATCCCGCAAATTCGTGGGCTCTGAGAATCCATCGAATTAATGGAATATACCCGGAGGAGACTGATCTGGAAATCTTTCTTTTCTATATAGCTATAGGTTGCCTCAAAGTCGATATTCGATAAGTAAATGGCCACTTTGTTTCCGTTACCGAATTCTCCTTTTGCGGATATTTGTTCCAATTCATGCAGCAACAGTACCAGTTCGTTTTTTAAATGCATCAGGTCTGTTTCCGAGATCAGATTTAATCCGGCAAAGTATTTCATTTCTTTCACGAACGAGTAGAATACGTTACTATCCCATATGAAACAAGTCTTTCTGCACGCCTTAACTGCTTCACTCAATAACTTGTGGGCATTTACCGCTTTGACGGGTATTTGCATACCCGACAAGTTGTTAGGAGTACGTATTTTCCCGTTCTGATAAATCCATCTGCATAAACGGAACTTCGATAGGTATTCATACGAAGAATAAAGAGTAAAAGGGATCACATTGGAAGCCGTATATATCTTCGTACTACTGTCGTCCTTTACATAATTGAAGATGCGAAGATAACGCTCTATAATTTCATAATAACTCTCCAGGGGATCGGGTGAATGCAGCAAGTTCAGGTCGAAAGTCACCCGGTTTGACTGGTGGTTCCCAATAATCTGGTCGATTGATATCCCCAGTTTACATGAAACCAGTGCAACCTCGTCGAAAGTGAAGGCTACTTCTCCCCGTAATCTTCGGTATACAGCTTCTTTTCCCATGCATAGCGCATCTGTCAGATAGTTAGCCAGATTTATTCCCCGGGGAATCCGTTCTTTCATTGCTGCAATAAGCTCGTTAACGATATAATTTTTCATAACTGCCATTTGGGTTATTGATTAATAATATTGTAATAATTGTAATAGCTTGTGGCATATACAAATATAGAGTAAGTAACCCGAACTTTTGTGTGGCATATCATGTGTGGAAAAAAGAGGGTATTTCTGATTGGGAAATAATTGTCGGAAAGACAGGTTGGGAATGAAAAAAAACAGATGGCAATGCCACCTGTTTTCGATAATTGTCACTATTCTCCCCAATTGTTTCGTTTTTCGTTTTAAGAAAGTTACAGGGTGTTTATTATTTCACGCTGTTCTTTAAAGAAGCGTATACGTTGCATCTCTCCGCTTTCGGATATTTGTGTTGAGAATTTCTTGAGTGACTGCACCCATTCTTTCAAACTGCGGAACATGCCGTCATCCTGGGTAGTAATGGCATTAATAGAATATATACGTATCATGCTGATGTGACTGTTGCTGGTTGCCACATAACTGTAAGTGGCGTCGAACTTAATATTCGAAATATAGATGCGTACATCATTGCCGGTTTCGTATTTACCTTTCCCGGCGAGTTCCTCCAATTCTTCCGTCAGAAGTAGTAAATCATCTTTTATCATTTCTTTATCTTCTTCAGATATCAGATGGATTTCCGAGAAGAACTGTATGTCTCTCACAACATGTTCAAAAACGGTATTATCCCAGATGTAATCTGTAGTTCTCATCTGCTGTGTCATGTTGACGAAGTCTTTTTGGGCATCATATATTTTGTGTGGAATCTCCAGTTCGTCAAAGTGTTTACATCTGATATTTTCGTTCTGATACATCCACTTAAACAAACGGAATTTCGAAAGAATATCATGCTTGAGATATAGTGCCTGAGGCAAAATATTCGATGACGTTGCCATTTCTGTTGTAGGGTCTTCACGGATACTGTCGAATGCATTGACATATCTTGTGAGGATGTCATGGTAAGTCTCGAATGTGTTACTATGGTGTACTACATTAAGATCGAATACTGCGTTATTGCTGAAACTCACACCAATCATTTTGTCGAGCGATATTCCTAATTTTCTTGAAATGACAGCAGCTTCTGCCAGTGTAAATGGTACTTCTCCACGCAGGCGGCGATAAATAGCTTCTTTACCTATATATAAGATATCCATCAATGTATTTGCCAGATTGGCTCCGGCCGGAACTTTTTCTTTTGCGGCTTCTATTAAGCCTGTATTTAATTCGTTTATTATCATAGCCTTTGTTTCTTTGTTTAACATATTTGCACCCTGGCTTGTTTCGGTATTCGCAACTATTTTTTCATTTGCAGCCTCTATTTGCATAATAAGTGAGTTGATACCGCTTAATGTAGATAGAGAGAAAGCATTTCTGAAACAGAAACATTCTATCGGTCACGAATATCTTCTGATCCTGATGTAGCTTTGTATACACCGAGTCGGAAGTTCCGTTTTTATGTTAAACCCCTAAAAATGATTATTATGGATTTAGAAAAAGTATTATTTAGAGAAATAGACAATAAAAGCCGTATTTTTTTGTATAAGGAAGGAGATTGTTGGAGTGCACACGATAATTCGGCGCGTCATCTTTGTTTTTTGTATTCGCAGTTCAATGCTTTTGATCGTATTTATCATGCATATGAGATTGTACTGAAGTGTGTTATGCTGAGTAATGCCATGATTGAGAAGTTTGTTGAACACACATTGGTACAGACGGGTCGAGCAGATGAAATGGAAATCAGCATTCCGGAAGAAAAAAAAGCGGAATTTGAAAGCTGGCGCAGCACGTTCGGAGTATAAATGAATTTTTAGAATTGGCGGCTTTTTATTAAAAATATGTGTTCGGAAAACTTGCATATTTTAATCAAATCGTTTACATTTGTGCAGATCTAAATGATAGAGGGCGCACGTTTGCCCTCTGTCATTATAAAATAATTACATGAAAAGAATCTTAGTTAGCGGAGGTGCCGGGTTTATTGGCTCACATCTCTGTACTCGGCTAATCAACGAGGGACACGACGTCATTTGTCTGGATAATTTTTTTACCGGATCAAAAGAAAATATTATCCATTTAATGGATAATCACCATTTTGAAGTGGTACGTCATGATATAACATTCCCATATAGTGCTGAAGTAGACGAAATATACAATCTTGCCTGTCCGGCTTCTCCCATACATTATCAGTACGACGCTATTCAGACCATTAAAACATCGGTGATGGGAGCTATCAATATGTTAGGATTAGCCAGAAGGCTTAATGCTAAAATTCTGCAGGCTTCGACCAGTGAAGTTTATGGTGATCCGGAGGTACATCCGCAACCGGAATCTTATTGGGGAAATGTCAATCCGATAGGTATCCGTTCTTGTTATGATGAAGGGAAACGCTGCTCTGAGACCCTTTTTATGGATTATCACCGCCAGAATAACGTACGTATTAAAATTGTTCGTATTTTCAATACATACGGTCCACGGATGCTGCCCCATGATGGGAGAGTGGTTTCTAATTTCGTCATTCAGGCGTTGAAGAACGATGATATAACTATCTATGGGACCGGTGAGCAAACCCGTAGCTTTCAGTATATAGATGACTTGGTCGAAGGTATGATTCGGATGATGAATACGGATGATGATTTTACGGGACCTATAAATCTTGGTAATCCCAATGAATTTTCCATGCTTCAGTTGGCAGAGATGATTATCCGGAAAACCGGGTCGAAGTCAAAGATAACTTTCAAACCTTTGCCTCATGACGATCCTCAACAGCGTAAGCCTGATATCAGTTTGGCACAGGAAAAGCTGGGATGGCAGCCTACAATTTTGTTGGATGAAGGTCTGGATCGTATGATTGATTATTTTAAAAAGAAGTACACGTTATAATAAAATAAGAACTCAAGATTAAAGCTACATAAAGATGAATATGGAAATTAATCCCTCGGAATATAAAATTCTCATTGTAGACGATGTAATGTCAAATGTCCTTTTGCTGAAAGTATTGTTGACCAATGAGAAGTTTAACATAGTGACAGCCTGTAATGGAACCCAGGCACTGGATCAAGTGAAAAAAGAGAATCCGGATTTGATATTGTTGGATGTGATGATGCCGGACATGAGCGGTTTTGAAGTCTCTCAGAAATTAAAGGCTGATCCCGAAGCAGCTCATATTCCAATTATCTTTTTGACAGCACTGAATAGCACTGCCGATATAGTGAAAGGTTTTCAGGTAGGTGGCAATGACTTTATATCTAAACCTTTTAATAAGGAAGAGTTGATTATTCGTGTCACACACCAAATTTCTTTAGTAGCAGCCAAACGTATTATTGAAGCTAAAACGGAGGAGCTTAAAAAGACTATTATCGGGCGTGATAAGCTCTATTCGGTTATAGCTCATGATCTTCGTTCGCCTATGGGATCTATTAAGATGGTACTTAATATGCTGATCTTGAGTTTGCCCAAAGAAAAAATAGGTGAAGACATGTACGAACTGCTGACCATGGCTAATCAGACTACTGAAGATGTATTTTCTCTGTTGGACAACTTGTTGAAGTGGACAAAAAGTCAGATAGGTAAACTTAAAGTTGTATATCAGGATATTGACATGGTTGAAGTTGTGGAGGGAGTTGGAGAGATTTTCTCAATGGTGGCCGGTTTGAAGAATATTCATTTGCGTATTGAAGCACCGGAACATCAGGCTGTATATGCTGATATTGATATGATAAAAACAGTTATACGCAATTTAATAAGCAATGCTATCAAATTCAGTAATGAAGGTTCTGAGATCCTCATAAAAGTAGAAGATATGGATGGAATGTCAATCGTTAGTGTGAAGGATAGCGGATGTGGTATTGATGAAGAAAGTCAGAAGAAACTATTGCACACTGATACGCACTTCAGTACTTTCGGGACTAATAATGAAGAAGGTTCGGGACTTGGATTGCTGTTGTGTCAGGATTTCGTAGTGAAGAATGGAGGTAAGTTGTGGTTTACTTCTGTTAAGGGTGAAGGCTCAACTTTCTATTTTTCTATTCCACTGAAAAAATAAGGCTTCAGCAGTTTGGGTGGATCGTTTGAGAATCAGACTATTCAAGTAGATAAAAATGGTGCAGACTATATTTCTAAAAATAAGTCTGCACCATTTTATTTTGTCTGATTCATTCGTGTGATTATACCAGTGGGAGCTTTTTATCGTTTACACATAGCTTTAAAATCGCAATATTCGCATTTCTTTAGATCCTCAGTTTGGGTGAACTCCTCTTGGTCGTTGTATATTTCCTCAAGTAGTGCCAATAGTCGTTCGCGGAACTCTTTTTCATAAACAGAAAAATCATCGACAGGTAGTTTGGGTTTGCGTGCTTCTCCCATTTCAATTACAGGAGAGTAGCTTTCGGAAGCTGCCCGATGGATATATAATAGAGAAGGAGCCACCTTTAATGTTTGTTGGCGTGCCATGATGGCGGCATAAAGAAAGGTTTGGAAAATATAGTTGGGACGCCCTTCGGCAGGTGTGAATAGTTGCTCCACATTCGCCGGCACTTTGGGGCTTCCTCCGGTTTTGTAGTCCACAATCCGAAGTGTACCTTCTTTACTGTCCATACGGTCAATCGTACCTCCGATCTTTAATGATAACATTCCTTTGGGGCCTTCTATCTGGATATCTTCCGTTACTTTCTGTTCCATACCTATCATTCGGAAAGGAGCATATTGCAGATCGTTACGTAACAACTGGCGGAGATAGGAAGTGATAACCTTTGAGTTTATTAATTGTACTCCGTTATACTCGGGCTTTTCGTCAAGAGGAACGTGAAAAAATTCTTCTTTGAAAGCTGTATCGACATAATTTTGCAGACGGACATTATCGCGCAACAAACGTTCAATATCTTCTTTGTGTATTTCTTGCTTGTGGGCTGTCAGGTCCAGATAGGCTAATTGAGCCGAACGGTGGAAGATAGTTCCGAACAGAGCGGAATCAATCTCTGCACTGACCTCATCGGGGGCTTTGAGACGTGCCACGTAACGGAAATAAAACTTCAGTCGACAGTCGAGATATGTATTCAGTGCCGATGGAGAAAGCATTAAGGCATCGGCGTTATGTGAGAAATCGTAGGTCTGGTATAAACGATCAATGATTTCCGGTGTTTTTGTGATACGGATGTCCCGGCTGTTTTGTGGTGATTGGCCTGCTTCCAGATATTCACGGCTGATTTCATGTGGCCATTCGATCAGGAACTGTAGCATAAAGCGTGACCATTCTCCCCGGTTTAGTCCATCCGATGAAGTGTTATACATCAGGGTGATATTTTCTGCCCGCTGAATCAGGCGATAGAAATAATAGGCATAAACTGCATTCTTGTGTTCAATGGTAGTCATGCCGAAAGCCTTACGTAGGTTATATGGAATAAACGATGATTGGCCTCCCGATTTAGGTAACTGTCCTTCATTAAGCGAGAGGAGGAGCAGATTACGAAAATCAAGATTGCGTGTTTCCAAAACTCCCATTATCTGCATTCCTATGGCCGGTTCACCATGGAAGGGGATATTGGCGGCATTTAATATTTTGTTCAGCAGGCGTTTCAGAGTTTCTATACGCACTTGCAGTTCACCGTTGTCAATCAAGTTGAGTAACCTGTTTACCAGAGTGAAACTCTTAAAAAGAGATTCACGGTACAGTTGGTTGAAAATATCATCATTTTCCTGCTCATGACGGTATAGAATAGATACCTCTTTCAGTAATTCCGTTATGTAAATACAGAGCTCCCGAATGCCATTACGGGGAGTGAATAATAAATCCAGAAACCTGTCTTTCTTTAATTCGGAAGGAAAAGGATAAAAGCGGTTGGTTTTAGTGAGTTCCCGTTGCAATGGTTCGGCATTGTCCGAAAGACGACGGGTATACGGATGTTTTAATATAGTTTGTACGGCCTCATAAGTGTATCTTCCTGATTCTGTACGGTATCCGCTGGTTTGTAGTTCGAGTATGGCATTGATAAAGCTATATACCGGCGTTTGTGCCAGTGGAAATCCCATGGTGATATTAACGTTCCTTACTTCTTCCGGGATGGAATGCAAGACAGGAAGGAGTAAGGCTTCATTACATAGAACGACAGCATTTTCTTTTTCTTCACTACTCAGGTTCTCTCTGATCCATTCGGGCAGATAACGGGCCTGAGCGTTTTCGGTGGGTGAAGAGATAAAACGGACCTTCTTGGGTTTTCTCAATTCATCAAACAATTCGGCCGGAAGCTCGTTGGGGAACAGTTTGAGATTACGATTTATAAATTCTCCGGCTTCGTGGCGTTGTTTGTGTTGTGAAGGAAGTTGAGTATAAAATACATCGTAGTCCCAATAGAACAGGGCCTTTCCCGTACTCTGCAATTGCCGGAAGAAGTGGGTCTCTACTTTGTTCAGTACATTGAAGCCGACAAATACGTAACGATCGTACTTCAATGATTCAGGCTCAAGGTGTTCAATGACGTTCCGGTAGAGCATACCTTCATATGCAAGTCCTGATTCTTCCAGATTCCTTCGGTACTGACGATATATATTACCCAATTTATCCCAAAGTGAGATAAATTTCTCCTTTAACAGTGTTCGCTTTTCAATAGAGAAATTCAGGAAAAACTGTTGGATCGCTTGTTCTTGCTCTTCGTCGAGAAAGTTGTAATCGTCCATGACGTTTTTCAGGTCCTGAAGATTGGTAAATAGCTTGTCGGCATCAACCATATTTTTGTCCACGTCATCGAAGTCGCTTATCAGTAGCTCACCCCAGAAGTAGAAATCGTCAAGTGATTCTTCGCTTTTCGTTTCTTCACGGAATACCTTGTAGAGTTCACATACCAGACGAATCGGATCTCCTAACTTCAAGACTGAAAGCTGTTGGAACAGTTCGCTGATGCTCACATAAGCAGGTGACCAAAGTGGTTGATCGGATTGGTTGGCTAAATGCTCGTTAAAGAACAGGCTGGCACGTTTATTTGGGAAAACGATAGCTGTACGTGACAGATCGTTCCCTATCTTGCTATAGAGGTCCTGTGCGACCAACTGGAGAAATGTTTTCATACTTTTTCAATTATTTCTTCTTCCACATACCACAGATAGCCTGTGATGTTTTTATATCCCATTCGGGAGAGGAGTTGCATGTATCCTTTCACCTGTTTGTTGTACTTCTTATTTTCTTTACCAAACTTAAAATCCACTACGACGACTTGCCCGTCTTTCATCATCACTCGGTCAGGGCGCCTGGTTTGCAATACTCCTTTATCTTTGTAGATGATGGCGCATTCGTTAAACAATTTCCACTCGCCGGAATACCATTCCTGTACTTCAGGCAGAGAGAAGGCTTTCATGGTCAAAGTACGTATTTCCTCTTCTGTCTCTTTGCTGCCGATAACACCTTCGAATACCAGTTTTTGGATGGCAGATTCTATATCTTCTTTCGTTTCAATGGCAGAAAACAGTGTATGCAATAATTGTCCATGATTTATGAAGCGGTCATCCGATTCTTCTTCGGAAAGTCCTTTTATGAAATTGGCTGAACGGTTTGATTGCCGGAACTCAATATCCGGATGCATGGATTCCATGCTAACCGGAAGTTTCTCAGGTTTGCGTGTAAGCTTGTTGCCTGAATCGACCATTTTTTCATCTTCGGACGGGCAGAGGTCACCAAACTCATATACTTGCTCCTCGTCCCATTCTTGCTCCAACTTACAGGCTGCTTGCGGTAATGCTCCGGCCAATAACTCAGACATTGTGTTTCTTTGTCCTTTCCGACTCCAGATAATCAGGTTCTTGCCCGCACGGGTAAATGCTACATAGAGCAGGTTCAGGTTGTCTACCCAAAGTTGCAAGCGCTCGTGCAAGTAGTCATTCCGGTATACCGATTCTGCCATCGCAGAAGAATAGTTTACCGGTACAATATCTAACTCGTTGAAAGGAGACTCTTGGGGTACGCACCAAACGAGTTGATTATTTGTTTCATTTTCCATTTTCCAGTCGCAGAAGGGGAGAAGTACTGTATGAAATTCCAACCCTTTGGACTTATGGATGGAGAAGATACGTATGCCTTCTACTTCACCGCTTGGTATTGTTTTACCAGATAAAGTTTCGTTCCAGTATCGGATAAAGCTGTCCGGATCTGAAGAGTGGCTTTGAAGATAATCGGTCACTGCATCAAAGAAAGCAAATAAATAAGCATCCTGCTGCTTGATGCGGTGCAGCTCAAAGAGGTTGAAAAGTTCTTCCAGTAATTCGTAGAGAGGCATCAGGCGGAGTTCTGTCATCCTTTCCAGAAAAACAGAAGGCAATAGTTCTTCAGCCTTATGGAAGAGCAGTGAATTAAGATTGTTTTCGGTATGAAGTACTTGTAACTGATAGTTAGTTGCAAGTTGAGCTTTTACAATCCGATTTTCCGGATCGGAAAGATAGCGCAGGGCATCCAGCATCATGCAGATGGCAAGTGAAGCGTCAAGCCGGAAGGCTTCGTCAGACACAACCTTATAATGCAGTTGTTTGTCAAAGTAATCGGCAATGCGGGGGATACTTTTATTCTTTCTTACCAAAATGGCGATATCGTTCAGCTTTATACCCGATTGTATCAGATGTTCCACTTCCGTTCCGAGGCTGATAAGGGTTTGTTCGGTATAATTGTGTTTTTCATCTGATTCGAGAAACTCGACTTTAACGTATCCTTTTTGTTCGTTCCGGGGGGATTCTTGCTCCACATCAGCATATGCATTAATTAAAGGCTCACAAATGCTTCCCAATTGCTTATTGTGTATTTCGTTCAGATAATCTACAGCAGCCGTAAAGATACTGTTGTTGAACCGTATGATGTTGGTTTCACTTCGTCGGTTGGTCTTCAGTGTTTCTGTACGGATGGAAAAGTATCCAAGGCGTTTGTTCAATCCGTTCAGGATGCCCCAATCACCGTTTCGCCAGCGATATATAGATTGCTTGACGTCACCAACGATCAAGCTGTCCGCTCCTTGTGAGAGGCCTTCAAGAAGTAACAGTTTAAAGTTATCCCATTGCATCCGGCTGGTATCCTGAAATTCGTCAATCATCACATTACGGATGTTTGTTCCGATTTTCTCAAACACAAAAGAAGAGTCTCCGTCTTTTACCAGTTGATGGAGCAGAGCATTGGTGTCTGAAAGGAGAAAGCGATTGTTTTCACGATTTAGTTGACGTACCTCTTCATCAATATTAGCCAATAGTTGTACTTTGTTTAAATGTTGCATTGAGAGCCGGCAACTGTTTACAATCCGGTTATTGCGTGAGCGATGTTGCTCAGCATCTTGCAGAAGCGGCATTAAGATGGAGGAGGCTAATACGATAATGTCAGTATAATATCTGGAAGTTTTGGCAGCCCAGTTTGTTTCGTCCTCCAGACATTTTACTACGGTTGTATTCGCTATTTCGTCCCCCAATATACCATTCCTGAGCTTATTAAAGTAGCTTCCTATCCCTTTAGTACCGTTTTTTAAATCAGTTGGCTTTAGCGATTGGCTGGAAAGTACATTTTCAAACTGCTGAGCGAAATCTTTCATTTGTTCAAGAGCGGCTGTTTCCATCTCTTTTAATGTCTTGCGATACTCGCGGATTACATTCGGGTCGCGAAGACGTTGACGGAGACCGTTACCTTTTTCAATATACCCTTCATCAAAAATATTGCGTCCGAAATTTTTGATCTCATCCGAAACATTCCAGCGTTTGTCATCAGCAATGCGTTCGTTTATGTAATTAAGTAGCCATGCCAATACCGGTGAATTAGGGCCCAATTTTTCAATCATACTGTCTACGGCATCACTTAATACTTCAATATTATTCAGCTCGATATTCAGGTTGGGACTCAGCTCAAGTTCACGGGCCAGATTACGCATGACGGATTGGAAAAAGGAATCGATGGTTTCGACACGAAACCGGCTGTAATCATGGAGCATGTAGCTCAAAGCTATGCCAGCTGTTTTTCGTATTTCATCTTCCGAACAGCCTGTCTCAGCGATGATGCGTTTTAGGTACGCATCCGAGTCCGGGTCAGCTATATGTATTCCATATAGCTGACTGAGAATACGTTCCTTCATTTCGGCAGTAGCTTTATTGGTGAAAGTCACTGCCAATATCTGGCGGTAGGCACGCGGGTTTTGTATTAGCAACTTGATATACTCAGCGGCCAGGGTGAATGTTTTCCCGGAACCGGCAGAGGCTTTATAGACAATAAGTTCGCTCATTCACAGTTTATGTTGGATAATAATTATTTTCTTTTTACTATTTCAAACGGCACGCGCACTGAAACACCGTTTTTCATTAAATTGGTCAGGTTCGGATATAACCGTTCTTTGAAAGAGTCCCAGCTGCGATGTTCCATTTGGGTCCATCCGGCTTCTGCCAATGCCAGTCCGCGAGGATAGGTCATGTACGTTACCCGGTTGATATCTTTTATTGCTTCTCCCCAAAGCGTTCCCATTACGCCCAGAATATGTGCTTGTTCGGATGCAGGTCTTCCGTATCCCGGGTCAAATTGATAACAAGTTTCGAGCGTTGTGACAGGCATTCCCCAATTGTTGAATTCCGGAAGATCACCTTTAAACTGGGGATAATCGAGGTATGCAAATTCTCCCGGTGCCATGATCAGAGGGTTGCCGTGCTGTCGGGTCAGCTCCTGGCAAGTAGGTGTCAATCCGTATCTCCAGCTTACGAGTGTCACATCTTTGGGGTAAGGAAACAGATAGTCATTGGCAGGCATACGAATATTATCCAGTTCGCACCAAAGGATCGGCTGTTTTCCATCTGCCCGTACAAAACTGAGCATTCGGTCGAAGAAAGGAATCATTAACTGAGATGCTTTTTCATATTTCAGTTCTTTCATCATCTTTTGGCAGCGTTCGCATTTGGTCCAGTTTTTTTCTATTACTGCCTCGTCGCCTCCCAAATGGATATAGCGTGAAGGGAAGAGAGCACTTACTTCGTCAATAATGTCTTTGTATACCGTGTATACCTTTTCATTATTGGCGCAAAGCATTAAATCTACTGTTTTACCCACATTCTTTTCAATGGTATCGGTATGTGTACATCCCAATTCCGGATAAGCAGCTAATACAGCAACCGTATGCCCGGGAATGTCCAGTTCCGGGATTATTTCAATATGGCGTTCAGCTGCATAATGAATCAGATCGGTTAGTTCTTCCTGAGTATAAAAAGGTTGTCCGGCTGTAAGCTTCGGGTGCTTTTTGATCTCCATTCTCCATCCCTGATCATCTGTCAGGTGAAGTTGAAGCACATTGTATTTGTATCGTACCATTTGGTCAATGTAGAATTTTACATCTTCTACCGGTAAAAAATGCCGGGCAGGATCGAGCATTAAAGCCCGATATTCAAAGCGTGGAGCGTCATCAATGCTGACTGCAGCCATTTCTTTCCGATTGGTGGTACATACATCTCCTAAAAGTATTTGATCAACCGTCATTACCCCATAGAAGACAGCTGCTGCACTGGCTCCGCTAATGGTAATTCCTTTCTGATCTATTTTGAGTTTATAATGTTCTTTCCCGTTTAGTTGCGGATCAATAGTTAACCGGATGGCTGATTGCCGTGAGCCGGAAAGAGGGATATTTATTTGCATCCGATCTTTCAGGATGGCTTGCAGGGTGGTAGCCGCAAACTTAAGTTCCGGTTGCTCTGGATGAATAGAGATATTTTTGCCTGTCAGGCTAAAAGGTTTACTTTGCAGTTGCTCTATATGATTGGGCATAGGCAACAGGGCCGAACGATTGTTTTGTGCAATTGCCGTAAAGGCAAAAAGAAGGAAAATCAGTCCTAAATAGTTTTTCATGGGATTAATTTATTTAATTAGTTTCGCGGCAAATATACGATTATTGTACGAGAAAACGGACACTTCAGCACAGAAAGAGGGGAGAACTGAACTTTCTTTTTAATCGAAAACTTGCATAAAAATGTGATATTTACTCATGAAATAGAGAAAAAAAGTCAAAATGTATCATTCTTATTAGGTATTATGGGCTATTTTGTTACCTTTGCGCCCCCTTATTCCATAGCGTAGAATAAGGTTAAGTGCTAATTAGATTTAACATGAGACTAAAAACAATCCTACTGACCACTGTGGCCACCGGTTCATTTTTGTGCGAGCCTGTCGCTGCTATGCGTGTTGAACCTCCCGCTATTTCTGAAATGGGATGGTTCTCGAAAAAGAAAAAGAAGAGTAATCCCCAAGACAGCGTCAAAGTTGAGAATGAGTATGAGAAACTGACGGGAAGCGATAGTGTCGCTCATCGCGGTATGTTCAATGTGTTCCGGAAGAAGAATGATTACTACTTTGAGATTCCCGCCACTTTGTTGGGACGTGATATGCTGGTAGTAAATAAACTGCAACGAGTACCTTCGGAACTGAATGAGGCCGGAGTGAACCGCGGAACTAACTATGAGAACCAAATGATCCGTTTGGAACTGGACAAGCCGGCTAATAAATTATTAATCCGTCAAAGTCGGCCTTTGCCTCTTTCTCCATCCGAAGATGCTATCAGCCAATCGGTGAAGGACAACTATATATCTCCGTTAATAGCCGGTTTCAAGATAGAGGCATATAATAATGACTCTACCAGCATGTTGATTAAGGTAAACGATATATATGATGGTACGGAGACAAGTATTAATAACGTATTTACCAATATTAATCTGGGAACATCGGCTATAAAGAACTTATCGAGAATTTTATCCATTAAGTCTTTCGATAATAATGTAGTGGCAACTTCAGAACTCACTACACGTGTCACAGAAGGGACTACTACTATCTACGTGACAGTGGAGGTAAGTTCGTCTATCCTGTTGCTTCCCGAAGTGCCGATGACCGGACGTCTGGATAATCCTCGCGTGGGGTATTTTACTAATCCTCTGACTAACTTCAGTGATGGTCAACAACGGGTGAATAAAAAACAATTCATTACCCGCTGGCGTCTTGAACCAAAGCCTGAGGACAGGGAAGCATATCTGCGCGGTGAACTGGTAGAGCCCCAGAAGCCCATTGTATTTTATATAGAAAACTCTACGCCTTATCGGTGGAGGAAGTATATCAAACAGGGAATTGAAGACTGGCAGGTAGCTTTTGAGCGTGCCGGATTTAAGAATGCCATTATAGCCAAAGATATTACCGATGATATGGAGGTGGATATGGATGATGTAAACTACTCTGTATTGACATATGCCGCATCTACCAAGGCAAATGCGATGGGACCCTCTATTCTTGATCCGCGTTCGGGGGAAATACTTGAGGCTGATATAATGTGGTGGCATAATGTGCTTTCAATGCTTCAGGAGTGGATTACGGTACAAACCGGTGTGGTTCGTCCCGAAGCTCGCGGCGTAACACTGCCGGATAGTCTGATGGGGGACGCTATGCGTTTTGTCGCTTGCCATGAAGTGGGGCATTCACTCGGGTTACGTCATAATATGATGGGTTCTTGGGCTTTTCCTACCGACTCTCTCCGTTCGAAAGCATTTACCGACCGGATGAATTCTACTTCATCATCCATAATGGACTATGCCCGCTTTAATTATGTGGCACAGCCCGGTGACGGTGTGAAAGCTTTGTCACCTCATATCGGACCTTATGATATTTTTGCCATAGAATATGGTTACCGTTGGTATGGCAAACAGACTCCGGAAGAAGAAAAAGGATTGTTGCAGGATTTTCTGGCAAAACATACCGATCGGCTTTACAAGTATAGCGAGGCACAGGATCCCCGGGATGCCGTTGACCCTCGTGCGCAGAACGAGGATCTTGGTGATGACCCCATTCGTTCTTCGCAGTATGGTATTGCCAATTTGAAGCGTATTGTTCCTCAAATAATCCAGTGGACCACTACCGGGGAGAAAGGGCAGACATACGAAGAGGCGTCACGTTTGTATTACGCAGTTATCAATCAATGGAATAATTATCTCTATCATGTGATGGCAAATATCGGGGGTATTTATATTGAGAATACAACCGTAGGTGATGGCGAGAAGACTTATACGTTTGTGGAAAAAGAGAAGCAGCAGGCTGCTTTGAAGTTTTTGCTCGATGAAGTATTGTGTTATCCTGAGTGGTTGTTCGATCCGGAGGTTGCACAATATACTTATCTGCTCAGAAATACACCTTTAGGAGTAGTGGAGAATGCACCGACTCAAGTGTTGAAAAATGCACAGTCCTATATTTTTTGGGACTTGCTATCAAATAATCGCCTGATGCGTATGCTTGAGAATGAGTCTGTAAACGGCAGAAAGGCTTTCACAGCCGTGGAAATGATGGATGGTCTGCATAAGGGGATTTTTGCCGTAACCGAGCGTGGCGGCTTACCCGATGTGATGACCCGCAATTTGCAAAAAGGCTTTGTAGATGCATTGATTACTGCTGCTGCCGAAAGCGAAGGAGTGAAGGTGAACAAAAAGTTGACCGATAACCATTTCTTGTTCGATCATCAGGCACCGCTTTGCAGTTGTGACGATCATGCACATCGTTCGGCATACGCCGACCGTATGGGGGCACGCCGTGAACTGAATTTTTATGGTTCTCAGATAAATCGTATTTCAGATGCCATTTCAGTGAAACGGGGAGAGCTGCTCCGCATTAAAGATTTGCTCCAGAGCCGTCTGGGTACATCGGATGTAGCCACCAAATATCATTATAAAGATTTAATTTTGCGTATCAACACTGCGTTAGGCATTTCTAAGTAAATACACTAAAAACACAAAGTTCCCTCTGACAAACACTCAACGACTTTATTTGCTGAGCGAGGGGCTTTGTGTATTTATATAAATAAAAGACAGTTTTCAAAATGAGTATTAATTTTATAGGATGTAACAAATGAAAAGACACGTTTTTATTCTTTTATTGTCTTTTGTCGGAGCATTGACTTCTGCATTTGCCGCCGACAGGCAAATTCAAGGAGTGGTGATCTCATCGGAAGATAATATGCCGTTGATAGGTGCTTCTGTCTATATAAAGGCAGAGGATCTGTCAAAAGACGGCAACTCTCCGACAATGACAGGAGTGATTACCGACATAAATGGTAAATTCAATATTTCAGTACCCGAGGGAGTAACTCGTCTATTCTGTAGCTATGTAGGATATGATGTGCAGGAAATTAAGCTTGTTCCCGGGAAGAATCAATATGAAATAACTCTTTCTCCATCGGCACAAATGCTTGATGCAGTAGTAGTGACCGGTTATCAAACTGTAGAACGTCGTAAACTGACAGCTGCCGTTGGGAAGCTGAACATTTCGGATGAAACTATTGGTGCTGTAAAAAGTATCGATCAGGCATTGGCCGGACAAATTGCCGGACTTTCCGTAACCTCTACTTCCGGTGCACCCGGTGCACCGGCAAAAATACGTATTCGTGGAACTTCGTCATTAAATGGAACTCAGGATCCGTTGTGGGTTCTGGATGGTATTCCATTGGAAGGTACGGATGTACCTCAGTCGGAGATCTTGAATGATATTTCTAATATACAACAGTCGTCTATTGCCGGATTGAATCCTGCGGATATTGAAAATATTACCGTACTGAAGGATGCGGCTGCTACTGCCATTTACGGGGCTCGCGCTGCAAATGGTGTGATTGTGATAACTACTAAAAAAGGAAAAGTAGGGAAGCCGGTGATTAACTTTTCTTCAAAGTTTACTTATATGCCTACACTGAGTTCCAAGCGTTTGAATCTGTTGAACTCTCAGGAGAAAGTAGATCTGGAACTTGAACTGCTCCGTTCTAATTTTGCCTATGGGAATAATAAGGGTGGAGTCTCTAAAATCATTTCCGGCTACGGTCTGACCGATGCATACAAAAACGGGGGCTGGGGAGCATTGACTTCTGAAGCGCAAGCCGATATCAACCGGTTACGGGATACTGAAACCGATTGGAATGATATTCTCTTTCGTGATGCTTTTAATCAGGAGTATAGTTTGAGCCTTTCGGGAGGTAACGAACGTGTAACCTATTATACCTCTATCGGATATTATAAAGAAAACGGTAACGTAAAAGGTGTTGGGTTGGATCGTTTGAATATTGTAGCGAAGACTTCGTATAAAGTCAACCGCATGTTAAAGTTCGGTGCTTCTTTGTTTGCTAACCGTCGTAATAACAAAACTTACCTGACAGATACGTACGGATTAGTGAATCCGGTTTATTATTCACGCAAGGCCAATCCATATTATCAGCCTTTCGACGCAAATGGAAATTACGTGTACGATTTTGATGTACAAAATACTTCTGATACAGATTTAGGTTTTAATATTTTTGAGGAACGTAAAAATACATCGAACGAAGAGACAATTAATGCGATTTCATCTATTTTCGATGCTGAACTGAGATTCAATGATAAGCTGAAGTTTACTACCCAGCTTGGGTTGCAATTAGAGAAGGCCTCAAAAGAACAGATTGCCGACCAGGAAAGTTTCTCAATGCGTTTAACCCGTAAGAACAGTAAATATTGGGATTCTGCTTCTCAAAGCAACAAATACTTCATACCGGACGGAGGCGTGCACAAGGCATATGAAAACACGAATTCTCAGATTACCTGGAAGGCAATGGGAGAATATCGGGATAGTTTCAATGATATTCACGAACTGGAAATAATGGTGGGTACTGAATTGCGTAAAACCTGGTATGAGACACTCTTTTCCGCGGGATATGGCTTCGACAGACAGACGTTGACCACGAAGCCGGTTATCTTTCCGGACGAAGATCGCGCCAAACAATTTCCACTCCATAAGAAAACGTATAAAGAGAATGCTTATGTTTCTTTCTTCTCCACAGCTTCCTATTCGTTGATGAACCGTTATACATTCGGAGGAAGCATCCGTTTTGACGGTTCGGATTTATTTGGTGTCGATAAGAAGTACCGTTATCTCCCTCTGTATTCAATAAGTGGATTATGGCGGTTATCGAATGAACCTTTCATGCAGGGAGCCAGAAAGTGGATGGATAATCTTGCATTTCGTGCTTCATATGGTATTCAGGGAAATATAGATAAAAACACTTCTCCTTTCCTGTTGGGCAAATATGTGGTAGATAATATTTTACCGGGTGGATCCGAACATATGATCGATATAAACTCGGCTCCGAACAAGAAACTTCGTTGGGAGAAAACTCAATCCGTGAATGTTGGGTTTGATTTTTCGGTACTCAATCAGGCAATTAACCTGAGTGTGGATTATTACTATCGTAAAGGTACAGATCTGATCGGAAGACAAATGTTGCCACTTGAAACCGGTTTTGTTTCGACCAGTGTCAATTGGGCGAGTATGACCAATAAAGGTGTGGAAGTATCTCTTTCCACACGAAACGTTGCTACCAAAAATTTCTCATGGTATACGAACTTCAACTTTGCCTACAATAACAACAAGGTATTGCAGGAAGCTATTCCGGAGGCTCAGACTACTCCGGGGCGTGAAGGATATCCGGTCAGTGCTATTTTTGCGATAAAGACTGCCGGATTGGATGAGGATGGTTATCCTCTGTTCTATGATAAAGAAGGGAAGAAGGTTACTTTGAAAGAACTGTATCGCTTACAGGATCCTTATGGATTAGGTTTTACGGTTAGTTCGGATGTAACTCCGGCAGAAGAACGTGGATTTTATTCATATATGGGTTCGGGAGATACTCCTTATACCGGCGGTCTGATCAATACATTCAGCTATAAAAACTGGGAATTGACAGCGAATTTATCCTTTAATTTAGGGGGATATGTACGTACGACCCCTTCCTATAACTCTATCAATTTTGATCGGGGACAGAATGTGAATCGTGACATTTTGGATCGTTGGACTCCGGAAAACACCGACGGACATTTACCGGCATTGATTACCAGTGAAAAACGTGCTGATGAGTATTATTGGTATGATCAAAAGAGTGATATATATCGGCATCTGGATATTTGGGTGAAGAAGCTGAACTATTTCCGTTTGCAGAATCTGCGTTTAGGTTATCGTTTACCGGAGAAAATGACCAAAGCTTTGGGAATGGGGTCAGCTTCGGTAGCTATTGAAGGACGTAATCTACTTGTATTTGGTTCAAGCTACAAAAATTTCCTCGATCCGGAATCAATGTACAATCCGTATGCACCGCCCATTCCTAAATCAGTTACATTTAGCTTGAATTTAAATTTTTAATCATTAAGCAGAAAAAAGAAGATGAAAAAAATATATGTTTTGACTTTGTTGAGTTGTCTGTTGATGCTATCTGCCTGTGATAGTTATCTGGACATAAAACCGGTGGGAAGCGTGATCCCCCAAACTGCTGAAGAGTATCGCGCTTTATTGGCGCGTGCTTATCTGAATGTACCGAAGGACCGCGGACAAGCTTGTTTCCGTTCGGACGAGATGATGGTGAATGATAATGAATACGACCGGAATTCATTCGGAGACATTGAACGTTGGAATGATGTTTCTCCGTTTCCGGGGACGAGTCAGTTTACCTGGTCCAATTTCTATAATGTACTTTTTATAGCTAACCAGTTGATCGAGAATGAAAAAGAAATTACAGAGGGCACTCCTGAAGTAGTGAACCAGTTGGTGGGGGAGGCCTATCTACTTCGTGCTTATATGCATTTTGTTTTGGTAAACTTACATGGTCAGCCATATACTAAGCCCGGAGCCTTAAGTTCAAAGTCAGTACCTTTGAAGTTGGATACGGATATTGAAAAGACATTAGGACGCAATACTGTAGAAGAAGTTTATATTTCTATTTTGTCAGATATCGAACGAGCTCGTGAACTGATAAACAAAGAAGAATGGGAAACAGTTTTCTCTTATCGGTTCAGCGTTCTGGCAGTAGATGCATTGCAGTCTCGTGTCAGCCTATATATGGGTGAGTGGCAGAAATGTCTTGAATCTGCTGAAGCAGTATTAGCAAAGAAATCTGTTCTTGTTGATATGAACGAAGCCTCCTTTGTTCTGCCTAATCATTTTGAATCTGTTGAAACCATAACGGCATTGGAGCAAGTTATGAGTTCAGTAGTCAATAACGCCGCATGGGCTCCTGCCTCTTTTCTTACTATTTATCAGGAAGGTGACAGGAGATTGGCTGCCTATTTTGCTGCTCCCGATGAAAATGGAAATCGAAAGAGTTCTAAAGGAGGGAAAAGAGATTACTCCTGTACTTTCCGTGTAGGTGAACTTTATCTCAATGCAGCCGAGGCTGCTGCGCGTCTGGACAAATTGCCGCAGGCACGTACGCGTCTTTTGGAACTGATGCAGAAACGTTACACTCCCGTAGCTTATGTTGAGAAAAAGAATGCTGTGAATACAATGGATAAAGATGCTTTGATTGGTGAAATATTGAATGAACGTGCCCGTGAACTTGCTTTTGAGGGACATCGCTGGTTTGACCTTCGTCGTACTACGCGTCCACGGATTGTGAAAGTCCTCCAAGGCGAAACCTATATACTGGAACAGGATGATCCACGCTATACTATTCCTATTCCGAAAGATGCTATTGCTGCCAATCCGGGATTAGCCAACTAATACACATGAAGATCTAAAAAAAGCACACACAACCCAAGCCGCAGAGTCTATAAAAAGACTTTGCGGCTTTTTTTATTTGTAATTTATCGCTGTGCCCTAATAAATAGCTTACGTTAGTATTGATTTAGAATGAAACTTTACTTGTCAGAAAAGTAATTATCTCCTTTCAGAATGTATGAACGGAATTCAGGGGATGTGAATTGAATGTTTTATATATGTGTTTGCAAATTAGATGATTATGACGCTTTGCTGCTTGTCGGCCAAAGCCTTGTTTTAACACAGTGTTAAAGCAAGGCTTTTGATGATAAAGAAGAAGTCTTTTAAGTGCAAAAGATTTATTCTTTCTATTCAAGAATGGAATACTTTAAGAATAGCATTAACATTGTTAATTGGGAATTCTTCCGAAACGAGGAGCCGTATTGTTCTATTTTATAGGATATAGGAAAAAACTAACAGATTCCTTTGTGGGTGATTGGACAAAACCGTATTTTTAGAGGCATAATACCTAATATTGATGAATTATCAGAATGTATGTGATAAAAATCAGAATAGAGAATAGAAGGAAATAGCGTAAATTTGCCCAATATCGTCATTTAGTAGATAAGAAGCCATATAACACAGACATTATGCCTGACAAAATAAAGAATATAAAAACATACCGGAAAAAAGAACGTATGATTCTCTCCCGCTCCATACGGAGAAGGAGAAGGTATATTGAGGTAGCTTTCGGAAATAACGATGCTGCAAGGCTATTGTTGTCAAAGGAGAAGGGTGTGCTGTTTGAAAGTAACAAGGCATACCTGCCGGCAGAAGACTTTGTTTTGGCAGAGTTCTTCGACCGTTATGTGAATCTTGCATTTATTGACTATTCCAAAGTAACAGACACTACAAATAAACCGAAGAAAGAAAAGACCATCCGCCCGGAACTGCCTGCGGGCTTTTTGGAAAAGCTGAAACAGATGCGTTACAGCGATCATACAATACGGGTATATACTACCTATATCGGAGATTTTCAACAGTATTTTGCCGGAAGCAACCTGAAAAGGATTTCGCCGGACGAAATAAATGCTTACCTGCTTCAACTGATAGACAAGAAAAATATCTCTTCCTGCCAACAGAACCAACGTATCAACGCGATCAAGTTCTATTATGAAAAGGTGCTGGGCAACGAACGTCACTGCTACAAGGTAAACCGTGCAAAACGTGAGAAGACACTGCCGGATGTATTGAGCAAGGAAGAAGTGAAAGACTTTCTAACAGTAGCTAAAGAAGATTTGCGGTTTTATTGCATGTATTCGCTACTGTACTCGGCAGGGCTTCGTATCAGCGAATTGCTGAATTTAAAACCGGATGATATAAACATTTCCCGTTCACTGATACATGTGCGACAGGGAAAAGGGAAGAAAGACCGATATACGCTGCTATCCAAACCGTTTATCAATAAACTGGAAGAATATAGGATAGCATATCAGCCGGAAAAGTGGCTTTTTGAACGTGAAGCCGCAGTACAATTCTCTGAAAGTATCGTTTCCAAAAAACTGAAAGAGATAGCCCATGAAGCAGGAATAACAAAAAGAGTATATCCCCACTTGTTCCGCCATTCGTTCGCCACTCACTTAATAGAACAGGGTACGGACTTGAAGATAATAAAAGAGCTGCTGGGACATAACAATATTAAAACGACTGAAATGTACGTCCATATAGCAGACACTTACAAAAGCAAAATTAAAAGTCCGTTGGACGATATTTTAGAAGAAGAGATTTAAAAAATACTTAGAAAAAATAACAGCGGAACATTAAATGACCGCTGTTAGCATAACGTTATCGTCAATCAAATAAATTATAGTGATGGAAAAGAAGATAGAATATATTAGTGGAAGTGGACTTTTTATTGAAGGTTTGACCTATTCAGATATCAAGGAGATAGATAAATATAGAAAGGTGAAAACACTAACTTTACGCAAGGTTAAAGGTAAAACTATTGACTTCGTTCGCTTATTTCCATTATTACAAGATATTAGAATGTATAGCTGTACGTTTGACGATTATTCGGCATTAAGTGAACTGAGAAATCTAACAAGCCTATTCATTAATACAATAAAAACAGTGCAAGAAATAAATTTTGACTTTGTTGGTAATATCAGTAATTTGAGACAGTTGGGTATTGGATATGTATCAACGTTTAAAAAGTTCCCGGACTTGTCGAACTTAGTGAGTTTGCAGGAGCTAAAACTTTTTAATTGTAAGAATTTAGAGGATATTACAAATATTATCCTTATACCCAATCTGCAATCACTTGATATTGTCTGTACGCCACAACTACCAAATGACTTAAAATTCATAATGCAAAAGGAAAGTATAGTGAAAATGAGTGCAGCATTTGGCTCAAAGAAATTGGATAATGAATTTGATTCACTATTAATGCAATACAAATTAAGACGATAACAAACAGCATACTGCCTAAAACAGCACGCTGCCGAACATTAGCAATCAAAAAAACAAATAAAATACCATTCAATTATGTTGAGCAATAAAATAATAGAGTATTTGAAGCAACAAGGTATCTATTCGGAAAAAGAAGATGAAGAATACAAAGAGGCTTTAATCAATTTAGGAATTGATTTGAACAGTGATTTTGCTTTTTTCAATCTACACACTACTGAAGTAACATTTCTTGGACGCCTTAGCGAAATGTATAATGTATGTTGGTTCAAAATTTATTCAAATGATTTAGATTATGGGATAGAAAATCAAGCTTGTTTAGGCATTCCTTCCGAATATTTACCTCTTGATAGTTTTGAAGCTGAAGGTGGTTTCTTTTATAATCGTAAAACAGGTGAAGTTCTTGAAATTGAATTGGGAGAGAAACTAATCAATTTTCAGAATGGGAAATTATTACCACAATGGAAAGACTTCAATTCTTTTTTGGAATGGTATTTTGAATTAGAATAAAATATTGCTAACAAACGGCTGAACCGCCCTCAAAGGTCGGTTAGCCGCCGGACATTACTAACAAGGAAAAAATAATATGTGTCAATACAAATCAATATGCAATCCTATAATAGAGCTTACAACACTTTTACAGAGTTGTGGCTTCACAATAGAAAAACAAGAACTTAAAGATTGGCATTTCAATGAGTTTGAGATTGCGATGAAAGGAAAGAAATTACAACTTCCAATGATAGATATAGAAGGTATAGAACAACATAGCGACAATATATATTGTTGCAAATGTCATTGGTCTGTTGTAAAACTAATAATGAATTGACACAATAAAATGTTAGTAACAAGCGGCTTAACCTCCCCTGAAAGGTCGGTTAGCCACCAAACATTAGCATCGAATTAATAAATAAAAAATGAAGAAGCATACCAATAAAGGCATAAGACCGGAAGAAAATACAAAGGCTGATTTATTTCCTTTGAGATATTTCAATTTTGCTTTAGAAAATGTACAAAAAGCGGAAGAGAGTTTAAAGGTATTAGATTACGATGATGGTTGTCAGTATTTACTTGTAAATCTTGATATGTTAATCACAATCTGCAAGAAATATCCAACAACAGCCTCAATGGGGATTTATCGCCTAAATCGCAAGCAGCTTAAAGAAACATTTTATGAATGGTGGGAAAGGAATGAGAAAAAAATACCCTTAAAGTATCGTGCCGGAATAAAAGAAACAGCAGATAAACTTTTTAACGAATTGACAGAAATAAAAAGTTGGGCAAAATCAGAATAGCTATGTTGAAGATCAATGATGAAATTAACCCCTTCTTTTGGGTGGAACATAAAACTACAGCTTCAGTATGTCTGACTATTGGCGAATATAAAACAGAAATCTTTCAATCAAGAGAAGATGAAGGATTTGAAGGTAATGGCTATGATTGGGAATCTTTGGCTCGTGTCTTTATTGATGAACAAGCACCAGAACTATCCGAAAACATTGATTTTGATTCGGAAGGAAGTATGTTCTGTGTTTATTCAAAAGATAGAAATGCTTTAAAAAAGTTTATCTTAAAGTTCAAAGAAGCATGTGAAGATCAAGAGTTGATTATAGACTTGTTTTCCCGTGCTGAACTGGATTAAAAGACGATGCTAACAAATAGCTCAACCTCTGAAAATAGGTTAGCTGCCAAACATTACCGATAAAATATAAAATGGAATATAACGAAGAGCATAAAAACAAAATGTGGGAAATGAAAAAAAAGATTGAAAATAAGTCTTTCAAGTCTTTTGATTTTTCAGGTACCCAATTCAATTATCCAATCTTTGACAATGTACAATTTGAAGATTGTCTGTTCAATAAATCTGATATGACAGATGCGAGGATTTATGGATGTTCCTTCATAAATTGTCGTTTTGTGAAGATTGATTTTCGTACAGCTACCATAGGTGCACATAAAGGTTTATTTATAAATTGTCGTTTTGATAATTGTGATTTTCGTGATGCTTCTTTTTATGAACCTGAATTTAATAATTGTGCATTTAATAAATGCAAGTTGAGCAAAGTAGATTTTAAGGCAAGTTCCTTTGTATCATGTAAATTTGTTGGAATATTATCAGATGTTATTTTTAGGGGAAACGATGAAAGTGATTTATATTCAAATCCCCAACTAAACTCTATGTATCATATAGATTTTAGTGAAGCGATATTTGGTGAATATGTCGATTTTGAAGATTGTGATTTATCAACTTGTATTCCACCAAAAGGAAAAACATTTGAAGAGTTATTATTCCAATCAGAATATTATCCTAATCGCTTAGGAACAGGTAGTAAAAACAGGTAATTATCGGTAACAAGCACCTGTGCCACCTAACGGCGGCAAGCTGCAACCCATTACCGATAAACCAATAAAACAGATAAAGAATGAACTTAAAAGATATAATAGATAAAGGCAGTTGCCCGATAATAAATTCCATTATTTTCGCTAATGGAGATTTATATGTATTGAATGATTTTTCCATGAATATAAGGGTATTGTGCAAATCATCTATTGATAGTTATTTTGACTTCAATTCGATAGATACTGTAAGCTCCTTCGATATATTTTGTTCATGTGAAACGGATTTGTATAAAGTGTATGGTGGGGATGGAAGTTATGGGAGTGATGGAATAATTTATGTCATAGACAAGAAAACAAATTTACCTGTATGGTTCTTGTTTTTAGACGGCATAAATCCTATTGAAAAAATCAAAATTATAGACGGAGTTATTTATGCATATAATAATAACAATGGCTATTTGCTTATATCCATAGCAACCCCCTTAAACAATATAAAAATCATTGAAGAATATAATAGTATCGGTAACAATCACCTTAACTGCTAAACGCAGTTAGTTGAACCCCATTAGCATCAATATAATTAAAAATAAAAAAGAATGAAAGCAAATGATATATCTTTTAATGAGAGATTTTACATGAGTATATTCTCGGAATATTTAAATAAGAATATTCATCTTAACATATCTGACGAATTAGATGCATCAGAAGAAGAGCTAACAGATAAATACAGAGAAAAGATAGCAAGCTTTGTAAATAATACGCCTCAATGGTATGGAATAACTTGTGATTCAATCATCGCATGGATAAAAAATGTTTATAAGATTGATGTCCACTTGCAAGATATAGAACTAATGGGTATTTACATTTTATTTGAGCAAAATGAACACGAGTTATTTGGTCTGATTTTCAGGGTTGAATTTGATATTGAACATGGTTGTGGCATTAAGATAAAGATAAATGAAGGCAAATATGAAATTATCGAAACAGGAACCGGAGAGGTCGCTTTCTGCTGATAGTTAAATATGATGCTAACAAACAGATTAACCACCCTAACGGTCAGTTATCCGTCGAACATTATCAGAAATCAGAAATCAGTTAAGAATATGAATGTAATTGAACTAATAAGAATGATAAAAGACAGACCTGCAATGTATATAGGCAGACATAGCATATTCTGTTTGAGAGCCTTTATAGACGGTTGGCACTTTCGCAATATAGATGAAGATGTTCAAATGAAAATATTGAGTGACTTTAGTTTATGGATAGATGATTCGTTCTTTAATAGCAGTGGACGTACTTGTAGTTGGTGTGAATTTTTATATTTTATGTCTGCCAACGATGAAAACAAGGCTTTAGATAAGTTCTTTATCTTATTCGAACAATACTTGACAGAAAAGGCTGATAACGATCACCTAAACGGCTAAATGCAGTTAGCTGAAACCCATTAGCAACCCATAAAGCGAAAACAAGATGATAGTAGAAATAGAACAACTTACAGAAAAAGATTTTGTACAAGGAAGTCTGTCTTATGAGTATAATTTCCATATTTCAATATGGAATGAATCAACTCGTGTCGAAATATCTAATAAACAAGGAATTGACAATATATCTATTCTCTCTATAATTAAATCTGTTTTAGTGTGGGTAAATAATAATAAAGAAATCTGCACAGAAACAGCAATAGAGGAAGGAATGATTAGACTTGCTGAAGAATGGATAAAAGATGAAGATTCTAAAGTAACAAACGAAAAAGATTGTTATTTGACGGCATATGAGGAAAAAGTATTTTTACCTATAACTCAAACTGATTTTTATAATAGCTTAAAGGTGCAATCTATTTATTTTTCTGTTGAGGAAGGGATAACAGATATAAACATGTATATAAGTTGTTCCCCTGATTATTATGCAGGTCATGTTATATGGTATAGTCTATATACCAAAGAAAACGGAAAAATTGAATGTGAATGTAATGGATTAGAAGGATAGAACAGGTTGCTAACAAACAGATGAAACATTGAAAATGGTTTATCTGCCGAACATTATCAACAGAGTAAAAAAATGAAAGTATATAGAATAGCAATAAATATGATTAAGCAAACCAAGATTTTAAAATTTATAATCCCTATTGTAGTATTCATTCTATTGTATGATGTCTCAACAATTAGAAACAACAATGTAAAAAAGTATGGCATATATTCTATCGTAACTCTTATTAAATACGGTTCTGCTTATAGAGGGCAAAGTGCAAAATATGAATTTATATATAATAAGACTTTATATGAAGGAAGTTTTTTTATATCATTTGCCGAGAGTAAAAACACTCCAATCGGAACCCGTTACTTTGTAACATTCTTAGCCAAAGCCCCCGACCGACATCTTATATTAGACAGCGTACCATCTTGGTTTACTCTAAAAGCGCCAGATAAAGGATGGAAAACATTACCTACACAAAAACAACTACGAATAATGATGAAAGATAGCTCGAATTAAAATGCTGCCACCGGACATTAACTTGATAATAAATAAACGAAAAATGAAACAGAAATACTATATAATCAAACTATTATTGAAAATATGGTTTGGAATATTATGTATTAGCCTATTGTGTACCACGGGTATTCTTTGGCTAAGGACTCAAAATATAAAACCTGTACCAGATATGGATACTTCTTATAGAGGCATGGCATTGGCTTGGTCAATTTTGGGAATTTTGGCATTATCTACCGGAGCAATCACTTTGTTCTTGAACTGCTTTGCAAGAGTTAGAAACAGCATGCTGTATAGTTTCCTATCATTTTTTCTTATTCCTATTTTGATGATTTTATTTTCTGGTGCAATGTGCTTGTATGATACTACAATACCATTTTTACTTTGTTTATTGGTGTCATACATATTGTTTAGAAATAAAATAATACAGAAAACAAGCGGATGAATCGACCTGATGGTCGATTAGCCACCAGACATTATCAGAATATATATGATAAAAATCAGAGTATAGGATTGAAACACATAACGTATATTTGCAGTCTATTTCAATGAAATGGATGAAATCATAAAAGTAATTTGAATATGAAACATTTAAAAATAATAAGGATGGGAATATTTGCCTCTATTCTGGGTTTACTGGGATGTGGATATGGAAACAAGCGAGCTACGCAGAGTGAGAGTATAAATCCTTATATTCCGGTAGCCGCACAGATTACAATGGATAAGTTGCCGGGCGTGCTGAAAAACGTACAGGCAGGACGAACGGAATATGATTTTACGGGTATCTGTGCCAATGGTGTGGATTGTATCTATTTCATGCAGGATAACGGAAAGTTCTACATTGATTTTGAAGCCATGAGCAAAGACCAACTTCCCTATCTGGATTCATTGAAGCAGTTTGCCAAAGAGCATAATTACCCAATTATCGAAACGACCTATAACAACACTCCCATTGATTACGATCATGTGAAATATGCTCCGGTTCTAAGCCTGAAAGTCAATGCGGATATTGACAGCATCGTTCATGTTGGAAAATTGATTGAACAAACCATTTTCAAGAATAACGATCAGACCATTTACGATATAGTGCCTTAGAGGGCATAAGGAGAATATAAAAGAATAATGATAAAATGAAAGATAAGGATTCCGGGAAAAAGACATTCTGGATTTACCCTACAAATAAGTTTGTTTGGGCAGGAGTTGTCATATGCAGTATATTCAGTGCATTTATGATCTACTTTTTATGTGTAGCCAATTTAAGTGAGAATAAAGTCCTCTTTATTTTCCTGTTGCCCATATCTTTGTCTATCCTGTTAATCTGTTGGGCACTACCCAGTAAGATTTTACTTTGTGAGGATAGAATAGAAGCACGAAGCCTGTTCGGGAAAAGAAGCATCCGGGTGGATGAGATAAACTCGTGGGGAGTTGTGCAAATGTATAAGCCCTACCGTTGTAAAGAGGGTATTTATTCTTATATACCTGCCAAGTCATTCAAACCTTCCCGTAAAATAGAGGAGAACATGATTTTCTCGTATGGCCTGTTTTTATCCAATATTCCGCACTATGACGGGAAAAAGAAAAATTCGTCCCAAACAGATAAAACTATTTTTGTCAGTTACCGGAAAGAAGTGTATATTGCATTGGAAAAGTATCTGAAAAAATGAAAGACAATGAATAAAAGAATCATTTCATTTATCTGTGCGGGGTTGGTAGCAACAAGTTGCGTGTCCTCACTCTGTTTCTATGATTATTTTGCCAACGATGGCACTACCAGCAATCCCATCTATTGGATTTTCGACTTTTTCCAGTTATCCATACTGCTGGGACAAGCCGGAATAGGCGTTTATGCTATCAATGCGCTTCTACGGCAGAGGAAAGAAGCCGTTTCTTCTTTGGGATATTTTGCGGCTCACGTATTTCTGCAAAATATAACTCCTTTGCTCCAAGCATGGTCTGCGGCTGTCATTACGGAATATCCGCAATGGTTGCTGATGAGTCAGGTCGGCTTTAGCATTGTTCTTTTTCTTACTTTGCTAATCATCCAGCCTGCCTCTCTATTCAGGAAGTCGGAATATATCCCCCGGCTGTTGATGGCTGCATTTTATATCAACTGCGTATATACGGCACTTACCGTCATCGGATTAATTATTACCTTGTAATGATTGCATATAAACAGAATCCAGCACAGCACCTTCCCAATGAATAGCAGGCGGGTATTGTTTCCAACCTTTTTCCGGTGGGGACAGTACCCATGTGGGGACAAACTCGTCCCCAAAAGCCTTATTGTATTCAGGGTTGCTGACGGCATACCTCACTATGATGCGCAAAGGATTGCTGACACCCAAGAATTTGGGGTATGTCGTCGTAGTATTATATTTCACCCCATCCACATAAAAACCGAACTGGCGTACCTTATGTCCCCCTTTAATGACACCCGACACTTTTTCATAAGTGGCTAAAGTGTATCGGTTGCCTTCTGCCAACGCACGGGCTTTGTGTATGCTATCATACCATGTCCAGCCGGAACCTGCCATTGCAATCAGGCATAAAAGATAAGTGAATAGCGAAGTCTTTTTTCCCTCCGTAGCCCATTGCATTTTCAATAGCGAGCCTACTATCATGGCAAGGGCTCCCGCACCCAACAGGGAGACACAGACCAAAGCCGGAATGTTCATATACTCTATCATATTGTTGTTTATACCGTACCTTTTAGTTCTTGTTTTTGGTTGTCCATTCTTTTTCGATAGCTTGACGGATTGCTTCCCGGTTATCACAATTCCTGCCACCGGAAGCGTGCCAACGGCGAGTGGGATTGCATCGGCTATTGTAAGCCATATACGGATTCCCGAAAATGACGGTTATACGCACACGCCAGCGCATACAAATGTCATCGGCTACGAATTGCTGTTTGTTGCACAGTATTATTTCCCACTGATTTTCCTTAGCCAGCCGTATCAGGACTTTTTGCTGCTCTTGGGGGTGAGTGCCGTACTGATGTAATGCAGTTTGAGCGTGTTCTTCTTATTCCGATAGGTAATGTAACCAACCGCAGCGAAAACAACCGGAAACAATACGACAAACCATACAGATTCCGGTTCCATCGTTTCACCCTTAATCTTTGCCATCAGAAGGCAAAACAGTAAAGCGACAGAAGTGAACAGAAGCATAAAAAGAGGTTCTTTAGGATAGTAATCCTTTTTCTCCTGATCCGTCAGCTCTATGCGACGGTTCTTTAGCGTGCGCTTTAATAATTCCTGATTCATATCGGATTCTTTGATTTACAAAGTTACGGATATGGCAGGGAAAGGGCAAATTTCAATCGGGAAAAGATTATGACCGGAGCTTGTTTTTACCTTTAACGTGTTAAACTGACGTTAATAAACAGGATGGGCACTGGTATTATACACCTTTCGCATATATTTGATAATAATAAACAGCAGGCTGCACGGCATTGATAACAAGCAGAGTAAAGTAATATGAAAGCAACTGAATAAAATGCAGTACGACATGTTTCATTTTGGGGAATCAGTTTATTGGACGTATAAGATGTGTAGCCCGGAACCGCTGTCCCTGTTATATAGATGAGAAAAAGGGCGATAAGAACCAGTACATGGGATGCGGTTGGAAAAGATCAGCTAAACAGAATGAAATAAAGTTCATATAACTTTTCCATTTAAAATAGAAAGTATGGGAAAAACTTTGGGTCAGATTTTGATGGATGAAGCTCGACAAACAGGGTTACAGGAGTGGATGAAAAAGGTACAGGTCGCTGTGTGGCAGACGGATGTGAAGAATCCGGTAACGTGGATGGCATTGGAAAGATTGTCCCGGGACGAGGATAATATGCCCTGTCTGGTGAAACTGTTGAAGGAACATTGCCCTTGCCCTTCATTAAAAACACAGGAAGAACCGGCTTACCTGATATTGGCTGCTTATCATAACGACAACGATTCTTTGGGATATTTATTGGATACAATGAAAGTATATATCAAAAAGAAAGACCATGACGGGATATTGTTCTTATGCCGGATGCAGGCTGCCATCAATGATAATGAGGATTATCCGCACCTGAACGGATTGTACAACGAACTAACGGGCTACCTGCTATCTTGTCGCCGTGATAGGGTAAAGGAGTACCGAAAAGGGAATATTCCCGTATTCAGCGAAGCGGATCTGCAAGTGGCGGAAAAGTACTTGCCACACTTGAAAGAATATTCTTTCCGTGACAAAGTGATGGCTGCCTTCCCTACAGCAAAGACCGTCAGGGAACTGGCGGAGAAATGCGGATGTGCGGTGAATACTTTTGAACGTCGTTTCAAAGAGGAGTTCGGGGCTGCTCCCCGCAAATGGATGATGGAGCAAAAAGCAAAGCGTGTAGTAACGCTGCTCACCCATACCAACCTTCCCATGAAAGAGATTGCGGGTGATTGCGGGTTTGAGTCGAGCAACTATTTCTGGGACTTTTGCAGGCGTAACCTGAACGCTACACCCACCCAAATAAGGGAAGGATTCATGGATGAACAGAAGTTCGTTGATTAAAGATAGTGGGATGTCGTGGATATAGGAACGGCTTGGTACCTGAACAATGGGGTTATAACCTTACTTTAGAGACTTTTTACTCAAAAACTGTTTTACCGTTTTGTGAGTAAGATGCTGACCTGTTTGATTGGATATTTAATAGGATTTGTGCTTTGAGAATATATAAATAAAAAAAGGAGTACCGCCGTACTCCAACCTTTGTTAACCTTAAAATCTAATACTATGAAAAACACATTGCAAATATACGCACGATAAATTAATCTGCAAACTATCCAAGAAAAAAAGCATGCTTTATAACATAATTTAAATAAACCAGAATCTATCGCAGATATCTAAATAAGTTTTTTCACATTGTTTTTGTACAGAAAGAGCATATATGTAGGTATTGTTTTGCTTGATTTTCTTTATTTCTTCCGAAAGCTCGTCATTTAACGGAGACATTTCGAAGTCGGACATCATTACCAGATCAGCATTCCGATAAGATTTAGTTCTTAAAATATGTATAGCGTGAAGAAGTGCAGGGGTTAAATCAGTGCCTCCATGAAAACTTTGACAAAGAAAATCTGCTAATTCCTGTATATTTTGGCTTAAACGTTCTATCTCAATGCAGGCTATGTCGTCGGAAAAGCTGATAAGATAGCATTTTCGATCTTGTTGTTCTGTGAGTTCGGCAATGGCAAGAATGGCCGATTTGACAAACTCTTCTCTTTCTCCACTCATAGATCCTGAAGTATCCACACAGATAATAAATGGTCCTGATTGTTCTTCTGCAATATCTTTTCCCTGTACCTTTACATCTTTTATGCGGTGTTGTTCCTTTGATTCATAGTCTATCATCTGTAACTTCTTCTTGCTGAATCGTTCGAAGAAAAGAGATTGTAAGACTGGATCTGAAAGATAACAATACTCTATGGGTAAGAGGCTGTTTAAATCATTGCCTTCACATATTCCTCTTATATCGCTTTGGGCAGCAGGCGTAATGATCTGTTCCTGGTGTATGCCTGCAATCATACGGAATTTTTTCTCCTTACCTTGATGTTGTTTTCCGAGAATTTCTGCCAGTTCCCGAATAGCCGGGTGAGTTTTTGCTATTTCGTCGTAATGGAAAAGTTGTTTAGCCAGTTCTTTGTGACCCCTTAATAACCATATTAAGCGGATGCTACCACGTTGGGGCAGCTGATCGGCTATGCTTTTCTGTAGTTGGTAGAAGTTCTCACAAAGTCCGTCGATACGTTCTGTCTGATAATTATATTCATTATTAGCTAACAGGTGATGCCATTTGCCAAAAAAAAGATTTCGAAGGTTTTTCCACTCTTTCGACCGTTTTTTAAGTGTATGAAATCGGCTGATATAGTATTGAATATTTAAGTCACCGCGGTTGTATTTCATTTGTAACGGATAGGCTGAATTCTCAAGAAAATGCAAAAAAGCGGTGTCCGTAAGTTCACGACTTTCGTAAAAATGTTCCCATTGCGCAGCATAATGTGAATAAAATTCCTGCAGGGAGGGTTGAGTGTGTTGATAATAAGACTTGATTTCTTCATCAAGTTCCTCTTGCTTGATAATATCATTCCGAAGATGTGACTCGTATAGTTGGTAAGTTACCTTTTCCAGCTTTTCCAGATAGATGTCTCTAAGTTCTTGCAGCCTAATATTCCTTATTTTCCAATCCATGTGTATATGCTATTTCCCGGATTTCATTCTGGCAGATGTCCAGCATTTCTTTCTGGCTGTTTAATACTCGTTTAATCATACTGCGTTGTTTATCGTCCATAAATAAATGTTCCTTGCAATATTGTAATTCGATGTCAGTTATGCGCTTTAAGTCATTTTCGCGGTTGTGGCATAGGTCAATCAACTCCTGAAACCGAAATTCAAAAGGTTGATATGTCTCTTCCGGAATATCAATGTCATATCCTGTATTACAGGTTAATGGGTGCTCTTGATTATTGATGAATACAGAGCGAGTGCCTTTTTTAAGTGAGACGACGGCTGATTGGGATACATTGCGATTGCGGACATAGTCATATACCTTTAATATCCAATTTACAGGACGATACTTATCTCTCTGGATATAAAACAATTTTTGAGTATCTTTCCTTAAACCTTGGTAGTCGGAAGCAAAAATCAATAAATTGCCTGCTACAGGATATCCTTCAATCTGATGATAGAAAGTATCTACAATCTGTAATGCAGGATCTTTTATTTCTCTCAGGCTGTGTTCTGATTTCATGTCTTCCCGGATACTGTTCAATTTCTGTTCTAAAATTCGTTCACCACAAAGATAGTGGTCGATGCACTCGCGGAGTGCGGCCGAAACTATTTGTTCGACAACCGGGATTTGTTCCACCTCGTTCCACAGGCAATGTAGTAATAGCGTACAGTCGGAGAAGCGAATGGTATCTGCTCCGTTCAGAAAAGCAGAAGCTCTGAGTAAGGATACGATTTTTTTCCATCGGCGGTCAGAAACATAAAGAACAGAGTGGGGGATTTCTTCTTTCTGTATGTTATATTTTTCTATCTGCCGTTTGATGGAGTGAATTAATTCAAAGATGGTATAATGTATATTGACTTGGTTGATTTGAGTTCGCCAGTCCCTGTATTGCTCTTCTGTAATGGAAAGTCCGGATGGAATTACCGGTTCAGCATCATTTACTGAGGCTATCATCCGGTCGAAAGCGAATTCCTGTTCGATGTTCCCTACGAAACAGCGTATTAGGAAACGATCCCACAGAGCTTCTAAACCTTCTCCCTGAGCGGGCAGTTCGTTAGAAGCTGCTATTAATCCTTTCAATGGCAACCGGATCGTATATTGTCCGTTGCGGTATATTTTCTCGTTGATGACTGTCAGCAATGAGTTTTGTATGCTTGGTCCGGCTTTCCATATTTCATCCAGAAATACGATCGTTGCCGATGGAAGGTAGCCTTCGATAATACGTTCATATTTATCCTCGTCTTTCAGCTTAGAGATGGATACCGGACCGAATATTTCATCGGGGGTACTGAAACGGGACATCAGGTATTCAAAGGAAGTGCTTCTGTCGAATGCCAGTTTCAATCGTCTTGCGATAAGGCTTTTGGCGACTCCCGGAGGTCCGAGGAAGAAAATGCTTTCTCCGGAAATGGCTGATAAAAGTGATAATGCGATGGGATGTTCTTTCTCAAAGATTCCCTCGTTCATGGCATACAATAATTGGGTAATATGTGATTTTACTGTTTTCATGTACTTCTGAATTTTGTGCAAAAATAAGGGATTTTTCTGCCAAATTGAGGCATAGTTGTATTTTTGTATGTCAACGGCTTGTATAAACATATATTCGTATGGAGTGTTATAAACAGAAGTTGGTGAAATGGAAACATTATTGTATCTTTATCACCTGTAACAGTATACAGGAAGGAGTTTGAATTATGGAGTTGCGTACAGTCGATGTCACTCGTTACATCATGCCGCTGCGTGAGGGTGGTTCTCTACCGGCGCTGGCCGAAGCTGATGATGGTTTTAAATATGTTGTTAAGTTTCGGGGTGCAGGGCACGGAACTAAAGCACTGATAGCAGAATTGATTGGTGGTGAGATTGCACGGATGTTGGGTTTTCGTCTGCCGGAGTTGGTCTTTTTGAATTTAGATGAAGCTTTCGGACGTTCGGAAGGTGACGAAGAGATACAGGATTTATTGCAGGGAAGCCGGGGATTGAATCTGGGCTTGCATTTTCTTTCAGGCGCTTTACCATTCGATCCGGTTGTTACTGAGATCGACGGCAAACTGGCGTCACAGGTTGTATGGCTGGATGCGTTATTGACTAATGTGGACCGTACCACGAAAAATACCAATATGCTTATGTGGCATAAAGAGTTGTGGCTGATAGATCATGGTGCCTCTCTCTTTTTTCAGCATTCATGGGTCAATTGGCACAAACATGCAATGAGTCCTTTTACTCAGATTAAAGATCATGCTCTATTGCCGCAAGCCGATAAGTTGGAGGAGGTGGATGCCGAATTTCGGGTATTACTGACATCGGAGAAGATTCGTGAGATCGTAAATTTGATTCCGGATGACTGGGTGGAGTGGCGTGACAAAAATGAAACTCCCCAAGATATCCGTGATATCTATTACCAATTTCTTATAGAAAGGATAGAACATTCTGAAACGTTTGTAAAAGAAGCAAAACATGCCAGAGAAGCATATTTATGAATACGCCGTTATCCGGATTGTTCCGAAAGTGGAACGTGAGGAGTTTATCAATGTTGGAGTTATCCTGTTTTCCAAACAAGCATGCTTTATCAGGATGCGTTATGATATCAATGAAAAAAGGCTGAGGCTATTTGCACCGGAACTTGATATTGATTCTTTCCGTGAACATCTGGAGGCTTTTAGCAAAATTTGTGCCGGTTGCCGTACAGGAGGAGCTATTGCCCAATTGGAAATCCCGGAACGTTTTCGATGGTTGACTGCACACCGGAGTTCGTGTATTCAAACTTCAAGACCTCATGTGGGTTACTCCGATGATCTGGAGGAGACATTGGAGCGATTGTTCCGGGAATTGGTACTTTAATGCTTTTATCCTTTTGCCTCCTGATACATAAATCGTTTGATGCTCTTCTTCGCAGTTTTCTCAAATTCTTCGAAGTGAATCTTTATTTTAGTAATCTGGCAATAAGAGGGTAATTGCTGATTGAGTTCAATCCGGTTGGTTTCCATCATCCTTTCAATATCTGTTTGTGACAGTCCATGTGCAAAGGCATCATCGAAATCAGGGTAGATTAATGCCACAAGTTTATCTTTCTGGAGCAGGACTAATGATTCGGATACATAAGGCATGTTGTTGAATTTACTTTCTATTTCTTCCGGATAAATGTTCTGTCCGCTTGAAGTTAGTAACATGTTTTTACTTCGTCCACGTACTGTGACATACCCCTCCGAATCCATTGTAGCTAAGTCGCCGGTATGGAGCCATCCGTTTACATCGATGATTTGTGAAGTCGCTTCCGGATTTTTGTAATATCCCAACATTAGGTTCATACCCTTACAAATGATCTCTCCGGCAATGCTTTTCGGATCAGGGGAGTCGATTTTCACTTCCATACGGCTGGTTGCTTTTCCGCACGAAGCCTGTTTCAAGGTTTCCCAGCGACTTGAACAGATAATGGGCCCACATTCTGTCATGCCATAAGCAATGGTGTATGGAAATCCTATTTGTTTAAGGAAGGCTTCCACTTCTGCATTGAATGGAGCTCCTCCGATAATAATCTCATCGAAATTTCCCCCGAAGATCTCCATAGCGGCCTGTCGGGCAGCGGCTTTTATTTTATCATTAACAATGGGGACCTTCAACAGCAATTTACCTATTTTGTTGTCCAGTTTGGGGAGAATATCTTTTTTAATAATCTTTTCAACAATCAACGGCACACAAGAGATCACTCTCGGCTTGATTTCCGCAAATGACTGTGCAATGATCTTGGGAGACGGCATACGCGTCAGAAAGTAGAGATGGGCGCCGGCAGAGAATCCGTAAAGGAAGTCGTAGACCATGCCGAACACATGTCCCATAGGGAGCATGGAGACGATATGATCTCCCGGTTTTACCGGAAGCATCTCATGACAATAGGCGATGTTTGACCACAAACTCCGGTATGGAAGCATGACTCCTTTGGAATAGCCGGTTGTTCCCGACGTATAATTTATGACAGCCAGTTCTTCCGGCATTTCTTTACGGTAGGAGATATGTTCCGGGCGGAAATTTCTGGGATATCGTTGCCCGTATATTTCATTACGGTGTTCATGTGCATACGTCAGTTTATTGTTGCGCGACACAAGTGGGGCAAAATCAGTTAAAGAAGATATGCCTTCAAGTAGCGGCATCCGGTCCTCATTAAGGTTTTCCCACACCTGCTCACCTACAAAAAGCAATTTTGCTTCGGAGTGATTGACGATATTGTGAATATTGTCAGCCTTAAATTCGTGTAAGATAGGAACAATTACTGCACCATAGGTCACAGTAGCCAAAAAGGTTACAGCCCAGTGGGCACTATTACGTCCACAGACAGCTATTTTATCTCCCGGCTGAATGCCGGCCATTTCTAATATGATGTGAAATTTGGCTATTTTCCGGGCTACATCCTTATATTGAAGGGTGATTCCTTTGTAGTCTGTCAGGGCGTTTGCATCCCAGTTGTTTATGATGCTCTGTTCAATATAACCAATGAACCGTTGTTCTTGTTTCATTTTGTAATTTTTGCACATTCAGTTTAAAACTGCGCAAAATTAATATTCTATTAACGGAAACCGAATTCTTTCGTAAAGTTTTACGTTAAATTAACGGAGGATGGGAGAGCTTTATTTGTCTATTATTAAGCCTATAAAAGTCACAGAGACACGTCTTATGATATCAGGGTGATATATAATCTCCGTGTTCTCTGTGTACTTCGTTATGAGCTTTTATTCACTCTCAGCCATTTCCTTTTTATTTTTTTCTGAGATCAGCAATAATTTGTCCCCTACATGCAGTTTTAGTGTGCCATTAGGAATCAGGAATTCATCTCCGCGTTTTACGATCATTACCAAAGTTCCTTTAGGCAGGTTCATATCTTTCAGCGTATCGGCTTCACTCAATATTTCCGAAGTGATGGTCATGTCCGAGAGGTCGGTATCTATTTCTTCGGGAAGTTCGACACCAAATTCATTTCCGGTCTTTTCAAGAGGAGTAGACAGATGCAATAAGCGTGCTACAAACGATACGCTTGTTCCTTGCACAATCAGCGAAACAATCGTGATGAAAAATACAATATTGAAAATCATATTCGATCCTTCTACATTGGCTACTACCGGATAGGTTGCAAAAATGATAGGCACAGCTCCCCGCAGACCTACCCACGAAACGAATAAACGCGATTTCAAAGTGATTTTTCGGAAAGGCAACAGACAAAGAAATACACTTAAAGGACGCCCGATAACGATCATGAATACTCCGATAAGTAATGCTACAACAGCAACTTCAAGCATTTCGTGCGGATTGACAAGTAGTCCCAGCATGAGGAACATAATGATTTGGAATAACCATGTAAGTCCGTCCATAAACGTTGCAATTTCTTTCCGAAAGGTTATTTTATGGTTACCTACCATCATACCGGCAATGTATACAGCCAAATATCCGTTACCGCGGAGTAGGTCGGTGATGGCAAAAGTAAAGAATACAAATGACAGTAACAGAATGGGATAAAGTGACTGGTTATCGATATTTATTTTATTAAGGATCAGTATTGCCAGCTTTCCCAGTATATATCCGGCGGCTGCGCCTACCAGGAACTGGATGATGAATGAGCCGATAATGGTGCCTGTACCCATACCATCCGATTGGATGAACTGTATCAGGACAATGGTCAGCATATAAGCCATCGGGTCGTTGCTTCCGCTTTCCAGTTCAAGCATGGGACGCAGATTATGTTTCAGATTCATCTTCTGTGAACGGAGGATAGCGAACACGGAGGCAGAATCGGTGGACGACATGGTCGATGCAAGCAGTAGGGAAGTAATCAGCGGGAAATGGATATTCGTCCAACCCATTCCGGAAAGATACCAAATGAACAAACCGGTGAAAAGAGCTGTGAGGAGTACTCCTACAGTAGAGAGTACAATTCCCGGTGACAGGATGGGACGGATTTCTTTGAACTTAGTATCCATACCACCGGAAAACAAGATGACGCTAAGGGCTACCATACCTATAAATTGAGCGACTTTAGCGTTGTGGAACTGCAGTCCCAGACCGTCGCTTCCGAAAAACATGCCTACGAGAAGAAATAATAATAAAGCGGGTACTCCGAAACGATAGCCGGTTTTTCCGACAACAATGCTAACGAATAGTAAGATAGAACCAATGAGTAGAATGTTTTCTGCGGTAAATATCATAAGCAATAAGTGCTGAAGGTTATTAATTTGTTATTTTACATTTCACTGTGCGAAGTTACTTAAATTATGTAACAAATAGAAATCCTCTTTGGATGTATTTATGTCCCAAATTGCCGTAAAATAGTTTAAAAATGTTATTTTTGCAGCCAAAATAATATCATTCTATATCTATATGGATTCAAATCATCTTTCTCCTTTACGTAAGGGCGTGGTAGGAGTACAGTTTCTTTTTGTGGCTTTTGGCGCTACTGTTCTCGTACCTTTATTGGTCGGACTTGACCCCTCTACAGCCTTATTTACGGCCGGTATCGGTACACTTCTTTTTCATTTGGTAACAAAGGGGAAAGTTCCTATCTTCCTGGGCAGCAGCTTTGCGTTTATTGCTCCCATTATTAAAGCAACCGAATTATACGGACTCGCCGGCACGCTTTCTGGAATGGTGGGGGTTGCATTGGTATACTTTGTCATGAGTGCTTTGGTCAAATGGCAAGGAATCAGACTGATTGAACGCCTGTTCCCTCCGGTAGTTATTGGTCCGGTAATTATCTTGATCGGGCTTTCACTTGCCGGAACCGGAGTCAATATGGCAAAAGAAAACTGGACTCTTGCATTACTTTCATTACTGACTGCCGTGGTTGTATCTATCCGTGCTAAAGGACTATTGAAGCTAATACCTATCTTTTGCGGAATTATCGTGGGGTATGTTGCCGCATTGGTCTTTTATGATGTCGACCTGTCGGGAGTGAGAGATGCAGCATGGTTGGGCTTTCCGCAGTTTGTATTTCCTAAGTTCTCCTGGGAGCCTGTTTTGTTTATGATGCCGGTAGCGATTGCTCCGGTGATAGAACATATCGGTGATGTGTATGTAGTAAATACTGTAACCGGAAAGGACTATGTGAAAGATCCCGGATTGCATCGAACGCTCTTGGGAGATGGTTTGGCCTGTCTTTGTGCAGGCTTGTTGGGAGGTCCTCCTGTGACTACATATTCGGAAGTAACCGGAGCGATGTCACTTACCAAGGTGACAAATCCTCAGGTAATACGAATTGCGGCGGTCACGGCAATCCTGTTTTCAGTGATCGGCAAAGTCAGTGCTTTGCTAAAGTCTATCCCTTCGGCTGTATTGGGAGGAATCATGCTGCTTCTTTTCGGTACGATTGCTTGTGCGGGAATTGCCAATCTTGTCAATAATTGCATTGACTTGAGCCGGACGCGCAATATCATAATTGTTTCTCTGACCTTGACAATAGGCATAGGTGGAGCCGTGTTGACATGGGGTGAGTTTTCATTGTCAGGAATCGGTCTCGCTGCATTGGTAGGAGTAGGGTTGAACCTGGTGCTCCCGAGAGAAGAGTGATAAACGATGAAGGGTAAACGATAAACCGGTTGTGTGCCATAGGCAAGAGTCCTCCGTTTATCGTTTACTGTTCATCATTTACCGTTCATATCATGCCAGGAACTTTGCAATATCTTCATCCGCTGTGCTGATACCTCCGATTCCGAAGTTATCGATCAGTACCTGTTTTACGTTAGGTGATAAGAATGCAGGAAGTGTCGGTCCCAAATGAATCTTTTTCACTCCAAGTGCTAACAAAGCCAGCAGAACAATAACGGCTTTTTGTTCATACCACGCAATGTTATAAACGATTGGCAGATCATTGATATCTTTTAGTCCGAATACTTCCTGCAATTTCATGGCGATGATAGCGAGCGAATAACTGTCATTACACTGTCCGGCATCCAGTACTCGGGGAATGCCGTTGATGTCTCCTAAAGGCAGCTTATTATATCGATACTTGGCACATCCTGCTGTCAGGATCACTGTATCTGCCGGAAGTTTCTCTGCAAACTCTGTGTAATAACTGCGACTTTTCATTCGGCCGTCACATCCGGCCATGACGAAGAACTTACGGATAGCACCGCTTTTTACTGCTTCTACCACCTTATCGGCCAATGCGATTACTTGGGCATGGGCGAATCCGCCTACAATCGTACCGTTTTCTATTGCTACCGGTGGTTGGCAACGTCGTGCATGTTCAATGATGATAGAGAAGTCTTTGGGCTTTCCGTTTTTACGTTCGGGGATGTGGATAGCACCTTCCAAACCGGTGGCTCCCGTTGTGTAAATCCGATCTTTATAAGTGGCATTCGGGCGTGGTGGAACGATGCAATTGGTAGTGAAGAGGATGGGACCGTTGAAACTCTCAAATTCCTCTTTTTGCTTCCACCAGGCATTGCCGTAATTTCCTACTAAATGCTTGTATTGCTTCAGCCGGGGATAATAATGTGCCGGCAGCATTTCACTGTGGGTATAAATGTCTATACCGGTACCTTCTGTTTGCTGTAGCAATTCTTCTATATCTTTTAGGTCATGCCCGCTGACAAGGATACCCGGATTGTTCCGGACGCCAATATTCACTTCAGATATTTCCGGATTTCCGTAATGATTGGTGTTGGCAGTATCAAGCTGGGCCATTGCCTGTACCCCATAATTTCCGGTAGTGAGTGTGAGGGCTATCAGTTCATCTACCGTAATATCTTCGCGGGTCAGTTCTGCCAGTGCGTGTTGCATAAAAGCAAATATTTCCGGGTTTTCGTATCCTAAGTTATAGGCATGTTCTACATATGCCGCCATACCTTTAATGCCATAGTGAACCAGTTCTTTCAGTGAACGGATGTCTTCGTTCGGAGTGCGAAGTACGCCTACAGTTTGGGCTTTTTCTTCAAACTCTGATTCATCGCCATACCAGGTACATTCATCGGGGACGGACTCGATAGTAACCTGACTACCTAAATCTTTTTTAAGTTCGAGGCCCTTCTTTATTTTTTCAATAATGGCCCGTTTGTCAAAATTGGCGTTTGTAATAGTGACAAACAAGGCATCGAAGATGAACTTATCTGCCTGGGCAGAAGAACGTCCTTCTTTGCGTAATGCCTCGTTGTAGACTGCGATTCCGCGTACAACAAAAAGCAAGAGGTCTTGCATATTGGCTACTTCGGGAGTTTTCCCGCATACTCCGCTAAGGATACAGCCTGTACCTTTTGCGGTTTCCTGACACTGATAACAGAACATACTCATAATTCTTACGTATTAATTGGTTTCTTAATTGAAGGCAAAGATAGGTGGAGGATTTGAGGTAGTTCTGTAACCAATGTTACAAACAATAGAAAAAAGATTGGAGATTTTATTGTATCAACTGCATTAAATCTTCTTTTCTCAGGATGTGCACTAATTTCCGGTCTGTTCTGATCAGGCCATCATCCTGCATGTGTGCCAGTTCGCGTGCCAGTGAGGGGCGTGACACTCCGAAATAATCGGCCAATTCTTGCTGTGAGCGATCGAGTAGTATAGGATTTCCCTCCTGCTGTTTTGAAATCCGGAGCAGGTACGAGGCCAGTTTTTGCCGGATCGTCTTGAAAGACATAAAAAATAGTTTGTCGGCAAGTGTCCGGGCATAATTGGCCGAAAGGTTCATATAGTTTTCTAAGAATCTCTCATTTCTCCGGAATAGCTTCAGTACACTTTCTTTAGGAATTTCAAAAATCTCAGTAGCTTCGTTTGCTGTGACCTCTACCGGGTAACGATTGTCGGCACCAAACAAGAAAAGTGGGGCTATCGCACGAGGGGCAGTAATATCCTCTACTTTAATCAGTCTGCCCGAATAATCGATCATTTCTCCCCGGACACTGCCCTTTAGCAATATCATCAGCCGGTTGCATACGTCACCTTGTCTGGCAAGAATGTCACCTTTGCGGAACATACGGAGGTGAGAAACGATTCCGTCAAAATCACGGGATAGCGTTTCGGGCGAAATTCCGTGGAATAAAGGGTTGTTAGCAAGATAGGTCATGGCTTTAAAGATTGAATTGATATATTATTAATAACAGGAATCTTTTCTCATTGTTTGCCGGTAACTGTTGCTATTGCGTTGCTAATAATACTGATATCGCATTTTGGAAACAATGGTTTTACTTAAATTTCAGCACAAATTTAGTTTCTTTACCCGGTAATAAGGTGATGCTTCCTCCGGACAGACGCATGATCTGGCGAGAGATACTAAGTCCGATGCCGCTACCTCCCTCTTTGGTCGTAAAGAATGGGATGAAGATATGGTCTGCTATTTCCGGGGGAATGACGGGACCATTGTTCTTGATTTCTATCAGTACCTCTTCCGAATCGTTACAGCGGGCACTGATTTCTATTTTTCCGTCAGCTTGTGTACCAATAGCTTGAATTGCATTTTTGAGCAGATTGATGACAACCTGTGAGATTAGATTTTCATCGGCATAAACAATTAAGTCGGCAGGAGAAATATCTGTATGAAACGTGATGTTTTTGCAAGTGTTCTGATGCCGTGCCAGTTCTACCATGCGATCGATGAAGGCTTTTACATAAAACAAAGATGGTTCGGGAGTGGGGATACGGGTAAAACGTCGATAAGACTCTACAAAAGCTAATAACCCTTTCCCTGTAGTGCTGATGGTCTGGAGACCACTGCGTATTTCTTCGTCATGGGCATCGGAAAGTGAGAGCAGGGTATCGCTCAGTGAAGTGATGGGAGTTACCGAATTCATTATTTCGTGAGTCAATACACGCGTCAGGCGTATCCACGAATCAATTTCCTTTTCGTCCAATTCGCTGTTGATGTCGCTGAGGGCGAGGATGCGTAAATGTTCTTTGCGTATTGTAATATCCGATACGCGAATGGAAAGATTGACTGTGCCCCGTTCATTATTAAAAGTAATCTGTAGTTTTTCTCCGGTACGGCAGAATTCCACCTTTTGCATCAATGTCACATCTACTTTACTCAGTTGGCGGATGTGAGTGAGTACATTCAATCCTAACAGACGGAGTGCTTCGTTATTTTTTTGATAGATGGCTCCATTATCGTTGAGCACTAATACTCCTGTGTTTATACAGTCAAGAATAAGTTCATAGTACTTCTCTTGTTGTGCCGTTTCCGATTTTACATTATATAATATGTGTCCCACCCGGTTCAGTGCACGATTGATGTCCCGGGTTTCGGGTGTGGTTTTTTCTTCCGGGAAGTGAATGGCATTGTCGTTGTTCTCAAGCGCATCGATCATGAAAAGAACCCGCTTGGTATGGATGCGGTATAGAGATAATTGCCACCAGATGCTGAAGATTAAAAAACAGAGGCTCAATATCATCCAAACGAAGTCTCTGTTTGAGTAAAACAGAGCCGCTGTTATGGCAAAACAGAGGCTCACTCCGAGGCGGAACCAATATCGTTCGGTAAGTAGTCTGATGTGAGTCTTCATAAGCCGAACTTTTTCATCTTATTGTATAGTGTCTGGCGGGTGATTCCCAATTGGGAAGCTACTGCCGAAAGGTTGCCTCCGCATTTATCCAATGCCTTCCGGATCATGGCTTTTTCCATCTCCTCAAGTGTGGAAGCTTCGATTTGCTGTATTTCTGTTTTTTGTACCAATTGAAACATTTCGGCAGGTATCGAATTGCCGTCACAGATGATGACTGCTTTTTCGATAGCATGTTCCAGTTCCCGGATGTTACCGTACCAGGAGTGTGCGGTCAGCCTTTCACAAGCAGATGCAGTCAGGCTGATGGGAGCTTTGTCGTATTGTTTACAGAAACGTGTAATGAAGCGTTCGGCCAGTGGGACAATATCTTCTCTGCGATTACGCAGAGGTGGAATCTCTACATGAATGGTGTTGATACGGTAAAGTAAGTCTTCGCGGAACTCTCCTTTATCAACCATTCCCTGTAGATTCCGGTTGGTAGCACAAATCAGCCGGATATCTACAGGAACAGGTTCGTTACTACCTACCCGTACGATACTTCTTTGTTGGATGGCTGTCAACAGTTTGGCTTGCAGATGGTAGGGGAGGTTCCCGATTTCGTCAAGAAAGAGAGAACTATGGTTGGCTGCTTCAAATTTACCCGTGCGGTCGGCATGTGCATCGGTAAAAGAACCTTTCACATGTCCGAAAAGCTCGCTTTCGAATAAAGACTCGGTAATTGCCCCCATGTCTACGGAGACCATCGTTTCTTTATAACGGGATGACAGGGCGTGAATCTCCCGGGCGAGCATTTCTTTTCCAGTGCCGTTTTCTCCCGTAATCAATATGTTGGCATTGGTTGTAGCTACTTTTTCTACCAGCATGCGAAGTTGTTGCATAGCACTGCTTTCACCCCAGTACATGGCAGCTATAGAAGGATTTTCTTTCTTTCGGTTCTTTTTTTTGCCTTCTTTGGCCTGTGAAGCAGCGTTTAGCAGAGTCTCGACTAACTTTTGGTTATCCCATGGCTTTACGATAAAGTCGGTAGCGCCTTCTTTGATACCTCGTACAGCTAAATCAATATCGGCGTATGCGGTGAAAAGTACTACCGGGAGATTGGGGTATTGGCGTTTGATTTCGTGCAACCAGAATAGGCCCTCGTTGCCGTTGTTGATGCCGGAAGTGAAATTCATGTCCAATAAGACGACTTCCGGATTTTCTTCTCTCAGAACAGATGACAAGCTGACTGGTGAAGAGAGGGTGATGGCTTTCGAAAAATGATTTTTCAGTAATAGCTGCACTGCTGTCAGTACTCCTTTGTTATCGTCGACAATGATAATGGTTCCCATTTAGAAGATTGAAATTTAATTGTTAGCGGCAAAGTTAATAACAATTCTCTATTACAGAGGATCAAAATGAATCTAAATCCGGGAAATATCTTATTATCTCCCCTCCTGACAGGAGAAAGAGGGGAGATAAGATTTCATCTTTTGTTTATGTCGTTATAGCCACTGGAATTTTAATCCGAAAGATAGGCTTAAATAGTCACGTGCCCGTAAGTAACGGTTTGTGGCACGGCTTATCAGCAGCAAGTCGCAAGTACTCAATTCATAAAAGAGTGTGACAGACTTGGTAAAGAAACGACGGTCTTTATCTATGTTATAGGTTAACCGTTGTCCCAGAAAGATGTGGGTACGGATTTTGGAAGAGAAGCCATAGTATCCTTCCGGATAGCGGCTGGGTTCTTTTACCCAGAACTCGTGTCCGAATACCGTATTAAAGTAGAGCCCACATGACAAAGGCTCCGTAGAAAAGCCTTTCCCCAACTCAAGACTCCAAGGCATATAGTTTTGCTTGAGGGTCATAGTCAGTTTCGTGCGATGTGAGTCATGTTTGGGAATAAATCCCAGAAAAAGGTCGGTTTCCCACTGATCCCTCCGTCCGTAATCCCATCCGGTTCCGAAAGAGAACATGCCCATATTTCCGGCAAACTGTATTTTATTGTGAGTCGGTATCAAAGAGTTCCATCCTTTCCGGAAACGGTGGATGCGTTTATCATATTTGCTGGGCTCCGATTTGGAGACCAGAACAGTATCTTTGGTTTCTTCTTCATCACTTTTGTCTGCCTGTGCCAAAGCGTCTTCCGGACAAAACAAGAACAGTGCCAATACAGTATAAAGAGTAGATTTAAAATTCAACCACTTCATAATCATATCCTTCAGGTTTTATGGTGAATACTAAATAACTGCGGTTTTTCATACAATTGCTGCCGTAATACATTACTCCGTCCTCAAATACATCCGAAGCACTGATACGATGCTCATGGGCTACAGTACAGAATTGCAGGGCTGGAAATTGACGTATATACATTTGAAAGATCTTGGCTACATTGTTATTAAACTGATCGCACAAAGGGCGGGCATGCATGCAAAATACCGTCTTGTCAAACTCGTCCGAACGTTCTGTCAATTCCGCTTCGATAAAATTGAAATCCGGAATCGGATCCGAGTAATCATATTCCATTGCATTCGTATTGAGGCATACAAACTTTACTCTTCCTGCGATAAATGAAAAATTAGTATCTCCAAATATCTTCCTGAATGCTTCTTCTCCTGTTCCCAAACAGTCATGATTACCAATCAAAGCGACATACGGCACATTTAGTTTGTTCATGATATCTCTTTGCCATAGAAATTCGTCTGTTAGTCCGAAATCGCTCAGATCTCCTCCATGCACTACAAAGTCGATGTCGTTTCGTTTATTTACGGCATTTACGAAGTCTACTGTCTCGTCATACCATCGTTGCGAGTCACCCATAGCTATAAAGCGGATAGTGGTCTTATTCAGACATTTGGCTTCTATCTTCTCGATATTTTTGTTATTAATATCTCTTTCGCCTTTGATTTTGACATCGTAGGGATGGTAGTCTATCATGTCGCAACCGGTAAGTAACAGGCAAGAGAGAAAGATTCCGATTATTCCTTTTTTCTTATCCATAAACTATTTTTTTGAATTGAAAACTCGATGCAAAGATAGAGTTTTCTTCTCGATAAGCAAATATTGTTGTCTAATAAATAGACAGCAGTGTCTAAGAATTAGACAGGTAGAATGAAGATGGTGAAATGCAATGGTTTGATTGTCAATAGATAAATCCTCTTGGCACGCTTTCTGCTTTATAATAGATAAATAACTTTATAATTATTGAGTTACTTCTGTTTTTCTAAAATAATAATATACAGACAGAGATATGAGACAACTTTACTATACTTTCCGGACTCTTCTTAATAGGCGGGGCTTAAATTTGGCTAAAATTATTTCGTTGACCTTGGGATTATTTATGGGGATACTGCTTTTTGCACGTGTTACTTTTGAATTGAGTTTTGACAACCATTATTACGAGGCTGATAAATTATGTGCCGTCAATGTTACAGTGCATTATAAGGATGGTGAAAAGAAAGGTCCTTACCCGACAGTGATGGCTCCTGTTCCGGCTGCTATTAGTGAAAACTTTCCCGAAGATATTGAGTCGGCTACAGTGGTGCGTGTGCAAAGTCGTAGTAATACTTTGTTCAATGGAAATACTCGTTTGGAGCCTAAGGTCATTCTTGCCGATTCTCTTTTTTTTCGGACGATGGGTATTGAGGTCCTAAAAGGTAACCCGCATGAGCTGGGTAATCCGGAAACCATGTTCATTTCCGAGAGTTTTGCACGAAAAGCATTTGGCAATGAAGATCCGATAGGGAAAGTACTACTTTATAAGCGTTCCTTTCCCATGACTGTTAAAGGTGTCTATGCGGATATTCCGGAGAATAGTTCTTTACGCCATGATGTGGTAATATCTTTTGCTACCATCATAAAATATGAGTGGGAATGTGTCAGCTGGACTTGTGGCGATAGTTTCGAAGGGTATATTCGCCTGAAAGAGACCGGAAGTTTGGAGAAAGTGAACTCTCGGATAGATAAGGTGATTGAAAAGTACTTGCCGTTCGATCTTGAAAATGACGGCTTTGGAATGCGCTATTCACTTCAACCGATCCGTGAAGTTTACGCAGAGACTCCCGTTGTACATAAAATGATAATGATTATGTCCTTATTGGGATTTGTTATCCTTTTTATAGCTGCAATGAATTATGTTTTGATTTCTGTTTCGTCACTCGCAAGTCGTGCCAAAGCGATAGGTGTACATAAATGCAGTGGAGCCAGTAGCAAAAACATCTTTTCGATGTTTCTTTGGGAGACAAGCATTATCATTTTGGTATCTTTGATATTGGTCGGTAGCTTGGTTTTAAATTTTGATGAGCAAATAGAGGATATTGCTTCCGCTTCTTTAAGTTCTCTTTTTGCATGGAGAACTCTCTGGGTACCTGTTTGTGTTATTCTGGTTCTGTTTTTATTTGCCGGTATCATTCCCGGATATCTATTTTCCTCTATTCCTGTCACTCAGGTGTTCCGACGTTATACTGAAGGGAGGAGAGGTTGGAAACGGTCTCTGCTTTTTGTACAGTTTACCGGGATGACTTTTATTTTTGGTGTATTGTGCGTGGTTCTTATACAGTACAATCGGATTACAACCAAACCTTTAGGGTATAATGCTGACGGAGTGGCTTTCACTTATCACAGCTTTGATGATCCGGAATCTGCTTTGGATAATCTCCGTCGTTTATCAATGGTAAAAGATGTTGCAGTCTGTTGGTCAAACATAACTTCCGGTTATAGCGGTCAGCCTGTTGCTGATGATAACGGAACGATTGTATTCACAGCCCGTCTGAATGTTTGTTCATATAATTATGCTCCGTTTATGGGGATTCGTATTAAAGAAGGGAAGAATTTGGATGGTCCCAATCAGGTTCTGGTAAATGAAAAGTTTGTAAAGTCTATCCATTGGACTGATGGGGCTGTGGGCATGAGATATGAGGATTTTACAGTTGTGGGAGTGATGGAAGACTTTCCGGTAAGCAGTTATTATAATGAATTAAAACCGGTGGTATTTATGGGGCAACAGGATGTGAATGATTGTTATCACGTCCGGCTCAAGGCACCTTACGAGGAAAATCTTCGTCTGCTTAATAAAACAATAAGAGAAATGTATCCTACTGAAGATTTTGTATTTATATCATTACAGAAAACCATTGATAACCAATATTTAAGCGTACTTCGCTTTCGCAATGCCGTGATATTGGCTTTTATTGTTATCTTGCTGATTTCACTGATGGGACTGATAGGATATACTAATGATGAAGTACGTCGTCATAGCAAAGAAATAGCTATTCGTAAGGTTAATGGTGCCGAAGCTTCCCATATATTAAAATTACTTTCCAAGGAGGTCGTTTGGGTAGCTCTGCCAGCCGTATTGTTAGGTGCTACAGGAGCCTATTTTATGGGTATTCATTGGTTGGGACAATTTACCGAACAGATTCATTTGAAGGTGTATTGGTTTGTACTGATTGCTTTGGCTATAATGGCTGTAATTGTGATTAGTGTGATGATAAAATCCTGGCACATAGCCAACGAGAATCCTGTAAAGAGTATAAAGAATGAATAAACAAAAATAAACCGATTAAAATAAAAAGGATTATGATACAAATTAATGATCTTAGTAAAGTTTTTCGTACTTCTGAAGTAGAAACCGTAGCGTTAAACCATGTGAGCCTGGATATAGAGGAAGGTGAGTTTGTTGCCATTATGGGACCTTCCGGTTGCGGCAAGTCTACGTTGCTCAATATTTTGGGATTACTTGATAACCCGACAGAAGGTTCTTATCAGTTGATGGGGCAGGAGGTAGCCGGTCTTCAGGAGAAGGAGCGTACGCGGGTACGTAAGGGTAAACTGGGCTTTGTCTTCCAGAGTTTCAACCTGATTGATGAACTGAATGTTTACGAGAATGTGGAACTTCCTCTCACTTATCTGGGGTATAAGGCTTCCGACCGGAGAAAAATGGTAGAGAATATGCTGCGCCGGATGAATATTAGTCATCGTGCCAAGCATTTCCCACAGCAACTCTCCGGTGGACAACAACAACGTGTGGCTATAGCCCGTGCGGTAGTAACTAATCCGAAATTGATCCTTGCTGACGAACCTACGGGAAATCTCGATTCTAAGAATGGTGCTGAAGTCATGAATCTGCTGACAGAGTTGAATAAAGAAGGTACTACGATTATTATGGTGACCCACTCCCAACATGATGCCTCGTTTGCCCATCGTACAGTACATCTGTTCGATGGCAGTATCGTGGCGAGTGTAACTGCTTAATAAATTAAAAGGATCATACGATGAAACAATTCTATTATACCATTCTGACATTGATTCGCGGACGCGGAAGTAATGTCATTAAAGTAATATCTCTGACATTGGGGTTATTAGTTTCTATTATTTTATTCTCTCGAGTTGCTTTTGAGCTTAGTTATGATAACTTTTTTCAGGGTGTGGATGATCTTTACATCGTAAAAACGGAGTGGGTTGAGAATGGAGTGATTAAAGGGAATGCCGGAGTATATACATTGATTCCGGTAGCCTCTACCATTGCTGAGGAATTTCCGGAAGAGGTAGAAAGTGCAGCTTTTTCGAGTTTGTCTTTCGGAACTACTTTAAAGATAGGCAACCGAAAGTTGAATCGGTCTTTCATTTTATCTGACTCTCTTTATTTTCGTACCATGGGGATAGAAGTTATTAATGGCAATCCGAATGATTTGACCAACCCAGATGTGGTTTTTTTGTCACAGTCTGTTGCACGAGAAGTATTTGGTGAAGAGGATCCTATAGGAAAAACCTTACATCTGATGGTTTGGGGCACTCAAGTTGAAGCTTTGGTGAGAGGAGTTTATGCCGATCTTCCGGATAATGTATCGCTGGAACGTCACGAAATGGTTCTTTCTTTTGCCAGCCATAATAAATATGGTTGGGGACGTTCGGGTTGGACGAGTGGTGGTAATTATAATGCTTTTATCCGCTTAAAAGACGGAGAAAGAAGCGCTGATGCTATCAATGCCGGTATTGATAAGGTGATTGCAAAGCACATTCCTCCTGAAATGAATCTGCATTTACATATGTTTGTAGTACCTTTACGTACTATTCATTTGGAGCAATCTAATGTGCGGAAGACAATTTTAATAATGTCTTTATTAGGATTTGCCATTCTTTTTGCCGCCACTATGAACTATGTACTTATTTCTATTTCTTCACTTTCTCAGCGGGCAAAAGGAATCGGTGTTCACAAGTGTAATGGTGCGTCTGATAGGGCTATACTTTCGATGTTTATATATGAAACAGCTTTGATTATAGGGATCTCTCTGCTTTTCATGGTAGTACTTTTATTCCAGTTCCAGGAAAAAATTGAAGAATTGGCGGGAGTGTCGTTATCATCTCTTTTCACTTGGCACAATCTATGGGCTCCATTGTCGGTAGTTGCCTTTTTGTTTATTATTGGAGGTGTATTGCCGGGAAAAGTTTTCTCTTCAATTCCGGTAACGCAGGTTTTCCATCATTACACTAAAGGGAATATGGGTTGGAAGCGGACACTTCTATTTATAGAATTTGCAGGAGTAGCTTTTATTTTTGGATTGATGTGTGTGACTTTTTTTCAGTTCCATTATATTACAAATAGAGATATGGGGTATCGACCGGAACGTATAGCATCTTGTTGGCATAAGTTTGCTGAGCCGGATAATGCACGTAATAATTTGAAATCGTTGCCTTATGTAGAAGGGGTAGCCACTGCTGAGGGAGGTATGATGTGGCTTGGGAACCGACAGGTGACTGATGAGAACGGGAATGCTCTTTTTACTCCCCGTTGTGGTATATTTGACAAAGATTTTGTCCCACTTATGGGGCTTCGGCTTAAGGCCGGGAAAAACCTCACTGGCGAAAGGCAGTTTCTGGTCAATCAACCCTATGTAGAAAAGATGGGTTGGACAGGTAGTGGCGTTGGTGAAATAATCCCTAATCGAGGAACAGTGGTAGGAATACTCGCTCCTTGCTGTTTTGGTACGCTTCCACCTGACTATGAACCCATAGAAATTGAATGGGGGACTAATTTAGTAAATATGCATGTACGTCTTAAAGAACCTTTTGCAGATAATCTGCGTATGTTGAATAATGAAATGAAAAAGATATATCCACAAGAAGAAATAGAGTTCACCTCTTTGGAGCGGGATTTGGAAAGGGGCTATCGTCCTACAATGATATTTCGTGATACTACTATATTGGCTTTTATAACGATTCTGTTTATCACTTTGATGGGATTGATCGGGTATACGAATGATGAAGTTCGCAGACGTGGTAAAGAGATAGCTATTCGTAAGATAAATGGCGCCGAAGTAAGTTCTGTTTTGCTTTTGTTATCTAAAGATATCTTCTGGGTAGCTATTCCTTCAATTGCTATCGGTACATATGGAGCTTACTTGGTAAGTCAAATATGGATAAGCCAATTTCGGGATACGGTATGTATAAGTATAGGCTGGTATGTAGCAATAGCTATTTGCCTACTGGCTTTTATCATTATATGCATTATTTGGAAATCCTGGCACATCGCCAATGAAAATCCGGTGAATAGTATTAAGAGTGAATAACAAATAAAATAAATTATGATACAGATTAATGACATTAGTAAAGTCTTTCGTACTTCTGAAGTAGAAACCGTAGCGTTAAACCATGTGAGCCTGGATATAGAGGAGGGCGAGTTTGTTGCCATTATGGGACCTTCCGGTTGCGGCAAGTCTACGTTGCTCAATATTTTGGGATTACTTGATAACCCGACAGAAGGTTCTTATCAGTTGATGGGGCAGGAGGTAGCTACTCTTCAGGAGAAGGAGCGTACGCGGGTACGTAAGGGTAAACTGGGCTTTGTCTTCCAGAGTTTCAATTTGATAGATGAACTGAATGTTTACGAAAATGTGGAACTTCCTCTCACTTATTTGGGTATAAAATCTTCTGAACGGCGTCAGATGGTAGAAGATATGCTGCGCCGGATGAATATTAGTCATCGTGCCAAGCATTTCCCACAGCAACTCTCCGGTGGACAACAACAACGCGTGGCTATAGCCCGTGCAGTTGTGACTAACCCGAAATTGATTCTTGCTGACGAACCGACGGGTAACCTTGATTCCAAGAATGGTGCGGAGGTAATGAATCTGTTGACCGAATTGAATAAAGAGGGAACAACAATTATTATGGTGACCCACTCCCAACATGATGCTTCATTTGCCCATCGCACGGTGCATCTGTTTGACGGTAGCGTGGTGGCAAGTGTAAAGGCTTAATAAAGATCAATATGCTAAGACACATATATTATACCATTCGGACCTTAGTCCGTGGACGCAGTTCAAATGTCATTAAGATTATTTCGTTAACTTTGGGACTGTTTGTCGGACTTCTACTGTTTGCCCGGGTCGCGTTTGAACTGAGTTATGACCATTTTTATCCGGAGTCAAGAAACCTGTTTCTGATACAGGCTTCTTACTCCTATGAAGGAAAGCAGGAGAAGCCAAGTCCTTATATTTATGGTGCAATGCCTGCTGCTATCCGGGAGAACTTTCCTGATGAGGTGGAAGAGGCTACTGTGCTGCGTAATGTTGGTCAGCAAATATTTTTTAAAGGAAACGAACGTTTTGATCAACAGCAGACTATTTATGCAGACGATCACTTCCTCCCAACTATGGGGGTAGAAGTGCTGAAAGGGAACAAAGCTGATTTAGTGGCTCCCGACGCTATTTTCATTAATGAATCATTGGCACGACGTGTCTTTGGTGATGCAGACCCTATCGGGCAAACCATGTTATGGGAAAAGAACTATCCGGTCACTGTACGGGGAGTATTTGCCGATCAGCCGGAGAATACAGACCTGAAATATGATGTAATCGTATCGTTTGCCACTTTGTATAAGCGGATGGGAGAGGATCGTGCCGGTTGGGGATATGATATCAGTTACATGGGGGTGGTTCGTTTCCATAATGATACGGAAGCTCCTAAGAGAGTTGCCGGACGGTTACCGGAAATGCAGAAAAAGTATCTTCCGCAGGGGAAGGATGGTTTTTCTGAGGAGTATTCTTTTCAACCTATATCTGAGTACCACAGTAGTCAGCCGGATGTAAGAAAAATGGTGCTTATCATGTCGGTTCTTGCTTTTGCCATTTTATTGATAGCTGCTTTGAACTATGTATTGATTTCCGTATCGTCATTGGCACGTCGTGCAAAAGCAGTGGGAGTCCATAAATGCAGTGGGGCCAGTGATGGTAACATATTCGGTATGTTTTTATGGGAAACCATGTTTATTATATTGTCTGCACTCGTATTGGTCGGGCTATTGATTCTAAATCTTAGGGAACTGATTCAGGATACGCTGAACGCCTCGGTCGGTGCACTTTTCACTTGGGAGACCTTATGGGTGCCTTTGCTTGTGATAGCAGTTGTTTTTTTCGTGGCAGGAGTGATACCCGGATATATGTTTTCGTCTATTCCGGTGAGTCAGGTTTTTCGTCGTTATACCGAACGGAAGACAACCTGGAAGCGCCCGTTACTTTTTGTTCAGTTTGCCGGAGTACCTTTTGTCTTTGGTTTATTGGCAGTTGTATTGCTTCAATACTATAGTGTGATGAATCGTGAGTTGAATTATAATCCTGAACGGATAGCTGTTGCAAGGTGTTACTTCAGCGATGACGAAGTTGATAATGTCCGTTCTGATATGCGTCGTTTGCCGATGGTAGAAGATGTTGCTTTTGCCTGGTTTCCTATTTCCGATTACTATAGTGGTTTCAGTGTCTACAACAGTACAGGAAAGTTGCTTTTCGATGCACATACTTCAATGTGCGATTACCACTTTTTGTCAATGATGGGAGTTCAGCTTATTGATGGTAAAAATTTTGATTCTCCCAAACAGGCTATTGTAAATGAAGAATTTGTGCGGAAGATGCATTGGGAAGACAGTGCGGTAGGTAAACAAGTCAATATCGGAACTTCTCTTCCTGTTGTGGGAGTCGCAAAGGATTTTCCGATACGAAGTGCATATACTCCTCAGGATATAGTGATGTATATCAGCAGTCCCTTTGCTTCCGGAGCTCCCCATGTACGTTTGAAGGAACCATTCGATCAAAATTTGAAAGCTCTCAATCAAAAGATGGGAGAGCTGTTTACTACGAAGGATATTGTGTTTATCCCTTTGCAGGAAATAATCGATCAGCAATACGAAGCGATTCGTCGTTTCCGCGATTCGGTAATCATTGCTTCTATTTCCATCCTGCTGATTACCTTGATGGGACTTTTCGGCTATACTAACGATGAAGTCAGTCGTCGTTGTAAAGAGATTGCGATCCGTAAAGTGAATGGGGCTGAGGCCGGAGATGTTTTGCAACTTCTTTCAAGAGATATTTTCTGGACAGCCTTGCCTGCTGTACTATTGGGTGCAGCAGTAGCCTGGTTTGTCGGTGGCAAATGGCTTGAGCAGTTTAGTGATGCCATTGTTCCCAGTGCCTGGTTATACCTCAGCATAGCATTGGTTGTGTTGCTGTTGATTGTTGTCAGCGTAATGCTGCGGGCATGGAAAGTGGCCAACGAAAATCCGGTGAACAGCATTAAATCTGAGTAACGCTTCAAGACTATACGACAGAGGCTCGGTTTCACTGAAACTGAGCCTCTGTCGTATCTATACCAAGCCTCTGTTTCATAGGGTTAGAGGCTCTGTCCGGATGCTTTCTCTTTTACCTTTTTAATATATACCATCAAAATCACTACCGCTGTTATGAAAGCTAATCCGTCAGAGACAGGCATGCTGATCCATACTCCCTTTACACCGTATAAAGGGGGAAGCAAAAGTAATCCCGGAAGCAGATATACTAACTGGCGTGAGAGTGACAGGAAGATACTGATCTTAGCCATCCCTATACTCTGGAAGAAGTTTGATATAACGATTTGTGCACCTACGAACGGGAACATCAGCGTGCAAATGCGTAGTCCGGACGATGCCATGTCAATCAGTTCATCGCTGTCGGTAAAGATAGCCGAAACTGTATGCGGAAAAAGTTCACAGATAACGAAGCCGCTGCTCGTAATCAATACACCGACGATGATACCCAGACGGAGCGTATGTTTCACGCGGTCAATCTTCTGTGCACCATAATTGTATCCGACGATGGGTTGCATTCCCATTGTTAATCCCATAACTACCATCACATACAGCATCAGTAGTCGGTTAATGATACCGTAGGCACCGATAGCCATATCACCACCGTATTTTTGCAAACTATTATTAATGAGGATGACGATGATACATGCCGTGACATTCATGGCGAAGGGAGACATTCCTATAGAGAAAATGCTGCCGATGATGCGTTTCTTCATCTTCCAGAAGCCCGGCATAAAGTGAACGAAACTCTCTTTGTTACGGAAGTGGCTTACTACCCATATCATTCCGATAAACTGTGACAGGACTGTGGCCATGGCAGCTCCCCGAATTCCCCAACCGAAATGGAAAATGAAGACAGGGGCGATGATAACATTCGCTATAACCGTCACCAATGATGTCAGCATTGCCTTTCTCGGATATCCGGTGGCACGCATCACGTTGTTAAGTCCGATCATGGTATAGGTGATGGGAGTTCCCAGAAGAATTACCTGCATAAAATCGCGGGCATAGGGAAGTGTGCCGCTACTGGCACCGAAGAAAAACAATATCGGGTCCAGAAACAGATAAGCCAGTCCGCCGAACAGCACTGCATTCGTCAGGCAAAGCATTAATGTATTTCCCAGGACATCGGTTGCTCCTTTGATGTCTTTTTGCCCCAGGCGTATGGATGAGATGGTGGCGCCACCTGCAGAGATCAGCACGCAGAAGGCCACGACCAGATTCATTAGCGGAAAAGTGATAGCCAGTCCGGAGATAGCCATGGGACCGACACCGTGCCCGATGAAAATGCTGTCGATGATATTATAAAGTGACGTAATAGTCATTCCGATGATGGCCGGGATGGAGTATTGTAACAGAAGTTTGCCAATAGGTTCTGTGCCCAGTATACGAGGATCGGTTTGTTGTGCCATATAGTGAAGCGTTACATATTTTTAAGTGCGGCAAAGGTACAAATAATTTGCCTGATTCGATGATTATTCTGAACTTTGCCCACAGAGTTTAACAAACAGGTAAAAGAATGTTTATGGATACAACAAAGAAGATTACCGCATTATTCGATTGTGATGGTGTAATTGTCGATACAGAAGGACAATATACTGTTTTCTGGAATGAAATGGGACAAAAGTACGTAAACGATGAAAACTTCGGTTCCAAGGTTAAAGGTCAGACGCTGGTACAGATTTATGATAAATACTTTGCAGGAGAACCGGAGAAACAAAGGGACATAACCGAGGCATTGAATCGTTTTGAAATAGAAATGAGTTATGACTATGTTCCCGGAATAGTTGAGTTTATAGCAGATCTGCGTCAGCATGGTGTAAAAATAGCCTTGGTCACCAGTTCCAATACAGCTAAAATGGAGAATGTTTATCGTGCACATCCCGAGTTTAAATCCCTTTTTGATGAAATATTGACTGCTGAGCGTTTTAAACGTTCTAAACCCGATCCGGAATGTTTCTTATTGGGAATGACGATTTTCGGTTCCGATTCAAAAGATTCCTATGTGTTCGAAGATTCATTTCATGGTTTACAGGCCGGCAGAGCATCCGGTGCCACTGTTGTCGGATTGGCAACTACAAATCCACGCGAAGCTATTACTGATAAGGCAGACTATGTGATAGACGATTTCAAAGGAATGACTTACGAAAAGCTGCTGACTATAACTTCACGTTATATCTGATAAGAAAGATTGAATAGTATCTCAGGGAAGAATCCCTTAGCTTTGCATGGTATTAAAAAAAGAGAGAAAATCATGTATAAGCAAACGATTCGCCCTGTTTTATTTCTGATGGAACCCGAAAAGGTACACACCTTGTTGGTTTCCTTCCTCAAATGTTACCGGCATTTGCCATGGTGCAAATGCTGGATGCGTCATCTCTATACTTGTTCCGACAAACAGTTGATATGGAACCATCTTACTTTCCGAAACCGTATCGGCCTGTCGGCCGGTTTCGATAAAGGTGCCGAGGTTTTTGATGAATTGGCCGATTATGGTTTCGGATTTATTGAAGTCGGTACTGTCACTCCCGATGCCCAGGATGGAAATCCCCGTCCCCGTATTTTTCGCTTACCTCAGTGTGAATCTTTAATTTCCCGTACAGGTTTCAATAATCCCGGATTGGATATTATTAAACGCCGTCTTGAACAGAAACACGGTTCATATGTTTTAGGTGTAAATATCAATAAGAATCCCTCTTCGGAAGGCGAACAAGCTGTGGCAGACTTTTTGCATTTATACAAAGAGTTATATCCTTATGCCGGCTATTTCACGCTTAATTGGGGATCGGTGGAGATTACTCTGATGAAGCGGGTACTCAAAACGCTGGCTGCTTTTCGTCTGGAACAGAATATACATGTTCCGGTACTTCTCAAACTTCCTGCCGATATAACAGAAGAAGGAATGGATGATGTGATCGACTGTACTCGTCTGTACCGGGTAGATGGGGTGATAGCTACCGGACCTACCATGGAGCGTACTTGTTTAAAAGGTTATTCGCCTGCACAATTGCAGAAGATCGGAGCCGGTGGAGTCAGTGGACGCGGGATAGGGGAGAAGTCATTAAAAGCCGTCGGCTATTTGCGTGCCCATGCCGGAAAAAGCCTTTTGATAGTAGGGGCAGGCGGAATTATTACTCCCCCCGATGCCCGTCGAATGTTGGATGCGGGGGCCAATCTGATACAAATCTATTCTTCGTTTATTTACGAAGGGCCGGGCATAGTGAAAAAGATGATTCAGGAAATTAAATAATAAGGAATAAAGTTATGGAACAGAGTTTTATTGAATATTCATTAGGAAAAGATGCTTTTTCGGCTACTCTTTGGGTTTATCCGGCTCGTAAGCCAGGAGGTAAAGCCATTATTATGTGTCCCGGTGGCGGATTCAATCAAGTAGCTTCAGATCATGAAGGTCGCGATTTTGCCGTATGGTTTAATAATCTGGGTATCACATATGCCGTACTGAATTATCGCATGCCTCATGGTGATGTTGAAGTGATTCGTGAAGATATTCATGAAGCGATTCGCCTGATCCGCCGCCAGTCGGCAGAGTGGGGAATCCATCAACTGGGTGTTATGGGAGCTTCTATCGGAGGCTATATTGCTGCTACTGCCGCAACTCTTTATACCGGGACCGACCGGCCCGACTTTCAGGTATTGCTTTATCCTGTTATCAGCATGAACGACCGACTGACCCATTTGCCTTCACGCGGACGTATGTTGGGAGAAACTATTCCGGAAAGTCTGAAAGAGACATTATCTCTTGAACTTCATGTCACAGCCGATACTCCTCGTACATTCATTGTTTTGGCTGAGGATGATCAGGCGGTATCTCCTCTCAACAGTATTGTCTATTATACAGCATTATTGAAACATGGGGTTTCTGCCGGACTGCATATTTATCCGGAAGGCGGACATAGCTTCGGATTTCGTGATAGCTTCATATATAAGAAGTTATGGACTGATGAACTGCAAAAATGGTTGCTGACCTTTTAATGCGGACGCGCTAATTTATTCGCTTTTACTTGTATGGTATGAATTAAAAGTTATACCTTTGCGCCCGATTTTTAATTTAAAAAGATTGGATATGGCTGGTTATATATCAGATGACACAAGAAAAGTGACGACTCATCGCCTGATCGAAATGAAGCAAAGAGGCGAAAAAATATCTATGCTTACTTCGTATGACTATACTATGGCGCAGATTGTAGACGGTGCCGGTATCGATGTTATCCTTGTAGGCGATTCTGCATCAAATGTGATGGCAGGTAATGTAACTACACTTCCTATTACTCTCGATCAAATGATTTATCATGGTAAATCGGTTGTGCGCGGTGTGAAGCGTGCAATGGTAGTAGTTGACATGCCTTTTGGTTCTTATCAGGGAAATGAGATGGAAGGGCTTGCTTCGGCTATCCGTATTATGAAAGAGAGCCACGCTGATGCTTTGAAACTGGAAGGCGGCGAAGAGATTCTCGACACTGTGAAGCGTATCCTGAGTGCCGGTATTCCGGTGATGGGACATCTCGGACTGATGCCGCAATCTATCAATAAATACGGTACATATACCGTTCGTGCCAAAGATGATGCAGAAGCAGAGAAGCTGATTCGTGATGCACATCTGCTTGAAGAAGCCGGATGTTTCGGGCTTGTGCTTGAGAAAATTCCCGCAGCATTGGCCGCCCGCGTTGCAAGCGAACTGACTATTCCGGTTATCGGCATTGGTGCCGGTGGCGATGTAGACGGACAGGTATTGGTTATTCAGGACATGTTGGGTATGAACAATGGTTTCCGCCCCCGTTTCCTTCGTCGTTATGCCGACCTCTATACGGTGATGACTGATGCAATCAGCCACTATGTTTCGGACGTAAAGAACTGCGACTTCCCGAACGAGAAAGAACAATATTAATTGTCGTATGGCAACTAAATTATGGACATTGCATTTTATGCGGATATGCCTTGCTAATTTATTGTTGTTCATATCCCTGTACCTGTTGTACCCTGTGCTTCCGGTAGTGATGGCTTCACGTTTGGGCGTGCCAGTCAGTCAGACGGGGGGAATATATATACTTTTTACGCTTGCCATGTTTTTTATCGGCCCGTTTCATGCGTATCTGGTCGATGTCTATAAGCGAAAATATATATGTATGCTTTCGTTTGGGATAATGGTAGCGGCGACTGCCGGTTACACACTTGTGCAAAGTGCCACACATCTGTTGTTGCTTTGCTTGGTACAGGGAATCTCCTTTGGAATGGCTGCTACGGCAGGCATTACATTGGCCATTGATGTCACCAATTCCACTTTTCGCAGTGCCGGCAATGTAGTCTTTTCTTGGGCAGCACGTCTGGGGATGATTATAGGGACAGCGTTGGGAGTGTTTTTATTCCGGACACATGGCTTTGAAACTCTGTTATATGTTTCTGTCGCATCGGGAGCCTTGGGAATGCTGTTTGTGTCGAGGGTATATGTGCCTTTCCGTGCACCAATAGGGATGAAAGTTTGTTCGATGGACCGTTTTCTGCTTCCCCGTGGATTTATTCCGGCATTTAACCTGATGTTGATCGCTTTTGTGCCCGGATTGTTGCTTCCTGTGCTTGCCGGTGCGCCAAGTGATGTGCCGGTAGGAGGTGAACTGATACCTTTCTTTGCTTTGGCCGGAGTCGGTTTTCTCTTGTCAGTAATGGTGGTGAGACTGTTTTTCCGTTATGATAACAAGATATGGCTGCAGATAGTCACCGGGTTGATAACAATGATCGGAGCGATGGCTTTGTTGTTTTCTCCTGAAACCGGTTGGAATGTCCCGGCAGCAATATTGATGGGATTAGGACTTGGATTGGTTACTCCGGAATTCTTGATGATGTTTGTCAAGCTGTCTCAACATTGCCAGCGTGGCACGGCCAATACGACTCATTTACTTGCATGGGAACTTGGAGTCGGCTTAGGTATTGCATCTGCCTGTCACTTACATCTCACAGCTAATGAACATGTGGTTTGTCGGGTAGGATTGTTGGCGGCAATCGTGGCTCTGGCTTTCTTTGTCCTGATTACATATCCTTATTTTAAAAGGAAGAAGGTGAGATAAACGATATATGTATATCTGAAAAACAGACTCCGTAGTTTGGTGATGAATTGTCGCAAAACTACGGAGTTCGTTTTTATTGTCTATCCCATGTTGCACAATAAAACCGCAAGCACATAAGGCATGAAGATAATGACTCCTATGATGGCGGCAACTATGGCACATATCAGCACTGCACCTGCCGCAATATCTTTCACATCACCTGCAATCGGATTGTGTTCCGGGGATACGAGGTTGACTAATCTTTCTATAGCTGTATTGAATCCCTCCGCTGCCAGTACCATTCCGAAACAAAGTATGATGGCTATCCATTCGTTCCGGGTGATACCGAAGTAAAATCCGGCAATTGTTACTGTGATGATTGCCACACAGTGTATCCAGGCATTATGCTCTTTGCTTACAAAACTCCGAATGCCTTTCCAGGCATATCCGAAGCTTTGTATCCTTTTTTTTATACTGAATTTTTCCATTCTCAGTTTCTGCTAACCTGTTTTACACCTTTCACTGTGCGTAGCTTTTTAATCAGTGCCTCCAGTCGTCCGGTGTCACTCACCATAATGGTCAGTGTGCCCGAGAAGAGTCCGTCGTTCGAATCAATTCCAATGGAACGCAGTGAGATGCCATTCTCTTTTGATATGATAGAGGTGATATTGGTCACAATACCGATGTCATCATGACCCACTACACGGAGTGTGATCGGATATTGAGTACCTTCCGATTTTCCGGCCCAGCGTGCTTTGACAATACGGTATCCGAAACGTTCGCGCATCTGTCCCGCATTGGGGCAGTCGTTGCGGTGAATCTTGATACCTCCGGATACAGTGACAAATCCGAATACGTCGTCTCCATATATGGGGTTGCAACATTTGGCCAACTTGAAGTCCAGTCCTTTCAGGTTTTGGTCAATGACGAGTACATCCTCTTTAGTGACAGTGGTTTCGTCTATCTGGTTTTGCAGGTTGTATTCTTCGGCACTGCGGTAGATCACTTCATCACGTTCACCGTCCCGTTTCTGTTGTTCGATGTATTTATCCAGAATGTCGTTCACGTCAAGCACTTCGTCGGCAATATTCTGATAAAACTCTGTCACATTCTTGAATCCCAGGCGTTTGATCAGACGCATCATTACTGCTTCGTCATATTCCATCTTCCGGTTTTTGAATTTCCGTTCCAATGTTTCTTTGGCGAAATCGTGCTGGCGTGCCACCATTTCCTTCAGGGCCTGGCGGATCTTCGTACGGGCTTTTGAGGTAGTGACAATGTTCAGCCAGTCCTGTTTCGGAGTCTGTGTGTTCGATGTCATAATCTCTACCTGGTCTCCGCTATTCAACTTTTGTCTCAGCTGTACATTTTTACCGTTCACCTTTGCACCGATGCACTTACACCCCAATTTGCTGTGAATGTGGAAAGCGAAATCGAGTACCGTAGCTCCTTTTGCCAGTTTGAAGAGGTCTCCTTTCGGCGTAAACACAAATACCTCGTCTTCATACAGATCCAGTTTAAACTGATCCATCATTTCCAGGTCGTTTTCTGTATTCTCCAATGCTTCGCGTATTGAAGTCAGCCATTCGTCCAGCCCGCTTTCACCTTTCACGCCTTTGTATCTCCAATGTGCGGCCAGTCCGCGCTCGGCTATCTCGTCCATACGTTCCGTACGGATTTGCACTTCGACCCATTTTCCTTCCGGCCCCATTACAGTGATGTGCAATGATTCGTAACCATTGCTTTTGGGAACCGACAGCCAGTCACGCAGACGTTTCGGATTAGGTTGATACATATCCGTCACAATGGAGTAAGCCTGCCAGCATTCCTGCTTTTCTTTTTCGAACTGGGATTCCAGAATGATACGTATGGCAAACAAGTCATACACGTTTTCGAACTGGCATTTCTGTTTCTTCATTTTCTGATAGATGGAATGAATGGATTTGGTGCGTCCTTTCATGTGAAAATGCAGTCCCGCTTCCTCCAGTTTCCGTTGTATCGGAGCGATGAAGTTGGCAATATAACGGTCACGTGACTTTTTCGTTTCGTTCAGTTTCTCTTTGATGTGGTAATAAATGTCATGTTCGGTGTACTTCAATGACAAATCTTCCAGCTCCGATTTCAGTTTATACAATCCCAGTTTGTGAGCCAACGGAGCGTACAGATAGGCGGCTTCATTAGCCACTCGTCTGCGGGCCTCGTCATTCTCGGCATCCTTTATTTGCCGCATCACGTTTACACGGTCGGCAATCATGATCAGGATCACACGCATGTCTTCGGCAAAAGACAACAACAGGTTACGGAAATTTTCCGATTCGATAGTCGGACTCTTATCGTAAAGGTCATTAATCTTAATGAGTCCCCGGATAATTCCGGCTACATCTTCACCATACTCCTGTTGAATATATTCTATTGTATACGAGTGACAACGCACCGGTGTGTGTAACATGATACCCAGAATAGATGCCCGTTTCATACCGATTTCTTCGGCCACGATTACAGCAGTCTGCATATCTTTGATGACAGGATTCAGACCGAAACTGTCCCTTTGCATCGCATTGTTCTGTGTGGAGTCGATAAGGTGCTTTTTCAGCTTTCTGCAGTCTCCTTTTTGTAAGGTTTCTCCGGTGAGGCGCAGTAGTTTTTTGTATAGTGAGAACAATAATTCTCTCTCTTCTTTCGTAAAGAATTCATCTCTTTCCATAAGCAGCTCAAATTTATCGTCGGTAAAGATAGTTTTTTTCCGGGTTTTGTAGGGTGTCCTCTTCCTTTTTTTGTATTTTTGGGCATGAATTAATAAAATTAGATAGTATGATAACACCTGAAGACAAAGAATTGCTTGCCCAAAAAGGCATTTCGGAAGTACAAATCGCTGAACAGTTGACTTGTTTCCAAAAAGGCTTTCCTTATTTGAAATTAGATGCTGCCGCATCTGTAGAAAAAGGTATTTTGGTTCCCGATGCCGAAGAACAGAAAGCTTATCTCGCAGCCTGGGATGCTTATACCAATTCTGACAAAACGATTGTAAAGTTTGTACCCGCTTCGGGTGCTGCCAGCCGTATGTTCAAAAATCTTTTTGAATTCCTGGATGCTGACTATGCTGAGCCGACTACAAAGTTCGAACAAACGTTCTTTGCCTCAATTGAGAAATTTGCTTTCTATGATGATCTGAATACTGCTTGTATGAGGATAGAAGGTAAAGACATTCCCGGTTTGATTGCAGATGGCGACTACAAGGCAGTTGTTTCAGGATTGCTGAACATAGCGGGATTAAACTATGGTGCACTTCCGAAAGGTTTGCTCAAGTTCCATAAGTACGAAGAAGGCTCACGTACTCCGCTTGAAGAGCATTTGGCGGAGGGTGCTATGTACGCTGCCGGTAAAAGCGGAAAGGTGAATGTCCACTTTACTGTTTCAACCGAACATCGTGAACTCTTTAAATCATTGGTAGCCGAGAAAGCCGATGCCTTTGCCAAACGTTATGGAGTAGATTATAATATTAGTTTTTCCGAGCAGAAACCAAGTACCGATACGATTGCGGCTGATATGGAAAACCAGCCTTTCCGCGATAATGGCAAGCTTTTGTTCCGCCCCGGTGGTCATGGAGCACTGATTGAGAACCTGAACGATTTGGATGCGGATGTGATTTTTATTAAGAATATAGACAATGTCGTTCCGGACAGATTAAAAGGTGATACGGTGCTTTATAAGAAATTGATTGCCGGTGTACTGGTATCCCTCCAGAAGCAGGCTTTTGAATATCTGGAACTTTTGGATAGCGGTCGTTACACACACGAACAGGTAATGGATATTCTGCAATTTGTGCAGAAGAAACTTTTCTGCAAGAATCCAGAAACGAAGGATCTGGAAGATGCTGAATTGGTCATCTATCTGAAGAATAAATTGAACCGCCCGATGCGTGTTTGTGGTATGGTGAAGAATGTGGGTGAACCGGGTGGCGGTCCGTTCCTTGCTTATAACAGTGACGGAACGATTTCATTGCAAATCCTTGAAAGTTCACAGATCGATATGAATAATCCGGAAGCTAAAGAAATGTTTGAGAAAGGTACCCACTTCAATCCGGTAGATTTGGTTTGTGCGGTACGTGATTACAAAGGACATAAGTATGATCTGGTAAGATACGTGGATAAAGCCACAGGCTTCATATCTTATAAGTCGAAGAGTGGTAAAGACTTGAAAGCTCTTGAGCTTCCCGGCCTGTGGAATGGTGCCATGAGTGATTGGAGTACGGTATTTGTGGAAGTACCACTTTCTACATTTAATCCGGTGAAGACGGTAAATGATCTGTTGCGTGAACAACACCAATAGTTGAGGGGGAAATAAAAAGGGATGTCAATTGACATCCCTTTTCTCTTATTCTATTGCTTATCAGATCAGTTTCTTGGTAAAGCTTCTTTTACTACCATCGGACGACCGGCATATTCTGCTCCGTTCAATTCTTTAATGGCATTGCTGGCTTCTGAAGATTCCGGCATTTCAACAAAAGCAAAACCTTTAGATCTTCTTGTTTCGCGATCTGTGATCAGTTTTACTGATTCTACTGTTCCATACTCTTCCATAACTTGTCTCAAATCTGACTCCTTAACATTATAGCTAAGATTTCCAATGTACATATTCATAAATATACAAAAATAAAAAATTAATAAAATAACAATAAAGCTTTAGGAAGTGTAAATCAGAAATGAAAGTTCTCAATGCGAACATTGAGGAAATACATGTGAGAGTTAGACCAATAAAAACCTCTTATTGTTTGGTTTTGCAAAGTAAGGCATTAATTCCGGATAATATGCTATATTCGGTTCTTTTCATCCTTTTAAATATTCTTTTTTGTGTAATTAGACCAATAATTAACACTTTGTTTTGGCCACCCATTCTTGTATTTGTCTCTATATTAGAAATTATTTTATGCCGTTTATGAAGTTAACATCCTGTTGTATACGATGTTAATAACGTAATTATACGAAGTTAATATCGTAAAGTCGAGAAGTTAACTTCCTGCAAATACGATATTAACTTCGTATAATCCCTTTCTATGTGTGCTTTAAGTGGTTGAAAATCAGCGATGTTCTATGAAGTGGAAATACTCCATTCTTCTTTTAGGAGGAGAGTTTTCTCTTGAATATGTTTTGCAGACCTTTTACTTGTTAATCATTTTTTATACTGTTCCCTTTTTCTTTCCTTTATTGCAATCATTTAGTAGCTCGTTCGGGATTTATTGGAAGAAAAGTAGTATTTTTGCGTCATTATATCTTAAAATATTCAATCATGAAGAAAATACTTTTACTCGGATCGGGCGAACTGGGAAAGGAGTTTGTAATTTCTGCTCAACGTAAAGGTCAATACACCATTGCTTGTGATTCGTATGCCGGAGCACCTGCTATGCAGGTAGCCGATGAATATGAAGTTTTCGATATGCTGAACGGTGAAGAACTGGAGCGTATTGTAAAGAAACACCGGCCGGATATTATCGTCCCCGAAATTGAAGCCATCCGTACGGAACGTTTATACGATTTCGAGAAGGAAGGCATTCAGGTAGTGCCGAGTGCCCGTGCAGTGAATTATACCATGAACCGCAAAGCCATCCGTGATTTGGCCGCTAAGGAATTGGGGCTGAAAACTGCGAAATACTATTATGCCAAATCGTTGGAGGAATTGAAGGAAGCTGCTGCGAAGATAGGTTTTCCCTGTGTTGTGAAGCCTTTAATGTCATCATCGGGCAAAGGGCAGTCGCTGGTAAAAAGTGCTGCTGAGTTGGAGCATGCCTGGGAGTATGGTTGTAGCGGCAGCCGCGGAGATATTCGTGAACTGATTATTGAAGAGTTTATCAAATTCGATAGTGAAATAACTTTGCTCACGGTAACTCAGAAGAATGGTCCGACACTATTTTGTCCGCCTATCGGACATGTACAGAAGGGAGGAGACTATCGTGAAAGTTTTCAGCCCGCACACATTGACCTGGCACATCTGAAGGAAGCGGAAGAGATGGCTGAAAAAGTAACCCGCGCATTGACCGGTGCCGGATTATGGGGAGTTGAATTCTTCCTGAGTCATGAAAATGGGGTTTACTTCTCAGAACTGTCTCCGCGTCCGCACGATACAGGAATGGTAACATTGGCGGGAACACAAAACCTGAATGAATTTGAACTTCACTTACGTGCCGTATTAGGATTACCCATTCCGGGTATAAAGCAGGAGAGAATAGGAGCGAGTGCTGTTATTCTTTCACCGATTGCCAGCCAGGAACGTCCGCAGTATAGAGGCATGGAGGAAGTTACCATAGAAGAGGACACCTATCTGCGTATATTTGGTAAGCCATATACACGTGTGAATCGCCGTATGGGGGTAGTACTCTGTTATGCTCCGAACGGTTCTGATCTGGATGCTTTGCGTGATAAGGCAAAACGAATAGCTGATAAAGTAGAGGTATATTAAATACGGAGGTTTCTTTCTGAAAATCCAATAACAGGTCTTTGTCGCTTAAGAGGTGGCAGAGACCTGTCTTTTTATTAGTCTATGCCTCTGTCTTTTTCTGCTCTTTTGCAATTGTTAATACTCTGCCCGGTTAAGTCTGCAGAGACCGAAAAATGACCCTCAAACACAACTCTCTTTTATCAATATAAAACTCGTTGCATGTTGTACTATCTAACATTTGACTAATTGACTGAAAACACTATAGGTACTTGAAAACTCGATAGGTCGCCTTGTTAGATTGAGAACAGTGCCTATTTGCCTGAACATACTTTGTATAACAGTAAAAAGGGCACTAATAATGTTCATTTTCACGCTGCTGTAAGTTTAATGAATGTTATCTAAAGAGAAAATATAGAAAAATGGTACAACGGGAAAAAAAAGTTTCTACATTTGCGAAGTTGTTTGTTTAACTATCTGTGTGAACAAAACCGAATATCGAACGTTATGTTAATAGTGAAACTGGTAAAAACGCGACTTACCATGCTATAACGCTTTAGAGTATTAGAAGAATAATATATAAAAAGATTGCTTATGTCACAGATTATAGGACATATCTCTCAGGTAATTGGCCCTGTGGTCGATGTGTATTTTGAAGGTACAGAATCGGACTTGATATTGCCAAGTATCCACGACGCATTGGAGATAAAAAGGCACAACGGCAAAAAGCTGATTGTAGAAGTACAACAACACATTGGTGAAAATACTGTTCGTACCGTGGCCATGGATAGTACCGACGGCTTACAACGCGGGATGAAGGTATTTCCTACAGGAGGTCCTATCACAATGCCGGTAGGTGAACAAATCAAAGGACGTTTGATGAACGTAGTCGGCGATTCTATTGACGGAATGAAAGAACTCAATCGTGAGGGTGCCTATTCCATTCACCGTGATCCCCCAAAATTTGAAGATTTAACCACCGTACAGGAAGTGTTGTTCACCGGAATAAAGGTGATCGACCTGCTTGAACCTTATTCAAAAGGAGGTAAAATTGGTCTGTTTGGTGGTGCCGGAGTAGGTAAGACGGTACTTATTATGGAACTCATCAATAACATTGCAAAGAAGCATAATGGTTTTTCCGTATTTGCCGGGGTAGGAGAACGTACCCGTGAAGGTAATGACTTGCTTCGTGAAATGATTGAATCGGGTGTAATCCGTTATGGAGAGGCTTTTAAAGAAAGTATGGAAAAAGGACACTGGGACCTTTCGAAAGTAGATTATAACGAAGTAGAGAAATCGCAGGCTACATTGGTGTTCGGACAAATGAATGAACCTCCCGGTGCACGTGCTTCGGTTGCGCTGTCGGGACTGACTGTTGCCGAATCTTTCCGGGATATGGGGGCCAAGTCGGGTGCCAGGGATATCTTGTTTTTCATTGATAATATTTTCCGTTTTACTCAGGCAGGATCCGAGGTCTCAGCTTTGTTAGGACGTATGCCTTCTGCCGTAGGTTATCAACCTACATTAGCTACGGAAATGGGTGCTATGCAAGAGCGAATCACTTCAACCAAGACGGGCTCCATCACTTCGGTGCAGGCTGTATATGTGCCGGCTGACGACTTGACCGACCCTGCACCGGCAACCACTTTTACTCACTTGGATGCAACAACTGTATTGAGCCGAAAAATCACTGAACTCGGAATTTATCCGGCTGTAGACCCGTTGGAATCTACTTCTCGTATCCTTGACCCACATATTGTGGGGCAAGAGCATTATGATGTGGCTCAGCGTGTGAAGCAGATTCTGCAACGAAACAAGGAATTGCAGGATATCATTTCCATCTTGGGTATGGAGGAGCTGTCCGATGCCGATCGTTTGGTTGTGAACCGTGCGCGCAGGGTACAACGTTTCCTGTCTCAGCCGTTTACTGTAGCCGAACAGTTTACCGGTGTGCCGGGAGCAATGGTCTCTATTGAAGACACCATCAAAGGGTTTAAGATGATTTTGGACGGTGAAGTGGATTATCTGCCCGAACCGGCATTCTTAAATGTAGGTACGATAGAAGAAGCTATTGAAAAGGGTAAGAAGTTGCTTGAGCAAGCCAATAAATAAAATAAGGAATCATGAAAGAACTGCATTTGAATATTGTATCGCCGGAAAAGGAGGTATTTGATGGTGAAGTGAAGAGTGTTACTCTTCCGGGAACCAGTGGGGTATTTTCCATTTTGGCGCAGCATGCGCCGATTGTCTCTTCTCTGCAAGAAGGAACAGTCAGTTACACGACAACGGATGGCGAAGAGCATACGTTGGATATTCACAGCGGTTTTGTGGAGCTAAGTAACGGAGAAGCTTCCGTTTGTGTATCCTGACCTTGATCCACACAAGAACCTGTTTTTACTATGAATATGAGCATTACAAAACGCAATTTCCTGAGTTATCTTACCATTTTGACTCTTGTCGGAGGTGGGTTGGGAGCTTTGGTTTTGCATTATCTTGAGCCCGGACACTATTTCGGAGGTTATCCGTTGATACCGGTATACTTTTATATATTCGGTGTATTTTACATTTATATGTTTGATGCCTGCAGGCGTCATGCACCGGACAAGATGGTGATGCTTTTTTTGGTAGCAAAGGTTCTGAAGATGATTATATCAGTCTTTCTGTTGATAATCTACTGTGTGGCTGTGCCCGATTCTGCTGTGGAATTTCTGCTGACATTTCTGGCATTCTATCTGGGCTACCTTATATATGAAAGCTGGTTTTTCTTCGTTTTCGAATGGAATCAGAAACTAAAAAAGAAATCAAAAAAATATGAAACAGTTGCGTAACATAGTTACCGGAATGTTGATCCTGATAGGAGGTCTGTTGCCTGTTATGGTCTCTGCACAAGAGCCTGTGGAGGGCGATACCGCCACTGCTTTACAGCAAGAGATTATTGTGGGGAAAGACACAATCAATCAGGAGGCAAATCAGGTAGATGTAAAAGGCATTGTATTCGGTCATATCGGCGACTCCTACGAATGGCACATCACAAATATAGGAAAAACCTCTATCTGTATTCCATTGCCGATTATCGTATATAGCGAAACTTCAGGTTGGCATGCTTTTTTGTCATCGCGCCTTGAAGAGAATGACGGTAAATACGAAGGATTCTATATCGCTCCTGCCGGAAGCAGGTACGAAGGCAAAATTGTAGAACGTAATGCGGCGGGAGAAGAGGTTCGACCATGGGATATTTCTATTACTAAGGTTACTTTATCTCTTTTTATCAATAGTGCTATCTTATTAATAATCATCCTTAGTGTGGCGCATTGGTATCGTAAGCGTGAACAGGGAGCTTATGCCCCTGGCGGATTTGTTGGTTTTATGGAGATGTTTATTATGATGATCCATGATGATGTGATTAAGAGTTGTGTAGGGCCTAACTATAAAAAGTTCGCTCCTTATTTGTTGACAGCCTTTTTCTTTATTTTCATCAATAACATCATGGGACTGATACCGATTTTCCCGGGAGGAGCGAATGTGACCGGAAATATCGCTATAACGCTGGTATTGGCTTTATTTACATTTGTCATCGTTAATATATTCGGGACGAAACACTACTGGAAAGATGTTTTCTGGCCCGATGTTCCCTGGTGGCTGAAAGTGCCTATACCCATGATGCCATTTATCGAATTTTTCGGTGTATTTACGAAACCGTTCGCATTGATGATCCGTTTGTTTGCCAATATGTTGTCCGGACACATGGCTATGTTGGTTCTTACCTGTTTGATATTTATATCGGCAAGTATGGGGCCTGCCATTAACGGTTCGCTTACGGTGGCTTCGGTGCTGTTCAACATCTTTATGAATTTGCTCGAAGTGTTGGTTGCCTTTATTCAGGCCTATGTGTTTACAATGTTATCGGCTGTATTTATCGGACTGGCTCAGGAAGGCGGTAAAAAAGAAGAAGTAAAAGAATAATATAAACCATTTTAAAACTGAAAATTATGTTACTATCAGTATTATTGCAAGCTGCTGCTGCAGGAGTAGGATTGAGTAAATTGGGAGCTGCCCTCGGAGCTGGTTTAGCTGTTATCGGAGCAGGTATCGGTATTGGTAAGATTGGTGGCTCGGCCATGGAAGGTATTGCACGTCAACCGGAGGCATCGGGAGATATTCGTATGAATATGATTATTGCTGCTGCTTTGGTAGAAGGTGTGGCATTGTTGGCATTGGTTGTTTGTCTGTTAGTACTTTTCTTATAATAAACAAAGAAGATTATGTCATTGTTACTACCCGATAGTGGCCTGATATTCTGGATGCTCCTTTCTTTTGGAATTGTATTCGCGGTATTGGCTAAATACGGCTTCCCCGTCATCATTAAGATGGTGGAAGGCCGTAAAACCTATATCGACGAATCATTGGAGGTAGCCAGAGAAGCAAACGCCCAGTTGTCACGACTGAAAGAGGAGGGCGAAGCTATTGTGGCTGCCGCTAATAAGGAACAGGGACGTATCATGAAAGAGGCTATGCAGGAACGTGAGAAAATTATTTACGAGGCCCGCAAACAAGCTGAAATAGCTGCCCAGAAAGAACTGGACGAAGTGAAACGACAGATTCAGATTGAAAAGGAAGAAGCCATACGCGATATTCGTCGTCAGGTAGCTCTTCTATCTGTGGATATAGCTGAGAAAGTTATTCGTAAGAATCTGGCTGATAAACAAGAGCAGATGGGAATGATAGACCGTATGCTTGATGAAGTATTAACGAAGAACTAAGAGAAAATGGAAGTCGGAATAATTTCAATGCGGTATGCGAAAGCTCTGATGGCTTATGCGGAAGAGAGAGGAGCGGAAGACAGGCTATATCATGAACTTGTCACGCTGGCACACAGTTTCCGTACAGTGAAGGGATTTTGTGCCGTACTTGATAATCCCATTGTTTCTGTTGACGAAAAGTTCAGTCTGATCTGTACGGCAGCCGATGGAGACAATAAACCGAGTGAAGAGTTTATTCGTTTTGTCCGTCTGGTACTCAAGGAGAGAAGGGAGACTTATCTGCAGTTCATGAGTCTGATGTATCTGGATCTTTACCGGAAGAAGAAGCATATTGGTGTAGGTAAACTGATCACTGCTGTCCCGGTAGATAAGGCTACTGAAGAGCGTATCCGACAAACTGCTGCACATATTTTGCATGCGTATATGGAGTTGGAAACAGTGATCGACCCTTCTATAGAAGGTGGCTTTGTTTTCGATATTAACGATTACCGACTTGATGCCAGTATCGCTACACAGTTGAAGAAAGTGAAACAACAGTTCATTGATAAGAATCGAAGAATTGTATAATTAGTGAAAAATTATGTCTGAAAATATAAGAGTAAGCGAAGTATCTGAGATTCTGCGCCAACAGCTTGAAGGAATCGAGACCAAGGTGCAGCTTGATGAAATCGGTACGGTGCTGCAGGTGAGTGATGGTGTGGTACGTATTTACGGTCTGCGCAATGCCGAGGCCAACGAACTGCTTGAGTTTGATAATGGTATCAAGGCCATTGTTATGAACCTGGAAGAAGATAATGTGGGTGCCGTCTTGCTCGGACCTACGGATAAGATCAAGGAAGGTTTCACAGTGAAACGTACCAAACGAATCGCTTCTATCCGTGTGGGAGAAAGTATGTTGGGACGCGTTATCGATCCGTTGGGAGAACCGTTGGACGGAAAAGGATTGATCGGCGGTGAACTCTATGAAATGCCTTTGGAGCGTAAAGCTCCGGGGGTAATCTATCGTCAGCCGGTAAATCAGCCGTTGCAAACAGGTCTGAAAGCAGTTGATGCAATGATTCCTATCGGTCGTGGACAGCGTGAGTTGATTATCGGTGACCGGCAGACGGGAAAAACATCGATAGCTATTGATACGATAATAAACCAGCGTAGTAATTACGAAGCGGGCGATCCGGTATATTGCATTTATGTAGCTATCGGACAGAAAGGATCTACAGTGGCTTCTATTGTGAATACTTTACGCCAATATGGTGCGATGGATTACACTATTGTAGTAGCTGCCACAGCCGGAGATCCTGCTGCACTTCAATATTTCGCTCCGTTTGCAGGGGCTGCTATCGGTGAGTATTTCCGTGATACCGGTCGTCATGCGTTGGTGGTTTATGATGACTTGTCCAAACAGGCGGTATCTTATCGTGAAGTATCTTTGATTCTCCGTCGTCCTTCCGGTCGTGAAGCTTATCCGGGTGATATCTTCTATTTGCATTCCCGTTTGCTGGAACGTGCAGCCAAGATTATCAATCAGGAAGAGGTGGCTCGTGAAATGAACGACTTGCCCGAGAGTCTGAAAGGAAAAGTGAAAGGCGGAGGTTCACTGACAGCATTGCCTATTATCGAAACACAGGCCGGAGACGTTTCTGCCTATATTCCGACTAATGTGATTTCCATTACAGACGGTCAGATATTCCTTGATACGGATTTATTCAATCAAGGTAACCGTCCGGCTATCAATGTCGGTATCTCAGTTTCCCGTGTGGGAGGTAATGCTCAGATTAAGGCTATGAAAAAAGTGGCCGGTACGTTAAAAATAGACCAGGCGCAATATCGTGAACTGGAAGCATTCTCCAAATTTAGCGGAGACATGGATCCGGTTACCGCACTGACCATTGACAAAGGACAAAAGAATGCCCGTTTATTGGTTCAACCTCAATATTCTCCGATGCCGGTAGAGAAGCAGATTGCGATTCTCTATTGTGGTATCAACGGATTGCTGAGAAATGTTCCACTGGATAAGGTAGAAGACTTTGAGGCGGCATTTCTCAATACACTCGCTCTCGATCATCAGTCGGATGTACTGGACGTATTGAAGACAGGAGTAATCAATGATGAAGTAACGAAAGCGATTGAGGAAACAGCAACGATGGTTGCGAAACAGTTTAGTTAATTATAAACCATAAAGACTATGGCTTCACTAAAAGAAGTAAAAACCAGAATAAATTCGGTACAGAGTACCCGAAAAATCACTTCAGCAATGAAGATGGTGGCTTCTGCCAAGTTACACAAGGCACAGGGAGCCATTGAAAACATGCTGCCTTATCAGAGGAAACTGAATAAGATATTGACCAACTTTCTAAGTGCTGACCTTCCGGTAGAGTCTCCATTCTGTGCGGAACGCCCTGTCAAGCGTATTGCTATTGTAGCTTTCTCTTCCAACAGCTCTTTATGTGGTGCTTTCAATGCGAACGTACTAAAGATGTTTTTGCAGACGGTTGGAGAATATCGTGAGCTGGGGCAGGATAATATCCTGATCTATCCGGTTGGCAAGAAAATAGAGGAAGCTGTGAAAAAATTAGGATTTTTTTCTCAAGGGAGCTATCAGAGACTGGCAGATAAGCCTTCGTACGATGAAGCTGCTGCGTTGGCCAGATTGTTGATGGAACTTTTTCTGGAGAAGAACATCGACCGGGTGGAGTTGATTTATCATCATTTCAGATCGATGGGAATACAGGAGCTGTTGCGTGAAAGATACTTGCCGATTGATCTGTCTGCCGTTCAGAATGAAGACGGGAAAACCGGAATGGTAAATGACTATATCATAGAACCTTCCGCAGCCCAGTTGATAGCGGATCTGATTCCGCAGGTTTTGAGTCAAAAGATCTTTACGGCTGCTCTCGATTCTAATGCATCCGAACATGCCGCACGTACTTTAGCTATGCAAATAGCAACGGATAATGCCAATGAACTGATTCAGGAACTGACAAAGCAGTATAATAAGACCCGCCAGCAAGCCATTACAAACGAGTTGCTTGATATTGTGGGCGGTAGTATGGCTTAAACTTTCCACAGGGGGCACAAAGGTTGCGGAGTTGTTATCAATGAAGAAACTGACAACCAATCATCGTCCGTAGCCTTTGTATCTTCTGTGGCAAAATAACTTATTATTATATTGGTTTCTTCTTTCTTTTGCTATAACTTTGTAGCAAAGTATTATTTCATGGAAGAAAATCACGAATTAGAATTAGCCTGGCAAGTCATTGAAAATACCGGTACCCATCTGTTTCTGACAGGAAAAGCCGGAACCGGAAAAACAACCTTCCTTCGTCGGTTAAAGGAATTAACTCCCAAACGCATGGTAGTGGTCGCTCCTACGGGGATTGCTGCCATTAATGCCGGAGGTGTCACCATACACTCTTTTTTCCAATTAAACTTTGCGCCATATATTCCGGAGAGTACATTCAATTCTGCCCAACAAAGCTTCCATAAATTCGGGAAAGAAAAAATCAATATTATCCGTAGCATGGACCTGTTGGTGATCGATGAAATCAGTATGGTACGTGCCGATCAACTTGATGCGGTGGATGCAGTGTTGCGTCGTTATCGGGATCGTTCGAAACCTTTTGGAGGTGTTCAACTTCTGATGATAGGCGATTTACAGCAGTTGGCTCCGGTAGTAAAGGAAGAAGACTGGAACTTGTTGACCTCTTATTATGACACGGCATTTTTCTTTGGCAGTCATTCACTGAAAGAGACTGAATATATCACTATAGAGTTGAAGAAAGTCTATCGACAGAGCGATACGGCTTTTGTCGGATTATTAAATAAAATCAGAGACAAAGAGGCCGACGAATCTGTGCTGGAAGAATTGAATAAACGTTATCTTCCGGAGTTTCGTCCGAGAGAAGAAGAAGGGTACATCCGGCTGACGACACATAATTATCAGGCCCAGCAATATAATGACAGACAGCTGCTTTCTCTTTCCGGCAGAGCTTTCAGCTTTCAGGCGAGGGTAGAAGGTACTTTCCCGGAATCGGCTTATCCGGCGGATGAAATGCTCACTGTCAAGGAAGGGGCTCAGATTATGTTTATTAAAAACGACTCTTCCGGGGAACATCGATATTATAATGGAATGATCGGTTTGGTTACGGCTGTTGGTAAAGATGGCATCCGGGTGAAAGGAAATGGAGAATCGCAGGACTTTTTACTTGAAACGGAAGAATGGACAAATAGTAAATACAGTCTGAATCCGCAGACGAAAGAGATAACGGAAGAGGTTGAAGGTACTTTCCGGCAGTATCCTATTCGTTTGGCATGGGCTATAACGATCCATAAAAGTCAGGGTTTGACTTTTGAACGTGCCATCATTGATGCAAACGCTTCTTTTGCTCATGGGCAGGTTTATGTTGCGCTGAGTCGTTGTAAATCTCTTCAGGGACTGGTACTCAGTTCTCCTTTAAGGAGAGAGTCTATTATCAGTGACGACACGATTGACGAATTCACCCGTAATGCCGGAGAACTGACCCCTGATAAGCATAAGCTGGCTCTGCTGCGTCAACATTATTTCTACGAGTTGCTATGTGAACAATTCGATTTTCATCCTCTTGAGCAACATTTCGCACGTGTTCTGCGTCTGCTCGATGAACACTTATACCGACTCTATCCAAAGTTGCTGGAACGGTATAAAGAAACGATCGATCTGTATAAAGCTCAGATAATGAAGGTTGCCGATACTTTCAAGTTGCAATATTCGACTCTGTTGATGGAGGTGGAGGACTATGACGCAAATCCGAAACTGAATGAACGAATTGTGGCCGGTGCCCATTATTTCCGTAAACACCTGGAGGATTTGTTAAACCCACTGATGGTTTCTACAAAGGTAGAAACGGATAATAAAGAACTGAAAAAGAAATTTTCCGAAGCGTTAGATACATTGAAGACGACACTCCATGTGAAGCTGGGAACACTCTATTATACCGAAAAAGAAGGTTTTACCGTATCAGCTTTTCTAAAACATAAGGCTGTCCTGACCTTATCCGTTTCCGGAGGAGAAAGTACATCCTCGTCCGGAAGATCAGAACGTAAACCCCGAACTGCTGAAAAAATAGAAGTTCCTACCGATATCCTACATCCGGAACTGTATAAACAGTTGATTGCATGGAGAAATTCAGAAGCTTCGAAAGCTAATCTTCCTGTTTACACTGTTATACAACAGAAAGCAATACTGGGCATTGTGAATTTATTGCCCTGTGATACGGCTTCGTTAGTGCGTATTCCATATTTTGGGAAGCGTGGTGCCGAAAAGTACGGCGATGTTTTGCTTGAAATGGTGAGCCGATATGTAAAGGAACAGGGAATAGAACGTCCACCAATGCCTGCAATAACATTGACCCTCAAAAAAGAAACTAAGGAACCGAAAGAGCCAAAGCCTCTAAAAGAAACTAAACCCGTGAAGGAGCCAAAACTTGACACCAAAGAGATAACCTATCGTCTTTTCAGGCAGGGGAAAAATATCGAAGAGATAGCCAAGGAACGTGAGTTGGTTTCAGGGACTGTAGCCGGACATCTGGAGCATTATGTACGCTTGGGAGCAGTTAAGATAGAGCAGCTCGTTCCGAAAGAAAAGATTATGAAAATTACCCGTTATGTGCAAGCTAATGGAAGTGACAAAGGACTTACGGCAATTAAAGCTGCTTTGGGTGATGAGGTTTCATATGCAGATATAAGGCTGGTACTTGCTACCGAAAAAAAAGAATCATAAGATTTGTACGTCAGTCAGCTTACGTTTTACCGTGGTTGACTGACGTACCCAATGCTTAGTCAGGTAAATTATAATAGTGCCTCTTCTATTAACGCTTTTAGTTGCGTTTTATTCATGGTTCCTAATTTCATGGTCGGTTCTCCTCCAACAGGACAAAGCAGCAGATTAGGGATTGTACGAATGGCAAAAGCCGCTTCCAATTCCGGTTCCTGATCTACATCCACTTTATAAATATCTATTTTACCATTATATTCTACAGCCAGTTGATCCAGTATGGGTGACAGTGCTTTGCAATATACACACCAGGGAGCATGAAAATCTACCAGGCAGGGCTTGTTGCCTTTAAACTTCCATTCTTTCGGATATCCTTGATAATCTGCAACCTTTTCTACAAAACTTTCTTTGGTTAAATCGATGACTTTCATATTTCTATTTTTTAAAGGGTTACTACTTGTTTGTTTCTTTGATGTTGCAAAGATAGGAAGATCGGAGTTATTGGCAGATAGCTATTTCTCCTATTGTATTAGCAATTCTTCCTTGTCCTGCTTTTTCCGCTTTCTAATAACTTTCTAATCTCATCTGAGTATCTTATAATTGCTTTCAAACGGTCTGCGTGAAGTGTGAATTGTACTTTTGTCATCAAAATAACAAGGACTATGACCAGAAAGTTTTTTATTCTCTTTTTTCTTGGATTTTTCGGAATTGCCGGAGCACAGCAACCCTCCGGGAGCTTGACGCTGAAAGAGGCCGAGCAACGTTTCCTGAAATGTAATTTATCCCTATTGGCCGAACGCTACAATATAGATATGGCACAAGCCAGGTTGCTTCAAGCTCGATTATTTGATAACCCGGTGATCTCATTCGAACAAAATGTTTACAACCGGCTTAATGGCACTTATTTTGATTTTGGTAAGAGCGGTGAATCTGTTGTAGAGATAGAACAGGTGATCCGTCTTGCCGGACAACGGAATAAGCAAATACGGTTGGAGAAAATAAACCGGGAAATTGCCGGCTATCAGTTTGAGGAGGTAATGCGGACTTTACGTCAGGAGCTTGGGGAAGCTTTTATCGAAGTTTACTATCTGTCAAAGTCATTATCGGTTTATGATAAAGAGGTCAGTTCGCTTGAACATTTGTTGGCAGGCATTAAGGAACAGCATGTGAAGGGGAATGTTTCTTTAATGGAGATGACCCGTCTCGAGTCAATGCTGTTCTCCTTGAAAAAGGATATGAGCGAATGTGAGAGCCATTATCTATCACGGCGGGGAGAGTTGAATTTATTATTGAACTTGCCCATTGATTTTCGCACTGAGCCAATAGTAGATGAAGGTTCGCTTGAACGTTTGACCATAAATGGATTGTCTTATGCCGGTTTACAAGAGATGGTATCCGTGAGGCCTGACCAAAAGATGGCACGTAGTAATATCATTGCTTCGCAAGCCGATCTGAAATTACAGAAATCGTTGGCCTTTCCCGAATTTTCAGTGAAAGGTAACTATGATCGTCAAGGTAATTTTATTAATAATTATTTCGCTATCGGGTTTAGTATGTCTGTTCCTATCTTTAACCGTAACCAAGGGAATATCAAGATGGCACGCTTCAATCTCCTGAAGGCAGGCCGGGAGCAGGAATATATTCGCAGTAAAGCTGAGACAGAACTGTATGCTGCCTATACTGCCTTAGATAAAGCGTTCAAGCTTTATCGGTCAGTGGATGGGAGATTGGAACATAACTTTGAGAAACTGATAGCCGGAGCCAATGAAAACTTTATCAAACGTAATATCAGTCTTTTAGAGTTTATCGATTTTTACGATAGCTATAAAGAGACCTGCATTCAGCTTTATGATATAAAGAAAAACGTATTTCTCGGCATTGAGAATCTGAATGCAGTAGTCGGGCAACATGTCTTTAATAATTAAATCCATATAATTTATGAATTGGACAAAATACTTTCCATGTATATTGATTCTGGGGTTGGGAGGTTGTTCATCAAAGATGAAGCAATCTGAGGTGCATACAAACTTATGTCTGACAGATAGTTTACTGAAAATAGTCTCTGTCGATACGGTACGTCTGCATGATGTGACGGATGAACTGGTTCTAAACGGGCGTGTGACTTTCAATCAGGAGCAGGTAGCGCACATTTATCCTATGTTTGGCGGTACTGTGGCGGAGCTTCATGCCGAAGTAGGGGATTACGTACGAAAAGGAGATATACTTGCGGTGATCCGTAGCGGTGAAGTGGCTGACTACGAGAAACAAATGAAGGAAGCAAACCAGCAGGTTATCATTGCCCGTAGAAATATGGATGCCACTCAGGATATGTTCGATTCAGGCTTGGCGTCTGATAAAGACGTATTGCAGGTGCGACAGGAATTGGCTAATGCAGAGGCGGAAGAGAACCGCATCAAAGAAATCTTTTCCATCAACCATTTCAGCGGTCGATCATTTTACGAAATCAAATCTCCGGTTTCCGGTTTTATTGTAGACAAAAAGGTGAGTAAAGACATGCAACTCCGCTCCGATCAGAGTGAGGAGATATTCACTGTTTCCGGCCTGGAAAATGTATGGGTGATGGCAGATGTTTATGAAAGTGATATTAGCAGAGTAGTTGAAGGAGCACCCGTACATATCACTACCTTGGCTTATCCCGATAAGGTCTTTTCCGGAAGTATCGATAAAGTCTATCACATGCTGGATACCGAAAGTAAGACGATGAATGTGCGCATTAAATTGTGTAATGAAGATTACTTGCTGAAGCCGGGTATGTTTACCAATGTCGGTGTGGAGTGTAAGTCGTCCGGGAAACAAATGCCCCGGATCGATGCACATGCCCTGATATTCGAAGGAGGGAAAAACTATGTTGTGGCAGTGGCTACGGACCACCGTTTATCGATTAAGGAGATTGATGTTTACAAACAGCTGAGTAAGGAATGTTATGTCCGTTCCGGACTTTCAGAAGGTGACAGAGTGTTGAATCAAAATGTATTATTGGTCTACAATGCTTTGAATGCAGACTAAAAGCGAAAAAAACTATGCATAAGTTTATAGACAATATTGTGGCTTTTTCGTTGAAGAATAAGTTTTTCGTCTTTTTTTGTACGGTGATTGCCATCATCGCCGGTGTGGTTTCATTCAGACACACTCCGATCGATGCATTTCCCGATGTGACGAATACGAAAGTGACCATCATTACCCAGTGGCCGGGACGCAGTGCCGAAGAGGTAGAGAAGTTTATTACGATTCCGGTGGAGATAGCCATGAATTCGGTACAGAAGAAGACAGATATCCGTTCGACAACCTTGTTTGGGTTGTCAGTCATCAATGTGCTGTTTGAGGATCATGTGGATGATTTTGTTGCTCGTCAACAGGTATATAATTTATTGAATGATGCCGATCTGCCGGAAGGAGTAACTCCTGAGGTGCAGCCTCTCTACGGACCTACAGGAGAGATTTACCGCTATACCCTGCGAAGTGACAAACGGAGTGTACGCGAACTGAAAACGATTCAGGATTGGGTGATCGATCGCAATCTGCGTGCCGTATCGGGTGTGGCGGATATTGTCAGTTTCGGTGGTGAAGTAAAAACCTGTGAAGTAAGTGTCAACCCAAACCAGTTAATCAATTACGGCATCACCTCGCTGGAACTTTATGATGCCATTTCGAAGAGTAATATTAATGTGGGCGGAGATGTAATAACCAAAAGCTCCCAGGCTTATGTCGTAAGAGGTATAGGGCTGATTAACGATTTGGAGGAGTTGCGGAACATTGTAGTGAAAAATATCAATGGTACTCCCATTCTGGTGAGGAATCTGGCTGATGTCCGTGAATCTTGTTTACCTCGTCTGGGACAGGTAGGGCGAATGGACGAGGATGATGTCGTGGAAGGTATTGTAGTGATGCGCAAGGGAGAGAACCCGGGTGAAGTGATATCCGGGCTGAAGATGAAAATAGATGAATTGAACGAAAGCATCTTACCGACGGATGTAAAGATTGTACCTTTTTATGATCGGGAGGATCTGGTGGATCTTGCTGTACATACTGTAACGCACAATCTGGTGGAAGGCATACTATTGGTAACTTTCATTGTATTCATCTTTATGGCGGACTGGCGGACAACGGTAGTGGTAGCTGTCATTATCCCTTTATCCCTGTTGTTTGCTTTTATCTGCTTGCATGTAATGGGGATGTCCGCCAATCTGCTTTCTATGGGAGCCATTGACTTTGGGATCATAATAGACGGGGCCGTAGTGATGGTAGAAGGTATATTCGTTGCTCTCGATCGGAAAGCGAGAGAAGTGAGGATGCCCGTTTTCAACCGGATGTCGAAGATGAGGCTGATCCGGAATACTGCCAAAGAAAAGGCCAAAGCGGTCTTTTTCTCCAAGCTGATTATTATTACGGCGTTAATCCCCATATTCTCGTTTCAAAAGGTGGAAGGGAAAATGTTTTCTCCTTTGGCTTATACATTGGGGTTTGCTTTACTGGGGGCCTTGATTTTTACTTTGACCCTGGTTCCGGTCATGTCATCCATCCTGTTAAGGAAAAATGTGAGTGAGAAAAGTAATTTTCTGGTGAGTTTTATTAGAGAGAAAAGTTCGGCTTTATTTGCCATTTTTCATGCTCATCGTAAGCTGTCCATCGGATTAGCTTCTTTGGTCGGAGGAGCCGGGCTGTTTCTTTACTCTTTTCTGGGGATGGAGTTTCTGCCGCAGTTGAATGAAGGAGCCATCTATATTCGTGCCACCCTTCCGCAAAGCATTTCTCTGGATGAGTCTGTTTCACTTGCCAACAGAATGCGTAGAGAGCTGTTGGTTTTTCCCGAAGTAAAGCAGGTGCTCTCGCAAACCGGGCGCCCGAATGATGGGACTGATGCTACCGGTTTTTACAATGTGGAATTTCATGTTGATATTTATCCGGAGAAAGAGTGGGAGAGCGGACTCAGTAAAGAACAGTTGATTGAAAAAATGCAATCTGTCCTTGCTCTCTATCCCGGTACCGATTTCAATTTCTCACAACCGATTACTGACAACGTGGAGGAAGCCGCTTCGGGTGTAAAAGGTTCTATTGCCGTTAAGGTTTTCGGGAAGGATTTATATGAGGCAGAGAAACTGGCTGTACAGATAAACAAAGTGTTGGGAACCGTAGCAGGTATTGAAGATCTGGGAGTGATCCGGAATATAGGTCAGCCGGAACTTCGCATCGAGTTGAACGAAAAACAGCTTGCCCGTTATGGTGTATCGAAAGAAAATGTACAATCTATTATTGAGATGGCCATCGGAGGTAAATCTGCTTCATTGCTCTATGAAGACGAGCGTAAGTTCAATATCATGGTTCGTTATAATGAAGAGTTCCGCCAGAACGAAGAGCAGATAGGTAAGATTCTGGTACCAGCGATGGATGGTGCGATGATCCCGATCAAGGAATTGGCAGATATCCGGACCATTACAGGACCATTGCTTATATTCCGTGACAGCCATACCCGTTTTTGTGCTGTTAAGTTCTCTGTACGTGGTCGTGCCATGGGGTCTGCCGTTGCCGAAGCACAAAAGAAAGTGGAAGCTTCGGTACATCTTCCGGACGGATATACACTGAAATGGACCGGAGATTTTGAGAATCAGCAACGTGCCAGCAAACGCCTTGCACAGGTTGTTCCCGTCAGTATTGCCATTATATTCGTTATCCTCTTCATCCTGTTTTCCAATGCCCGGGATGCAGGACTGGTATTGTTGAATGTCCCATTTGCGGCGGCCGGCGGTATCATTGCCCTGTTGATCACTCACTTCAACTTCTCAATTTCTGCCGGGATCGGTTTTATAGCCTTGTTCGGCATTTGCATTCAGAACGGAGTGATTATGATTTCGGGTATTAAGTCGAATGTGCATTCGCACATGTCTTTGGCCGAAGCAGTGAAGAGTACGGTTCATTCTCGGGTCCGGCCGGTTGTGATGACGGCTGCTATGGCTGCTATCGGACTGATGCCGGCAGCCATGAGCCATGGTATCGGCTCCGAGTCGCAGCGTCCGCTTGCCATTGTTATTATCGGTGGCGTATTGTGTGATACTTTCTTTACGCTTTTTATTTTTCCGCTGATTGTAGAGGCCATTTATGGTAAAACTTTGTTTGATAAAGATGGAAAGCTGCGGCAAAGACGAGTGTAAACCGTATATTTGTCACTTTAAAACTCAAAAGTTATGGCAAAGATATTATTGGTAGAAGATGAAGTGAATATAGCTTCGTTCATAGAACGGGGACTGAAGGAGTTCGGACATACAGTGTCAGTTGCCAATGACGGTAATTCCGGATGGGAACTGATCCGGCAGGAAGTATTCGATCTGCTGATCATAGATATTATTATGCCCGGAATGAATGGCTTGGAGCTTTGCCGTCTCTATCGCCGTCAGTATGGTTATCTGGTTCCGGTGATTATGTTGACTGCGCTGGGTACGACGGAGGATATCGTAAAAGGATTGGATGCGGGAGCTGACGACTACTTGGTGAAGCCTTTCAGCTTTCAGGAGCTGGAAGCCCGGATCAAGGCCATCCTGCGTAGAGGAAGAGAAGATTCCGCCCGGCAGTTGGTATGTGATGATTTGGTGCTTAACTGTAACAGCCGCCGTGCCAGACGTGGAGAAGCGGAGATAGACCTCACCGTCAAGGAATACCGTTTACTGGAATATTTTATGACCCATCAGGGATTGGTACTTTCGCGCCTGACATTATTGAGAGATGTATGGGATAAGAATTTTGATACGAATACCAATGTAGTGGATGTATACGTAAACTACCTTCGTGGTAAGATTGATAAAGACTTTAGTAAGAAACTGATTCATACTGTAGTTGGTTCCGGATATATCATGTATGCCTGACTAAAAAACACCTGACTATGAAAATCGGACGTAAGATTGCCCTCTTTTATACGTTGATAACAGTGTTGACCACCATGATCGTCATTGGAGTGTTTTATCTCTTCAGTTCGAGGTATATCGACGGATTGTATCAGTCGTATCTTCGGGAAAAAGCTTTTCTGACTGCCCAGAAACATTGGGAACGGGATGAGGTGGACGAACAAAGCTATCTGGCCATTCAACGGAAGTATGATGAACTGTTGCCGGAGGCCAAAGAGATTTTGCTGAATATGGACAGTGACGTCGTGGTACGTGATACGTTGAATAAATATCTTTCTGCCGGGCAACAAAAACTGCTCCTTGATTCAAAGGAGATGTCATCGGTATCTTTTGTCCATAAAGATATGTTGGGAGCTGCTTTGTACTATCCTGACAATGAGGGAAACTTTATCGTAATCGTAATGTCGCATAATGGCTATGGGGTTAAAATACAGGAACATTTGCTGGTATTATCTACCTTCCTGATACTCAGCAGTTCAGTATTGATCTTCTTCATGGGACAACTTTATTCTACGAGAATACTAATCCCCTTACAACATATTTTATTGCAGCTGCAGCGGATACGGGGCAATAGCCTGAACCGCCGACTGAAGACTACCGGCAATAAAGATGAACTGGATCATTTGATAAAAGCATTAAACAGTATGCTCGACCGTATCGACACTGCGTTCAAAGCAGAAAAATCGTTTGTCAGCCATGCTTCCCACGAATTGAATAATCCCATTACCGCCATTCAGGGTGAGTGTGAAATCAGTTTGTTAAAGGAGCGTAGCACGGAGGAATATGTCGAAGCCCTTCAACGAATTGCCGGGGAAAGCAAACGTCTCTCTAACTTGATCAGGCATTTGATGTTTTTGTCGAGGCAGGAAGAGGATATCCGGAAAAACAACGTCGAAAAGATTTATCTGGCAGACTTATTACAGGAGATGAGTACTGCTGTTCCCCGCCTCCGGTTGCAATATCCGGAGGACGGCGTAAAGAGTGCTGTGGTCGATGCAAATCCCTATTTGTTTAAGATAGCCTTGCAGAACATTATAGACAATGCCTGCAAGTATTCGCAAGAAGAGGTGATTGTGCGGCTTTACAAAGAGGGGGAACGATGGGGAATAGCGGTCGGGGACTCCGGAATCGGAATTCCCAAGGACGAGATAGAACATATCTTCCAGTCGTTCTACCGGGGAAGTAATACGAGAGAATATACAGGGCAGGGGGTTGGACTCAGCCTTTCAGCGAAAATATTTTCTGTTTACGGAGGAAAAATAGAGATTGCTTCCGAGGAAGGGAAGGGGACGGAAGTGAAGGTCATTTTCGGGTGACGCATCATCCGGATTTCTAAGTGGGGTACGTACGTTAGCATATGCTTTGGCACGTATATGACGGCCTGTTAAAATATCACAATAAGAAGATGTTTCTTGCATTTATAACATCAATAAGAGGCAATCTGTGTTTGTAGATGAGTGTTGCATTCTTAATAAAGTGTTTTAAAAAGCAAGAACTATGTCGTTGAGTAATCTGCTAATCATATTTTCATCCTCCTTTATGGCTTTGTTTCCCGTAGTAAACCCTTTGGGAAACGGTTTTGTCGTAAATGGCTTTTTTACAGACTTGGACCCAAAACAGCGAAAGACTGCCATTCAGAAGCTGATTTTCAACTTTATAATGATCGGTGTCGGTACTTTGGTGATAGGGCATCTGTTTTTGTTGATTTTCGGTCTGGCCATTCCTGTGATTCAGCTTGGAGGCGGCATACTGATTTGTAAAACGGCAATGGAATTGCTTGCCGATTCCGGTTCTTCTGATAAGGGAGAGTCTAACCAGAATCTGGATAGCTTTAAATGGAAGAATATAGAACAGAAGATATTTTACCCCATCACATTCCCCATCAGCATCGGTCCCGGCAGTATATCTGTCATATTCACTTTGATGGCCTCTGCCAGTGTCAAAGGGAAACTACTGCAGACCGGAATCAACTATTTTGTTATTGCACTTGTCATCATCTGTATGGCTGCAATACTGTATGTTTTCCTCTCACAGGGGCAGAGGATTATTCAGAAACTCGGGCCTGTAGGCAATCAGATTATAAATAAGCTCGTAGCCTTTTTTACATTTTGCATCGGCATACAGATTTCGGTAACAGGTATATCTCAGATCTTTCATCTGAATATCTTGTAATGATGAAAGGTTGATATGTATTTATCAGCAACCGGATCTCTGCTTATAGATACTCTTTCAGCACCTTTGCGATCCGCTTGTATCCTTCTGCATTCGGATGCAGTCCGTCACGGAACAGAGAAGAGTCTATCGATCCGTCTTTTTGCGTCAGTTGCGGAGCAAGGTCAATGTAAGTACAGTCTTTGCCTGCCAGTTGTTTTTGTAATTCCGCATCGATTCCGGCAATGCGGGCTTCCATCCCTTTTCTTGGCAGGATGCCCATGATGCAGAGTTTTGCCTGCGGCTGACGTTCATGAATGGCTTTTGCGATCCGGCAGATACCTTCTATAATTTCTTCATCACTGTTGAATGACAGATTATTGGTACCTATCAGCAGAAATATATTGCGAGCCTGGAAACCGTCCAGTTCTCCGTGATAGATGCGCCATAGTACATTCTCTGTTTTGTCCCAGCCGAATCCGAGGTTGCGTACACTTCTCCCTTTGAATAATTTCTCCCAGGATTCTTTGCCAAACTGGTTATGCGCGATGGGTTCGCCTCCCCAGAAGTGTGTTATCGAGTTGCCGATCATCACTATTTCAGGAGCACTTTGTTTGTTCAGTTTCAAGATTTCTTCGTGACGGCCGTACCAATCATACGGATCTCTTTGTTGCTTGCATGGGATGCACGAAGCAGGTCCTTGATTGTCTTCACGCAAAATTTCACGTATTTTCTTCTGGTAGCTGTCAGCGTATTGTTGCATACCCAGGTCGGTGGAGTGAACACCATCTACCATGGCATCCATCGGGATACCGATCTCTTCCTTGGTCAGATAGTATACAGCCGGAACCTGCTCTTTTTGTAACGTTTCATATGCCTTGCGCAGTTCTGCATTGGCTACACGATAAGATTCTTCCGCACTTTCGGAACTATATTCGTTACTATAACCGTCGTGTTCTACCAGCAAGATAGGGGTCCGGCTCTTTTCACGCAGCTTTTTCACTCCTTTCAGAGTGCGCTCGTATACAACGGCGGATTCTTTCTTTCCCGACAGATTGGGCATGCAATCGATGATATACAATTGCGCATCGATTTCAGACAACAGATCAAAGAGCGCTTCTTCCAGCTTTCCATTGCCGGAGAAACCAAGATTGATGACCGGATGTCCCAATTTCCGGTTTAAAATATTTCCCCATGCCATGCCCGGGCGGGAAGCGCAAGCTCCTTGTGCAATAGAAGTACCGTATATAACCAGTGGCTTTTCCTGTGAGGCCGGTAGAAAACGGAAAGAGGCATCGGCAGGAACTCCTATTTCCATCCACGATACTTTATTGTATAACGGCAAAAATAATTGATATTCGAATCCGTTACCGGATTTGGCTGCATATGAAAGTCCGCTGAAACTGTAGGTTATCGTGTCACCCATGGAGTATCGTCCGGCACACCATCGTTCCCGCCCGTTGTTGTCCGTAGCGTATAAGTCTACACCCGAAACTCCGGTTGCCGGCATGTGTGGCATAGAGAGTCCGCCTTTCACCACATAACGAACCTTTATTTCCGGTGCATTGGAACGGAACGCAACAGACAGTCCTGCACTTTGCTGCGCCAAATCCCATAAAGGCTTGCGCACTTTATCCTGGGCCCGTAGAGGCAGTCGGGCATATGAATCTTTTAATTCGCTCTGCCATGCTTGTCCACGCACCACATGGATATCTTGGTTTAATGGATTTGCCCATTTGTATTGTGCTTGTAGAGAAACACATCCCAGGAAAAGGGCTAAAAGGGAAAGTTGGAGTTTGGTTGTTTTCATAATCATCATCGTATTAGGGGCATGCAAAGGTAATCATTCCCTCTCAAATATGCAATCGTCCTGACCAATAATAGACGAGTTACACACGGCTCTTTCATCTAACAACCGTCTTCCTCCCTTGTCCCTCCCCACAAAACCTTCCATTCGCACACAGCGATGTGGAAACAGCGCTTCGTTGTTTCTTTTTTAAGAAAGAATCCGGCCGACTATTACCGGAGAAGTGTAGTAGATTAACCATTGTCATACAACTCTTTATCCAAGCCCGCGTACCTGGGCTGACGAGCCCGCATACCCGGGCTGATGAGCCCGCATACCCGGGCCGATGAGCCCGCATGCCCGGGCCGATGAGCCCGCATGCCCGGGCCGAGATAAGGATCCGACCATTTGCACTAAAGAGAGTAAGGGAAATGAAATGCTTTTAGAGAGATAAACGGATAAGAAATTGGACATATCCATTTGTTTTCCAAACCGTTACTACTGAAATATCCCCTAAAACAGCGGGTGGAAGATGGAAGATGGGGGTGGAAGATAAATGGCATAAAAACCGCATCTTCCACCAATCTATACATCTCACAATCAACGATATGCACTCTAAAAGGTGGAAGATGGAAGATCGAAACGCGTTTTTGTATGAGAGGAAGGCAGGGTAAATGAAAGATTCGTGCGAGTTACACAACTGGTCCATGACGAGTTGTACAACCGGTATATGCCGGGGTACACAACTCGTCTATAGGTAGTTCAAGACCTTCACCGGATAAAGTCCGGTCAGAACCTGATAATCATTACTGAAAAATAGGGGAATCTCTTCTCACGGAGTTCTTCGTTGGAGCAAGAGTAGTATTCCTTCTCTGTTCCTACATTCTCAAAATAGTGATACTGATATTCCGGATGGCTGTTTATGCATTGGTGTACTTCTTCTACACATTGCGAGAGCTTCATAATGACCACTACGGTTTGTTGCTTCAGGTAATCTTCCAGCTCTTTGGTTGTGACAAGTCCGGGTAGTATAATCAGCCGTTCTTCCTGGCTGACGATGTGCATGCCTGCCATTGCTCCGGAAGCTATAAAAGCGGGAATACCTGCAATCTGTTCTACAGGGATACCGTCTTCCCGCAGCTTGTCGTAAATATAATGGATGGAAGAGTAGAGACCTGCATCTCCTTCCGCCACAATTACAATGTTTTTCCCTTCCGCACGGAGTGTTTTGCTGCTTTCGTATACAGCTTCGTAGGCTTTTAGAGCTTGTGTCCGATCTTTGTCCATTGGAAGCCGGAAACATTGTATGGTGTCCGAGAATCCGAGAGTATCCAGAATGGAAAGTGCCCGTGACGAAGATTTCCCGTCGCGGGTCATGGTGGCAGGACAAAAGATACAGTCGGCCGTTTGCAGGGCTTTGAATCCTTTCAGCGTTATCAGGTCCGGTTCACCCGGTCCTAAAGATACGAAACGTATGGGGTGTGATGTTGTCATTTGCTATCGGTTTATCATCTTAATGTTCTGCAAAAGTGAGGAAAATATCCCTATGAAACAAGAATTATTAAGTATCTTTGACCGCTATAATCTGAATTAAAAGACGAATACCGATGAAACAATTCCTGATTGGATGCGCACTGCTGGCCTGTATTTCTTTTGCCGGTTGCCGTCCGAAGAACAACCAGAACGTAACAACTGTAACCTGTGAGGCGGCCGATACTTCTTCCATCCGTATCACACCTGTTTATGCCAAAGGATTCAGAGTGACTTATACACCTACGTGCCGTTTGGTCGATATCAGTGATCCTCAGAAGGAAGGCGGCGAGTCTTTTCATTATGCGCTTGTACCCAGAGGCGTGAAACCCGAAAATATTCCTGCTGACTATACGGTCATAGAAACGCCTGTTAAAAGTGTTATCTGTATGACCTCCTTGCAGTTATCAAATTTCATTAAACTGGATGCTTTAAGTCATGTGGTAGGTATTACGAGCACCCGCCATCTTTTCAACAAAGAGATGAACGAACGTCTGAAGCAAGGGAAAACAGCTAAGATAGGTATTGAGGGGAATTTCGATAACGAAGTAATCATGAGTGTAAATCCCGATGTCATTTTCATCTCACCATTCAAACGAGGCGGATACGATGCCATGCGTGAAGTAGGTATTCCGCTGGTTCCGCATCTGGGTTACAAAGAGATGACTCCGTTGGGGCAGGCCGAGTGGATTAAGTTTATCGGACTTTTTATAGGTGAAGAAGAAACGGCCAACCGGAAGTTTGCGGCTATTGAAAAGCATTATAACGAACTGAAAGAGCGGGTTGCCCATGTAGAAAAGCGTCCGGTAGTTTTCAGTGGAGAAATCCGGGGAGGCAACTGGTATGCTGTAGGAGGTAAGAGCTTTCTGGCACAACTTTTCCGTGACGCAGGAGCCGACTATTTCTTGAAAGACGATCCCCGTTCGGGAGGTGTCACGCTCGATTTTGAAACGGTGTATAGCCAGGCAGAGAATGCCGATTATTGGCGCATCGTCAATAGTTTCGACGGAGCCTTTTCTTATGATGCACTGAAAAGCGAAGATCCGAGATATGCCGATTTCCGGGCTTTCCGTGATAAAGGGGTGATCTATTGCAATATGCGGGAGAAGCCGTTTTATGAAAGTATGCCTACCCAGCCGGAAGTTGTACTGGAGGATTTGATTAAAGCTTTTCATCCAGATTTGTTGCCCGATTATACTCCTGTTTATTACGAACGCCTCAATTGATCTGCCTGATGAAACGACCGACAGTACCTCTTATGTTGCTTATAGCGGCATCTATTTTTATCTTTTTCCTGTTGAACCTTCTTTTGGGTTCGGTTTCCATCCCTATCGGTTCGGTATGGAACATACTTTGGGGAGGGACAGATGAGTCCATTATCTGGCAGAATATAATCTGGAAATCACGTGTGCCACAGGCCCTGACAGCTTTAGTGGCCGGTGCCGGGCTTTCCATCAGTGGTTTGCAGATGCAAACCGTATTCCGTAATCCGCTGGCGGGACCTTCCGTACTTGGAATCAGTTCCGGTGCCAGTCTGGGGGTAGCTTTTGTCGTATTGCTGTCCGGTGCGTTGGGAGGTGTGGCACTTAGCAAACTGGGATATATGGGTGAAGTGGCACTTTCGTTAGCGGCTGTTATCGGAGCCTTGTCGGTTATGGCACTTATTGTATATGTGTCGCAAAAAGTGAAAGGGAACGTCACACTGTTGATAATCGGTGTGATGATTGGGTATGTGGCAAGTGCTATCATCGGTGTACTCAAATATTTTAGTGTGGAAGAAGATATCCGTGCCTATGTGATCTGGGGACTGGGAAGTTTTGCCCGTGTCTCCGGAGATCAGATGACTTTGTTTGTCTGCATTATGGTCGTACTGATTCCGCTCTCTTTCTTGTTGATTAAAACCATGAACCTGATGTTGCTTGGCGATGGATATGCCCGTAACCTGGGATTGAACATAAAGCGTGCCCGGCTGTTGGTAATCTCTTGTTCGGGAGTGCTTGTCGCCATTGTGACGGCTTATTGTGGTCCGATCATGTTTATCGGTTTGGCGGTTCCCCACCTTTGCCGTGCCATCTTTCACACTTCGGATCACCGCATCCTGATGCCGGCTACTTTGCTGGCGGGGGCGTCACTGGCTTTGGTGTGTAATCTGGTGGCCCGTATGCCGGGGTTCGAGGGGGCACTTCCTGTCAACTCCGTGACAGCATTGGTCGGTGCGCCGGTCGTGGCATCTGTGTTGTTCCGTAAACGTAAAAGTGAATTAAGTGAATTAAGTGAATAAAGATATGAAGCAGAAGACCATTCATATAGAGAATCTTTCGATAGGCTATCTGGGTAAGACCGATGTCAAAGTGGTGGCCGACCGCATCAATGCCGGCATTAACTGTGGAGAATTGACTTGCTTACTGGGCGCCAATGGAGTGGGGAAGTCTACTTTGTTGCGTACGCTTTCGGCTTTTCAGCCTAAACTGGGAGGCAAGATAGAAATTGTGGGTAAGGAAATCGATGCGTATACCGACAAGGAGTTGTCGACTGTGATTAGTGTGGTGCTCACCGAGAAATGTGACATACGCAATATGACGGTACACGAGCTTGTAGGTTTAGGCCGGAGTCCGTATACCGGTTTTTGGGGAACACTCCGTGGAAAAGACAAAGAGGTGGTTGAACGTTCTATTGCTCTGGTAAAGATTGAGAATCTGGCGCACCGCATGGTACATACCCTGAGTGATGGTGAGCGCCAGAAAGCAATGATTGCCAAAGCACTGGCACAAGAAACCCCGGTGATTTTTCTGGATGAACCGACAGCCTTTCTCGACTTTCCCAGTAAAGTGGAGATGATGCAATTGCTCCACCAACTGAGCCGGCAGACCAACAAAACGATTTTTCTTTCTACCCACGACTTAGAGTTGGCTTTACAGATTGCCGATAAAATATGGCTGATGGATAAGATGAATGGAGTGACTATCGGCACTCCCGAGGATCTTTCCCTAAGTGGTAAATTGAGTAGTTTCTTCGCTCGTAAAGGTATTGTATTCGATCTGGAGACCGGTTTGTTCCGGGTAGATAATGAATATACATCACGAATACGTCTGGTAGGGCACGGACAGAAATATGCCATGGTACGTAAAGCCTTGCAGCGTAATGGAATTCTGGCAAATCGTAACATCGAGTCCGATATTTATATCGAAACCGGTGATTTGAAAGAGGGTAATGGATTCATTATGCATCTGCAGGAAGGAGAAGTGGTGACGGTGGGGAGCATTGAAGAATTGTTGGAGAAGTTAGGATGAAGCCCGCTTTTTCACCACAGAGGGCACGGAGGATTAATATCTGATTTTGCGAATACGTCAAATAAGAACATTAAAACTCTGTGCCCTCTGTGTCTCCTCTGTGGTGAAAAAATATAAGTGTCGATACTATTCAGACAAGCAGGCTGCCATTCCTTCTTCCAATGTGTGTGGGTTGTATCCGATTTCAGTTTTAGCTTTTTCAATGCTCAATCCGCTAAAGCGGGGACGGGGAGTAGCCTCTTGCATTTCTTCGGTAGTGACGGGCTCAATCAAAGAACGGTCCAGTTTCAGAAAATCGGCTACCCGGTAGGCGATTTCGGCAATCGTGAGACATTCATTCCCGCAAATGTGATAGATTCCGTTGGAGGAGTGAAACATCAGTTTTTCTACTCCTTCCGAAATATCTCCTACAAAAGTCGGTGTACGCCATTGGTCGGATACAACACGAATTGTTTCTCCTTTTCTCAACCGGTTGGCAACTAACTGAAGAATGTTGCCATGCTGCCCCGTGAGAGCCTTTCCATAAACAACAACTACACGCACTATTGCATAATTGCTGCAGCAATCAGCCACCACTTTTTCAGCTTTCAGTTTCGTAACTCCGTAATAATTGACCGGAGAGGCTTCATCTTCTTCTTTGTAGAGTTGATTGCTTTTACCATCAAATACAAAATCAGTTGACAGATGGATGAAACGGCTGCCATACTGTTCACAGGCATGTGAAATGGTTTCAACAGCCGTTACATTCGTGGCTTCAGCTTCTGCATGGTGAGTTTCACAATAATCCGGCACCGAAAGGGCAGAAGTATTGATTACAATGTCCGGTTGGGATTCATTGAATAACCTTTGTACGGCATCTGTGTCCCGAATGTCTGTACGTACAAAACGGTAACCCTTTCCGGGGCAGATATCATCTCTTAAAGAACATCCGGTGACATTGTAGATAGGTTTAGCCGACAAATCGTTCAGTATCCGGCGACCCGTAAATCCGTTTGCACCGATAATCAGTATGTTTTTCATTTCTTTCTTTTTTAATATGGATAGTAGCGTCCTTGTTGAACCTCGATGCGGATACCGAAATTACCATCGGAAGATTTCATTTCAAAAGCACCTTTGAAGTTATTCTTTTCCCATGGCATGGCACCATGGTTAGGCACCTTCTGGCCTTTGGCATTATATTCTCCGTATGTATTCAGGCGCATGCCGTTTTTCAGTTTAAACGATCCCATCTGGAGTTGTTGTGGAGACGAGAAGAAACCACCAAATCCGTATGAAAGAGAGGGCGTGAATACATTGGATAACCCTTGTGTCATTATAATGTCGGGATTTAGACTGAATATTCGGCTATAATCTTTGCTCGCATCGGGCAGCTCGAATTTATATTCCGGTAGTTTGGGAGGAGCTGCCATAAACAGTCCCATGTCGATCAGGAAGTCTCCGTATTGTTTGACGGTAGAGGGCAAATGCCGGATGCTGTCGGACGGTGATTCCGACTGTGCAGAAAGTGAGGCCGTACTCAGTAACAGCAGCAAAAAGAATATCAGCTTCTTCATATCCGTTGGGTTTATCTTTAGTGTCGCAAAGATATGAAAATAATCAGCTTGCCGTGAATCCTTTATTTCTTTTTTAGATGAATTACGGGACCGAAAACAGGGGTGGTTTCCCAGTGCCCTTTTATTGGATTAAATTCATGGACAGCTCCCCCGGTAATACCGAATTTATCATTGAACATGTAGTCGAGTGTACCTCCGAAATGGCTTTGCATATAGAGATCGGGAACCATATAGCCCATTTTAGAGTTACGTTGGCCATTAAGTGAATATTGCCCGAATACGTTCAAGTAATTCCTGACGGATTTCGGGCACAGTCCTGCGATAACCTGTGACGCTGTCTTGCGGTTGTTCCGTTTGTGCAAAGGCTATCGTAGACATGATTGCCAGTATAAATGTGCTGTATATCTTTGGGGTTATCATGCTGTTTTTTTAGTTTAATATCAATTTGTATCCGATTCCTCTGACATTTACGATGCGTATACGTTCGTCAGCCGATAATTTATGTCGGAGTTTAGTGATGAAAACATGTAAGCTCCGTGAATTGAAAAAGCTATCGTCTCCCCAAAGGTCGAGTAGTACATTCTGTGTGTTGACTACCTGATTCTGATTTTCGCAAAGCCGTTTTAGAATTTCTGTTTCCCGATGGGAGAGCTCTTGTTTCAATCCGGCATGTGTCAGTGTTTGTGCAAGGGTATCGAACAAATAGTTGCCTATCTCAAACCGTGTGGTTATTTTCTTTTCTTCTGCAAAACTGAATGCCTTACCTACCAATGCTTTAATACGGATGATCAGTTCCTGCATTCCGAATGGCTTTTTCAGGTAATCATTGGCACCCAATTCAAAACCTTCTACTACGTCATTGATGGCCGAACGGGCTGTCAGGAAAAGTACCGGGGTCTGTTTATCGGTCTGGCGGATACGTCTTACCATCTCAAAGCCATCCATACGTGGCATCATCACGTCGGCTACCAGCACATCCGGACGTGTGTCGAAAAACATACGCAATCCCTCTTCACCGTTGGCAGCAATGGTGAGGGTGAAGTCATTCTCTTCAAGTGTATCCTTGATAATCATGGCGAGGGTTAGTTCGTCTTCCACTAATAATACTTTAATTTTTTCTTTCATAACATAATGGTGAATGTACTACCGTGTCCTGGTTCGCTTTCTACACAAACTGTGCCTCTATGCTTCTCAATCATTGTTTTCACATAGTAGAGTCCCAGACCGTATCCTTTTACGTTATGGAGATTTCCGGTCGGTACACGGTAAAATTTGTCGAATATATGTTTTTGTTTCTCTTGTGCGATACCGATTCCCTCATCGGTGACTGAGATTTCTACTTTTCCGTTAACTTCTGTTTCACGACAGCGGATATGGATAACGGCTTTCTCTGGTGAGTATTTCACGGCATTGTCTATCAGATTACTCAGAATATTGCTGAAATGAGTCCGGTCGGCAAATACCGTAAGATCTTCTGGTTCTGTTTTATAGTCAATGCTGACGGGTTTCTTTGCTTTGAGTCGGTGTTGCTCTGCTAATGTTTCGAGCAAAGGGATAAGAGTTATCTCTTCCGGGCGGAGTCGGAAAGCCTTACGCTGTTCCATACTCATCGTTAGTATCTGTTCGACCAGCCCACTGAGTCTTTGCAGTTGCTCCTGGCTGATATTTAGATATCTGTCTCGCTTTTCTTTCTCATCAGCTTGTCCGAAGTTTAGCAATGCGTCGTTGGCGGCATATGCCACAGCTATAGGGGTCTTTAATTCATGCGTGATGTTGTTGGTGAAATCACTTTTCATTTCTTCCAGTGTTTTCTGTTTCAGCAATGTACGGATCAAGTACCAGAAAGAGAATCCTAATATCAACAAAATGATAAATGAAGTAATAAGTATACCAGCCATCTGCCGGACAATAACTCCGGCTACAGAATCCATCCGGAGGCGGTAGAGCGAGTGTGAATGGATGTCGAAAGTATAGTCGTAAGTATGTGCATCCGGTCCGGGGATGTAGTCCGCTGTACCGGCAACTCCCAAGGTATCGGTAAAAAATTGAGTAGAATCGAGAGTGTGGCTGAAACGCAGATATTCTATCCGATATGGAAGTGTTATTCCCCTTTCTTGCAGGCTTAGTGTCAGCAGGCTGTCGTAGGACTGAAAGTCGGGATCCATGATTATGTCAAGTCCCGAATGTAATCCCCTTTGAAAATAAGTAGCCAGTTCGAGCATGCTACTCTGATCTTTCAATAATAGGTCCAGACCACCTTTCGTTTGTAGCATGGCAGCTTTCACTTCCTGCGAAGTAGAGTCCTGGGGGATTACTTTTATTTCCCTCTGATCATTACGGACTACGATCAGGGTGTCCAGTTTTTTTTCGGTTCTAAGAATTGTGTCCTGTTGTACATCCATACCTTTGGGAACCTTCTCTTTATGAACTGTAGTGCTGCTGCGAACCAGTGTTCCACCTTCATCATTGTACCCGGCAGAGACAGAGATCTCACCATGATCTTTGTCATCACGGCGCATGCATTCTATGCGTAGCATCATTTCATTATAATCACATGTGCGCATAGCCTCGGTAATGGAATGCTCCATGTCTGTTTTCATGGTATGGTACATGCTGACCAACCAATATGTCTGGTAGGCAAAAATAGCTATCAAAGAGGCTATTACGAGTATGGCAATATGTTTTATGGGGAGTTTCATGCAAACAAAGATAATAGTAAACTTTCTGGATTATCACATCTGATAAGACTAAATAACACTAAAGTCAAAAACTACAGTGACGAAATAGCCTGATTAGCAGGATATTCGTGAAGTCAAAGAAAAATGAATAGTGAATTAGGTAACGATTGATTTTTGAGGTCAATTTCATTATTCTGCATTAATCTTCAAAGAACTCTCTTTCAGGTAAAGATAAAATATTTGTTTGTTACTTCGATAACTTGGATTGGAAATATATAAAATTGAGAATTTGTCTGTTTTTGTCTGCATATATACTGAGTTTCAAAAGATAGCTAATATGTCGATTTTTTAATGTATTGATAATGAATGTGTAACTTATGTGTAAGAGGGTGTCATGACTCACTACAGAGGACACAGAGTAACACAGAGGTGTTTTAAAGTTACTGATTATTAGTGAAAAACTCTGTGATACTCTGTGCTACTCTGTGGTGAAAAGAGTTTCGACACAGCCTCTTACACATACTATTTCTAAATCTAAAAGACTTTTAGTATCATCGAAGTTACCGGTAACCCAGATATAGATTTAAGCTCGTCCTTCGTTTTTTCTTTTATCAGTGATTTTGGTTAGATAATCAGTGATTTATATACCTTAATGATGAATATTATTCTGTAATTTTGTACCATGATAATAGAGACTAAAACATTATTCCGTTTGCTACATCGGGTAGCAGTAGTATTTCTAATGCGGAAAAAGAGTTACAGGAAACCTATCCTGATATGAAATGGCAAAAGGGTCGCCTTTTGAATGGTGTGGCGAAGGAAGATATTAAGAAATGGACTAAAAAATAAATTGTTATGAGAAAGAATTTTGGGGCAAAGCCCTTTACTTATCCGCAGCCGGTGTTTATTATCGCTGCTTATGATGAAAATGGTACTCCCAATGCTATGAATGCGGCTTGGGGTGGTATCAGCGAGATGCATGAAATTAGTATTTGTATTAGTGAGGGACATAAAACGACAGCCAATATACTGAAGCGTAAGGCTTTTACCGTAAGTATGGCAGAGGTCGGACAGGTGGTTGCCTGTGATTACGTGGGTATTGTTTCCGGCAATAAGGTTTCGGATAAATTTGCTCGTGCAGGTTTCCATGCTACTCGTTCGGAGTTTGTAGATGCACCGTTGATCGACGAATTATCTGTAGTGCTGGAATGTAAGTTGAAGGATTATAATCCTGAAACCTGCATTTTGCGTGGTGAGATAATAAACGTAAGTGTAGATGAACGTGTTCTCGACGAAAACGGAAAAGTGGATGTATCCAAAGTGTCTCCTATTATATTCGACCCGTTCAATAACGATTACCTGGAAGTGGGTAAAAAGATAGGTAATGCCTTTTCGGATGGAAAGAGATTGAAATAAGGAGTAGCATTATATATGAAAGAAATAAGAATAGACTGCGCACACCAGAGTGAGGCGGAACTTGCTTTGGCGAAAGAACAGGCACAATTGGTATTCCGCCTGAACCATACTATGCCGATGACGGACGAATATGATGAGCTGCTTCATCGTCTTTTCCCGGATATGGGGGAAGGCAGTCGTGTGAATACTCCGCTTACTGTCGTTCGTCCCCATGAGGTGAAGATTGGCCGCCATGTCATTATTATGAATGGTTGCCTGATGATGTCTGCCGGTGGTATTACGATTGACGATGATGCTCAGATAGCTGCCAACGTACAACTGATATCGAATAATCATGATCTTGACAATCGCTCGATTATTACTTGTAGACCGGTACATATTTGTAGCAGGGCATGGATAGGAGCAGGGGCTACGATCCTTCCGGGAGTTACAATCGGTGAGAATAGTGTTGTAGGAGCGGGTAGTGTTGTGACCAGCGATGTAGAACCGAACACGATTGTGGCAGGTAACCCCGCCAGGGTAATTCGAAGGATTTAGATTTTTCGATTATTGGTTATGGAAAAATATAAGAATGAAAACGGAAGGGATTGATTTCTCTTCCGTTTTTATTCTTGTGAACCTTCGTTTGTTGCTTGTGGAGATTCAGACAATATTCCTCTTTATATATGTTTGTGTTCTGGGACAATGCACAAGGCATTTCAAACAGGTACTACATCCATGTATGTTAACGATTTCATCTCTTGAAACAGATCTACTCCAAACTTTACCTTTAAGGACCTTTCTCTCGCAGATATTGACACAAGTAATGCAATTTCCGCATTTTGGAGTTAGAGGTTCATGCAATACCGTTTCCAGTGGAGTATCAGTCAAAACCGTGCCGAGACATTGTGCTGCGCCATATTCAGGGGTAATTAGCAGGTTGTTTTTTCCAATCCACCCTAATCCGCCAAGTAGTGCAACGGTTTTATGGGGCAATATTGATTCTTTTGTTTCAAAATTGAATACGCCATCAGCCACTAATCCTGTATCGGATTGCGATATGGCTTTATAGCCCTTCCCGGTAATGAACTTGGCTAATTCGTCTGCTATTTCTCCCGCCTTATGTTCGGTTTGCGAATATTCATCATCATCGAAATTGTAATTATCCGCTATCCGTGCTTGTACGTAGTCGGGAATATTAAATACCATTTTAGCATATTCTGCGGTTAGCGGAAGTGCAAAAACGATGGCGGTCGGGAGTTGTCTGTTTTGCTTTTCATCCAAATGTGATATGCCGACAAAGCGAATCTGTTCTGCTCCTTGATTTTTTAATTCGTTTTCTATCTCTTGGTTTAAGTATTTCATGTTTCTTTTTTTGTAATAGGGATATAAATATCTGTTATAAGCTCCGAAGCCGGAGTTTTTTCGGGAGTGTTGATGTAAGTCTCAAAGGTGAGTTGTTCTCGCAGGGTATAATCGCTTGTCGGCAACCAGTCAAGGTAAATATGGCGGTACACCTTATTCAGTTCATGATAAAACCCTTTGAAACGAAAGATTGCATATTCTCCCGCATGAATCTCATAAACGCCAAAGCCTTTCGGCGTTTCAAATGATTTGGGCAATATTACCCCAATCATAAAACGGCTTTGTTCTTCTGGCGTGATATACGGATAATCGAGAGTCAAACTTATGTATTTACATCCTTTTGAAGACAATTCATATTTTTCGGAAAATTGTAGCAACTGCTTCCACAAAACAGAGAAGCTATGGATGACATTATTTGTTCTTTCCAATTTCAAGTATGCGATTCGGATACCAGATATTTTTTCAATACTTGGTTCAATTCGTATCGGATTCTTTCTTTCGGGATTGACGTTTGAATGCTTTTTGCGAAATTCCGGAATGGAACAATTGAAATAACTCTTGAATGCCCTCGAAAGTGTGTGTTTGTTCTGATAATTGATTTGCCCGAGAAGTTTCGGGACACTTATATCAGTTGTTATTAGCTTAAATGCAATGTACTCTAATCTCAGTCGTTGAATGTACATTCCAATATTTTCGCTACAAACTGCTTTGAAAAGCCTGCGAAAATAATATTTGGAGATACCTGCAACATGCGATAGCTTGTCGGAATCAAGGTCGTCAAACAAATGGCGGTTGATATACTCCTGAACTCTTATAATCAAATCATATTGCACATGAGCCGTATTGATCTTTTGTTTCCACCTTTTGATATTCGGAAGCCGTTTGGACATTTCCGCTCTCAATTCTTCCGAAGTGAGATTGACTCCTGTCTCTTTATAATATTCTTCAGGGAAAAGCCCCCAAAGGTAAATGAGATAATCCATTGAGAAATCATAGAGTTTAACCCCGTTGTGCAAACAATAGTCGCAATATTCCACATTTTGGTTTGCCTTAAGATTTGTATAATCTATGTCTAAAGGGATTCCACACGTTTGGCAATATTTTGTTTCAGCATTGATTTTCATATATTTCTTGTTCTTTGGGTGCAAAGTTAATCAATAGATTGTGCTAAAGGTTACCATAAGTAGTCTTCTTTTAAAAGAAAATAGGGAATGCCTTAATAATTATAGATTCAATACTTTACATATAGTAATGGGTGATTATATTTTCATTAGTGTAAAATTTCTTTCTGTTAGGGTTCTATTTAATAATTTGCGGGTACCCCTTAACTATAAATTAGCATTATTGATTTTCCCTTGCATCACTTAACCAAACTTGCTCTTATCTCTGTGTTAGGAGAAGAAGCAAAACCTGATCGTTTTATCGTGATAAGTGAAAGAACAGCGGCGGATAAAGTTGGTGGTTATTTCGGTGTCCAACCTGGACATCCGGAATAGATAAATTATACAGCCTACGCCTGAAATTGAATATTTGCCGGGTTCTTTTATTTCCCCTTTTGTGTTCTTTATCACTCCCTCACATTCTTTACTTTGCATCCCAAAACTTTCCCGTCGTCGTGCCTGTTTCAGGACATACGCGCGATGCGGAACTAAAAATCAGAGTATTATGGATGAAAAAGAAAGGAATGCAGGAGGGACGCTAACCACGAACTTACCGGATCTGGCATGTTACATGCAGTCGGTGATCGGACAGTTGGAAGCGGACAAGAAACGTTCGGCGGTACATACGTACACGTATGCGCTGAAATCTGTTACGGAGTTTTACGGGGGTGAAGGAACACCGATGCCGGTGGGTGAAGTTTTCACTCCGGGCAGGTTGAAGGAGTATGAGGAATGGATGAAACTGGAAGGGGCGCGAAAGAGAAGCTCCGGCAAGGAAGGGGCGCAAAAGATAGATAGGGGGCCGAAAGGGTTGAGCCTCAATACCATCTCTACCTACATGCGTGATTTGAAGGCGGTGTACAATCGGTTCGGGAGTTGTCTGTTTTGCCTTTCGTCCAAATGCGATATGCCGACAAAGCGAACCAGTCCTGCTCCATGATTTTTTAATTCATTTTCTATTTCTTGGTTTAAGTATTTCATGTTTCTTTTTTTGTAATAGGGATATAAATATCTGTTATAAGCTCCGCAGCCGGAGTTTTTTCGGGAGTGTTGATGTAAGTTTCAAAGGTGAACTGTTCCCGCAGGGTATAATCGCTTGTCGGCAACCGGTCGAGGTAATTATAGCCGTACACCTTATTCAGTTCATGATAAAACCACGCCGATACCCAGTATCGTCCCCCCCCTACTGCCAGTTGAATCCACCAGGCCGAACAGCAGGTAGACGCCTAATTGCAGAATCTGTAATTCGGGTTATATTCTCCGTGATTTATCTACTAAGTATATTCTCTTAACCACATACCTTTGTAACATGAACAACAACAATTTAAACAATAGATAATTATGAGCAAGAAAGTATTGATTTTATCATCCAGTCCGCGACGCGGGGGAAATTCTGATACACTTTGTGATGAGTTTATGCGTGGAGCCACAGAGGCGGGGAACGAAGTGAAAAAGGTTTTTCTACGGGACAAGACCATCCACTATTGTACGGGATGCGGCATATGCAGCCAATATAAGAAGCCGTGCCCTCAGAAAGATGATGCGGCGGAAATTATTGAGAAAATGTTATCGGCCGATGTTATCGTTTTAGCGACACCCGTTTATTTTTATGCAATGAGTGCACAGTTGAAAACGTTACTCGACCGTTGTTGCGGCCCTTATACCGAAATGATTAATAAGGAGTTTTATTTTCTCGCTTCTGCTGCCGAGGGTAAAGAAGGACTTCCTTATTTGGAACATGTATTCGATAACCTCATGGGATTTATCGATTGCCTGGAAAATCCGGTAGTGAAAGGTAAAGTGCTTGCTACCGGTGTTTGGCATGTGGGTGAAATAAAAGGTAATCCGGCATTGGCAGAAGCATATGAAATGGGGAAACAAATTTCATAATATAGATTGGTATAGAATAAATTATTTCAAAACATAATCCTAAAACAGTATGGAAACAAAGACAGTAAAAGCTTACGGAACAGAATCGGCTGAAACACCGCTTCATCGTTTGGATATTCAGCGTCGTTCACTTCTACCGAACGATGTGGAAATTGATATTTTATATTGTGGAATTTGTCACTCAGACCTTCATTCTGTGCATAATGACTGGGGCGGAACTATTTATCCCATAGTTCCCGGACATGAGATTGTAGGACGTGTTACAGGAATTGGTTCGGATGTGACAAAATTTAAGGTTGGTGATTTAGCTGGTATTGGTTGCATTGTCGATAGTTGCGGACATTGCGAACACTGTCACAACGGTGAAGAGCAATATTGTGATGAAGGCTGGACTGTTGTTTTTAATTCGCCCGATAAATATCTTGGCGGACAGACCTATGGCGGTTTTTCGCAAGCTATTGTGGCCGATGCCAATTATGTACTGAAACTTCCTGAGACGATTGATCTTGCAGCATCAGCTCCCATTTTGTGTGCAGGAATTACCGTTTATTCGCCATTGAAGCATTGGGGGGCAGGTCCCGGAAAGAAAGTAGGTATTGTCGGTATCGGTGGGTTAGGCCACATGGCAATAAAGATTGCCAAGGCGATGGGAGCCCATGTTACTGTGTTTACAACATCTCCTTCAAAAATGAATACAGCCAGAGAATTGGGTGCAGACGAAGCTGTTCTGTCCACCGACTCCAGACAGATGGAATATCAGACTCGTTTTGATATGATCCTGGATACGGTTTCCGCACGGCATGACGTAAATATGTATCTGAATGCCTTGAAAGTGGACGGTAGTCTCGTTTTAGTTGGTCTTCCTAACCAACCGCTTGAAGTCGGTGCATTCAATATTGTAAATGGCCGCAAAAGTTTCTCCGGTTCCAATATTGGCGGTATTGCCGAAACACAAGAGGTGATTGATTTCTGTGCGGAACATCATATTACGGCTCAGATAGAGTTGATTGGTGTTGATCAGATAAACGAAGCCTTCCGACGTTTGGAGAAGAATGATGTCAAGTACCGTTTTGTGATTGACATGAAAGCGAAAAAAGTTTCTCCGAATACCGATAATGTGATGTAAGGTCCCATAGACTGATAACACGGACATGGTCCGTGTGTTTCATTTCCAACATATTGGTAGATATCAAAAAAAGCATTCTGTCCTTGTAAGGTATGGAATGCTTTTTTGCGTAATGCCGTTAGTTAGCTGTCTGTATCGCAGTGGCACTTTATGCCAAACTTAAAATTGGTGTAGGCATAAAGAAGCATAATCTGTAATTCGGGTTATGATGTCTGTAATATGTCTACAAGGAGTCTCTTTTCTTCCTTGTATATTTGCAATGTAGAAAGAAGACAATCAATTATTTAATTACTAAAATCAAGGAAGATATGAAACGAAATTTATTATTGGCAGCAACATCGTTTACGATGCTCAGTGCAAATCCTTCTTTTGCTCAAACCGATGCAGATAATTTCTATAGAAGCAATGTGGTAAATATGGAGAAGGTATCCTTTCCCAATCAGTACAAAATGAAAGTGGCAGGTAATCTCTTTTTGCCTAAAGAGATGAAAGCAGACGAGAAACGTCCGGCAATTATTGTAGGACATCCTATGGGAGCCGTCAAAGAGCAGAGTGCTAATCTCTATGCTACGAAAATGGCCGAACGCGGTTTTGTAACTTTATCCATCGACTTATCTTTCTGGGGAAGCAGCGAAGGAGAGCCTCGCAATGCAGTCCTTCCGGAGCTTTATGCGGAAGCCTTCAGTGCTGCAGTCGATTATCTGGGGACACGTTCATTTGTCGAACGTGAGCATATCGGTGTGATTGGGATTTGTGGCAGTGGAAGTTTTGCCATCAGTGCGGCAAAAATAGATCCTCGTCTGAAGGCCATTGCAACCATAAGTATGTACAACATGGGGACAGCCAGTCGTAATGGGCTGAAGCATGCCTTGACTTTGGAGCAACGGAAGCAAATCATGGTCGAAGCCGCTGAACAACGCTATGTAGAGTTCTTGGGTGGAGAAACCCGATATACTGGTGGAACTCCTCATGAAATAACAGAAAACTCCGATCCGATAGCACGTGAGTTCTATGAGTTCTACCGTACTTCACGGGGAGAATATACTCCTGAAGGAGCAACCCCATTGACCACTACACATCCCACGCTCAGCAGCAATGTCAAGTTTATGAATTTTTATCCGTTTGCTGATATTGAAACCATTTCACCACGTCCGATGCTTTTTGTTACCGGAGAGAATGCACATTCGCGTGAATTCAGTGAAGATGCCTACCGGCTTGCCGCCGAACCAAAAGAACTCTATATTGTGCCTGGTGCGGGTCATGTGGATCTTTACGACCGCGTGAATTTTATTCCGTTCGACAAATTGGAGGATTTCTTTAAGACATATTTGAAATAATAAAAGTTCATCCGACACAAATGCGTAGTTTTTTCTCATGCATTGCTGGAATCTGGTTTATCCGAAGAATGCGTTGTCTTGACGTTAACTCCAGGTGCGGACATCCGTAACCTTGAATGCCGGTTCCGTTTACCGGCCGGGGTAAATGCTTTTACATACCGAGGTAAATGGATTTACATGCCCAGGTAAAAGCATTTACATGCCTGGGTAAATGGATTTACGTCGATAGTAAAATTCAGGTAAATATAATCTTCTGATTATCAATTCCATTTAAACGCTGATTCAACTGCGCATGTATCGGGTGAACCATAAAAAAGAAGGATATGGGAATGAAATATGATATAATCATTCTTTTGAGTTACTTTGATGGAGAATATACCAGGGGAAGAAATAAAATCGATAACTAAACAATCAAATCATGGAAATAATTAAGAATAAGGACTATGAAGGCGAACGTCCTTTGTTTGCCACACACGACTTGCAATTGGAAAACGTAACGATTCATGCCGGTGAATCCGCATTAAAAGAGTGCAGTAATATCATAGCGGTGAACTGCCGTTTTGAAGGTAAATATCCTTTCTGGCACACGAATGGTTTCATTGTGAGAAGCAGCTTTTTTACGGAAGGAGCACGTGCCGCACTTTGGTATTCACAAAATCTCCAGATGATGGATACCGTGGTAGAAGCTCCGAAAATGTTTCGTGAAATGGATGGTATCAAATTGGAAAACGTACAACTTCCCAATGCGTTGGAAACGTTCTGGCATTGTCGTAATGTAGAATTAAAAAAGGTACAGATAGATAAGGCCGATTACCTGTTCATGCATAGTGAAAATATCCGTATTGATAATTATAGCCAGAACGGGAATTATTCTTTTCAGTATTGCAAGAACGTAGAAATTCATAATGCTGTCATTAATTCGAAAGATGCCTTTTGGAATACGGAGAATGTAACCGTGTATGACTCTGAATTGAACGGAGAGTATTTGGGGTGGCACTCTCACAATCTACGTCTGGTAAATTGCAGAATCTCGGGAACGCAGCCACTTTGTTATGCTCACGACCTTGTTATGGAGAATTGTATGATGGCTGATGATGCTGACCTTTGTTTTGAATACAGCAGTTTGCAGGCAACTATTAACACTCCGGTACATAGTGTGAAGAATCCGCGTACCGGCAGTATAACGGCAGAAAGCTACGGGGAAATCATTATGGATGGAAGTATTAAAGCTCCTGCTGACTGCGCACTGCAACTATGGGACAACTTAACTTGCTTTAGCGCATGAAGTACGATTTTGATGAAATAATTTCCCGTCGTAATAGCAATTCCTATAAATGGGATGCGGTGATGGAAGAGGGTGTTCTGCCTATGTGGGTAGCCGATATGGATTTCCGTACGGCTCCTGCTGTGGTTGAAGTGTTACGTAAGCGGATGGATCATGGCATTTTTGGCTATACCAAAGTCCCTCCGGTTTATTATGATGCCATTATAAACTGGTTCACACGCCGGCATGGTTGGCAGATAGATAGAGATTGGATTATATACACTTCGGGAGTCGTTCCGGCTTTATCTGCCATAATCAAAGCCCTGACAGTTCCGGGTGACCGTGTGCTGGTACAAACCCCGGTTTACAATTGTTTCTTTTCTTCTATTCGTAATAATGGTTGCGAAATAGTAGCTAATCCCCTTGTATACACGAATGGAACATACCGGATTGATTTTGACGATTTGGCAAGGAAGGCTACCGATCCGAAAGTAAGACTATTGTTACTTTGCAATCCACACAATCCTGTAGGAAGGGTTTGGACCCGGGCAGAACTGATGTGTATCGGTGAAATTTGCCTTCGTAATGATGTACTGGTTGTAGCGGACGAGATACATTGTGAGTTGGTTTACTCGGGGCATACTTATATACCTTTTGCTTCTATTTCGGATGATTTCCGAACTCGTTCGGTTACCTGTACTTCGCCAAGCAAAGCATTCAACCTTGCCGGATTGCAGATTGCCAATATCTTTGCGGCTGATGAATCTGTACGTGTGAAAATAGATAAAGCAATCAATTTGAATGAGGTTTGTGACGTGAATCCGTTTGGTGTGGAAGCCTTAGTGGCCGCCTACAATGACGGGGAAGAGTGGCTGGAGGAACTGAAATGTTATCTGTCGGATAATTACCTGTACATGAGGACTTTTTTCAATAAGTATCTTCCACAATTTCCTGTTGTGAAATTGGAAGGTACATATCTGGTATGGGTAGATTGTTCGGTGCTGAATCGTAGTTCAAAGGAAATTGCAGAGTTATTATTGAAGGCAGAAAAACTTTGTATAAACGAAGGAAGTATGTATGGAGAAGCCGGTGAAGGCTTTATCCGTATCAATATAGCCTGTCCCCGACAGATATTGATTGACGGCCTAAATCGATTGAAGAGAGGTCTTAAAGAAATGAGTCTTTGCTATTGTCGGGATAGGTAGATGCTGCTCCATGATACAATTGAGTAAATATAAGAATAGTATTCCCGATAACAGTAGATAACTCTAAATAAGCCGGTGATAACTCATTGTTTTGTCTTTTCTTCGGTACTTTGCAGCTGTAACCCAAACAAAAAACGAAAAGATGAAACGGATTTACGTAACTTTAGTGTTTGTTGCTGCTGTCTGTTGGCAGGTGGCAGCGCAAAATGAAGACCGGATACTTTCTGCAGATAGCCTGATTACGATGGATGAACGTTTAGACAGTTTATACAGATCCTTGCCGGAAGTGATGGTGGTAGGTGAACGTCCGATAGTGAAAGCTATGCAAGGCAAACTTATATATGACCTGCCACGGCTCCTCCGGAATTTAGCGGTAGATAATGCTTATGATGCAGTGAAGGAGCTTCCCGGTGTCACGGAGATGAACGATAACCTTACTTTAGGTGGGAAGAGCGTTACTGTTGTATTGGATGGCAAAGTGACTACAATGACTCCCGAACAACTGAACACTCTATTAAAAAGTATTCCTGCCAGTCGTATAGAGAAAGCTGAAGTGATGTATTCGGCTCCAGCACGTTATCAGGTGCGTGGAGCCATGATAAACATTTGTCTGAAGCAAGGTGATTCCGGAGCAGCCTCCCTGCAAGGAGAAATTTTCAGTGACTACCGGCAAAAGCATTATGAAAACCTGACTGAGCGTGCGAGCCTTCTATATTCCGGACATAAATTTTCTGTAGACTTTCTTTACTCTTACAGTCATGGACGGAACTATTTCTTGACGGATAAGAAGGCTTTGCACACCTTGTCGGATGGTACGATACATCCCATGAACACCAACGAATCTCAAAAAAGTCGTTTTAACAGACACAATTTACGCTTGGGAGGTGATTATCTTTTTGCCGACGATCATCAGCTCAGTTTGACATACAATGCCCAGTTTATGAATGGCTTTAATTTAAGTACAGTGAATGGTACACAAAGCTCAAATGCCCGTACCCGGATGGTCGATCAACTACATAACGGGCGGATCGATTATCACACCCCATTCGGAATGAAAGCAGGAGTGGAATATACTTATTATCATTCGCCTTCTTCACAATTGCTACATAGCCGGTTAGAAGGCGATGAATTGAATTTTCGTAGTAGCGATTCTCAGCGTATCAATCGTTGGAAGCTTTTCCTTTCTCAAGAACATGAACTGCCTAATGGATGGGGAGTAAACTATGGAGCTGTTTATACTACAAGTTTAGACAACAGCTATCAATATTATTATAATTCTGAGAATGACAACATGATGTTGGAAAGCAACAACATGAAATCTCGTCGGCGGGAGCAAACACTGAATTTCTATGCCGGATTTAACAAGAGTTTTGGCGATAACTTGTCTTTGGATGCCTCGTTGGCTGCCGAACGATTCCATACGACTGTATGGAATGAATGGAGTCTATATCCGGCTTTTAATCTCAATTACACTCCGGCACCGGGAAACGTATGGCAATTGTCACTCAGCAGCGATAAAAGTTATCCCGACTATTGGGCAACTCAAAATGCCGTGTCCTATATGGGCGGAGAATATTCGGAAATTCATGGAAATCCTTATCTGAAACCGGAAATTAATTATCAGCTACAATTGACTTATATTCTGAAGAGTAAATATATATTCAATGTCTGGTATAGCCATACTAAAGATAATGCAACACAAACTCTTTATCAGTCCCCCGACCGATTAGTCGAGATCTATAAATACTTCAATTTTGATTTTGAGCAACAAGCAGGTATACAAGCTGTTGTTCCATTTACGATAGGTCGCTGGCTAAGTTCACGTTTTACGTTGACCGGCGTTTACGATCGCCAGAAAGACAGTGACTTCTGGAATATTCCTTTTGACAGGAAAGTATATTATGCCATGTTGAATATGAATCATACCCTGACCCTTTCTTCCCGTCCGGATCTCAGGTTGATTGTGAATGGGATGATGCGCAGTAAGGCAATACAGGGCATTTATGATTTACCGGTATCCGGCAATGTAGATGTGGCACTCAGATATACCTTTGCTGGTGGGAAAGCGTTGTTAACCTTTCGGTGCAATGACTTGTTTGAAACGGCTCAAATCTCTCCGCATATTCGTTATGCCACGCAGAACGTAACAAACCATTATTCCGCTTTTCGTGAATTGGGTATCTCGTTTACCTATAAATTCGGAGGATATAAAGAGAAGAAACGTGAAGGTGTGGATACTTCACGTTTCAAGTAGATTTACTCTTAAAAATTAAGGAGGGGCTATTGGACAGGTATGGTTACTGTTATTTTAGTACCTTCCTTGTATGTCGGATCGATATTTATCTCTCCGGATAACCTGCGGATAATTAGTTGACACAGATATAGTCCTAATCCATTTCCCGGAGTAAACGTGTTGAGTTTCGAGAAACGCTCGAATACCTCTTTGTGCTTGTCAACCGGAATACCGCATCCGGTATCTGTCACACTGATGTGAAGCTGTTGGTGTGCTTCATCCATGCAGTAACGGAGGGTGATAGTTCCTTTTTCGGTAAATTTATTAGCATTGTTCAACAAGTGTTCTATAACCAATGATAAATATTTCTCATGGGTAGACAAAATGACAGGGTGTTCCGGTAAGTCCATATGATATTCTATATCAGGCTTATGATACCGGCTTAGTTGCTTCATTTCTTGTATGCAGATATGATGTAAATCGACTTGTTTACAAGGCAGTTTTTCCTGTGATACATCCAAGCTGGATACCTCGAGCATATTATTGATCAGTGAAGTCAGTAAGACCGTGTTCTTCTGCACCTCGTGTGAGAAGCTTTCGCGGTTTTCTTTATCTACTTCATCATTGAATATCAAATCAGAGAAACCGACAATGGCGTTAAGTGGTGTTCGTATCTCGTGACAAACAGAATTAATGAAAGCTGTTTTCATCTTTTCACTTTCTTCGGCCTTTTGCTTGAGATTCCGGAGGTGAATCTTCATCTTTTTTTCTTTTTTCAGATTGTGATATAAATAAAGACAGATAACGATTACAATGGTCAGGATGATGAACAGGCATATCACTAAAATGCGTTTATTTTTTATTTCAAGCTGTGACTTTTCATTATTCAATTTGTTCACCTCATATTTTATTTGGAGTTCACTAAGTTGCTTTTGCATATTTTCAGTGTTTAGCGAATCTTTATACTGAGCAGATATTCTAAGGTATGCCAGCGCCTCCTTAAAATTGCCCATGGCCTCATATGTTTGTGATTGGATGTCGTAGAGTCCTGGCAGATTGTTTGGAATTATCGTTTGAGCTATTTGAATCAGACTGTCATTGGCAATTAATGCTTTCTCGTAATTGGGGTGAGGCTTTAAGTTCAAGTAATAGTTGTCCATTGATAGGAAATAATTGTACCGGTCGTACGGATTTGTCAGCTCCTTGTTCAGTTTTACTATTTGCTGCCAGTAATAATCCATCTTTTCGGGAGCTACCATGATAGCATTTGTCAACAGTGACGCATAGATTTGTAACTCACGTGCAGCCAGATTGTAAAAGGGGCGTTTTGCTTTGTAATGATCTTTATAATACAGTTGCTGATTTTCCAAATCTTCTTCCAAAAGACGGATCGCTGAGTCACATTCGTTCAAAAAACTATAGATATTGGATAATTTCCAAACAATCATTGATACAAATTTAATGCGTTTCTCAGGAGGTAATTGCTTGGATAAGTTCATTGCTGTTTCCAAATAGGGGAGTGCTTCTTTCATCATTTCATTGGAATGAAGGCTACTTCCGGTGATATAAGCTTGTACGATTTTGCTGTATAGAGATGGTGCGTCCGATTTCTTTTCTTCCGTAAACTGCAATTCCTTCGCAATGGCCTCTTCTGTCTCGTTATGGCTGCATAGCACATCGAAAAAACGCATGTGAAGATAAGCTGATAAAGGAATTATTTCTTTGACATTATGAGTTGCTTTTATCAGATTCATATAATGATACGCTGAATCCATGCGGTATTCTTTAGCCTCTCCGCATGCAAGATCATTCAATGCATCAAGCATCATGGGTGTGTCACCCGCCTTTTTAGCTTCTCTATACATGCCAAGCAAATATGTTTTTTCGTCCGGTGTTTCAAAACAGATATCTGCCAGGTTTCTGTAGATACTGATTCGTTGAGCGGATACTGTCGTATGTTTTAGTTGTAGTAAGAGGCTGTCTTTTGCATGGTGATCTATAGCTGATACTATTCCGGTACAGATACATAGAGCCACAAAGATTATATATCGTATCATATTGCTTGTTTGTTTGTAAGTAGCAAATATACGTCTTTTTTCCCTGAAAAATCCAGCAATGATGTGGCATCTTTTTATCTCCACTAAAAAAAGGTAATAAAGACAACTTTGATATGGAGTTAATTGTTAATTTTGCGACTTCATTTACTAACTTAATAACTCCCAATATGAAATCAGACATAGAAATAGCACGTAGTGTTGAATTGAAGAAAATAAAACAAGTGGCTGAAAGCATCGGTATACCTCGCGATGAAGTAGAAAATTATGGCCGGTATATTGCAAAAATCCCTGAATATCTGATTGATGAAGAGAAGGTGAAACAGAGCAATCTGATTTTGGTCACTGCCATTACTGCAACGAAAGCAGGGATTGGTAAAACGACTGTATCCATAGGTCTTGCATTAGGATTAAACAAGATAGGTAAAAAGGCAATTGTTGCTTTGCGTGAACCTTCCCTGGGACCGTGTTTCGGTATGAAAGGAGGGGCAGCAGGAGGAGGTTATGCCCAGGTACTTCCGATGGAAAAGATTAATTTGCATTTTACCGGTGATTTTCATGCCATCACTTCGGCTCACAATATGATCTCTGCACTATTGGACAATTATTTATACCAGAATCAATCTAAAGGTTTTGGTCTGAAAGAGATTCTCTGGCGTCGCGTACTCGATGTCAACGATCGTTCATTGCGCAATATCGTAGTTGGTCTTGGTCCGAAAACAAATGGTATTACACAGGAATCCGGATTTGACATTACACCGGCTTCGGAAATTATGGCTATTCTTTGTCTTTCAAAGGATGTAGATGATCTCCGCCGTCGTATCGAGAATATTCTTTTAGGCTACACCTATGATAACAAACCGTTTACTGTAAAAGATCTGGGCGTGGCAGGGGCTATTACTGTCTTGCTGAAAGATGCTATACATCCGAATCTGGTACAGACTACCGAAGGCACCGCTGCATTTGTACATGGTGGCCCATTTGCTAATATTGCCCATGGCTGTAACTCTATTTTGGCAACAAAAATGGCGATGACTTTTGGAGATTATGTTATCACAGAAGCCGGCTTCGGTGCCGATCTGGGAGCAGAGAAATTTTATAATATTAAATGTCGTAAGAGCGGGCTTCAACCACGTCTGACAGTGATTGTTGCCACAGCACAAGGGCTCAAAATGCACGGAGGAGTAAGCCTGGACCGAATTAAAGAACCGAATCTTGAAGGATTGAGAGAAGGTTTGCGCAATTTGGACAAGCATGTTCGTAATCTTCATTCGTTCGGTCAAACGGTTATCGTTGCTTTCAATAAATTTGCGAGTGATACGGATGAAGAAATGGAGTTGCTTCGTGAGCACTGTGAGCAGTTAGGAGTAGGCTATGCTATCAATAATGCCTTTACGGAAGGAGGTGAGGGTGCTGTCGAACTGGCGAACCTTGTGGTTGAAACAATTGAGAATAAACCGTCTGAACCGTTACAGTTTACATATAATGATGGAGACAGCGTACAGCAGAAAATCGAGAAAATCGCAATCAATCTATATGGTGCAAGTGTCGTGACTTATAGCACACTGACCCGTAACAAGATTAAATTGATTGAAGAAATGGGTATTGGTCATTATCCTGTATGTATTGCTAAAACCCAATATTCTTTCTCTGCGGATCCGAAAGTATATGGTGCGGTAGATAATTTCGAACTTCATATTAAAGATATCGTTATAAATAACGGTGCCGAGATGATCGTAGCGATTGCGGGCGAAATAATGCGTATGCCGGGTTTACCTAAAGAACCACAAGCTCTGCATATTGACATCGTGGATGGTAATATTGAAGGATTGAGTTAAAGATAGTCCGATATAAAGCAATAAATAAATCCCCGCTATTCTTCTTGAAAGAATGGCGGGGATGACGGATATATAGAGTCCAGTGTGCTACTTTTTGATTCTTTCTAACACACTGTACGATTGTAGCTCCTTCTTATTATTGTATTGTTCAGAGCGGACAATTCCAATATTGGGTGCATACCATTCATATCCATAACCTTTTATTGTTTCCTGAGGAGTCCAGATATTCATTTCGTACTTTACTTTGGTACAATAGAATGCTCCTGCTGGAGTGTTTACCGTTTCGGTAGCAACAAATTCCCGGTCGAAGATAGAAATTTCGGCGCGGTTATTTTTATTGCCTTTTTGATAAAGACGCAGAGTGCCGTCATCAAACTCGTCATCGTCTCCCGGATTCATTGGATCGGAAAATGCATTCGGGTAATTCATTAAATCTCCCATCATATATACATCGGCATTCATCATATTAAGTGCAGTGGGGAATGTGGCCACATCTCCCATACTCATAGAGAAGTTACCGTCATTGCAGCGAGCTACCATTTGCCCGGAATTGAGTGTTTTTCCGGAAGCATCAGTAAATGTATAGTTGGCTACTACTTCCATTCCTGAAGGGTAATCGTAGGCTTGGTCTACTCTGTAGACAAGGATGTTGGTGAGTTTACCATCAGCGGTGTAACAATTACGAGTGATTTGCTCACCTTCTTGATTAGGAAAGAAGAAGGCGCAATCCTGATTTTGAGCCATAGCTCCTGCAGCAACAAATAATGTAGTTGCAACCATTAAATTTCTTATTTTCATATCAGTTTAGGTATTAAGTGAATATCTTCTTTTTTTAACTACTTAACAACGGTTCTTGGGAAGGAAAGGTTTTAGGGTGGGGTGTTAATGCCATGTTAAAAGAGCAAAAAAAATGCCCGCAACTTTCTTCACAGAGAATTGCGAGCCCACGTATGTTATTGTTTAATACTAAAATGTGCTATTTAATAAGCGAAGATCGGATATTTTTCCATTGTCTTATTGACACGTGCACGTACTTGTGCTATCACTTCTTCGTTCTCTACGTTCGATAGAACGGTTTCGATCATTTCTGCAATCTCCAGCATCAGATCTTCTTTTGCACCACGAGTCGTGATAGCGGGAGTACCCAAACGGATACCTGAAGTCTGGAACGCAGAACGACTATCGAACGGAACCATGTTTTTATTGACTGTTATATCAGCAGATACAAGTGCTTTTTCGGCAACTTTACCTGTCAAGTCAGGATATTTACTGCGTAGATCCACCAGCATCGAATGATTATCCGTACCGCCGGAAACGATGGTAAAGCCACGGTCAATTAAGGCTTGTGCCAATACGGCAGCATTCTTTTGTACTTGCTTCTGATATTCCTTATATTCCGGTTGCAAACACTCACCGAAAGCTACGGCTTTAGCTGCAATTACATGTTCCAGCGGACCACCCTGTATTCCGGGGAATACAGCTGAGTCGAGCAACTGAGACATCATTTTAATTTCTCCTTTTGGAGTTTTCTTTCCCCATGGATTGGGGAAATCTTTACCCATCATGATTACACCGCCACGAGGTCCCCGCAAAGTCTTGTGGGTAGTTGAAGTTACGATATGAGCATATTTCACCGGGTTGTCCAACAGTCCTGCTGCAATTAATCCGGCAGGATGTGCCATATCAATCATAAGGATCGCACCCACCTTATCGGCAATTTCGCGCATACGTTTGTAATCCCATTCACGAGAGTAGGCTGAACCTCCTCCAATTATCATTTTGGGTTTCTCACGTAATGCCACTTCTTCCATCTGGTCGTAATCCACGCGACCGGTTTCCTGTTTTAAATTATATTCGCAGGGAGTGTAAATGATTCCCGAAGTATTTACTAATGAACCATGTGAAAGGTGACCTCCGTGTGCCAGGTTCAGTCCCATGAACTTGTCGCCCGGGTTCAACACAGCAAGAAATACAGCAGCATTAGCCTGTGCTCCTGAGTGAGGTTGTACATTGGCCCATTCTGCACCGAAAATCTCTTTCAAGCGGTCGATGGCAATTTGTTCACTCTGGTCTACCACCTCACAGCCGCCATAATAGCGTTTACCCGGATATCCTTCCGCATATTTGTTGGTAAGACAAGATCCCATTGCCTCCATCACCTGATCACTCACGAAATTCTCTGATGCGATCAGCTCAATGCCTTTCAACTGACGTTGATGTTCTTTTTCGATAATCTCGAAAATTAAATCGTCTCTTTTCATTATTTGTTATAATAAGATTAAAGTATATCTTGAAACCTTTATTATTATAATCGCACAAATTTAGGTAATATTTAAAGAGTGTGCAACCTTTTAGCTAAAAAAGTTATTTAAAATATAACTCCGAGTGAAAAACTAAGTACATTATCACGGCGTCGAAAAGTGATATTACTTACTTCGGGCTTACCTTCGACGTCTATATTATCGTAAGTAACAGACTTCGACAAGTTGCGAAGTCCTTGTTCATAACGAAAATCGAAAAAGATACGTGAAATGCTGACGCTTACTCCGATCACTGCGCTGGCATTGAAGGGATGTAACCTCTCATGGATGCCTTGCTGGTCGAAGTTCTCAAAGGTGATTTTATTTTTTTGATTCCACAGATATCTTAGTTTCGGTCCGGCAAAAAGAGACATGCTGTAAGGGCCTTGTCTTACTACGTGATAGCCGTAAAGCAACGGAAAATCAATACTGTGAATAGTTGAATTAACCGATGCATAGTCAGGTTCGATATCGGGATGTTGTGAACCCAGTTTGTCGAAAGTGATTTCGCATCTGCTGATGTTATACGATATCTCGGGCTGTATAAAATGTCTCTTCATGTTGAAGCGCATGAAGAGAGCACCGAAATAACCTATTTTATAATTATTCTGAATCTCGTCAATGGTTACATCTTTGATTTTCAGATTGGAAACCAAAAACATGGAAGAGTTAAAACCACCCCTGATTCCTACATTTATTTTGCGGTCATCCGGGCGTTTTTCCTTTTTATGATCACCTTCACCATAAGCGGCAAAAGTAATCCACATATATATAAAAAGGAGAATCACTCGTTTCATAGCTTCACTTTGTTTTCTTTTCTACTGACCAACCGAATTTACCGATCTTTTCTCCCAGATTATAATATCCCCCATGTACATATACAAGCGGATTAGCTTCTGCCAGTTCCAGTTTTCCGGTTTCCCGGTTTAAGTGACGGTCATCCGCCCGAATGTTTACCACATCGGCAATAAACATATCATGTGATCCTAAAGATACAATTTCTTTTACCCGGCATTCGATACAAAGGGGAGATTCCTCAATGAGAGGCGCACTCACCACCGTGCATTTACCCGGTGTCAGTTTCATTTCTTCAAATTTGTGATAATCCTTACCCGACCGTACCCCACACCAATCTGTTGCAAAAGCCATATCCCGGGTTGTCAGGTTGATCACAAACTCCATATTCTTTTTTATAATAGGATAGGAGTAGCGTTCGGGACGGACAGAAATATAACACATCGGTGGATTGGTACAAATGGTTCCGGTCCAAGCCACCGTAAGTATATTGTATTCACTTTCATTGTTTCCGCAACTCACCAGTACGGCAGGCAACGGATAAATCAGGGTTCCGGGTTTCCAGTCTTGCTTCATCTTTTTTATTAATAGCGTGCTATATGCGCTACAAGTGCTATTACGTCATAGCACAGTATTTTAAAACTCGTAGCGCTGTGACACGTAACTAAATGATTGTGATATCTTCTCTTTTCTGTTCTTTTTCGCAATAATGGCATTTTATAACGCAACTATCCTTGTCAATCACATGGAATAACGTGGCCATCGGTTCATTGTTCGTAATACATTTCGGGTTGGCACATTTCACTATACCTTTTAACTCGTCCGGCATACGTACCTCTTTCTTTTCTACCACTTCGTAGTCACGGATAATGTTTAGTTTTACATGAGGTGCTACTACGGAAATACGGTTGATTTCTTCGTCACAGAAGAACTTGTCAGCAATCTTGATGATCCCTTTCTTACCCAGTTTCTTGCTGTCCAGATTGAATCCGATAGTAATATTGGTCGTCATGTGTTCCAACCCAAGCAGTGAAACTACAGTAAAGAGTTTCTCCGAAGGGATATGGTCAATAACAGTGCCGTTTTTCAGTGCGGCCACCTGTAGTTCTTGTTTATTCTCGCTCATGATTTTATAAAATATCTTGTAAAGTGATTCCTAATACATCGCAAAGTATAGCTTGACGGGCATAGAGACCGTTCTGTGCCTGCTGAAAGTAGTATGCTTTCGGACTATCGTCTACGTCATAAGCTATTTCGTTAACACGTGGCAATGGATGCAGGATACGGAGGTTAGAGCGAGTGTTTTCGAGCATTTTCGCTTTCAGGATATATACATTCTTCACCCGTTCATATTCCATTAGGTCAGTGAAACGCTCACGTTGTACGCGGGTCATGTAAAGAATATCCGCATCCTTAATTACCTCTTCGTTGAAGTCTGTGTGCTCCACATATTTTATGTTATGTTCTTTGCAATAAATCTTATATTCTTCCGGCATCTTCAGCTCTTCGGGAGCAATGAAGTGGAAAGTCGGATTAAAATGCCGCATTGCCATCAGTAAAGAGTGTACTGTACGTCCGTATTTCAGGTCACCTACCAGATAGATGTTCAGATTCTCCAGTGTACCTTGTGTTTTATAAATGGAGTAGAGATCGAGCATTGTTTGTGAAGGGTGCTGATTGGCTCCGTCTCCGGCGTTTACGATAGGCACTGGGGCCACTTCACTGGCATAGCGTGCTGCTCCTTCCAGAAAATGCCGCATTACAATCACGTCAGCGTAGTTACTAACCATCATAATTGTATCTTTCAGAGTTTCCCCTTTGGATGAGCTGGTGGCTTTAGGATCCGAGAATCCGATAACCCGTGCGCCCAGGCGATTGGCAGCAGTTTCGAAACTTAGCCGGGTGCGGGTAGAAGGTTCAAAAAATAGGGTAGCCACTACTTTACCTTCCAATAACCGGCGGTTGGGATTCTTCTCAAATTGTTTCGCCATTTCGAGCATATAGAGGATTTTTTCTTTCGAATGCTCCGCTATGGTTACTAAACTTCTGTTTTCCATATCGTTATATGTTTATTGATATATCCTTTATTTCGGTTTGTAAAGATACGAAGAAAAATACAGGTTCTGCAAGATTTTCATCGTCTTTTTATGAGTAATTCTACTACTATGACTATTTATATTTTGCATAATTATTTGGAAAATATGCGCAATAGTATTACCTTTGCACTGTAATTAATGAATGATATGAACCGATTGTTTACTACATATAGCATACACAATGCCGTGCGAGAAAATAAGATTCTGTACGGACACTGCATTGTGCATGTACATTGGTTTAGCGGATTTATCTGAATTACTCCCTGTTTTGTAGTTTGATTTATCTCTTTTCGTTTCCTTATTAAATAAAGGTGAAAGGGAGGATCTGTCCGGCAGCTCATACATAAAAGTTGCCAGGGATTGCATTGTGTAACTTTTTAAAATATACGAGTATGTTTTCCATTATATCTATCATGTTTTTAGGTATTGGCATCGGTTATTTGCTGCGTAACCTGAAATTTCTGGAGAAAGTAGAAAAGAGTACTTCGCTTACGATATTCCTGCTACTTTTTGTGCTGGGCCTTTCGATAGGCTCCAATAGTTTAATCGTAAATAATCTGGGTAAATTCGGATGGCAAGCCATTGTGTTGGCCACTTCAAGTATCTTGGGCAGCATGTTGGCTTCTTTTCTCGTATTACGCCTGTTTTTCAAGAAAGGAGGAAAATCATGAAAGGTAGTCTGATTGTTGTCGCATTTTTCTGTATAGGCTGTTTGGTCGGAATCTTCAATGATTTCCAGTTTGACATGCACAATCTTTCTATGTATATACTTTATGCGTTGATGTTGCAGGTTGGCATCAGTATCGGAAGCAATAAGAATCTGAAATTTCTGATCAAAAGTCTACGCCCCAATATGCTTTTAGTGCCGATAGCTACTATTGTCGGAACCCTTCTTTTTTCAGCTTTTGCCAGTTTATTGTTGAGTCAGTGGAGTGTATTCGATTGTATGGCAGTGGGAAGTGGATTTGCATATTATTCCCTTTCATCCATCTTGATTACTCAGTTTAAGGAAGCTTCTGTAGGATTACAGTTGGCAACGGAACTTGGTACAATTGCTTTGCTGGCCAATATTTTCCGCGAAATGATGGCATTGCTGGGCGCACCACTGATCAGGAAATATTTTGGGAAACTGGCCCCTATTTCTGCTGCCGGTGTAAATTCAATGGATGTATTGTTGCCGTCCATTACTCACTATTCGGGAAAGGACATGATACCTGTTGCCATCTTTCACGGAATCCTCATTGATATGAGTGTACCTTTCTTTGTTTCATTCTTCTGCAGTTTATAGTTATATTTCTTCATTAACTATCTCCCAGCCATTAATCTTGATAATGACCGGGATGTAGTTATCGAAGGATATTTCAATGGTGAAATCATGGTTATGCTCAAAATCAATATTGGGATTTTCGCCTATGAGTTTACCAATAAGATTCTCATCATAGCGGATTGTACCTGTTTTGTCGGCAATTCGCAGCCGGGGTTCTCTATCCTTTTCCAGTCTCATTACATTGAAGTCGGCAATCAACGGATCTGATTGTCCCGATGATGCTTCATAAATGGGAATATAGCTTATCTGGTCATCATCGGAGAATTGTGAATCATATCCATACTTACCGTTATTATCCTCTATATAAATGTTGTCACTTCTGTCTTGATTCAAATTATGAGCAATGACCCGGATATGATTCGTCATTTGTTTCAAGTTTATCAATACAATTGTTTTTTCTTTACTGTTAAGCCCGACTATATCGTGCATACCGTGATAGAGCAGTTTGGGCTGATTGATTACCCGGTTGTCCTCCTGACGTTTTACAGATAGAAAGAAATCATCGATATAAGTTTTTCCCGGCACACATTCAGAAGTCTGATAAGTACTTTTATCATAGCCACCCCATGCTACAAATTGGTAACTGCCCTGTTTGTAAGGCAGCTCCATGACATAATCGTCATTGATTGAAGTCATAGAATCGTTTACCTGAGAGATAAAAAGCCCTTTTTCATCGAATATGAAAACAGCCAACCGATCGATACCTTGTGGAGTGTTCTGTCTTGAGTCTGCATTTGTATCATAGCTGAATTTGAGGGCCAACCCTCCATCATCCCGGGGACATCCGGACATATCTTCCCGAATGCAATTCGTGAGTACGAAAGGCAATATAATGAATATGAATACTCTGAATCCGGCTTCTATCTTGCAGGTGAACATTCTGTGGGACATTAATTAGCTGGTTATAAATCGTGATCTTCTTCAATCACCTCCCAAGGGATAATCTGGATGTCGACTCCAATCCATGAATTAGGCTTGATTGGTTCTCCGCTGTCAAAGTTATCCGAAGGATTTCCCGGTGCTTGTATAGAATTGATGTTGATCTTAAAATATTGGTTTCTGTAGATATTATAAGGAGCCTGTGGTGTGACTGCATCATTGTTAACAAAAATATGATAGTAACACAATCCGTTGCTATACGTATTCTCCGATAATAGGTAGGCCCCATTGATAGATGGCATTTGCGGAGTATTTGCGGCACATAGCTCCGCAAACTTTTCTGCCGTAGGTCCATCTATAAAGTAATTGGCAACACCATCGGCAGTCCGCACGACAAAGAATGTTTTATCCGCCGGTTTCGGATTCACGATGATTTCAAAATCAGCCGCAACTGTAGGGGGATTTATTTTGGCAGATATGATGTTAGTGGGTGTAAATACCCCGCTGACACTGATAAAAGTTGCTGCATCCACATTGGATGTACCCGAAATATACTGGAATGCATTTTCCGTAGCATAAGAAAAAGAGGTAGGCACATCAGCCGAAGCATAAACGTTGATGGCATCTGCTCCCCTCGTAAAATCTGCTGCGGTATAATTAGCCCAGTTATAGTCTTTGATGAGAGCGTCCCTGTTATCCTGAATAAAGTAGAATTTTTTATTCAGGTTTCTCCAGCCGAACTTCAGATCTGTCATCGTTCCGCCTCCATTCACTACAAAGCTCTGTGATTGGAACACCGCCGCTTTTGCAGTGACGCGATTTACAGAAATGGTTATGTGATTGTTTTCGGCTTCACTTTTCTTCTCATATAAGTCAGTAGCGGGCGTAAGGGTCGGATAAGCACTATTGAACATGACAAATCCATTTGTTTGATCGGCCAATTTTGTTATTTCTTGTGTGAAATCTTTATAGCTGAATGCACCTAATCCATTAGAAGTAATATAGTTCACTATTTCTGCATTAAGGTTTACTCCCGCAAAAATATATTTATCCGTCTTTTTGGTACTGACCGGTTGGCTGGTCACCCAGGTAGAACTCCCGGCTGGTTTCTGTGTGAGTGTGCCTCCTGCGACCGTAAATTCAGCTACAGTAGGTGTATTGGGAGATTCTGCGTCATAAATAAACACATGTAGGGATTTCACTGTATTTTCCGCTGCAATTCCCGGATCTGTAGATACTGCACGTGTCTTCGATGCGTGGGGAATGCTGATGGAAAAAGAGGCATATGCATCCGGGGCAATTACGTCCGGATTGCTGGGCTGGTCAACCCAATCATTGTCATTGCTGCATGCGGCCATAGTCAATGCAACCAGTGTAGTCATAAAGATTTTACTTGTTTTCATTATCTTTTTATTTAAGTGGATATACTACGTTTTTTTCAGATAACAAATATACCTTCCAGACAGCAACGATTTGTGACTTTAAAAATGTATTTATAAACAAAAAGTGTCTATTGAAGCAACCCCTGAAAAAGAAAGCTCTGATAATGCAACGCACCGTCATCAAAGGGATTGTTCGTTTCGATAGGCGCAACAAAAGTTACAGATTACTTGTTTACAGATAAAAATATAAAAACAATGATTATGCGTGATATAAATACAGATTTAATAGATGCAATGAAAATATACTTACCCAAGGGGAACAATCTTGCAAATGCGCTGATGGACATTCTTTACCTTGGCAAAGAAGCTACTTACAGGCGGTTGCGGGGTGAAGTACCGTTCACTTTTGCCGAAGTTGCCACCATATCTCAACACATGGGCATTTCTCTTGATAAAATAGTAGGGGCCGATTTGAATGACAACGCTATTGTTAATCTGAATATGTTGCAATGTCAACGCCCTGCGGAGACCTATTATTCTATTATTGATTCGTATATAAAGTTGTTCGGTCAATTGATTGAACGGGAAAGTTCGGAAAGAAGTACCTCCTCAAATACCGTTCCGCAAACCCTGTATTTAAAGTATGAAGCCTTATCCAAATTCCAGCTTTTCAAATGGATTTACCAACATGAAAGCACATATGCAGGCAGACATTATGAAGATTTGGAGATTCCGGAAAAGTTGATTGACAAGCAAAAAGAATTTGTAAATTTGTCCCAGCTATTCCAGACAACCAATTATATATGGGATAAAGAGATATTTATCAGATTGGTCAATGAGATCAAGTTTTTCTTAAATATCAATCTGATATCAGAAGACAGTGTAAAAAGAATAAAGAAGGAATTATTGGTATTACTGAATGAATTGGAGAAGATCTCAGCTCAGGGAAAATATTCATCCGGAAAAGATGTGAAAATATATATATCCGATATCAATTTTGAGTCTACATATAGTTATGTAGAAACAGATATCTACCATCAATGCCTGATAGGGGTCTTTTCCATTAATTCCATAACTTCGAAAGATGATTTGCTATTTCAGCATTTGAAGGTATGGATACAGTCATTAAAGAAGTATTCAACTTTGATTTCGCAGAGTGGTGAGATTCAGCGAATCCATTTCTTTAACCGGCAACAAGAACTGGTGACAAGTTTATGACGAAGTTTCGAAAATGGATACACGTCTTTACACACATTTCCGATTGTTGCATAATTGGACAATAAATTCATGTGAGATGTGATAATAGAAAAATCTTTGTTTACACCATTCATTAAACGCCACGGATTCCTTCCTGAAAAAGTCCATCTTTGTATCTGAGAAAACAAACCTAAACCCTAATGAAAAAATTAATGGTTATTCTGATAACCGGCCTTTTATATATGTCATGTACCGACAGTATGGAAGTGCCCGGAGATGCAGATAGAAATAATACAGAGGATGTATCGGTAAGGTTAGTGATAACCATACCGGCCTCCACTACATATGCCCGGACGCGAGGAACATTTGCGACGACCGATCATGAGTCTAAAATCAGTGAGATTCAAGTGTTAGTGTTTGAAGAAGGTAAATATAAGTACCGTGTACCCGGCATATCCATCAACAACACTTCATCCGCTGCTTCTTTTAAAGCTTTATTAAAATCAAGCAGTTCGCCTTTAAAATTACTCATATTAGCCAATGCTACCGATGCGGTAATAGCCAATGAGCCTTCGGTGGATGATAGCGAAGATTTGGTGAAAAAAAACATCAATCTCCGGTTCAACAATATCACTTCCGATTTTCCAATGTATGGGGAGTATGAATTGCCCGGAGGATTAGAAGCAACGGTTATAAATAATATTACCGGAATAAAGATGTTACGTTCCATTGCCCGGGTAGACGTGAAAGCTACGGAAGTGGCAAACTTTAAGTTGTCAGGGGTAAAAGCATATCGTGCCAATGACCACTTGCAGATAATACCCGATGAAACCGGAGTCGTCAGGGTTACGCTTCCGAGCGTACCTGCCGGAAGTACCGGAAATGTAAACAGTGTCCTGTATCCTGTATCTGCTGAGAACCTGAATGAATTTTCAGCCCAACTCTACTTGCCTGAGGCCGATTCACCAGCCCCGGATAATTGGGTTAGTCAGGCAACCTGTATTGTTGTGGAGGGTTATTATGAAGGAAGTGATCAACCGGGTTACTACCGTATGGATTTTGATCCCGATAATGTTGAAAATGCTTTCGGGCAAGTACTTCGTAATCATAAGTATATTTTCAATATAAAGAAGGTCTCAGGTCCGGGGTGGGGTAGTCCGGACGAAGCGGCTAATAATCGTTCCGCCCATATCGTAGCCGAAGTACAGGCATGGGATGATTATACCATTGACATGAGTTTCGATGGAGAACATCATTTTGGGGTGTCTTTGCGAGAGATCATCCTCAAGAACAAAGCCGGTTCGGCAGGAATCATCAGTGTGAATACCGATCTTCCGGATTATACTTTACAATGGGCCGACGCGGCAGGAACTCCCCAAGGAACCGCCGACCAGTCATTAGCAAATGAATTCTTTAAAGTAGAAAAAACACAGAATGGGAGTCAACTGGTGATTACAGCTCTGCAGAACAATTCGGCAAGCAATATCCGCCGTATTCAAAACTTTATGATTACAGCCCATCGCTGGCGTATTTTAGTGAATATACAGCAGAGATATGATGTCGCTGCCTACAAAACAATTGATCTTTTAACATTCAATGCCGGTTTGGGATATTTAGGAACGAATATAATTGGCTCTGGCAATGCAGAGGCGCGCGCAACTGGTCTTCGCGGAATACTCAATAATCAAAATAATTTCGGTCCGGCCGGAACAGTTGAATGCGGAGGATATAATCTGATTGGCGTGAGTGCGAGCAATAATAATCTGACAGATGCTCTTTTCACGGCTTTTGATGTTGTTTATGTCCATTATATGAGCAATTCTTTATTCGGGATCTCGGATGCCCAGAAAGCGCACAATTGGGTGAAGGCTAAAAAGAACCGTGTATTGATTGTTTCTTATGATGCCAGTGATGTCAGCCAGAATTTATTAAAAGAGATATTGGGTGGAAATAGTGGCATTTCTTTTTTAACGAGTAATACCGGTCCCTATCCTTTGGCAACTCTTGAGGATGGTAATAGCTACTTTACTACTAACGGGCCTTTTACCATTGCTCCATATACTCCTGTCAATACTGACTTCTCTTTACGCAATTATGATCCTTATCATGGCGAGATACAACTCAATACAGATGCATCCAAAGGTATTACTCCTATATTGATGGGGCCTGCAGGAGGTATTGTTTTGGGCGTTGACTATTCAAGGAGAATCGTTTATTGGGGAGATACGGATATTGGCAGTTCGGCATCCAGTTCAACGTCTACTACCGATAACCGTATAAACAATAATTCCGGGACCATTAATAATAATGCCTCCAAACTGATAGCCAATGTTTTTGCCTGGATAGCGGAGACTGTACTGTATGGAGAGTGATTACTATTCTCCGAGTGTAGCAAGCAAATCGTACGAAGGTAGAAAAAACAATGTGCCTGTTACCGGAGTACTGAAGTCCAACAAACGATCGGTGTTCCCCACAGGGTCACCAATAAACATGTTCTCCAACATTGTGCGGGTAGTACTGAAGGTGCTGGCATAGCCAATAAAGTATGTTCCATATTCTCCTTTAGAAGTGTTGGCAAACGGCATATTGGCACGTACGATTTTCAAATCGTCACCGATATTGGTTACGGCATTGTGGGCATTTTGCGGCTTCTCTTTGTCCGACAATTCCACATCATTATATTTGCGGCGGCCAATCACCTTTTCTTGTGCTTCGACCGGAAGCGAGTTCCATGCTACCATGTCATGGATATATTTCTGCACAAAAACGTAACTGCCTCCTGCGAATTGCGGGTCTTCGTCACCGACAACCGCAAAATGATAAGGGTTTTCATCTACGGCCGGATTCTCCGTACCGTCTACGAAACCGATGATCGCTTTTCCGTCCATATATCTGAACCCGTGTGTTTCATCGATGGATTCTGCCACACCTTTGAGTTTTTCGTCAATTATAGAGGCAAATTCAAAACAGAGACCCATCTGTTTAGCCCGGATGTGCAGTAACAGGTCGCCCGGGGTAGATACAGCTATATATTTATCTCCTTTTATCTCTTCAAAGGTACTTAACTCTTTAGGTTTGTCCAACTCCGGAAAAAGTCTGCTCCAGGCATCGGCACCAAACCCCATCGTGCAGCTAAATTGCATATCAGGAAAACGGTTACGCATACTGCGTATCAGGGCGGAGAAGTTAGCACATACATCTTTTACTTGCTTGATTGCATCGTCCGATTGCTTCAGTCCATAAACAATAAAAATAGCGTTTTCGCCTTGTTTCTCAGTTACATCTTGTGGTATATTTCCACCGAATAATTCTTCATGTACATTCATACTTTCCTATATTTTAAAGTTGTTGTTTATTGTAGTCGGTCTGATCTGATCAAATCAGATTTTATTCTTTTCTATATATCATATAACTTAAAAGACTTGGCTTAGGTTCATTCGGAGGTTTGATTTTGTTCACCACAGGATACATCGGCAAACATACCTTGTATAAACTCTGTGGTGAACTTTGTTATATTATGGTTTTACGTATTCGGCGACATTACTCAAGCGCTTTTCCTGTACCGACAGGCCAATATGGATTCTGATACATCATGGATGTATTGATGTCTTCCGGATTGGTGGCCGATAATTGCAAATCCTGTAGTCCGAGTGGCTCCAGATAATAAGCTTTTTTCCAGGTATATCCGTCATAAAGTTGATTATTCGTTTGTGTCCTTCGCAGTGGTCGTACGTATTTCCCATCCGATTTCGGCGACATGTTGGCAGATGTGCTGCCATCGGCTACTACAGCAGACTTTTCATTACCGTCTTTATCCGTGGTTGTGTAGAGTTTATAGGCTTCATCCCAGAAGTTGATGCCTTCTACAATGTATGGTTGTGTAAATAACCGGTCCCAAGAGCGCCATCTCTTCAGGTCATCCCAGCGCATGCCCTCGGCGATAAATTCGCAGCGGCGCTCACGGCGAATGTTGTAAAGCGTCGCATCTACCATTCGGTCTCCCGAGTAAACTCCGAGGTCGTCTTCGCGGCTCAGATCCGTACTATTGATCGTCTTCTGATAGTCTTCATCGACACCGGCACGTCTGCGAATGGCTTTCCAGTAGTCCTGTGCCTTACTGTCTAACGAACCATTCTTCTCATAACAAGCCTCGATGTAGTTAAGATATGCTTCGGAAGCACGAAAAATAGGACAGGCATTGGTCCCCAGCAATTCGTCCGATCTGCTTTGTTCGTCATCATACGGATAGAACTTACGGGAACGATAACCGGTGATATCACGTGTCTGTTCCTGATCACTGATTACTGTAGATTTTACCCAAGGTACAGGTATCGGATTCGTCACCATGTTTCCCGCCTGGTCCTTATTGTAATTCTTCACTGTATCTGCTCTTTCATCTGTCATCCACGCATCTTTTTCTCCCCACACAAACAGTTGCAAGCGCTCGTCACGGTCTTTCTTTTCATCAGAAACCGTTCTGTCATCAATAGCATTGTTGCTTGCATAGATAGGCATACCGTCTTTCATCAGAAATGTTTTGATCAGTGAACGTGTCAGTCCGGTACGGTCTCCGTTTTTAAGGCGTGCACCTACACAATGTGATACGGTAAGTGACAGGTTATATTGTTTCCACAGCAGTACTTCTTCCACATTCGAAAGATCCGGCTGGCTGAACATTTCGAAATAAGGATTCCACCCATAAAGTGTATTGTATGGAGGATTCATTACATGCGAGTTTTCTGCCAGTTGAACATGATCGGCAACAGCTGCCGCTGCTTGCATTGCTTCCGTCAGGAAGAAGTTTATTTCTCCTGCTATATCGAATGTTTTTCCACTGTTATAGCTCATTACGGCTCCGGGCCATGTTGGATCACCCGGTACGCGCCCCGTTCCCTGATGATATTTCTCGAAGGTTGCTTCGAACAGTGCAACTCTTGATTTCAGCACCAATGCAGCCTGTTTGTTAATACGCTGGTTATTCTGGAAACCACGTTCTTTCAGGCGACTGATAGCTTCGTCAAGATCTTTTAGAATGAAGCGTGCCACTTCATTGCGTGGTGCGCGCTGACTTTTCTTGATCAGTGTTTCGGAGTCGTCCGGCAATACTTCGGTAATGATGGGATAATCGCCAAAACGTACCAATGCGTTATAATACGCCAGGGCACGGAAGAAATAAGCCTCTCCGATATACTGCTTCAACAATTCTGCATCTCCGGGAATCGTACCCTCTTTCTCTTTCGGCAGTACTTGTTCAAAGAGATAATTCCACACACGAATACGGTTCAGAGGTTCCTGAATGTTTTTCCCTTCGGGCACCTGTTTGTTTCCCGCAAAATAATCAAGGTTTCCATCATCACTCAATAAATTGTCGGTGTTAGCATCATTTCTTACCACCCCGGAGTTCCATGCCCTTTGGTGATACATCTTGGTTGTATTTGAATTTTCAAGGTAGTCGTCATAGTAATTGATAACATAGCTTCCCACTTGATCTACTGTGTTGAAGTAATCTTCCGGAGTGATATCACTGATTGGCGAACGGTCCAGGAAGTCGTTGCATGAAGTCAGTGCCAGTCCGCCCATTCCGATTAACGAGCAGAAACAGATATGTTTCAGTTTTAGTTTCATCATTTGTCTGGTAAAATTAGAAGTTAACATTTAAGCCAATAGAAATCGTTCTCTGCAAAGGATAGAGCTTACCGTCTCCCCAGTCGCTACCCAATAATTCCGGATCAAATACTCCGCTGATTCCCGAGAAGGTCAACAGATTGTCTCCGGACACATAAACACGTACCGATTCCATTGCTGCTTTCCGGGTCCATGTTTTGGGCAGAGTGTAGCCAATCTGGGCATTCTTCAGACGGCAATATGCGGCATTCTGTAGATATCCGCTTTGTACTTTCTGGTTTTTATCCGTATTAAAATAGGGTTTTGGGTAGTAAGCATTAGTGTTTGCACCGAGAGGATCACCTTCCGGACGCCAATAGTCCATGTGCTCTTTGAATGCAGTTGATTGCCATAATCCGCCATTTGCTCCCCAGAAGTACGGACCGTCCAGCCAGTAATCTCTTTTCATCACTCCCTGCAGGAATACTGAGAAATCGAATCCTTTCCATGCTCCGGTCAGTGTCAGACCGAAATTATACCTGGGTGTGCTGTTACCGATAATTGTTAAGTCACCATGATCTTCCAGAGTGTTCGATCCGTTGTTAACCCCTTCTTTTCCATCCAGGTTTGCATACATAATGTCACCGGCTCCCCAGTTTGTTCCCCAGTTGGGTGTGCCTCCGTTGGCCAGGTGCGCATTCATTTCCTCTTGGGTTTGTGCGATACCAACAGTTTTGTATCCCCAGATGTCACCCAATATCTGTCCATTATAGTATACGTCCGAAGAGAGTGAATTCGTCGGGTTTGGATATTTCAGTATCTTACGTTTTCCATCAGATAAAACGAATCGCGCACTATAATCAAACTCGCTGATGCGGTCTCTCCATGAGAGCTCCAGCTCCCAACCGTATGACTTCATGTCGCAGTTGTTCACTTGAGGGGGTAGAGCTCCCAGTACGGGGGGTAATATAGGAGCAGGACCTATCATATCGTATGTGTAACGGTTATAATAACCGACCGATCCTGTCAGGCGATTATTGAGCAAACCAAAATCCAGACCGAGATCCCATGATTCAATGGTTTCCCATGTCATCAGTGAATTAACGATGCCCGGCAGTTGAGCTGTATTTTGTTTCTTGCCGTCGATCAGCCATCCGGAATTGGCAGATCCCGTAATCATATTTTGATAAAAGGGATACCAGGCATTGGCCTTATCCGTGTTGTTGTTGCCAAGCTGCCCCCAAGAGCCCCTCAGCTTTAAGGTGCCGATAATACCGGCCAAAGGACGGAAGAAATCTTCACGTGCGATATTCCATCCGGCTGAAAAAGAAGGGAACAATCCCCAACGCTTATTGCCTACAAACCGTGAAGAACCGTCATAACGCAGATTGGCTTCTAACATATACCGCTCTTTGTAGTTATAGTTCACACGTCCGAAGAAACCGGCAATTGCTCTTTCGCGTGCCCATGCATTTGCCTTCTGATTGTCCTGAGTCAATCCTAAAGAAGGAACATTCGAACTGATCAGGTCAGTTCCGAATCCGGTCATTCCGCTTGGCCGGAAAAGTTCGGCGTTGAAACCACCCATCACTTTAAAATAATGATCACCGATTGTTTTTGCATAGTCGCTGTAAATGTTGCCGGAGAAGTAATCTTCATCTTCACGTTCGTCCTGAACCTCTGAATATCCGGCCGCTCCACCGTTCCACGACAATAAGTAAGGTTTGTTGTTCACGTCATATCCATAGATCGGTAATACTGCCCAATGTTGCTTTCGTGTATAGGTACGCATACTTCCCTCTACTACAATTCGCCAGTCTTTGACGGGCTCGAAGATAGCTTGCAGCTGATTGGTATACCAGTTTTTCTGGCTCGTTTGCACACCTCCCTCTTCCAACTGAATGATTTCCATATTGGGCATGTAATGACCGTTCGGATCCATGGGAGCACAGGTCGGCCAGCGGCGGGCAATGTTATGAAAGAATGCGCCTGTCATGTAAGTTGGGCGGTCATAGTCTTCACGGGTCCATTTGCTCGTGTAGTTTAACGTGATCCACTCCGCAGGTTTTGCCGAGATTTTAGCATTCATCGTATAACGGTTGAAGTTATCTTCGCCGTGCTTGATAAGGCCATTCTGATTCAGGAAACTGCCGCTGATCATATAAGTCAGCTTCTCTGTTCCTCCACTGATACTGAGGTTGTGTTCCGTAGAGGGTGTCCAGCTTTTGTAAAACTCTTTAAACCAGTCTGTATTGGCAAAAGATCCTGCATAGCTTTTCCATTTGCCGTCCGGTCCGGCTTCCAGCCCGTAATACTCGGGAGTGGAAGGATCGGTAAACTTTCCGTTTTGGAAGTCCAGAATATTTTGCAATGCTTTTTCGTCAAAGGTAGGAGATTCCCCACCATTGGTCGAAGCCCGGTTAAAATACTGCGCAAAGGTGTAAGAATCCACCATGTCAGGCAACTGAATGGCATCCGAGAAACGTACATTACCCGAATAGTTTACACGTGTTTTGCCACTTTTACCACTCTTCGTAGTGATCAGGATGACCCCGAATGCCGCACGCGCACCATAGATCGATGAAGAAGCTGCATCCTTCAGTACAGATACCGATTCAATATCATTCGGGTTGACTGTATTCATGTCTCCTTCGATTCCATCGATCAGTACCAACGGACTACTGCTCGAACCATCGCTTATCGTACCTGCTCCTCGGATGTTTACGTTTAGTTCGCCATCCAGTGTACCACCGCTACTGCCCACGGACATGTTCAGTCCCGGAATAACTCCTTGCAGTGCCTGTGACACATTCTGTACGGGGCGCGACTCCAGGACGTCCGCATTGACCATACTTACAGATCCGGTAACGTTTACTTTCTTTTGTGAACCATAGCCCACAACTACTACTTCATCCAGTTGCTTTGAATCTTCCTGCATGGTGATATGGAGTTCCTTTCCGGTCACTTCCGTTGTGACAGTTTTGTAACCGATAAATGAAAACTCGAGGATAGCTCCTTTGGGAGTGTCAATAGAGAACTTTCCGTCCAAGTCGGTGATGGTTCCCGTATTGGTGCCCTGCACTTTTACGGAAACTCCGATAAGTGGTTCACCCGTGTTGTCGATGATTACACCGGTGGCTTTCACGGTTTGTTGTTGTATACTGGCAGTCGCTTGTGTTTTGTAAGTATCGGTCGTCGCTTGTGCCGACTGTGCGCACCACAGCAACAAAGTAGCAACTACTGTTTTCAGGCAGTGTTTTTCCCATACTCTTGTAAACCTTAAGGATAGGTTACTTTTTTTCGTCATAAATTAATAGGTTTGAGTTAAACATGTTTTTCAGTTTTTTACTTCTTTTGTAACTCCGTCCTCATTTCGGAATCGAAGTCTTGTTAGTTTTTGTTTTCTTCTACTTTTTCATAATTTTTCTTTTAAGTGATACAATTATTCCGGTTTCTCTGAAAAGAAACTAATTGATGAAGTAGACAAAGATTATGCCAGATGTGAAAAGATGGTATAAGGCACTAATGAAGTATAATACGGGGATGTAAATGTGGAATTCACCACAATTTTGTGGAATAAATCCACAAACAAAATCCGCTTGACGTTGTTGTTGTATCAAACTTAAATTAATAGAAACCCAAATGATAAAGAAGCTTAGCCCCCTTTTGTTGATGGCAATGTTGTTATTCATTTCCAGCACTGTTTTTTCAGCCGGTTTTCCTCCTCCCGATAAAGTGCAGGAAGCCTTTCAGAAAATGTATCCTAAAGTGACCACGGTCGATTGGGAACGAAAAGGAGATTATCACATTGCCGATATCAGGGTGAAAGGGCGGGAGCTAAACGTCTGGTTCAGTGATAAAGGTAAATGGTTGATGACAGAGACCGATGTCGAATCTTTGGAGGCTGTTCCTCCTGTTGTGGCAAAGGCCTTTATGCAAAGTACGATGGCGTCCATGCAATTGGAAGATGTAAGAATCATCACTTTTCCCAAGCAGCCGGCGGTCATCATAATCGAAGTGGAGGAATATGACACTGATTCGGAATTTCAGTTGTTTTATTCTCCGGACGGTAAACTCTTACAGACTCTTAATGTAAGCGAAACAGGAGGGGAGATTTATCCCGGACTGTTTAAATAGAGTTTGCTACATAATACCAGCTACTCTTTTCACCACAGCTAAACAAATTACGCAGATATTCAAATCACATCTATTGATTTCTTTTTTCTCTGTGTAATTTGTGAATCTGTGGTGACTAATCTATGAAGATCATTCCTTTTCTCCATGCGATTGTTCATTGAGATTTCTTTTTTATTGTGCCATGGTTTCAGAATCATCCTCAGATTTTGTATCGTTATCTTCTTATGCTCGTACAATTCATTCCCGGACGCAATTATTCTTTAGCTTTTCTCCAAAATTGCATTTGAGAAAGGTGTAGCCCAACTGTTGTTTGGGTGTAGCCATCCGATCGTTATGGCTACACCTTTCACCTTGGATAGCTACACCCTTTTCAGGTAATCAGTCTTACCTCCTTCCGATAATTCTCTTTGTAGGAACTATATCTTTTTGATTTTTAGAATATTATTTTGTTGTCTAACTTACATTTTACAAAATTGTCTGCATCTATGAAAGGGTATCTTGGTAAGATGATTACTATTACGAATCATAATAATATGATGATTGGAGTAACAACTGTCATGAAATACTATTTTATAGGATAGAAGAAAAAAAGAACAGATTCCTCTGTGAGTAATTAGACAAAACCGTATTTTTAGAGACATGATTATGTGCGGTCGGATGATATGTATATAAATTTCTGATAATTAATTTATTAGATATTAGAATTATGATGAAGTCCATAAGCTGATGTTGTAAATCTCGGAAGGAATGACTCTATGTGTGAAAATATCATTTGTTCTACATGTGATAGTATGCCAAAAGAGTCGTATCGAACAAATTGCGTAGTTAGATAGCCAGTGGACATTATCAATTTAAAGAATAAAATGAAAGATATTATTGATCTATTACAAAAGAAACGAATAAAAACTGTTGATGCCTTAAAGCAAGGCGAACAACATCAGTTCTCTTGCCTTCAACAAATAGTAAATAACATATCAGGTTTCAATTCCCAATTTTGGAGAATTGGAGACCTAGGATTATATGAAACCAAACATCCAATCAACATAGATTCTTTGAATGGAGATTTTTGTTGCGTGGTTTGACGTCGGGAATGAAAATTTTCCCACTGAAAAACAACTTGCCACATGGGAAGACTTTTGTAAAATCAGCCCAACGAACATGAAAGAAATGATTATCGAGGGACTTACGAAGTTATCAAGGCAAATGGATTTATTATTTGCTGATATCAAGCCTCAATATGGCTCAGTTTACAATCCAAAGGCGGTATCAAGAAACGCAAAGAAAGCCATTGAAGTGATGAGCAAAAACAACAGGTCTATCGGTCGGCAAGCTAAATCGATTTTCCAATGCACTTCTGTTGTGATTCCAAAGCAAGACAAGTCCCCAGTTCGGTTTATAATTCTAAACTTTCAGATCGGGCGGCATCCATATGAATTTGAAGCTGTCTTATGTGATAGTGTAGTATTTATCATTGGAGAAAACTCAGGTTTATGGACTCGACTTGATTGGGATTATGAATTTAATGTATCAGATTTTAATATTGCAACAGCTTTGCATCCATATTGGCGACAGAAATAATATGAGATTAAAGGCAGAGTAAAGAAAATAAAGCTATTCTGTAATGTAGTCGTGAGATCAGTTGATAATAAGCGAGTTATATCATAATCCTGAAAAACACTCCGTGAGGGGCTGTTTTGCTTGGTACTCTTCAGGGAAAACCGGATATTTGCACTGTTGATCAACGAAACGAGACTATAAAAATGAAATTTAAATCTTTAAAAAGAAACGTAGTATGAGTGTAATTTTTAAAACAGTGCAACGCCCGTCAGATCCGCGCGTTGAGAATTCTCCGAAGAGGTATTATCCGCAACTCATTACATTGGGTCGGTCGGTAAACCTGAAGTTTATAGCACAGAAAATCCAAGACCGTTCATCACTTTCGGTAGGTGATATTAAGAGTACGATTCAGAATTTTGTAGAAAAGTTGAAAGAGCAGCTGCTGGAAGGAAAAGCGGTAAACATTGAAGGATTGGGGGTGTTTATGCTCGCAGCCAAGTCGAAAGGTGCCGAAAAGAAAGAAGACATCACGGCCAAAAGTGTAGAGGCTGTACGTATCTATTTTCAGGCTAACAAAGAGTTGAAAATTACCAAAACGGCTACCCGTGCGGGTGAAAAACTGGACCTGATCAGTCTGGACGATTACCTGAAAGGGACAACTGATGGAGGAGACGGAGGTATCGTAGATGATCCGACGGCATAAAACGGCTGACGGAGAGGTAATGATCCTGTAACAGACGAATAGAAAACAGGATGTGTGTATGGCTTCCGGCCGATTCCCGAAAAAACGGGACGGCCGGGAGCCTTTTTTTACTTCGCTTAGGCTTTTTTGTGTGCAAACATGGAAGGGAACGCTTGTCAGATGGAAGGGAATGATTATCTTTGCAACTTCGAATAAAACTACGGAATAAAATGGTTAAGAAGATAGTAAAAGGCCTTTGGATTTTCTTTGCACTGATGGTGCTGGCAGGAATTGCAGTATTTGCTTCTATCGCTTATGGATGGATTGGATATATGCCTCCTGTGGAAGAATTGGAAAATCCAAATTACAAGTTTGCCACCGAAATTCTTTCGGAGGACGGTAAGGTTTTAGGAACATGGTCGCTTAGTAAGGAGAATCGTGTATATACCTCATATAATGAACTTTCACCTAACATCATCAATGCACTGATAGCAACGGAAGATGTACGCTTTGCCGAACATTCGGGCATTGATGCCAAGGCACTGATACGCGCTGTAGTGAAACGTGGATTATTGATGCAGAAAAACGCAGGTGGAGGTAGTACGCTCTCGCAGCAACTTGCCAAGCAGCTGTTCACAGATGAAGTTGCCAAAAACACTCTGCAACGTCTGTTTCAGAAACCGATAGAGTGGGTGATAGCCGTGAAATTGGAGCGATATTACACCAAAGAGGAAATTCTGAGTATGTATCTCAATAAGTTTGACTTTCTGAACAATGCAGTAGGAATCAAAACAGCTTCCTATACCTATTTCGGATGTGAACCGAAAGACTTGAAAGTTGAACAGGCGGCTACGCTGATCGGTATGTGTAAGAATCCTTCACTCTACAATCCGGTACGCTTTAATGAGCGCTCGCGTGGACGAAGGAATACTGTACTCGACCAGATGAGAAAAGCCGGATATATCACGGAGGAGGAGTGTGACTCGTTGCAGAACCTGCCGCTGGAGCTGGTATACCACCGGGTGGACCATAAAGAAGGATTAGCTACTTATTTTCGCGAATATCTGCGTGGTGTGATGAGTGCTTCTAAACCCGTTCGCAGTAACTATCGTGGCTGGCAGATGCAAAAGTTCTATGAAGACTCGATCGACTGGGAAATGAATCCGTTGTATGGCTGGTGTGAGAAAAATAAGAAAAAGGACGGTTCGAACTATAACATCTATACGGACGGGCTGAAAATTTATACAACCATCAATTCGCACATGCAGCGTTATGCCGAAGAGGCAGTGGAAGAGCATATCGGAGACTATCTGCAACCTCTGTTCTTCAAAGAGAAGAAAGGACGCAAAAAAGCTCCGTACAGCAATCAATTGACTCAAGAAGAGATTGACCGCATTCTGGACAGGGCAGTGAAGCAGACCAGCCGTTATCAGAGCATGAAAGCAGCCGGGGCCTCGGAAACAGAGATCAAGAAGGCATTCGACAAGCCGGAGCCGATGTCAGTCTTCACATGGCACGGTGAAAAAGATACCATTATGACTCCAATGGATTCCATCCGTTATTATAAACACTTCCTGCGTGCCGGATTTATGTCGATGGATCCGATAAACGGACAGGTAAAGGCATATGTGGGTGGGCCGAACTATACTTATTTCCAATATGACATGGCGATGGTGGGGCGCCGACAGGTGGGATCTACTATTAAACCCTATCTATATGCGTTGGCAATGGAAAACGGATTCTCTCCCTGCGATGAAACACGCAACGTGGAAATCACCCTTATTGATGAAAATGGAAAGCCCTGGTCACCGAAGAATACTTCGAAAGGACATTATGGTGAAATGGTAACTTTAAAATGGGGACTTGCCAACTCAAATAACTGGATATCGGCTTATTTGATGAGTAAACTGAACCCGTATGCGTTGGCACGTCTGATCCACACTTTCGGGGTACGCAATAAAGAAATTCAACCTACAGTATCTCTCTGTCTTGGTCCGTGCGAAATTTCGGTAGGAGAGATGGTCAGTGCTTATACAGCCTTTGCGAATAAGGGAATTCGGGTAGCACCTTTGTTTGTGACCAAAATAGAAGACAGTGAAGGCAATGTGTTGTCCACCTTCTCGCCACAGATGGAAGAGGTGATCAGTGCATCGAGTGCCTATAAGATGCTGGTAATGCTGCGTGCCGTAATCAATGAAGGTACAGGAGGACGTGTCCGCAGGTACGGAATAACAGCCGATATGGGTGGTAAGACCGGAACGACTCAGCGCAACTCGGACGGATGGTTTATGGGATTCACTCCTTCACTGGTATCCGGTTGCTGGGTAGGCGGTGAAGAACGGGATATCCATTTTGACTATATGAAAGACGGGCAGGGTGCTGCGCTGGCATTGCCCATCTGGACAAAATACATGCATAAGGTGTATGCAGACCAGACATTGGGATATGATCCGAAAGAGACTTTTAAACTCCCTGACGGATTTGACCCGTGCAAAGACTTCAGTATTTCGGGGGACAGCATCATAGATGAACCGGCATCGGGACTGGACGATTTATTCAATTAACGTAGTCAGTGATGCACTCCTGTCTGATTTGTATCGGAAGTAATTATAACCGGAAGGAGAATCTCCTTCTTGCCCGCAGGAGGCTGACGGCTCTGTTTCCCTCCATCCGCTTTACGGGTGAGCAGGAAACAAGGCCGTTATTCTTTCGTAATCCGGCATTATTCTCTAACCAAGTGGCTCGCTTCTATACTGATGCGGACGCCGAACGGGTGGTGAAAGAGTTGAAAACAATCGAAAAGGAGGCTGGAAGAGAGAAGGAAGACAAAAAGAGGGAAAAGGTTTGTCTGGATATCGACTTACTCGTTTTTGATAACCGGGTATTGAAACCGGAAGACTTGAAAAGAGACTATATTCTCAAAGGACTTGAAGAACTGAAGTAGCCTATGGCTCGCAACTAAATATAAGAAATATGAAATTTTTAGGAATAATTCCCGCACGTTATGCTTCTACCCGCTTCCCGGCAAAACCATTGGCTATGCTGGGAGGAAAAACGGTGATACAACGTGTATATGAACAAGTGGCCGGTGTACTTGATGATGCCTATGTAGCCACGGATGACGAACGGATCGAAGCTGCTGTAAAAGCATTTGGCGGCAAGGTAATAATGACTTCTGTTAACCATAAAAGTGGAACAGACCGCTGTTATGAAGCTTGTACAAAGATAGGCGGGGACTTTGATGTAGTGGTTAACATACAGGGAGATGAACCTTTTATTCAGCCTTCGCAGCTGAAAGCTGTAAAAGCCTGCTTTGAAGATGTGTCTACACAGATTGCTACTTTAGTGAAACCCTTTCCGGCAGATGACGAGCTTGCCGTGCTGGAAAATGTGAATTCTCCGAAGGTAGTACTGAATAAGAACATGAATGCATTGTATTTCAGCCGGTCTGTGATCCCGTACCAACGTAACGCGGATAAAAAAGATTGGTTGAAAAATCACACTTATTATAAACATATCGGACTATATGCATACAGAACAGAAGTACTGAAAGAGATAACTTCACTCCCACAGTCTTCGTTGGAGCTGGCTGAATCATTGGAACAACTTCGCTGGCTGGAAAACGGGTATACCATTAAAGTCGGAATCAGTGAAGTAGAGACAATCGGGATCGATACACCTCAGGACCTGGAAGAGGCAGAGAAGTTTTTACAGAAAAATAATTTATTATGAACCGGACACTTCAACCCGAAATTCAGGAATTAGTTCAGTTCAACATCCTTCCTCCGGAACGTACGGTAATGCCGAACGGAGTACCGTTGACGGTTATCAATGCCGGCGAACAGGATGTGGTACGCGTTGACATTTTGTTTGGTGGCGGACGTTGGCAACAGTCGAAAAAACTACAGGCATTGTTTGCGAACCGTATGTTGCGTGAAGGATCCCGGAAATATACCGCAGCAGAGATTGCTGAAAGGCTGGATTATTACGGGGCATGGCTCGAACTATCCAGTTCGGCGGAATATGCATATGTCACACTGTACTCACTGAATAAGTATTTTGCCGAAACGCTCGATGTGCTTGAATCGATTATCAAAGAGCCGCTTTTTCCGGAAAAAGAGCTGAATACGGTAATAGATGCCAATATTCAGCAGTATTTGGTTAATACGTCAAAAGTGGATTTTCTGGCACACAGGAGTCTACTGAGGGCACTTTATGGTGAAGAACATCCATGCGGACGCTATGTGGAGGAGACAGACTATCATAACATAACTCCAGACTTATTGCGTGAGTTTTATAATACGTATTATCATTCGGGAAATTGCTATATTTACCTTTCCGGTAAAGTAACGGACGAAATTACCCGCCGTATAGAAGCTGCATTCGGTACGGTTCCGTTTGGCAATCATCAGCAAAGGCTGGTTAAGAAAGAATATCCGTTTGTTGCGGTCCCGGAGAAGCGTATTTTCACGGAAAGAGAAGATGCAATGCAGAGTGCGGTGAAATTGGGAACTACAACTATCTTGCGAACACATCCCGATTATCTGAAACTACGAGTGTTGATCACTCTGTTCGGGGGGTATTTCGGCAGTAGATTGATGTCGAATATTCGTGAAGATAAAGGATATACCTATGGAATTTCTGCCGGGATCATGTTCTATCCGGGTAGTGGCCTGCTTGGCATCAGCACGGAGACAGCGAATGAATATGTAGAACCGTTGATACAGGAAGTTTACAAGGAGATCGATAAATTGCAGAATGACCGGGTGGCACCGGAGGAGCTGGCCATGGTACGTAACTATATGCTTGGAGAGATGTGCCGGAATTATGAATCACCTTTCTCACTGGCTGACGCTTGGATGTTTATCCTTACTTCCGGTTTGGATGATGCTTATTTTGCCCGCTCGCTACAAGCTGTGAAGGAGGTTACGCCGGAAGAAATACGGGAGTTAGCAGGTCGTTATTTGTGCAAAGAGAATTTAAAAGAGGTCATTGCAGGTAAAAAGTTAGCATAAAAATGCGTCAAAAGAAAGCAGCTTTAGTGTATAAATTGTATATTTGCCAAATGAAAACAACAAGATACATCTATACAGCACTCATTTTAGCGGCTCTTTCGCAAGGGAGTGCTGTCGCACAAAATAAAGGTGGATTCTTCAGCAAAGTGCGGGACACCTTCTCTACTGAAATTAAAATAGGAAACTACACGTTTAAGGATGGCTCCGTATATACCGGAGAAATGAAGGGACGTAAGCCAAACGGTAAAGGTAAGACTATTTTTAAGAATGGCGACGTTTACGAAGGGGAGTACGTAAAAGGTAAGCGTGAGGGATTCGGAGTTTATACTTTCCCAGACGGTGAACGGTATGAAGGACAGTGGTACCAGGACCAGCAACATGGCAACGGGATCTACTATTTTATGAACAATAACCGTTATGACGGTATGTGGTTTCAGGATTATCAGCACGGGCCGGGAACGATGTATTACCATAATGGAGACGTATATGTGGGTGACTGGGTGAACGACAAACGTGAAGGTAAAGGAACATACACTTGGAGAGACGGTTCCAAATACGTGGGCGACTGGAAAAATGATAAAAAAGACGGTAAAGGCGTATTGGAATGGAATGACGGTTGTAGATATGACGGTGACTGGAAAAATGATGTCCGTGAAGGTAAAGGAACCTTTGAATATACAAACGGTGAAAAATATGTGGGTGACTGGAAGGACGACTTGCAACATGGAAAAGGTATCTTCTTTCTGGGAGGCGACCGCTATGAAGGTTCATATCTGCAGGGCGAACGTACCGGTTCCGGTATATATTATCATGCTAATGGTGACAAATATGTAGGTAACTTCAAAGATGGCATGCAGGATGGTGAAGGTACGTTTACCTGGGCTAACGGTGCCGTATATGAAGGTGAATGGAAAGATAACAAGCGTAACGGACATGGAACCTATAAATGGAGCAACGGGGATGTGTACGAGGGAGAATGGAAGAATAACCAGCCTAATGGTAAAGGTACTCTTACTTTGACAAACGGTACCAAATATAAAGGTGGATTTGTGAACGGATTGCAGGAAGGCAATGGAGTGGAAGAAGATAAAAACGGGAATCGTTATGAAGGCTTCTTCAAGCAAGGTAAGAAAAATGGACCGTTTGTAGAAACAGATAGTACCGGAAAAGTAATCCGTAAAGGAACTTACAAATTCGGACGACTGGAACAATAGACAGAGCAGAGATAAGCATAAATAAAAAAACGTAGAACTGAAAGTTCTACGTTTTTTTATTGTCCTTTATCCTATCTTTCTTAGATAATGTATTGTGAACTGATGGATTCGTTGTTCATTACACGTTTAATTGTTTCGGCAAACATATCGGCAATGCTCAGCTGTTTTACTTTGACACATTTTTTAGAATAAGGAATGCTGTCGGTGAAGACCATTTCAGTCAGTCCTGACTCCTGAACACGGAATGATGCGGGATCGGACATTACACAGTGACTGGCAATGGCGCGTACTGAGTTGGCTCCGGCTTCAAGCATGATGTTGGCGGCTTTTGTAATAGTACCGGCTGTATCAACAATATCGTCAATCAATACTACGTTTTTACCTTTTACATCGCCGATGATTTGCATAGAGGCTACTTCATTTGCTTTCTCACGTGACTTATTGCAGAGAACCAGGGGTACACCCAAATACTTGGAGAATGTACTTGCTCTTTTTGAACCACCGACGTCGGGAGTTGCAATTACGAGTTCTTCCAGCTTCAATGACTGAATATAGGGGAGGAACACGGCCGAAGCATACAAGTGATCCACCGGAATATTGAAGAAGCCCTGAATCTGGTCTGCGTGCAAATCCATTGTGATCAGACGATCGATGCCTGCAACTGAAAGCAGGTCTGCTACCAGCTTTGCGCCGATAGAAACACGTGGTTTATCTTTTCTGTCCTGACGTGCCCATCCGAAATAGGGGACAACTGCAACGACGCTCTTTGCAGACGCTCTCTTGGCTGCATCGATCATCAGAAGAAGTTCCATCAAATTGTCAGAATTAGGGAAAGTGGACTGAACCAGGAATACGTGTGCGCCACGAATTGACTCTTCATAAGAAACTGCAAATTCACCATCAGCAAAGTGGGTGATATTCATGTTTCCCAAAGGACAATTGAGGCTTGCGCAGATTTTTTCTGCCAGGTATCTCGAATTAGTTCCCGAGAATACCATAAAGGGTGCTTTTTCGCTCATTGTGTGTAATAGTTGTTACCTATTGGTTATAATTTGCGCGCAAAGGTATGAATTATCTGGGCATTTTAAAAGACTTATTGTAGAAAAAATTGTAGTTTTGCTACCTGAACACTAATTGTATCCGAAAAGAAATGAATCCGCGTTTGCCTATAGTGCTTTTTTGTGTGTTGTTGCTAACGACATTCTTCTCTTGTGTCGATACAGCTCCAACCAAGGAGGTACAGCATATCGATTCGCTAAACCAACTGGCATATACTTATCGATATAGAAATCTGGATTCTTCTTGCCGGGCTGCGTCGCAGGCCTATAAAGAGGTTAGCATGTACCAGCAGGGAAAAGCGGAAGCCTCCAATAATCTTGCTTTCTGCGCTTTCATGCGGATGGATTTTGATAATGCGGAACGTTTGTATAAAGAGGTCTACAATCTGACGAAAAATGAACTGGAGCTTTTGATTGCTGATATCGGACTGATGAAAATTTATCAGCGGACAGCTATGAATAAAGAGTTCTATGATTACAGGAATAGTGCAATCCGGAGAATGAAGCGGATTGATGAAGAAAGTAACCTGTTTATAGATCGTCACGAAAGTGCCCGGTTGAATTATGCTTTTACAGAGTTTTTTATCGTTTCAGCGGTTTATTACTACTATCTGCAACAACGTGCCGAGGCGATGGCTTCGCTGAACGAAATACGGCAAAACGAGGAGTTGGCAGCCGATACAAACCAAATTCTCTATTTTCATTATATCAAAGGTTCAGCCGGTTTATGTGAGGGGAAAACACCGGAAGACCGGAAGCTTGAAGAGTTTGATGAACTGTATACCACTTGGAAAATGGCATCGGAGCAAGGATATTTATACTTCGAAGGAAATGGCTTGCAGGGGCTTGCCAATCTGATGGCATCTCCGGGTAGTTATGAATTATTCCTGAACAGGCGTTCGCATGCTCTGACAAGATTCGGTATGCCTGTAGATTCATTGTTGCCGTTGAGATTAGGACAAATGGCACTGGAACGTTTTCGCAAATATAACGACCTTTATCAAATAGCGGGTGCCTATGTATCAATCGGCAAATATCTGAATGCTCATGGGCGCTATGCAGAAGCGCTGGACACGTTGGCAAAAGCGTTGGATTGCGTGAACCAGCACCATATAACATATTACCATTCTGTAGCAGATACACTTGATAAACTGGAGGTGTTTGTCCCAAACAAAGATGTGGCATATACTGAAGTAACCTGGCTTGGGAAAGAAAAGGTGAAAACTGTGCCGGAATGGATCTCCAGAATACGTGAACAGTTGAGTGTGTCATTTGCGTGTCTGGGTATGAAACCGGCTTCGGATTATAATAGAAATGTCTATCTGGATATCTTGCGATATACCCGTCAAGACAAGGAACTGGAGAGTCGTTACCTGTCTCTGGAACAAGAATCCAGACAGTTGAATGTGGTATTATTTTTCGTAGTTATAGGGCTCGTACTGGTTGCTGTCATGTTTTGGCTGTTCAACAAAAGATCGAAAGTACGAAACCGCATCCATATTGCCCGTTTGAAACAAACATTGGATGTCTGTCAGAAAATCACCGCTTCTATCCCGGCTGATGTGGCGGATGAAAGTGAGATTGTACGTGCCATCGCTGGATCGATATTGCCGGATATGGAACAATTGTTTAGTGCGACAGGAATCAGAATCGGGGTGAGGGATGAAGAAGCTGGAGAAATTAAGTTTGACGAAGAATGTGAAAGTGAACAGGAAACTGAAGTAAAGCCGGGTAGCGAGATTGGTATAAGAGCCGACTTTAATTTATATGTACCCGATAAAACAGATCCTATCGGTATTTTGATTCTCTTTACCCGCCATCGGCTGAATAAAGACGAACAGGCGTTGGTGAAAGTAATAACTCCTTATATTGCTTGGGCATTAGACAATGGAATGACATTTATTTCATTGGGTGATGAACGAAATAAGCTGGAAAAACAAAGGTATGTTTATGAACAGCACATCGCCGGAAACAAACGTCAGAACCTGATAAAAAAATCCTGCCTGGCTATCGTAGACGGAATCAATCCGTATATAGATCGGATTATTAACGAAGTCCACAAGCTGACGGAAAAAGGCTTTATTAATGACGACCGGATAAAAAAAGAGAAGTACCAGTACATTGACGAACTGGTCACTACTATCAATGAATACAATGATATATTGGCGTTGTGGATTAAAATGAGACAAGGTTCACTTAGCCTGAATATTGAAAATTTTGAGCTGAACGAACTGTTTGAGTTAATAGGCAAAGGGCGTAAAGCTTTTGAAATGAAGAAGCAGAGGCTTGAAATAGAACCGACAGGGGCATTGGTAAAGGCGGATAAAGCTCTGACCTTGTTTATGATTAACACACTGGCCGAGAATGCCCGCAAATATACCCCGGAGGGAGGTACCGTAAAGATATATGCTGGGACGACCGATGAATATGTGGAGATTTCTGTGGAGGATAACGGACGGGGACTTTCGTCTGAAGATATAACGAAAATTATCGGTGAGAAAGTCTATGATTCTCAATCGATAGGGATGAAAGAAAGTACGGATCAAGAAGAACTGAAACGCAGTAAAGGCAGTGGGTTCGGACTGATGAACTGTAAGGGAATTATTGAGAAATACAAAAAGACCAACGACTTGTTCAGGGTGTGTACATTTAACGTAGAGAGCACACCGGGTAAAGGAAGTCGCTTCTATTTCCGGTTGCCTCCCGGGATACGTAAGATCTTCGGGATCTGGCTATACCTGATCATATCTTGCAGTTTCTTCTCTTGTCAGGATGAACCGATGCCGGAGAAACTGAAAGATGTCCCTGTCGACTCCGTAACCTTGGTAGCTGAAGAGGAATACGAACGTTTATTAGACGAAGCTTCCCGCTTTGCTGATACAGTGTACTATTGTAATGTGATAGAAAATTTTGAACTCGCTTTGCAGTATGCCGATTCGGCACTAAACCGACTGAATGCACATTATAAAAAGTATGCTCGCCATCCTCAACGATATATGAAACTGGTGGGGAGTGGAGTACCGGCCGAACTGGAATGGTGGGTGGAACCGTTCAATACCGATTTCCATGTGATATTGGATGTGCGAAACGAAGCGTCAGTCGCTTTCTTAGGTCTCAAAAAACTGGATGCATATAATTACAATAATGTCGCTTATACGGCATTATATAAACTGACTGGAGAAGATCAGTCTCTGGAAGGTTATTGCCGTCAACTGGAACGGTCGACTACTAATAAGACAGTAGGGATTATTTTGTGTATTCTTTTGTTAGTGGTTTCTCTTTGCGGCTATTATCTTTTGTACATGCGCAAACGGCTCCTGAACCGCCTGAATCTGGAGCAAGTCCTGGAGATTAACAAAAAAGTATTTGCCTCTTCACTGACACGTACGCAAGAATCGGCAGAAGCTTTGCAACGCGAAGAAGATACGCTGAAAGAGATACCACAGAGAATTGTAAATGAAGCTTTTGACTCGGTAAACGAACTTTTGACCATAGAGAGGTTAGGCATTGCTGTATATAACGAAATGGGACATCGGCTTGAGTTTGCTTCCAGTCCTCGCATGAATGTGACTCCGGAAATTGTACAACAATGTTTTGACTGTCAGTCTTATCTTTCGGACAAAGACATGCAAGCATTGCCTTTGCTGGTCGATGCGGGAGGTGAACATCAGTGTGTGGGTGTATTATATTTGGAAAGGCAGGAAGAAAGCATGCAAGAGGCAGACCGCCTGCTGTTTCAATTGATCTCCAGATATGTAGGCATTGTGGTTTTTAATGCAGTTGTCAGGCTTGCTACGAAATACCGCGATATTGAAGCAGCACATGAAGAAACAAGAAGAGCTTCATGGGAAGACAGTATGCTGCATGTACAGAACATGGTACTGGATAATTGCCTTTCGACCATTAAACATGAAACGATTTATTATCCGAATAAAATCAAACAGATCATCGGCAGGTTGAATGTGCAGTCCCTCTCAGAAGAGGAAGAGAAGGAGAGTGTAGAGACCATTAGTGAGCTGATAGAATATTATAAAGGTATTTTTACGATATTGAGTTCGTGTGTTTCACGTCAGTTGGAAGAGGTTACATTTCGGAGAACAACAATTCCGGTTGCCGATATAATGGCATATGCCGGTAAGTATTTCAAGAAAGCTGGTAAAGGGGGTGCTAATAAGATAACGATGGCTATAGAGCCTCTTGAAGCTAAAGTAATAGGAGATATCAATCAATTGCGTTTTCTTATGGAAAACCTGATTGATGAAGCCCTCTCTTTCCATCAGGATGGAGAGTTGATATTAAAAGCTGTCGCAGACGGAGAATACATTCGTTTCCTGTTTACAGACAGAAGACGTGAAAAACACGTAGAAGAACTGAACCTGTTGTTTTATCCGAATCTGGCACGTATGACTTCGGGGGAAAAAGGTGAGTTGCGCGGAACTGAATACTTGATATGCAAACAAATTATCCGTGATCATGATGAATTTGCCGGAAGACGCGGTTGTCGCATCAATGCCGAACCAGCACAGGGGGGAGGATTTACAGTCTATTTTACTGTACCTAAAAGATAAGAAAACTAATATACATAGATAATAGTATGGAAGATAAGAAATTTAAAGTAATTATTGTAGAAGACGTCAAACTGGAACTGAAAGGAACCGAAGAAATATTCCGTCATGAAATACCGAATGCCCAGGTAATTGGTACGGCAATGACGGAAAATGAATTCTGGCCTTTGATGGAGACTCAGTTACCCGATATGGTATTGCTGGATTTAGGGTTGGGAGGTTCTACGACGATCGGTGTCGATATTTGCCGGAACATATTTAAACGCTATCCAGGGGTGCGGGTGCTGATATTCACAGGAGAAATTCTAAATGAAAAGTTATGGGTAGACGTATTGAACGCCGGAGCAGATGGAATTATATTGAAAACAGGTGAATTACTGACCAAAACAGATGTGCAGGCCGTGATGGATGGCAAAAAACTGGTATTTAATTATCCTATTCTGGAGAAGATTGTCGAGCGGTTTAAAAAATCCGTTGCCAATGACGCTAAACGTCAGGAAGCTGTCATAAGCTATGATATCGATGAATATGACGAACGGTTTCTCCGCCACTTGGCCTTAGGATATACCAAAGAGATGATAGCTAACCTGAAGGGTATGCCTTTCGGAGTGAAATCACTGGAAAAACGGCAAAACGATTTGATTGGGAGGTTGTTTCCGCAAGGTGAACGGGTGGGAGTAAACGCAACCCGGCTGGTGGTTCGTGCATTAGAACTTCGCATTATCGATCTGGACAATCTGGAAGCCGATGAAGAGTAAATGGCGCATTCCGCATCCGGCAACGATGTTCTTCCTGTTTACGCTGGCAGTCATCTTTTTATCTTGGATATTCGATATCTATGGACTAAGGGTACAGCTTCCGCAAACAGGAGCGGAAATTCGTGTGCAGAGTCTGCTGAGTCCGGAGGGGATTCGCTGGATGTTGCGGAATGCGATCACTAACTTTACCGGGTTCGCACCGCTGGGCATGGTACTGACAGCAATGTTTGGCATCGGAGTAGCCCAACATTCCGGATTTATCGATGCTTGTATCCGACAGGGAGTGAAGAACCGGAGAAACACTAAAAAAATAATTCTTTGGGTGATTATCCTGGGATTGTTATCGAATATAGTGGGGGATGCAGGTTATATCATACTACTGCCGATAGCAGCTACTCTATTCTATTCGGTTGGATTGAATCCGGTAGCAGGAATCATCACTGCATACGTATCGGTATCTTGTGGCTACAGTGCCAATGTGATGTTGAGTACAATGGATCCGTTGATAGCCCGTACCACACAAGAGGCGGCCATCGACTCCGGAGTATATCAGGGAAACACAGGACCTTTATGCAATTATTATTTCATGTCTGTTTCTACATTTATTATTGGAGCTATTATTTATAGAATAACCTGTAAACAACTGATTCCTTCTTTGGGAGAATATGAAGGAATGCAAATATCTGAGGTCTATAAACAACTCTCACGGAAAGAACGTCGGGCTATGACTATGGCAATCGTAGTAGGGATGATCTACGCCTCAATCATACTATGGGCTACTTTTTCATCTTGGGGTATTTTGCGGGGAGTAAATGGAGGACTGATACGTTCACCTTTCATTATGGGCATTTTATTCTTACTATCGTTGGGAGCTGCAATCATGGGAATGGTCTACGGATTTAGTTCCGGACGTTATCGTACGGACGGAGATGTAATAGAGGGACTGGCAAAACCGATGAAGTTATTGAGTGGCTATCTTGTCATTGCTTTTTTTGCTGCTCAGATGTTTGCTTGCCTTGAATATTCACATCTTGATAAATGTGTGGCTATCATAGGGGCTAATTTGCTTTCTTCGGTGCAAGCAGGTCCATTATGGACTCTCATCCTGTTTATATTGTTCACTGCTGCAATCAATCTGATTATGGTTTCTGCGACTGCCAAGTGGGCCTTTATGGCTTTTATCTTCGTACCTGTATTTGCACGGATGGGGATTGAACCGGATATGACGCAATGCGCTTTTCGGATAGGTGACAGTGCGACGAATGCCATTACCCCATTTATGTTTTATATGCCTTTAGTATTAACCTATATGCAACAATACGATAAACAGGCCACTTATGGTTCGCTTTTAAAATATACTTGGCGATATTCTGTATATATATTGATAGGCTGGACTATGTTACTTTTTATTTGGTATTTAACTGGCTTACCTTTAGGATTATAGAATAGTGTGATGAAAATGTAAGTAAAAAAAGTCATAGATTCTTTTGGAGATTTCAGAAAAAGCACTACCTTTGCACTCGCAATCAAGGATGGTTCCGTAGCTCAGCTGGATAGAGCAACGCCCTTCTAAGGCGTGGGTCAAGCGTTCGAATCGCTTCGGAATCACAACGTAAAGGCAAGTAGTCTGTAAAAAGACTGCTTGCCTTTCGTCATTTTCTGGCTATCAGACACTTAGTACTATATCGTTTCAGATCAAAATCGTGCGAATTTCTTCAAAAAGGTAGAAAACATGCCCCAATAGGGGCATGGTAGAAAGAATTTAGAAAACAACTAAAGTAGTGGATGGAAACAAGTAAAGCCATCTGGATGTTATATAACCAATATTAATGAAATACTAACTATTAACTACTAAACCATGTGTTTTCATAATTCAATGTCTGCCAAAGCTATAAAACTGGCTACACGTTACGGACGAAAATCTGATATCATTGAGATATATCGGGATGTTCTTAACGAACAATATCACATTAACGCCTTTAACTTTCCCAAATATCCGATTATCACTGCATCTGATGAGATACAGGTATTCAATTGGGGACTTATTCCCTTTTGGGTAAAGACAGAAGAGGATGCTGAAGAGATGCGTAAAATGACCTTAAACGCAAGAGCAGAAACAATATTTGAAAAGCCGTCGTTTCGTGAATCTATAATGAGGAAAAGATGTATCGTTCCCTCTACTGGATATTTTGAGTGGAGACATGAAGAGAGTAAGAAGACTCCTTATTATATTTATGTTAAAAATGAATCCATCTTTTCAATGGCAGGCATTTATGACATCTGGACAGATAAGGAATCGGGTAGGCAGCATGCTACTTTCTCCATCATAACGACTGCTACAAATTCGTTGACGGATTACATACATAACACTAAACACCGAATGCCGGCTATTTTGTCACCGGAAGATGAAGAACAGTGGCTGAATCCTGAATTATCCCGCGAGAATATTGAATATTTCTTTAAACCATATTCTTCAGATGAAATGGGGGCATACCCGATAGGTAATGATTTTATAAAGAAAATGCCAACGGACAAAAGTATTTTGCAGCGGGCATAAAGTTGGTGTATGGCTTCCGGAATATTATCAGATTGGTATTTTATCACTTTTTTTAACGGAAAAATAACTATCGTTATTGACTTTTCAAAAAAGTCAAAAGATGAAAAAATATATTGTGTTTACATAAGATTCGTGTTACATTTGAACGATAAACAATTAAAAAACACAATAACCATGAAAAAAATTATTTTATTACTTGCTTTATGTTTTACCGCAAATAATTTCTTTGCGCAGACTACTGATCCGAATCAACTGAAGAATGAAGGTAATGACGCTTTGAATGCAAAAAATTATGCTGTTGCTTATGAGAAATATAGCGAATACCTGAAATTAACTAATAATCAGGACTCTGTTACTGCATACAACTGTGGCGTATGTGCGGATAACATAAAGAAATATAATGAAGCTGCCAACTATTTTGATATTGCAATTAAAAAAAGGTACAACTTAGCAAATGCATATATCGGTAAATCGGCTGCCTATCGTGATATGAAGAATAATAAGGAGTATATTGCTACATTGGCAGAAGGTATCAAAGCTGTTCCAGGCAATGCAACGCTTGAAAAGCTATATGCAATATACTATTTAAAAGAGGGGCAGAAATTTCAGCAGGCAGGCAATATTGAAAAAGCAGAAGAGAATTATAAACATGCAACTGACGTGAGCAGTAAAAAGTGGAAGACTGATGCTTTATATAGCTTGGGAGTTTTGTTCTATAACAATGGAGCAAGTGTTCTGCAGAAAGCAACTCCTTTAGCAAATTCGAACAAAGAAAAATATGCTTCCGAGAAAGCCAAAGCAGATGCAGATTTCAAAAAAGCCGTAGACTACCTGGGAGAGGCAATTACCTTGTCACCCAATAGAACTGAAATCAAACAGATGCAAGATCAAGCAAAAGGAATGATAAAATAAAAAGATTATCCTAAAGATAGAAGAGAATGGGGTTGCTAAAATCAGCAACCCTATTTTTTTGTATGCATCTGTTTTTTATTGTAAGTTTGTCACTTGAACTAAACAGTGAAAAAAAGAATGATGCAATCCTATAGTAAAAATGAAGCTATCGACCGTATAAATAAACTGGCCAAAACAGGAAAAGCGTTTCTGTTTATTATAAACTATAAACAAGATTGTTCTTTTGTAGAGCAGATAGATAATATAGACCCGTCTGAGCTTCTTTATAATCTGAATGGCTTTAGCAACTGTACGTCTGTACCTATACCTTTACAATCTCCTATAACATGGAGGCCGACCCCAATATCGCTTGTACAATATAAAACTTCGTTCGATATTGTACGCAGAAATATTCTGGGAGGAAATAGTTTTTTAACGAATCTCACCTGTATAACTCCGGTCGCTACAAATTTAGGATTGGAAGATATTTTTTATCATTCTCAAGCTTTATACAAACTTTGGCTGAAGAATCGCTTTGTCGTTTTTTCCCCAGAGATATTCATTCGTATAGAGAATGGGAAGATTTGTTCTTATCCTATGAAAGGAACAATGGACGCAACTTTACCTTCCGCCTTGGAGGTATTGATGGAGGATGAAAAGGAGGCGGCAGAACATGCCACAATTGTTGATCTGATACGGAATGATTTGAGTATGGTGGCAGATTGTGTAGCTGTAACCCGTTATCGCTATGTAGATACTCTCCATACAAATCACGGCCCTATTTTACAGACCAGTTCGGAAATCAGTGGGATTTTGCCGAAAGATTATGTTTCCTGTTTGGGAGATATTCTTTTCAAGCTTCTCCCTGCCGGTTCCATTACGGGAGCCCCAAAACATAAAACGATGGAGATAATAGAACAGGCGGAAAATTATGATAGAGGGTTTTATACTGGCATTACCGGATACTATAACGGAAAAAAGTTGGATAGTGCCGTCATGATTCGTTTCATTGAAGAACAAGATGGAAAAATGTTTTTTAAGAGTGGAGGAGGGATTACCTGTAAAAGTGACTTAGAAAGTGAATATAATGAAATGAAGCAGAAAGTTTATGTGCCAATTTATTGAAACAATACATATAGAGAGAGGAATAATATATAATCTGGATTATCACACGAATCGGATGAACCGGACACGTGCAGTTTTCTGGCCGGAACAGCCAGCGTTAGAGCTATCAAAATACCTTTATCCTGTATCAAGCGAAGGAGTGATGAAGTGCAGAGTAATCTATGGTCGCGAAATAGAGGAGATTACATATACGTCTTATCAGATACGTCCGGTACATTCTTTACAGATTGTTTATTCGGATGATATCGATTACACTTACAAAAGTACAGATCGGAGTGTAATTAATGAACTTTTCGCTCGCAGACAGGAACAAGACGACATACTAATTGTCAAGAATGGACTTCTGACAGATACATCTATAGGTAATATTGCTCTTTTCGATGGAAATGAATGGTATACCCCAAAACAGCCTCTCCTTAAAGGTACCCGAAGAGCATCATTGTTAGCTATGAATCTAATCAAGGAAAAAGAAATAACCGTAGAGCGGTTGTTTGAATACTCTCAAATCTGTTTATTCAACGCAATGATCGACTTTGGTAAGATAAAGATTGATGTCAATCAGGATCTCATACGGATATAACGATTATTAACAAGTTTATTTCTGGTCTGTTTGAACAAAACCTCTTTGGGGCATGTTATATAGATGTGTTTTTCATAGTATTAGATATAAGATTAATTAAAGAGATTGTACCAGCTTGTGATAAGTAAGTACGTCAGAAACAGAGGCGTCTGTTTTATTGATAAATGTGTTAAAGTGTCGGCTCTTTGTAGCCGACACTTTTTTTATACCTGTTTTTCGTCAATTTTATGGATAGTTACAAATAATTCTTATATATTTGTGGGATATAAACAGAAAAGAATGACACAATGAGTAATATACCTGTTATCTTTCGTTTTTTAAAAGACCTTACTGCGAATAACAATCGTGAGTGGTTTAATGAACATCGGGGTGAATATGAAATAGCCCGCATAGAATTTGAAAACTTCCTTTCTTCCGTAATTGCCCGTATTTCACTCTTTGACGAAAGTATCCGTGGCATTCAACCCAAAGATTGTACCTATCGTATTTACCGAGACACCCGTTTTTCTTCTGATAAAACTCCTTATAAGAATCATTTCGGAGGATATATTAATGCGAAAGGGAAAAAATCCAATCATAGTGGTTATTACGTACATATACAACCAGAAGGTTGTATGCTGGCCGGAGGTAGTTTATGCCTGCCACCCAACGTTTTAAAAGCATTGCGTCAATCTATTTATGATAACATTGACGAGTATCGTTCAATTGTGGAAGATCCTGAATTCAAAAAGTTCTTTCCAGTCGTTGGTGAAGATTTTCTAAAAACTGCTCCTAAAGGTTTTCCTAAAGATTTCAAATACATTGATTATTTGAAACCTAAAGAATTTACTTGTGCTTATTCTGTGCCAGACAGTTTTTTCCTGGCTCCTGATATTCTGGATAAAACAGAAGAGGTGTTCCGGCAATTCAAACGCTTTGCTGATTTTACGAATTTTACTATCGATGATTTTGAATAACGATTGGATAGGTATATCCTGAATGACTCTAAAAACAAATTCTGAAACACAATAATACATCCTTTTTATGGAAAAGACTCTTAATCTGATTAAAAATGATCCTTGGCTGGAACCTTACAAAGACGCTATCGTCGGACGTTTTGAACATGCCATGGATAAGAAGGCCGAATTGACCAATGGGGGAAAATCTACGTTGTCGGACTTCGCTTCCGGATATCTTTATTTCGGTTTACATCGCACTGATAAAGGATGGATATTCCGTGAGTGGGCACCGAATGCGTCGCATATTTACATGGTAGGTACATTCAGTAATTGGGAAGAAAAACCTACTTATAAACTAAAACGCCTGAAAAATGGTAACTGGGAAATTAAATTGCCTGCTGACGCTATCAAACACGGCGATCTATATAAATTACATGTATACTGGGAAGGTGGTCAGGGAGAACGAATTCCCGCTTGGGCTAACCGGGTCGTGCAGGATGAAAGCACCAAAATATTCAGTGCTCAGGTATGGGCACCGGAGAAGCCATTTAAATTTAAAAAGAAAACCTTTAAACCCAGTACCGATCCATTGCTGATTTACGAATGCCACATCGGTATGGCACAGCAAGAGGAAAAAGTTGGAACATATAATGAATTTCGCGAGAAAATTTTGCCACGCATTGCCAAAGAGGGATACAATTGTATCCAGATTATGGCCATACAGGAGCATCCATATTATGGTAGTTTCGGTTATCATGTGTCAAGTTTCTTTGCGGCATCATCTCGTTTCGGCACTCCAGAGGAACTCAAACTGTTAATTGATACAGCTCACGAACTGGGTATTGCCGTTATTATGGACATTGTTCATTCGCATGCCGTAAAAAATGAGGTAGAAGGGTTGGGCAACTTTGCAGGTGATCCGAACCAATATTTCTATCCGGGCGGACGCAGAGAACATCCGGCATGGGATTCACTTTGCTTCGACTATGGTAAAAACGAAGTAGTGCATTTCTTGCTTTCAAACTGCAAATACTGGCTGGAAGAGTATCGCTTTGACGGATTCCGTTTCGATGGTGTCACTTCTATGCTCTATTACAGCCACGGATTGGGCGAGGCATTCTGTAATTATGGAGATTATTTTAATGGGCATCAGGATGGCAATGCCATCTGTTACTTGACACTGGCTAATGAATTGATTCATGAAGTGAATCCTAAGGCTATTACCATTGCAGAAGAGGTATCCGGTATGCCGGGACTTGCCGCCAAAGTGGAAGACGGAGGGTATGGATTTGACTATCGTATGGCTATGAATATCCCCGACTATTGGATTAAGACCATTAAAGAAAAGATAGACGAAGACTGGAAGCCATCCAGCATGTTTTGGGAAGTAACTAACCGCCGACAGGATGAGAAGACAATCTCATATGCCGAAAGCCATGATCAGGCGTTAGTAGGAGATAAGACAATCATATTCCGCCTGATTGACGCCGACATGTACTGGCATATGCAGAAGGGCGATGAAAACTATATGGTTCATAGGGGCATTGCTCTCCATAAAATGATTCGTCTACTTACGGCAAGTACGATCAACGGTGGATACCTGAATTTTATGGGAAACGAATTCGGACATCCGGAATGGATTGACTTCCCGCGTGAAGGTAACGGATGGTCATGTAAATATGCTCGCCGGCAGTGGGATTTGGTTGATAATAAAAACCTGACTTACCATTATTTAGGTGATTTTGATGCTGACATGCTGAAAGTAATCAAGAGCGTTAAAAACATTCAGCAGACTCCTGTACAGGAAATTTGGCATAACGATGGTGACCAAGTACTGGCATACCAACGTAAAGACTTGATTTTTGTGTTCAATTTCAATCCGAAACAATCATTTACTGATTATGGATTTTTGGTAACCCCCGGAACTTATGAGGTAATATTGAATACAGACAATGTAGTTTATGGAGGCAATGGCTTGTCAGACGATAGTGTGAAACATTTCACATTGCCCGATTCTTTATATAAAAAAGAAAAGAAAGAATGGTTGAAACTCTATATTCCTGCGCGAACAGCAATGGTATTGAAAAGAACCAAATAAAAATGGGAATAAACAGATAAAAAACAGCCCTTGCACAGATTAGATTGCAAGGGCTGTTTTATATTCAACTAAAATTTAATCTTCAGTATTTTACCGGTATATGCTCCTAAAGCTATTTCTGTGGCTTTATAAGGCAATAAACAGACTACTTCTTCTTTATCGGTCATTAAATCGGTTGCTTTGTATGAGTCAAATTGGGGAATCTGCAAAAAATCGAAGGCATGAGAAGGTACATTAATTGCAACATTTACCGATTGATTATCAAAGTTTACGACTACAAACAGCAATTCATTTTTATACTTACGCATGAAAGTATACTGCTTATGTTCATTAAATCTCCATCCATTTTCATTGGCATACATCAAATCAAAAAATACACCTTTTGATATTGCCTGCTCTTCATTACATAGAGTCAAAACCTTATGGTAAATTGCATATAAATGCTTTTGTTCTTCAGTTAGCATTTTTCCATCAAATTTACCTTCGTTACGCCAACGCCGAATGGTGTCTACACTCCAATAATCGAAAATAGTGGTTCGTCCGTCACGTCCGCTGAATCCTTCACTATCCATTCCCATTTCTCCGAACTCCTGACCAAAATAGATCATCATCGGATTCGTATTCATGCAAGCTGATACGATTAGTGCGGGAATGCCCTTGCGTGGGTCTCCGGCAAAGAAATCAGATGCAATGCGCTGTTCGTCATGATTCTCAAGGAAGTTAAGCATCCGCTTTTCAATCCCCCCCAAAGACTGCCAACTACGGGTGATGGCAGTTGCTGAATCATAACCACAAGCCACGTTACGCAAGGTATCATACAGTCCTACTTTATCATAGAGATAATCGAACTTACCACGAAACAGATAATTTTTATATTCGTGAGGATTGTATACTTCAGCAATAAACAAAATATTGGAATAGGTTTGTTTCACTTGTGGAATAGCCCATTCCCAGAACTCTACCGGAACCATTTCAGCCATATCACAACGGAATCCATCAATGTTCTTGGAAGCCCAGAAAAAAAGAATATCCAACATTTTAATCCAGGTATCCGGAGTCGGTGAAAAATGACAGGTTCCTCCATTTTGATAATCTACTCCATAATTCAGCTTTACAGTTTCATACCAGTCATTTATATTCGGGTAAGCATCAAATCGATTGTTACCAGTTGCTTTGGCAGGAAATTCACGATAAGGTTCCACTGCGTTTCCTGTCATATCAAACTGACCGTGCAATTCCGATTGTGGAATATAATAAAAATTATTGTATGGACTGAACGAGTAATTAGGATCATCGTTGGCTCCGAGCTGGCTGGTACCATCCGGCTGTGCATCCGAATGATATTGGCGCGCTACATGATTCGGTACAAAGTCGATAATCACTTTTAGTCCTACCCTGTGTGTGCGGTTTACCAGGTTTTCAAACTCTTTCATTCGTCCGGGAACATCAGTAGCCAAATCCGGATCTACATCATAATAATCCTTAATGGCATAAGGAGAGCCCGCTTTGCCTTTTACAATAGCCGGATGATCCGGTCGGATATTATATCTTCTGTAATCAGTCTGAGTAGCGTGTTCGATAATACCGGTATACCAAATATGAGTCGCTCCGAGCTTTCTGATCTCACCCAAAGCTTTGGCTGTGAAATCAGCCATTTTTCCACAACCGTTTTGTAAGATGTCTCCGTTATTGATGCAGTGGTTATTATTATTTCCAAACAAGCGCGTAAACACTTGATAAATAATCATTTTTTCTTCGTTCTTCATTTTTATAAAAGCTATTTAAGATTAACTATTTTAGTTTCCCGATGGCTCTGATAAGCCGCTTCGATTATTCGTATCACATTCAAGATGTCTTGTGCATGCGTTTTCAACGTTTTTCCTAAACACAAGTGTTCATATATATTCTGATAGAAACCACCATAATTACCGGATATACCCGGATATTTCCGGCAGATTTCTTTTCCATTCATTTCTGTATGCAATAATCCCCATTCTTGTTCCGATTCCTCTCCCCAATTAGGGCTGCCAGGCATTTCACCAGCCAATAAGGCAGCTTCTTGTTTGTCGACTCCATATTTGACATACGATCCTAACGTCCCATGCAACATGAAACGTGGTTCGGCTTCCCGCATCAAATAGCTTGCTTTCAGGGTGATCTTCACATCAGGTGCCAAGGAAGGACGTAACAAATGAATTATAAAATAATCATCTACTTTTCCTCCATTACGAAGTACACCCAAATCGGCAAAAACAGCTTCAGGCATTCCGAAAAGCTGAACTGCCTGATCAATCAGGTGTGATCCCAGATTGTATGTCAGTCCACCTCCCGATACTCCGGTTTCTTTCCATGTGTTAGGCTTGATAAAGTTTCGGTAACGGGCGAAAGTTGATTCATATTCCACTAAGCGACCTAACAACGACTTATCAAGAATATCACGTACTGTCAAAAAGTCTGCATCCCACCTGCGGTTTTGATACACACTAAGCATTAGTCCTTTTTGTTCAGACAAAGCTATTAATTCTTTTCCTTGTTCTGTAGTAGAAGTAAAAGGTTTCTCAACTACCACGTTTTTTCCGGCTTCAAGAGCCATTCGGGTATATTCATAATGTGTGCTGTCCGGGGTATTAACCACGATCAGATCTATCTCGGGATCCTCTGTCAACTCATTATAACTACGCACAATCGTTGCTTGCGGATAACGTGCTTTAGAGAGTTCCTTGGTACGCTCTACTATTTTACAAAGTTTGAAATGCGGATTCGTACTGATAAACGGGGCATGAAATACCTGTCCCGACATACCAAAAGCAGCCAATCCGGTTTTTATTATCTCCATATCTTTCCTTTCTCCTCAATCAGTTGATCCAAAACTTCGGAAGCTGTGTTATAGCCTTGCTCAAAAATCTCTTCAGCTTTTTCAAGCTCAGTATTGCTGTAACCCTCCAGATTATAAGGTTCTATTAGTAAATCACAATTATCGCGCTCCGGAAACGTATTGGCGCGAAACATAAAATGATAAGAGCGCATGGCAATACTGACAATATTCATTTTATATTTCTCTGCCATCAGCGGACTGACATTTACTGCCACTACTTTTTCACATTCATTTCGGATGGTAGAAACCGGTAGATTCATCAAAAGCCCTCCGTCCACATAGTGTGTATTTCCTATTTTTACAGGCGTAAACAATACCGGCATACAGCATGAAGCTGCCACTCGTTCGGCTATATTCCCTTTATGAAAATGCATACTGCGCCCATGATCCAGATCAGTGGCGGTGATGATAAGTGGAAGTTTTAAGTCTTCCAGTTTCTGTGCTTTAAGATTCGACTTCAGAAAGTCTATAAATTCTCCCAGTGCAAATAAACCGACTTTGGGAATCACAAGTTTGGTCAAGTCCTGAAATTTATGTCCGGAAAAGTAGTCCAACACTCTATAGGGTTCGTTACCGTCGGCGTAAAAAACTCCGGCCAAAGCTCCGGCACTTACTCCTGAAATGATATCCGGTTTAATATCATGCTCCAATAAGGCCTGGATAACTCCCAAATGGGCAAATCCTTTAATAAAGCCTCCGCTTAAGGCATATCCAATGTTATAAGGTTTTCCGGTTAATGCGTTATTCTCCATTTTCATTTACTTGATTCATATATGTACGCCACGAAATTAGTAAAATAATTAAGAGGGAGAATTGATATAAGAAAAAAACTGGTAGAAAATAGCATTAAAAAGGATAAAATCCGGAAAAGTGCTTCCGGATTTTATTTATTCAAATATAAAAAGCAGATACAGACTACTTTTCAATTATTCTTATTTTTCTTTTTTCGTTTTTTTTAAATCCGGTAAAAACCAAGTTACCAATCCTAATAACGGCATGAATGCACAAACATTGTATACCGCATCGATTCCAAATTTATCGGCCATATTGCCAAGGACAGCAGAGGCGATACCGGCAACACCAAATGCAAATCCAAAAAAGAGTCCCGAAATCAGCCCTAATTTATTAGGAAGCAGTTCCTGCGCATAAAGCAAAATAGCGGGAAAAGCGGACGATAACATCAGTCCGACGCAAAAACTAAGAAGTACAGTCCATACAAGTCCGGCATGTGGCATCAACAAACTAAACGGTGCTGTGCCAAGGATTGATCCCCAAATTACATATTTGCGCCCGACCTTATCACCGATAGGGCCTCCCATTAATGTACCGATGGCAGTAGCTACCAGAAATACAAATAAGAAGAGTTGTGATTGCTGAATACTTACATTAAACTTATGTATCAGATAGAAAGTATAATAGCTATTCAGACTCGCCATATAAATATATTTAGAAAAGATCAAGATCATCAGTATCGTAATGGCAAACACTGTTTTGCCTGGAGAGAGCGGGCGTTCAATATAGGTTCTTGCAAGTATGGGACGTTTTTTAAGATGGTTCAGATAGGCCCGGTACCACCGACAAATAGGGAACATTGCACAGATAGCCGCTAAAGCAAGAATTGCAAACAAAGCAATATAATGCCTGCCGTAAGGAGCCACTAACAACGCCACTAACAAAGGGCCTAATGATCCGCCCAAATTGCCGCCCACCTGAAAGAGTGATTGCGCTAATCCCCGTTTTCCTCCTGAAGCTAAAAAGGTTATACGTGATGCTTCGGGATGAAGGACAGAAGAACCGATTCCAATAATAAAAACGGATGCAAGCAACCAGTGTAAATTGGATGCAAAAGCCAGATTCAACATACCTACCAGTGTGAAACTCATTCCGATGGGAAGTGACCATGCTATAGGACGTTTGTCAAAAATAAGACCGGTCAGTGGTTGAAACACGGAAGCGGACATCTGGTAAACAAGAGTTATCAATCCAATCTGAGCAAAACTTAACGAGAGATCTTCTTTAAAGAGAGGATATACAGCCGAAATGACAGCCTGCAAAAGATCATTTAAACAGTGAGAAATACTTAATGCGATCAATATAGGAAATGCAATCCTACGAACCGGTTGGACCTGATTTTGTACCATATATTCTATACCTTATTTAAAATCGGATGCAAAGGTATAAAAAACAAAGAAGTAAGTAGCATAGGAGTGAGTCTAAATTAAAGAATAGCCGAATCGTCAGCGGATGAAAGGGAACTATTATTTTTCATGGGAATAAATCTTGATTTGCTAACTTTTTGTGTATCTTTGGTTCATAAAATAATCTGTTAACCCAAATAATTAATGAAACAACAATCAACGTATGATGAATCAAGAATTATTAATGAGTCCCAATCATCTGGTGACATTTTTGCAAAAGCCTGCTGCTGAATTTACAAAAGCAGATATTATTTCCTATATCCAACAAAATGAAATCCGCATGGTTAACTTTATGTATCCTGCTGCGGACGGACGACTTAAAACATTGAATTTTGTAATAAACAACGCTGCCTATCTGGATGCTATCCTGACTTGTGGTGAACGAGTGGATGGATCAAGCCTGTTTCCTTTTATAGAGGCAGGGAGCAGTGATTTGTATGTAATTCCACGCTTCCGTACCGCATTCGTTGATCCATTTGCAGAATTACCTACACTCGTGATGCTTTGCTCTTTCTTTAATAAAGATGGAGAACCTCTGGAAAGTTCTCCCGAATATACCTTACACAAAGCTTGTAAAGCGTTCACGGAAGTAACAGGCATGGAGTTTCAGGCTATGGGAGAATTGGAGTATTATGTGATTGCCGAGGACGACGGAATGTTTCCGGCAACCGATCAGCGCGGTTATCATGAATCAGGACCTTATGCTAAATTCAATGATTTCCGTACACAATGTATGTCTTACATAGCTCAAACGGGTGGACAAATAAAATACGGGCATTCTGAAGTCGGTAATTTTATGCTTGACGATAAAGTCTACGAGCAAAATGAAATAGAATTTCTGCCAGTCCGTGCAGAAGATGCTGCCGACCAATTGATAATAGCCAAATGGGTTATCCGCAACTTAGCTTACCAATATGGTTATGATATTACATTTGCTCCGAAAATTACAGTGGGCAAAGCTGGATCCGGATTACATATCCATATGCGCATGATGAAAGACGGACAGAACCAGATGCTAAAAGGTGGGATTCTTTCTGATACAGCTCGTAGAGCCATTGCGGGCATGATGCTGCTTGCCCCATCCATCACGGCTTTCGGAAATACAAATCCTACTTCATATTTCCGGCTTGTACCACATCAAGAGGCGCCGACTAATGTTTGTTGGGGCGATCGAAATCGTTCTGTATTGGTACGAGTTCCATTGGGATGGTCTGCTAAAACAGATATGTGTGCGTTAGCCAATCCATTGGAGTTGGACAGCCACTATGATACGACGCAAAAGCAGACAGTGGAAATGCGTTCACCGGACGGATCAGCCGATCTCTATCAATTACTGGCAGGACTTGCAGTGGCTTGTCGTCACGGTTTTGAGATAGACAACGCCTTAACCATTGCAGAGAAGACATACGTTAACGTAAATATCCATCAAAAAGAGAATGCTGATAAACTGAAAAACTTAGCACAACTACCGGATAGCTGTGCGGCATCAGCAGACTGCTTACAGAAACAACGGACTGTATTTGAACAGTATAATGTATTCAGCCCTGCTATGATTGATGGCATTATCAGTAGATTACGAAGCTATAATGATGCTACCCTGCGTATAGAGATACAGGGCAAACCGGAGGAGATGCTGGCATTAGTAAGCAAGTACTTCCATTGCGGATAAAGTCCCCCAAAGATCATTTTAATGCGGATTGAGTATCATAGTTCAGTCCGCATTATTTATATTCGCACTTCAAAATGAAATTATATCATGGAAGAAGCAAAAGATTTCAATAAGTATACATCGAAGGTTAACTTTGCCCCCATTACAGATTTTGTACTTCAAAATGGGCAACTTACCCAATATCAAAAAGGAGATTTCTTTTGCCGACAAAGTGAATCCTGCAAATTGATGGGGTATGTGGCAGAAGGTTCTTTCCGCTATTGCTGTACCAACAGTCGGGGAGAAAATAAAATTGTAGGCTATACATTCGAACACTCGTTTGTGGGTAATTATCCGGCATTCCGTTTAGGAGATAATTCAAATGTAGATATACAAGCCATTTGTAACTGCACTGTTTATATAGTAAACAACAGACAGTTAGAGGAATTCTATGACCGGGACGACACGAATCTGAAATTGGGTAGACATATAGCTGAAATATTGTTATGGGAAGTATATGAACGGATGATATCGATGTACAGCATGACGCCCGAAGAACGATATAGGGAGATACTTGAACGTTGTCCCGGACTGTTGAATTTGATTTCATTGAAGGAACTGGCATCCTATCTGATGATATGTCCGGAAACACTCAGCCGTCTTCGAAGAAAGTTAGTACAAAAATAAAATCTTGATTTCAGTCAAGATTCATTTGTTCCGATCCCAATACCTTTGTGTAAGCATTAAAAAGAATAAAAATGAAAAAGGTTATCATAATAGGAGCTACATCCGGGATCGGTAGAGGATTGGCAGAACGGTTTATTCAGGAAGGGAATATGGTTGGCATAACGGGACGAAGGGAAAATAAACTGCAAGAGCTTTGTTCACAAAATAAAAACTGTTTTTATACCATATCAGATGTTACAAAGGAAACTGATACAATCCGGCAACTCAATAATCTTGTGGACAGAATGGGAGGTATGGATATACTCGTGTTCTGTTCGGGGGTAGGGGAACTAAACCCTGAGCTCGATTATAATTTAGAGAGACCGGTTCTTTTGACCAATGTTATCGGATTCACCAATGTGGCAGACTGGGCATTTTATTTTTTCCAGAGACAAGAATCGGGGCATCTGGTTACAATTTCCTCTGTAGGCGGGATGCGTGGTGAAGGAATAGCACCGGCATACAATGCTTCGAAAGCCTATCAAATCAATTATACGGAAGGCTTGAGGAAGAAAGCAGCCAAGCTATCTTACCCCATTCACATTACGGACATACGCCCAGGATTCGTAGATACAGCGATGGCTAAAGGAGAGGGGTTGTTTTGGGTCACTCCACTACAGAAAGCCGTACAACAGATATACCGGGCGATCTTTCGGAAAAGAAAAGTTGTATACATCTCAAGAAGATGGAGATATGTAGCAATGCTTTTGAGAATAATGCCTGCTTCTATTTATTGTAAAATGTGACAGCAGAAGTAGGGCTCCGGTTTTTCTGACATTTGACAGATTGAGTTATCTACTTTCGTTCGATCTTTGCAGCTCCCGGAATATTTATTAATATGAATGTTATAATAAGACAAATAATATTTTCATATTAATTGTTCCTAATGTCTTCTGCATCAAAAGAATTATCTTTGTAGGCATATACTATAAACCTATAATAGAACGAAATGAGTCCACGTAAATTAATACTTTGGCTATTTGCCTGTACCCTTATAGTATGTGCCCTGCGGGCCGGGTTATTGACAAGTGCAGATCAATATATCTATCATCTGCGGAATATGCATGCTTCGACTTTTGCATATCGGTATGATGATTTTCTACCCTATCTACCGATTGTTGTCATGTTTATATTGAAACTTGCAGGAGTAAAAAGTCGTAGTAACTGGAAACGTATGCTCGTTTCAACTGCATTTGCGTATGTCTTAATGGGAGCAGTAGTCATCTCCATGAAATCATTGGCGGGTGTTCTCCGTCCAGACGGTTCGGATTTTCTTTCCTTCCCTTCAGGCCATACGGCTACTGCTTTTACGGCTGCTACTCTTTTATATAAAGAATATGGCTTCAAGACTCCTTTAGCCACCATTGCCACTTTCCTGCCGGCTGTTGTTACCGGCTTCACACGCCAATTAAACAATCGTCATTGGCTAAGTGACGTATTGGCTGGTGCTACCATTGGCATCATGATGGTAGAGTTAGCTTATTTTCTGACAAATTTAATTTTTAGGAAAGAGAGTGACACGCATACTTGTCCTAAATCGTAAGAAATATAATAGGGATTATCCGGTGACGAATAATCCCTATTATATTTCTTAGACTCTGACAGTCAATTCTCTTAAAGTAAAATCAGAAAGCATCATGACTGACATATAGCAGGTAGTTGTGTCTCTGAATAAAAATATTATTTTCTCTGGCTAACCAACCTACTGCAAGTGCAACATCTTCAGCGCTGAGGTTAATTTTCCGACTAAGTTCCTGAATAGATATTTTTCCCCTCATTTCATTCAGGGTGCGCCATACTTTGCCGGCGTTTTCTCCAATTGTTTCTAATTCCATTTTACATTATTTGGTTATGTTCCTAATATACAGAAAAACATTCAAATACAGAATTTTTAAGTCATGTTTTTATTCTGGTTTTGCATTTTTTAGTGTAAATCTCAAGTACTCTTTACCGGATAATCCGGCTTTGGAACAAGAAGAGTAAAATAAACCATATTTGTGCAAATAATAAGGGGGATTAACTAAAAAAGGAGTCCGCGATAATCCCGGCCTCCTTTTTCAAACGTTTTTTTCAATCAAACTCTGTTTTATAATCCTTTATTCATGGAGCATTACATAGCCCCAAATCATAGAATCGGAATTACCGATTCTATCCAACAATCTTTTTACCCATTTCATAATCTCAAATTTTTATGTTATACCTTGAAAACATTACAAATGTAAGGGAGAAATATGACGATTGAATTGACGTAGGATAAAAAGGCTGTTTTAAACTGTTTGTTTTTGATGTATGTCAATGATTGCAGGATAATCCTGTTACATCTTATCAAAGAATAACCCGACAAAGAGTAAATGTGAAAATAAATAGTTAAAAGATGGATGAAAACGGAACAAAGTAGATAAAATACCGTCTTATTATAAATGTTATACAACTGATAAAGTGAGGGAGCCGTACACCCTTTATGCGTAGCCATTCCCGAAGGTAGCTGGGAGTATTCTATTTCCTTGAAAAAGCCCGTACAATTTTTGTACGGGCCTTTTATTAGGCAGAAAAGTGATTCAATCGTTATTATCTTCCTCGTCGTCGACCAAATTATTAAGTTCCACTTCCAGATCAACCAACTCTTGCTCCCATATCTTCAGTATCTCTCTGGGGGTATCTTTGGGAGCTTTCTTAATTCTTTCCTGAGCAAGAGATACCTCATGCTCTAATTCCTTGCGCCTACTCATATCGTTAAGTCTATAAGTTTGATGAATTAAAATGATTTGTTCAAAAACGCCCCTTTAACAGGTCCGGTATTTCCGAAGGTTCGCCGGCGACCCTGATTCCTGCAATCTCCAATGCTGAAATTTTTTCGGCAGCAGAACCGGAACTTCCGGATATAATGGCTCCGGCATGTCCCATCTGCTTGCCCGGCGGGGCAGATTGCCCTGCAATAAATGCTACTACAGGTTTAGTTACATGTTCACAAATATATGCTGCGGCCAGTTCTTCTGCATTTCCTCCGATCTCACCAATCATAACAATAGCATCTGTTTGAGGATCATTCTGTAACATTGCCAATAATTCACGGAAATAAAGTCCGACAACAGGATCTCCCCCCATGCCGATAGCGGTGGATTGCCCCATACCTTTGGCTGTGAGATGTGACACGATTTCGTAAGTCAGTGTTCCGCTTCGGCTTATCACTCCTATATTGCCCGGACTGAATACCTGTCCGGGAAGAATACCTACCAGACTTTTCCCCGGAGAGATAAGCCCCGGACAGTTTGGTCCAATCAGTTTTGCTCCTTTCTGTTCAGCAAACCGATAGGCTTTTATCACGTCCAGTGTCGGAATTCCTTCTGTAATGCAAATAATCAATCGGATACCTGCATCGGCAGCCTCCATAATAGCATCAGCAGCAAAACGGGCCGGTACAAAAATAATAGATGTATTGGCCTGTGTGCGGCGGACAGCTTCATACATGGTATTGAATACCGGAAAGGTATCATCTACCATTGTGCCTCCTTTTCCGGGCGATGTGCCACCCACTACATTAGTTCCATATTCAGCCATCTTTTTTGCATGAAAGAGTCCGTCCCTGCCTGTAATTCCCTGTACCAGGAGTCGGGTGGATTTATCAATAAGTATGCTCATATCGATTCTTTTTTTAATGATTCTACAGCCATCCGAGTAGCTTCTTCCATTGTTTGTGCTACCTGAAAACGACTATTTTTACTCAATAATTCACGTCCCATACGTTCGTTCGTGCCCGTCAGTCGTACAATAATAGGGATATCCGTATGTATCTGGTCAAATGCCTGCAATAGTCCGACAGCCACGTCATCACCTCGGGTGATGCCACCGAAAATATTGATAAAGACAACCTTTACCTTTTTATCATCCAGCAATAATTTCATTGCTTCTATTACTTTGATAGGATTCGAGCTACCGCCAATATCAAGAAAATTTGCCGGATTACCTCCATAAAGTTTAATCATATCCATGGTTGCCATAGCTAAACCGGCTCCGTTAACCATACAGCCAATTTCGCCATCCATACGGACATAACTGAATCCCCTCTCTTTGGCAATAGCTTCAAGCTTTTCATCTTCTGTAGGTTCTGATAGTTTCTGCAAATCCGAATGACGGTAAAGTGCGTTATCATCAAGCACCATTTTCGCATCAATTGCCAGTAATGTACCCGTAGGGGTAAGTACCAATGGATTAATCTCAGCCAGTGAGGCATCCTTTTCAATAAATGCTTTGTAAAGGTTTTGAATAATGGTTGTCATCCGATTGGCCTGCTCTGCTTGTTCGAATAGAGAGAAAGCAAATTTACGTGCCAGATAATCGGGAATCCCGACCAGAGGATCAATGTTGTAACGCATTATTTTTTCGGGATATTGACGAGCCACTTCCTCAATGTCCATGCCACCGGCTGCACTCATGATCAGTACAACAGAACGTGTATTACGATCTATCGTAAAACTGATATAATATTCTGCGGCGATATTGATGGCTTCACTAAGAAGGACTTTGGTTACGGGATATCCTTTAATGGTCATCCCCAAAATCGTTTGAGCATATTGATAGACATCCCTGTCGTTATCGGCAAGTTTTACCCCACCGGCTTTTCCACGGCCCCCGGTCAATACTTGTGCCTTAATTGCGACCCGGTTTACACCCATACGGTGGTAAGCGGCTACAGCGCCGTCTGCAGTATGGCACAAAGCATGTCTTTCGACAGGTATTCCGTAAGAGGAGAAAATCTCTTTTGCCTGATATTCGTGTACTTTCATTGGACAAATAGGTTTGTTTCTAATTATAACAAAAGCATAGGCAAAAAGGTTGCAAAGTACTCAGGACACGCCAGATATGTCCACCCATCGGATTCACTTGTGCAAAATGGGTATAAAGGCAACTGGATATCTCCTTAAAACCAGAAGGAAGATTGTAAAATCAAGATATCGGATATGTTATTTTAAAAAAGTAACACCGAAACCCTATAGAAAGAGTTTCGGTGTTGTATTATAGGAAAGTCTTCAAAAAGACTTTTATGCAATTCCGTGAGCAGATACTGTAGAGTCGATCTTCTTGATCAGCCCTTGTAATACGGCGCCCGGTCCACATTCTGTGAAGTCGGTAGCACCGTCGGCAACCATATTCTTTACGGTTTGAGTCCAGCGTACAGAAGCTGTCAATTGAGCAACCAGGTTCTTTTTGATTTCTTGCGGATCTGTATGAGGCAGAGCATCCACATTCTGGTAAACCGGACATTTCGGAGTGTGGACTTCGGTTGCGTTGATAGCAGCTTCCAGTTCTACTTTGGCAGGATCCATCAGAGGAGAGTGGAACGCTCCACCTACCTTCAGCGGAAGTGCACGTTTTGCTCCGGCTGCCTTCATCAGTTCGCAAGCTTTCTCGATTCCCGGTACAGATCCGGAAATTACAATCTGTCCCGGACAGTTGTAGTTAGCCGGTACACAAACTTCGCCTTCGGCGGCAACAGCCGCACAGATTTCTTCTACTTTCTCATCAGGCAGAGCGATAATGGCAGCCATTGTAGAAGGAGTAGCTTCACAAGCCTTCTGCATTGCCATGGCACGTGCATAAACCAGTTTCAAACCGTCCTCAAAAGAAAGAGCACCGGCAGCAACCAATGCAGAAAACTCACCCAATGAGTGTCCGGCAGTCATTTCCGGTTTGAAATCTTCCCCCATGCAAAGCGCAGAGATAACAGAATGAAGGAATACAGCAGGTTGGGTAACCTTGGTCTGGCGGAGGTCTTCATCAGTACCGTTGAACATAATATCTGTAATGCGATATCCCAGGATATCATTTGCTTTTTCAAACAATTCTTTTGCTAAAGCTGAAGTTTCATACAGGTCTTTGCCCATACCTACGAACTGAGCACCTTGACCGGGGAATACAAATGCTTTCATATTTTTGTTTTTTAATTTAATTTGCGGGTGCAAAGTTATATATTTTTGCAATATGATAGCACAGAATTGACAAAATTGTGCAATAGAGAAGTGTTTTTCGGTTTATTCCTCTTCTTTATCTTCCCATATACTGGCTTTTTCCGGTCTCCAGAAATGACACAACGGGCCGTTGCCATGACCGACAATTATTTCTTTTCCGGCATCAATGGCCCTGCTGACATATGTTTTGGCTTTGCCTACTGCCTGATCCATTGGAAGTCCTGATGCCAGATAGGTGGCGATTGAAGAAGAGAGAGTACATCCGGTACCATGTAAATTCCGGCTTTCTATTTTTCTCTCCTTATATATATAGGTGTTTCCGCCCGCAAACAATACATCCTGCATTTCGTTTCCCTGCAAGTGTCCTCCTTTCACCAATACTGCAGTATGATACATCGTGGAGAGCGTCCGGGCCGCATCTATCATCTCTTCCACTGTGGTTATTTTCATTCCTGTCAGCACTTCCGTTTCATCCAGATTGGGAGTTATCAGGGTTGTTTGCGGGATAAGTTCTTCTTTAATCAACTGTATTGCATCGTCAGTCATTAATTTCCGCCCACTGGTAGACACCATAACGGGGTCATAAACCACCGGGCGGTGAGGGTATTTTCGTAAGCAATCCGCAATCACTTTTACGAGGAGCGGTTCACTTACCATACCTATTTTCAGAGTATCTGGACATAAGTCGTCCATTACCGCTTCAATCTGTCCCTGCACAATCCCAGCGGGAACCGTGTGTACAGCCTTCACTCCCCTTGTATCTTGTACGGTGACTGCGGTAATCACCGATGCCGCGTATGCGCCCAGAGCAGAAATCGTTTTAATATCTGCCTGTATACCCGCCCCTCCCGAACAATCGGAACCGGCAATAGAAAGAACAACCGGATAACGTTTCATTTTAGTTTTTTTTAATAATTCTACAACAAAGATAGGATAAAAACAAAGAAGATACAAAATGACACACCTTATAAAATACAATAAGTCCGCCGTAAAACCAATGGTCTGCCATCAATCGAAAGAGCTGATTATAAAGTATCCCCGTCTTTTTGTACTTTCTACAATTACTGTCTTTCCTGGAAGGTAGAAATACATATTGTTGTATATACAATAAGATGAATACTCCTTAGTGTAAAACATACGATATGTATATATATGAAAAACAATGCTTTATAGCATATAATTTAATTGCTTACCAGATGAGAATATCTCTATATTTGCAATGTTCAAAGACTAAATATTATGCATGACATACCGAAACAAACCCCATTGGCAAACAATCATATCTCAGTAGACTGTGTAGTGATTGGTTTTGACGGAGAGCAACTCAAAGTCCTGTTGATTAAGCGGGTAGGAGAGGAAAACGGAGAAGTTTACCATGATATGAAGCTTCCCGGGAGCCTGATCTACATGGATGAAGACCTGGACGAAGCAGCACAACGTGTTTTATTCGAACTGACAGGTATCCGAAGCGTCAACCTGATGCAATTTAAAGCATTTGGTTCTAAAAACCGGACGAGCAATCCTAAAGATGTGCGTTGGTTGGAACGGGCAATGCAATCGAAAGTAGAGCGCATTGTCACCATAGCTTATCTATCGATGGTAAAGATAGACCGGGCGTTGGACAAAAACCTGGATGAGTTCCAGGCCTGTTGGGTGGCACTGAAAGACATAAAGACGTTAGCTTTTGACCATAATCTGATTATCAGAGAAGCGCTGATTTATATCCGGCAATTTGTGGAGTTCAATCCTTCAATGCTGTTTGATCTGCTGCCGCGCAAGTTTACCGCTTCCCAACTTCGGATCTTGTTCGAACTGGTATACGACAAAGCAGTGGATGTACGCAACTTCCATAAAAAGATAGCCTTGATGGAGTACGTCGTACCATTGGAAGAAAAACAAACCGGAGTGGCCCACCGGGCAGCCCGCTATTATAAATTCGACAAAAAGATATATAATAAGGTAAGACGGTAAGTCTTATGGAGATTTTATTTTAAATCACAAATTAATTAATAAACAAGATCATGTTTTTATTAGGGTATGACATAGGCAGCTCGTCCGTCAAAGCGAGCTTGGTAGATGTCGGGACAGGCAAATGCGTCGCTTCCGCATTCTTTCCGAAAACGGAGGCAGGCATTATTGCCGTACGCTCCGGATGGGCAGAACAGGAACCGGAAGACTGGTGGGAGAATCTGAAACTCTCCACACAGTCCGTCCTTTCAGAATCGGGGATAGCTGCCGGAGACATCAAGGCCATCGGCATCTCTTATCAGATGCACGGCCTGGTATGTGTAGACAGACAGCAGCGCGTGCTGCGCCCGGCTATAATCTGGTGCGATTCGCGTGCGGTCCCCTATGGACAAAGGGCGTTCGAAACAATCGGAGAGGAGTTTTGCCTTACGCACTTGCTCAATTCTCCCGGCAATTTTACCGCTTCTAAACTGGCATGGATAAAGGAAAACGAGCCGCACATTTACGCACAGATTGATAAAATTATGTTGCCGGGTGATTATATTGCCATGAAACTGAGCGGAGAAATCTGTACGACAGTCGAAGGGCTTTCCGAAGGTATGCTTTGGGATTTCCGGAATGACCGTACGGCAGATTTCCTAATGCAATATTATGGGTTCGATTCTTCTCTGATAGCCGACATCCGGCCAACTTTCGCCGAACAGGGACTATTAACCGGGAGTGCTGCCCGGGAACTTGGATTGCAGGAAGGTACACCGATCACTTACCGTGCTGGCGACCAGCCCAACAACGCTCTTTCATTGAATGTATTCAATCCGGGTGAAATAGCTTCCACTGCCGGAACGTCGGGAGTCGTATACGGAGTAAACGGGGAAATCAGCTATGATCCGCAGTCGCGTGTCAACACCTTTGCGCATGTCAATCATACTGCCGCGAATCCACGTCTGGGTGTATTGCTTTGCATCAACGGAACAGGGATTCTAAATTCGTGGATAAAACGCAATGTCGCTCCGGAAGGCATCTCATATACAGAGATGAACCGCCTTGCTTCACAGGTTCCGGTTGGCAGTGCAGGCATCAGCATTCTGCCTTTTGGTAACGGAGCGGAACGCATGCTGAACAACCGGACGACCGGTTGCAGTTTTCACGGAATTGACTTCAACATGCATGACAAGGCGCATTTGATCCGTGCGGCACAGGAAGGCATCGTCTTTTCCTTTAAATATGGTATCGATATTATGGAAGGAATGGGTATCCCTGTCGAAAAGATCCATGCCGGACATGCCAATATGTTTCTCAGCCCCATTTTTCGTGAGACATTGGCCGGCACGACGGGAGCTACCATCGAACTTTATAACACAGATGGTGCTGTCGGCGCAGCCAAGGGTGCCGGGATGGGAGCAGGCATCTACAAAAACCATCAAGAGGCTTTCGCGTCACTCGACAAGCTGGAAGTCGTTGAACCCGATCCGGCCCGGCAACAGGAATATGCCGATGCATATGGACGTTGGAAACAATGCCTGGCCCGATCTATGCAGATGAATAAAAAAAACGAATAATCATAAGATAAAAAAATGAATCATCAAAGCTGTCTCCTGTGCCTTCTCCAAATGAAGAAGGAGCGGGCGAAGCTCCTAAAACTTTAAATAATATGGCAACAAAAGAGTACTTCCCGGGTATAGGGAAAATTAAGTTCGAAGGTAAAGATAGTAAGAACCCGATGGCATTTCGTTATTACGATGCCGAGAAAGTGATTAACGGCCGCAAGATGAAAGACTGGCTGAAGTTTGCAATGGCGTGGTGGCATACACTTTGTGCCGAGGGCGGTGACCAGTTTGGAGGCGGAACCAAACAATTTTCATGGAACGGTGACCCTGATCCCTTACAGGCAGCCAAGAACAAGATGGATGCAGGTTTTGAGTTTATGCAGAAGATGGGTATTGGATATTATTGTTTCCACGACGTAGACTTGGTTGCAGAAGCTGATACCATCGAGGCCTATGAAGCCAACCTGAAAGAGATGGTTGCCTACGCAAAGCAGAAGCAGGCCGAAACCGGTATCAAACTATTGTGGGGAACAGCCAATGTATTCAGCCATGCCCGTTACATGAACGGTGCGGCTACCAATCCCGATTTCGATGTTGTGGCCCGTGCTGCCGTTCAGATTAAGAATGCGATTGACGCCACTATAGAATTGGGGGGGACAAACTATGTCTTTTGGGGCGGACGCGAAGGATATATGTCGCTGCTGAATACTGACCAGAAACGAGAAAAAGAACATCTGGCACAAATGCTCACCATTGCCCGTGACTATGGCCGCGCACAAGGTTTCAAAGGCACCTTCCTGATTGAGCCGAAACCCATGGAGCCGACCAAGCACCAGTATGATGTCGACACCGAAACTGTCATCGGTTTCCTGAAAGCTCACGGGCTGGAACGCGACTTCAAAGTGAACATTGAAGTGAACCATGCCACCCTTGCGGGACATACATTTGAACACGAACTGGCAGTGGCTGTAGATAACGGTATGTTAGGATCTATCGATGCAAACCGCGGCGACTATCAGAATGGATGGGATACCGACCAGTTCCCGATTGATAACTTCGAACTGACACAAGCCATGATGCAGATTATCCGTAATGACGGATTGGGCAACGGCGGAACAAACTTCGACGCCAAGACCCGCCGGAACTCTACCGATCCGGAGGATATTTTCATTGCCCACATTGCCGGAATGGACGCGATGGCACGTGCTTTGGAAAGCGCAGCCAATCTGCTCAATGAATCTCCTTACCGGAAGATGCTGTCCGAACGCTATGCCTCGTTCGATACAGGTAAAGGGAAAGAGTTTGAAGAAGGTAAAATATCTCTGGATGAACTTGTTGCTTATGCAAAATCCAATGGTGAGCCGAAACAAACCAGTGGTAAACAGGAGTTGTATGAAGCGCTCGTTAACATATACTCACTATAAGTCCGTACAATGCGGTTTGCAGACAGTTTCCGTCTGCAAACCGTAATTCAAAAAAGCTAATGCCATGAATCATACCAACGAAGGTAGCAAGCTCTACCTGTATTCCATTACATCGGTAGCCATCCTGGGCGGACTGTTGTTCGGCTATGACACCGCTGTGATTTCGGGAGCTGAGAAAGGGCTCGAAGCCTTCTTCCTCACAGCCACAGATTTTCAATACGACAAAGTGATGCACGGCATCACCTCTTCAAGTGCACTGATTGGTTGCGTACTGGGTGGTGCATTGTCCGGCATCTTTGCTTCACGGTTGGGTCGCCGCAACTCGCTGCGACTGGCTGCCGTTCTCTTTTTCCTTTCGGCACTGGGGTCATATTACCCCGAGTTCCTGTTCTTTGAATATGGAAAAGCTGATATGAACCTGCTTATAGCCTTTAACCTTTACCGCATCGTAGGTGGTATCGGTGTGGGGCTGGCATCTGCCGTCTGTCCGATGTATATTGCCGAAATAGCACCATCCAATATCCGGGGTACACTGGTGTCCTGCAATCAGTTTGCCATTATTTTCGGCATGCTGGTAGTCTACTTTGTAAACTTCTTGATTTTGGGTGACCACCAAAATCCGATCATCCTGAAAGATGCCGCCGGTACACTTTCCGTCAGCAGCGAATCGGATATGTGGACCGTAACCGAAGGATGGCGATACATGTTTGGTTCCGAAGCTTTTCCGGCTGCCTTCTTCGGCATGCTGCTCTTCTTTGTACCCAAAACTCCCCGCTATCTGGTGATGATCGATCAGGATCAGAAAGCATATTCCATTCTAAAGAAAGTGAACGGAGCCGCCAAGGCACAAGAAATCTTGGCGGATATAAAGGCTACTTCGCAGGAAAAGGCAGAAAAGCTGTTCACTTATGGCGCAACAGTGATTGTCATCGGTATTCTGCTTTCCGTCTTCCAGCAGGCCATCGGCATCAATGCCGTGCTTTATTACGCACCTCGAATATTCGAAAATGCCGGCGCCGAAGGGGGAGGAATGATGCAAACCGTCATTATGGGGATTGTCAACATTATCTTCACACTGGTAGCCATCTTTACCGTCGACCGTTTCGGTCGTAAGCCCTTACTCATCATCGGGTCCATCGGTATGGCGGCCGGGGCATTCGCTGTTGCCTTGTGCGACAGCATGGGCGTCAAGGGGATACTTCCCGTGCTGTCGGTAATTGTATACGCAGCCTTTTTCATGATGTCGTGGGGACCTATTTGCTGGGTACTGATATCCGAAATCTTCCCCAACACCATCCGTGGCAAAGCCGTAGCCATTGCCGTAGCATTTCAATGGATATTCAATTACATTGTTTCGTCCACCTTCCCTGCCCTCTATGATTTCAGTCCGATGTTTGCTTACAGCCTTTATGGGGTCATTTGTGTGATTGCCGCACTGTTTGTATGGCGTTGGGTGCCCGAAACCAAAGGAAAGACATTGGAAGATATGAGTAAACTTTGGAAAAAACATTGATGGGAGAGGATTCTTGCCCCATTCCACTTTGAAAGCAGAATGGTCTGAATACTGACCGAATGTAGCATATACTTATCTTTGCTGACATGCACTTTTTATGAATCCGGCGAACCGGAAGCGTAATAACACGAAGCCTATAGTCCTACCCCTCTCAGAAGTAACGTGAGAGGGGTAGAACAATAGGCTTTCGGACAAATTACAGTAAGCAAAGAGAGAAAATGGTTACTGCATTTGCTCATTATGCCGTAACCATCCCGTCCGGATGATTACTACATTTGCCCCATATGGTATAATGATATTATAAAATGGTAAGAACGCAGACCTTTTTTCTCTATTTGAGCGCAAAAGATCAACAAGCGAAAAATAGAAAAAAGATCACTGTTTAGAGCCGACTCCGATCATAAAGATTAAAATAACACAAGCCTGCTGCGCATATTGTAATAAATACGCGCAATAGGCTTGCATTCTTAAATAGACTGATTCAAATTCCGGGCGTTTTTTTTGTCCGCCTTGCCGTTGGACAGAAATATGCTATTCTACACGCAGTAGATTATCAAAAAGACAGATCTTTCAGAATGTCTTTTATCCTTTCAAACTGTCCGTCCGTTTTCTCCGGAGTGATCTTCATCAAATACGCCAGTAACGGATAAATATCTACATTGACAAAACCTTTCGATTCATATCCTTCCTTAAAATCGGGACCGCAGGCACGAAACATTACTTGCATATCCGGACTTTGCGGAAAATAACCATGAGCACCTTTCAGCGCACGCGGCACATCGGTAAATTGCCATCCCAATTCGGGAGCCACTACAATATCTCCAACACGGTCACTGCTTCCGTAATTCAGCTCAGCAGGAATCTCTTCTTTTTTCCAAACATGGATGTGGGCTACATTCTTTAAAGCATTGTATACCGAGTCACGATATTCCGGCTTGGTAAAGATAGAAGTCGGTGTCCGCCCGTCTACCGCTTCGCACCATTCCGGACGCAGATATTTATTCATATCTACCACCCGGTCGTCACTGATTTCCGTCATCCCATGATCGGCAGTAACAATCAGGTTGACATCTTTTCCGAAGGGGAGAGCAGCGATTCCCTGTCGCAACATTCCTATCAGACTATCCATACGATGTACGATAGCGGCAGCTTCCGCGCTGTGAGGACCATGATGATGCGTCACTCCATCCGGCTCCTCAAAGTAAAGCATAACAAAACGGGGACGTTCCGCTTCCGGCTTTCTCAGCAGAGCGATGGTCGAATCTACCCGTTGCTCAAAAGTAAGACGGGGCTTTTCTGCATATTCCCGGTAATAAGTGGGGTAGCAACCTTTAATGGCAATATCCGAACCTACCCAATAGATGTTTCCTGTTTTTACACCTTGCTTCTGGGCTGTTATCCAAATCGGTTCACCCAGATAATAGTCGGGATTGTTTCGTGTGGCAGGATCTCCCATGGAGTATTGCCGATGCCGTTTTACATCCCAGAAAGTGTTGTTGATAATACCGTTATGGTCAGGTACCAGCCCCGTAGCCAATGTATAATGGTTGGGGAAAGTAGATGCCGGATAGGAGGGGAGCATAGTTGCCTTAACCCCTTCGCGGGCCATCTGGTTCAGGTTAGGGGTATCATACATCTCCGGGTAATCCCAGCGGAAGGCATCCAACGAAACAATTACGGTGTAGTGCGGAGCCTTGTCCTGCGCTGCCAAAGTAAAAATAAAGAAAACATAGCAGCAGAAAGAAATAATAAATTTACGCATACTCTTGATAGTTGTTATGAAGTGCAAAGGTATAAAATTATATGAAAGCTGTCCGGTTATAAAGATAAAGCTTACCTTTGCAACGTTTTTTTAATACAAGTTACTATGGATTATCCTCATAAAATTAATAAGGTACAGATCCGTAACCTCCAGATTGAAGATTACGCTCAATTATCCCAATCGTTTACACGTGTATATTCGGACGGAAGTGATGTCTTCTGGACACACGGACAGATTGAGAAACTAATCAAGATTTTCCCCGAAGGGCAGATTGTAACCGTAGTCGACGAGAAGATCGTTGGCTGTGCACTCTCTATCATTGTAGATTATGATAAAGTGAAGAACGACCACACTTATGCCCAAGTCACAGGGAAGGAGACTTTCAATACCCACACAGCCCAAGGAAATATCCTATATGGCATCGAGGTCTTTATTCATCCCGAATATCGCGGATTACGGTTGGCACGGCGCATGTACGAATATCGCAAAGAACTTTGCGAAACGCTTAACCTGAAAGCGATCATGTTTGGCGGACGTATTCCGAATTACCATAAATATGCTGACAAGATGCGTCCCAAAGAGTATATTGACCGCGTACGCCAGCGGGAAATCTACGACCCGGTGCTCACTTTTCAACTTTCCAATGATTTCCACGTTCGGAAGGTGATGACCAATTATCTGCCGAATGATGAAGAATCCAAACATTATGCTTGCCTGTTGCAATGGGATAACATTTACTATCAGCCCCCTACACAGGAATACCTCGCTCCCAAAACGACGGTTCGCGTAGGATTGGTGCAATGGCAGATGCGCAGTTACAAAACTTTGGACGACCTTTTCGAACAAGTAGAATTTTTCGTTGATGCCGTATCCGACTATAAAAGCGACTTTGTGCTTTTCCCCGAATACTTTAATGCGCCACTGATGTCAAAGTACAATGATAAAGGCGAATCACAAGCTATCCGCGGACTGGCCCAATATACCGAGGAAATCCGTGACCGCTTTATCAATCTGGCAATCAGCTACAATATCAATATCATTACGGGCAGCATGCCGCTAATAAAAGAGGACGGACTGTTGTACAACGCCGGTTTCCTCTGCCGGCGTGACGGAACTTACGAAATGTATGAAAAGCTTCATGTCACTCCGGACGAGATAAAGAGCTGGGGACTGAGCGGGGGCAAACAGTTGAAAACATTCGAAACAGACTGTGCCAAGATCGGCATATTGATTTGTTATGATGTAGAGTTTCCCGAACTTTCCCGGCTGATGGCCGACCAGGGAATGCAGATTCTGTTTGTGCCGTTCCTCACCGATACTCAAAATGCTTATTCACGTGTACGGGTCTGTGCACAGGCACGTGCCATTGAGAACGAATGTTTTGTTGTAATAGCCGGCAGCGTAGGCAATCTTCCCCGTGTACATAACATGGACATTCAGTATGCCCAGTCTGGGGTATTTACACCTTGCGACTTTGCCTTCCCGACGGACGGAAAGCGCGCCGAAGCCACTCCAAATACGGAAATGATCCTGGTTTCGGACGTAGATCTCGATTTGCTGAACGAGTTGCATACTTATGGCAGTGTACGTAACCTGAAAGATCGCCGGAACGATGTATATGAAGTGAGATTTAAGAAGCCGCAATAGATTTTGTCTATTATCCGATAGATATTATAAATCGTTAAACTTTGGTAGCAAACAAAGATTCTGATAGCTTTGTTTCCGAAATGAATCGTTTAATAACTTCTAAAACAAGAAAATTATGAGATCATTAATTGGAAAACAAGCGCCGAAATTTGATGCCACGGCCGTAATCAATGGGCATGAAATCGTTCAGGACTTCTCGTTGGATCAGTATAAAGGGAAAAAGTATGTAGTATTCTTCTTCTATCCGATGGATTTTACTTTTGTATGCCCCACCGAACTGCACGCATTTCAGGAAAGGCTCGACGAGTTTGAAAAACGGAACGTAGCTGTGGTAGGTTGCTCGGTCGACTCTGAATATTCTCATTTCTCCTGGTTGCAGATGCCCAAGAGCGAGGGAGGTATCCAAGGCGTGAAGTATCCTATTGTGTCCGACTTTTCTAAATCAATCTCTGAAAGTTACGGAGTACTGGCCGGAAGCTATGCTCCCGATGAAAATGGCAATTGGGTATGCGAAGGGGCACCGGTGGCTTTCCGCGGTCTGTTCCTGATTGACAAAGAAGGTGTAGTGAGACATTGTGTCATCAACGACTTACCATTGGGACGTAACGTAGACGAAGTACTGCGTATGGTGGATGCCTTGCAACATTTTGAAGAGTATGGCGAGGTTTGTCCGGCCAATTGGTCGAAAGGTAAAGATGCCATGAAAGCAACCGAAGACGGAGTGGCCAGCTATCTGAGTAAACATTAATAGAGACACATCTGTAAGAAAAAAGGGCGTTTATTGAAAAATAAATGCCCTTTTATAGTTGATAATCCAAATATTATGGCGTTCTTTGCTGCCGAAAACAATTGATCGTTTTATTTTACTCTATTTTCTACTGAATCAGTCGAATCCGGATCTAATCTCAAACTTCTGTTGTTTCTAAATTTATTTATCAATTTTTATTTTTTTTATTTTATGAACATGTACATTGGAAACCTTAGCTATCGTGTTAAGGAAGCAGATTTGAGACAAGTAATGGAAGAGTACGGAACAGTTGATTCAGTAAAACTGATCACCGACCGCGAGACTCGCAAATCTAAAGGATTCGCATTCGTTGAAATGCCGAACGACGACGAAGCCAAAAATGTTATCGCTGAGTTGAACGGTGCTGAATACGAAGGCCGTCAGATGGTTGTTAAAGAAGCCCTGCCTCGTAACTAATCCATTCATAGCATAAAACTAAAAAGGATACTCTTTGCAGAGTATCCTTTTCTTGTTTTTATCCGGCAGACATTACAATGCCTTGCTCTGATTATCATTGGTCAGTGGTTTACCTTTATACTCTCCGGTCAGTGTTTCCAGGAAAGCTACTATTTTATTCAGTTCATCTTCCGGCAGATTCTTATCTACCTGATATTTGGCCATATAATCCACAGCCTCCTTCATTGTTTTCATGCTACCGTCATGAAAGTAAGGAGCTGTCAGGGCAATGTTTCTTAAACCGGGAACTTTGAAACGATGTTTATCACGATCATTTTGGGTCTGTTTGAAGCGTCCGTTATCTTCTTCTGTCAATTCAATGCCACGATCTGCAAAATAATCTCTCTTCACACCCATTAACTCGTAAGACTGACCACCCAAAGTTTCACCTACATGGCAAGTAGCGCAATCGTATTTCTTAAACAATTCGTATCCGGCAAGTTCCATATCGTTAATAGCAGTCTTTTCACCTTTCAGATAAAGGTCGAAACGAGAATTGGGAGTGAGCAATGTCTTTTCGAACTCTTCGATAGCGTCAGTGATATTCTTTTCCGAATATCCGTCGGGATATACAGCTAAAAAGGCTTTGGTGAAATTAGCGTCCTGTTCGAGTTTTGCAATGATTTCGTCAAAAGACTGGCAAGCCATCTCGACCGGATTCAACGGAGGACCGGCAGCCTGCTCGGCAAGTGTTCCGGCACGTCCGTCCCAGAACTGCACGAAATTGTAGGCAGCATTGTATACCGTCGGAGCATTCACACCTCCGAACTGTCCACCTACACCTTCTGAATATTGCTTATTGTCTACCCCTCCCGTATTCAATCCATGGCATGATGCACATGAAACGGTGTTGTCGGCCGAAAGGCGAGTATCGTGATAAAGCATATCTCCCAAAATCACTTTACGCATATCTACCGGAATGGAATCAGCGATGGGACGCACCGGCTCGTTAGCGAATTCGGCTGAAGCCAGCCCGTTAGCATAATGTGCCAGACGGTGTTGTTTTGCCCACGCCATAGCCATTTCCTTTTTAGCATCTGTCACACTGGCTCCCCAGTGTACCATATAGTAGGCATGTTTGGGCATTGTTCCGTCCATGATCACTTTCTCTACTTTGGCCAAAGCCACTTTTCCTACAGGTTTACCGACTTTTAAGGCTTCAGCCATTTCGGTCATGTCAAAAGCGCGATAACCTTGTTCCACGTCCTTCTGAACCATTCCGCCGGCAACAGGCCAGTTTGCATAAAAAGGAAGATCCGGACTACCCGAATGGCATTGCAGGCAGCCACCGGAAGTAATGATCTCTTGCATCTGAGCGTCAGCGGCAAGCTCTTTTGACGGAGCCTGATTTACGACGCGGTAAGTGATAGCCAAAGCTCCGACCGTCACCAGTAATGCGATGATAAATTTTGTACTTTTCTTCATTGTGGATTCTTTTAGTTAATTATTACGATTATATAAATGTACACTTTGTTGAGCCGAGGGCAAATAATTTACTCCATACCAACACATCTGCAAAGCCAAAAAGGAGAAAATAAGTATGACATACAGCATCTTTTTACAAAACCTGCCCCGTAAGCGCAGGTGCATATATAATAGGTATCCCATCCAGGTAACCACTGCCCAGGTCTCTTTGGGATCCCAACTCCAATAATTTCCCCAGGCCTCCTTTGCCCATAAAGATCCAAGAAGCATGCCGATCGATAAAAAAGCCACACCAGAATAGACCAGATTATCCGCTGTCACCAAATATTCTTCTTTGTGGTGTACAAGCCCGCAAATAGCAATAATGAAAGCACATCCCAATACAGAGTAGGAGAACATATAAACTGTGACATGGGGAATAAACCAGACACTTTGCAAAGCCGGCATAAGTGATTGGTCATGTATCTCGGGCTTCAGCAAATTGATGATAACAAAAACAGTGGACAGCAGAGTAGAGAAAGAAAGTATCCATCGATATTTCCAGCGAATATACGTCAACAGCCCGGCAATCCCCATAAAAAAGGAATACCACAAACGGGTTTCACCCATAGTGCGAAGAGGAGGGCGTTCCAGAGATATCCATAGCCCAGCAATGAATATCCCCAGACAAGTAATTCCTGCTACAGTCAGTACAACAGCTATTTTACTTTGTCCCGATGAACGAAGTGCCGATATGGCACCCGTAAGCCAAAGGCAGATGGAGACGGTTGCAAACAGATAGAAGTTATCCCAGGTTATCATGATTTAGCTTTTTTAGGACCATTAATAAATAGCAGAACAGCTCCTGCTAACATCATTAAAATACCAGTCACCATTACATATTTCCAGGGTTGACGTACAATCTGAAGAATGCAATATCGGGTATTTCCCACATTACGTGTATCATATCCGGTCAGATAAATATCTTCTCCCAAACGGTAATTGTGAGGATGATTTACTTCAAGCGTAGTTCTCTGCTCTCCAATACGTACATCTGCCGCAAAACGCGAAGGCATCCCGTTCGGATAATACTCTGTATTGAAGGAGTAGAGTTCCAATTCATAATCCAGATAATAGGCTTTCCCATCCATACTATAGGCTTCGCGTCCCGGTTGTCCGGCATAAAGCGGAATCCGTAATGTCTGCACATCGCTGCTGCCAAAGAATCCGGCAAATAAAGCGAGCCATAATCCTAAATGGTTCAGGAGAAAACGCTTCTTCGCCGGCACACGATGATAGAAAGCATGGATAACCACCATTGCCAGATTACTCAATAAAAGAAAAAGAATGGCAATGAATATCCAGGAAGTCATAAAGTTATAGCATCCCAATGAGGCTGGGACTCCTGATATGGATGCAGCTTCTGCTTCCGATAATTGGGGAAACAACCCGATAACCAAGCTGCCACCTATTAATAATAAGATTGATAAAATACTTGTCCGGGAAGACAGCAGAAAACGGGTTAACGGCAACTTATTCCCTTCTTTATAGAGACGCCATAATAAATAGACCCATATAACTGCTACAATCACATTCAGAGGGAATGCAAAAAAAGATAAGGGGAAATTGCCTGTCATAGTTTGCAATAATGCCGCTATTACAAAATATGCAGTCACTAATAGTTTTTTGTGCATAGTTGTGCCTTTATAGGGTGCAAAGTAAGTAAAAATATGCCAATAAACGTATAAAAGGGCTATTAATTTGTATTAAATACAAATTTGAAGTAGATTTAAATTAAAAAGGAACATTGCTATTTATAATATTAGTTGGGGATGACCGGGATACAAAATAAAAGAAAATATAAATTAGTACTTAGAATAAAGTAGCTTTCCAGGAGATTATCTATATTAGCATTCACAAAATAGCTTTAATCATTAAATGTCTAATCTTAAAAACGGCAAAACATGAAAACTCCATCTTTAATTCTGATGATAATCATTTTATGTAATCTCAGTATCCCAATAAATGCTCAAGTACTAACCTCCCGCCAGCAAAAAGAAGATTTTGACACCTTATATAGCTTATTATGTCAAGTACATCCGGATTTATTTATGTATCAAACACAAAAAGAATTTGAAGAAAAGCATGATTCAATATATCGCTTGTTAAATAAAGAACGAAACGTTTCTGATTTCTACTTTATAGTCTCTCCATTTGTTGCATCTGTAAAAGATGGTCATACTAATTTCGCAATTCCTGCTACTCCAGACAGAATAGACTATTTGAATCATGGAGGACTGACTCTGCCTTTACGCTTAAAAATAGTAGACGATAAGATAGTAGTTGATTTCCCCTTAATATCCTGTTCGATACAGGAAAATGATGAAATAACATGTATGAATAATATAAATAGTCAAACTATATTAAGCCAATTGTATCTCTTACTGGGAGCTGAAAAAGGAAACGCTATTAAGGAAAATCAATTGACCCTTTATCTTTCTACTTTGCTATGGTATAAATATAATTGGGGTGACAAATATGATTTTACAATTAAAAGGGGAAATAAGATCTGGAAAGAATCATTGAATGGCATCGGACAAATAGATGCCCTCCCTGTTTTAAAAGCAAAACTTGGAAAAAGCCTGCCGCAATTTAGTTATACTCTAAGCCCCGATAGACAGACTGCTACTCTGCAAATAATGAACTTATATCAATTACCACAACTAAAACAATTTTGTGACTCTGTCTTTTCGGTGATTAACAGAGAGCATGTACCCAATTTGGTTATAGATATCAGGAATAACAAAGGAGGGTCAAGTGCCGGAGTTGACATGCTTCTATCATACTTATCGCATGATGCTTATACATTATATACTAAAACTGATTTAAAAATCAGTTCATACTCAAAACTGTATAATAAGCAAAAACATCCGGAAACCTATGAAGAGATCAAAAATTTACCTGACGGATCTTTATTTGCTATTCAAGATTCTTCTGTAGCGGGAAACCGGGATAAAGCAGATATTTATAAAGGAACAGTTACAGTATTGGTAAATGAAACTACTTATTCCGGAGCGTCGACATTTGCATCTGCTATTAAAAAATCTCATGCAGGAAAAATTCTTGGTGAAACCGGCTGCCCAAATGTATATTTTGGCAATTATATGTCATTCACATTACCCAATTCCCGATTAGAATATTATGTCTCACTTAATAAATTCTATGAATAAATGAACTCTCTAAAAAGAAAGCGGAGTTCACAATTCCGCTTTCTTTTTAGTATTGTCCTATTGCATTTATTTTGAAGATGTTCCACTCTCAAGAATACTGACAATTGAAAAGAGGGTGAAGCAAATAGCCCCTAATCCGGCTAATACACGTGCAGGGATAAAATAATCATCGTGTGTCGTACCTAATTCGAAGGCGAAAGAGGCCAGAAACAGGCAAGCTAATGCTGTCAATACCGGAATCAGAGGGATGCGGTTGGCCAAAGCAAATTCTCGTCCCCAGATTTTTGCCAGTAGAATTACTTTACTGGAAATACTGTAACAAACAAGGCCAAGCCCAATCATAATATATCCGATAACCCCATTTGTACTGCTTGAATCGGCAAAAATAACAAACAGCCCCCAAAGGAGGGAAATAGTTCCCATCAATAATACGAGTTTCGGCCATTGTTTACGTTCTTTATCCGTATATACATTTCTTATTTGACGGGCAATAGTAGCGACCAAAGCAATCAGGCTTGTGCAAATACAAGCCAGACCTGCCATCACATGCCCTGCTACGAAATAAGCAGGATGTACATCGCTTTTAGCCAATAAAACAAAAGCCCATATCCAAGCAATCAACGAGACAATAATAGCTATTGTTTTTAATACAAGTTCTTGACCTTTAGTAAACGCTCCTTTAGGAATATCATTACCAATCATTTTTGAGTTGGCAGGAATCAGTGAAAAACGGGTAGAAGATGTTGCAGCAGTTGCTACACAAGTAGTTATCAGTCCTACTCCGGCAACCACATGCCCAGCCACAAAGGAAGAGGCAGAGGCAGATCCGGTAAACATACAAATTCCACCAATAATAGTAACGGCAGCAGCCAAATAACCGATAATAGGCAGTGCGTACAGAGAACCGCGCCCATAAGTATGTATGATTTGCCGGATAATAGTAGCGGCTGTTGCAAACAATGCAATACAAATCATACCTAATGAAAAGACTACAGGACCTGCCACCAATCGGTTAGGATCATCTCCATATGCACTGATAAACGCTCCGTAGCCGAAACAAAACAGAGCCATCGCCAAAGGAATTGCTCTGAACAATATACTAATACCGTAATTCATAACATATAGGGTTTTAAAATTTCCCTGATAAACAAGGCATATAGTTTTTTGTTTTGCTCCCCTTACTACTTTTTACACTCTTTTCACAAGGCGGTCCTTCCTGTCAGACTGAAATTAAAAAGGCTTTTCTTGTATGAAAACGAATGTTTTTGTACATTTGCACCCTTAAAATAGGGAGGGTATCCCGATCTTAAATTGTAAATAGTAAAATTGTAAATATAGCCATGAGCAAGAAATTTGCCGAATATTCGCAGTTCGACCTCTCGCAGGTGAATAAGGACGTATTGAAAAAATGGGACGAAAACCAGGTTTTCGCCAAGAGTATGACAGAACGTGAAGGCTGTCCTTCGTTTGTTTTCTTCGAAGGACCTCCATCAGCTAACGGTATGCCGGGTATTCACCATGTAATGGCTCGTTCTATAAAAGATATTTTCTGTCGTTACAAAACGATGAAAGGATATCAGGTGAAACGTAAGGCAGGTTGGGATACACACGGACTCCCTGTAGAATTAGGTGTAGAAAAGTCTTTAGGGATCACCAAAGAGGATATTGGAAAAACAATTTCTGTAGCAGAATACAATGCTCATTGCCGTCAGGATGTAATGAAATTCACAAAAGAGTGGGAAGACCTGACTCATCAAATGGGGTATTGGGTGGATATGAAGCACCCGTACATCACATATGACAACCGTTACATCGAAACACTGTGGTGGTTATTGAAACAATTGTATAAAAAAGGATTACTTTATAAAGGATATACTATCCAGCCATATTCTCCGGCAGCCGGAACAGGATTAAGTTCACATGAACTGAATCAGCCGGGATGCTATCGTGATGTGAAAGACACAACGGTAGTGGCACAATTTAAGATGAAGAACCCTAAACCCGAAATGACAGAGTGGGGTACTCCTTATTTTATAGCATGGACTACTACTCCATGGACACTACCTTCGAATACAGCACTTTGTGTAGGTCCTAAAATTGACTACGTTGCAGTTCAATCGTACAACGCATATACAGGACAGCCAATCACGGTAGTATTGGCAAAGGCACTGTTGAATGCACATTTCAACCCGAAAGCAGCCGAACTGAAGCTGGAAGATTATAAACCAGGTGATAAGTTGGTTCCTTTCAAAGTAATTGCTGAATATAAAGGTACCGATTTGGTAGACATGGAATATGAACAATTAATTCCATGGGTAAATCCGGGAGAAGGTGCTTTCCGTGTAATACTGGGCGATTATGTAACAACAGAGGACGGTACGGGTATTGTACACATCGCTCCGACATTTGGTGCGGATGATGCTCAAGTGGCAAAAGCTGCCGGTGTGCCTCCATTACAGTTGGTTAATAAAAAAGGTGAACTTCGTCCGATGGTAGATCTGACCGGTAAATTCTATACTTTAGATGAGTTGGATGAAGATTTTGTAAAACAGCGCGTTAACGTAGATTTATACAAAGAGTATGCAGGTCGTTTCGTGAAGAATGCTTATGATCCGAATCTATCCGATCAGGATGAATCATTGGATGTAAGTATCTGTATGATGATGAAAGTTAATAATCAGGCTTTCAAAATAGAAAAGCATGTGCATAATTACCCGCACTGCTGGCGTACAGACAAACCGGTGCTTTATTATCCGCTGGATAGTTGGTTTATTCGTTCTACTGCGTGCAAAGAGCGCATGATAGAGTTAAATAAAACCATTAACTGGAAACCGGAATCTACCGGAACCGGACGTTTTGGCAAATGGCTGGAAAACCTGAATGATTGGAATCTGAGCCGTTCCCGTTACTGGGGTACTCCGTTGCCTATTTGGCGAACAGAAGACAACAGCGACGAGAAATGTATAGAGTCGGTTGAGGAGTTATATAATGAAATCGAAAAATCGGTTGCCGCAGGGTATATGCAATCGAACCCCTATAAAGATAAAGGTTTCATACCGGGTGAATATAATGAAGAAAATTATAATAAGATAGATCTCCATCGCCCATATGTAGACGATATTATCCTTGTTTCAAAAGATGGTAAGCCTATGAAACGCGAAACAGACCTGATTGACGTATGGTTTGATTCGGGTGCGATGCCTTATGCACAGATCCATTATCCATTTGAAAATAAAGAGTTATTGGATAGCCATCAGGTATATCCGGCAGATTTCATTGCAGAAGGTGTGGACCAGACACGTGGATGGTTCTTCACTCTACATGCCATTGCAACCATGGTATTTGACAGTGTTTCATACAAAGCAGTCATTTCAAACGGATTGGTATTAGACAAGAATGGCAATAAAATGTCTAAACGCTTAGGAAATGCAGTTGATCCGTTCTCTACCATCGAGAAATATGGGTCCGATCCCTTGCGTTGGTATATGATTACCAATTCTTCTCCATGGGATAACCTGAAGTTTGATGTAGAAGGCATCGAGGAAGTTCGTCGTAAATTCTTTGGTACTTTATACAATACCTATTCTTTCTTTGCTTTGTATGCTAATGTAGACGGGTTTGAATACAAAGAGGCTGATGTTCCGATGAGCGATCGTCCGGAAATTGACCGATGGATTCTTTCTGTACTGAACACATTAATAAAGGAAGTAGATACCTGTTATAACGAATATGAACCTACTAAAGCAGGACGTTTAATTTCTGATTTCGTAAACGATAATCTGTCTAACTGGTACGTCCGCCTGAACCGTAAGCGTTTCTGGGGTGGTGGATTCACTCAGGATAAACTATCTGCATATCAGACTTTGTATACATGCCTGGAAACGGTAGCCAAATTAATGGCACCTATCGCTCCTTTCTATGCAGACCGTCTGTATGGCGACCTAATCAGTGCAACAGGACGCGATAATGTAGTTTCTGTCCATCTGGCGAAATTCCCGGAATACAATGAAAAAATGGTAGATAAGGAACTGGAAGCACAAATGCAGATGGCACAAGACGTTACTTCCATGGTGTTGGCATTGCGTCGTAAAGTGAATATTAAAGTTCGTCAGCCGTTGCAGTGTATCATGATCCCTATAGTGGATGAAGCACAAAAGGCGCATATCGAGGCTGTAAAAGCACTTATCATGAGTGAAGTCAACGTAAAGGAGATTAAATTCGTTGATGGTGCAGCCGGCGTTCTGGTGAAAAAGGTTAAATGTGACTTCAAGAAACTGGGACCAAAATTCGGAAAGCAAATGAAAGCTGTAGCAGCAGCTGTAGCAGAAATGTCACAGGAAGCTATTGCCGAACTCGAGAAGAACGGCCGTTATACCCTTAATTTAGATGGGGCAGAAGCTATTATAGAAACTGCAGATGTAGAGATCTTCAGCGAGGACATTCCGGGATGGTTGGTTGCCAATGAAGGGAAATTGACTGTTGCGCTGGAAGTTACTGTAACGGAAGAACTTCGCCGTGAAGGAATTGCACGTGAATTGGTAAACCGCATTCAAAATATCCGTAAATCAAGTGGTTTCGAGATTACAGACAAAATAAAAATAACATTATCTAAAAATCCGCAGACAGATGATGCGGTAAATGAATATAATGGTTATATTTGTAACCAAGTTTTGGGTACATCCCTTACTTTGGCAGACGAAGTAAAAGGCGGCACAGAATTAAATTTCGACGACTTCTCTTTGTTTGTGAATGTAGTGAAAGAATAATTCTAATACTAATAACCTAATAAACAGTAAAAGTTATGGCAGAAAAGACAAGATATTCGGATGCGGAGTTAGAAGAATTCCGTGCCATCATTAATGAAAAACTGGAACTAGCACAACGTGACTATGAACAGTTAAAACTGAGCTTAATGGGGCTTGACGGAAATGACACAGATGACACGTCCCCCACATATAAAGTCTTGGAAGAAGGAGCAAATACATTGTCGAAAGAAGAGACTACACGTTTGGCTCAACGCCAACTGAAGTTTATTCAGGGTTTACAGGCTGCTCTTGTACGTATCGAGAATAAAACGTATGGTATTTGCCGTGAAACAGGAAAATTAATTCCGGCAGAACGTCTGCGTGCTGTGCCTCATGCTACACTGAGCATTGAAGCAAAGAACAGTGGAAAGAAATAAATAGTAGGCTACGAGCTACCTATTGCAAGAGACAAGTGTATACACGGCAATATCGTGTTTCTCTTTAGCTTGTAATTGGTAGCTCGTAACTTATATAACTGATAGCTTAACAAAATGAAGAAACTACTCACGAAAGGACAAATCGCTCTGCTCGTCATTTTTTCCGTGCTGATCATTGATCAAGTGATTAAAATCTGGATCAAGACTCATATGTATTGGCATGAGAGTATCCGTATTACAGATTGGTTTTATATTTATTTTACCGAAAATAATGGTATGGCGTTTGGAATGGAGATATTTGGAAAACTCTTTCTGACTACATTCCGAATCATTGCAGTAGGCTTGATAGGGTGGTACTTATATAAAATAGTAAAAAGAGGATTAAAAACCGGATATATCATTTGTGTATCGTTAATCTTGACCGGTGCACTGGGTAACATTATTGACAGTGTTTTCTATGGAGTCTTTTTCAACGAAAGCACACATTCACAAATAGCCAGTTTTATGCCCGAAGGAGGTGGTTACTCCACTTGGTTCTATGGTAAAGTAGTTGATATGTTTTATTTCCCGATTATCGATACAAACTGGCCGGCATGGATGCCTTTTGTAGGTGGAGAGCATTTCATTTTCTTTAGTCCGATCTTCAATTTCGCAGATGCCGCCATTAGCTGCGGAATTATTGCCTTATTACTGTTCTATAGCAAATATCTGAATGATTCATACCATCATTCTGTGACCAAAAAGTAAAAAAGAGGTAATGAAAAAGTATTTCCGGTTTCAATTATGTTGTATCTGTCTTTTGGTACTGATAACATCTGCTTGTAAGGTGAAAAGACCTGATAGCGTTATATCAGAATCACAGATGGAAAATCTGCTATACGATTACCACATTGCCAAAGCGATGGGTGAGAACATGCCTGGTGGCGAGAATTACAAAAAAGCACTGTATGTAGAAGCTGTATTTAAGAAATATGGTACAACAGAAGAAGTTTTTGACTCGTCTATGGTATGGTATACACGCAACACAAAAATACTATCGGAAATCTATGAAAAGGTAAATAAAAGGCTGAAAGCCCAACAGGATGCCATCAACCACTTAATAGCATTGCGTGATAATAAGCCTAAGATGTCTGCTCCAGGCGACAGTATTGATGTCTGGGCATGGCAGCGGGTTGCCCAGTTAACGGGATCTCCATTGAATAATAGGTTCACGTTCACATTACCTTCTGATACAAATTTCAAGAAACGTGATGTATTGCTCTGGAAAATACAATATAACTTCCTGGATGGAATGCCGGACTCAACAATGGCTCCGGTAATGGCCATGCAGATTGTTTATAAGAACGACAGTGTGACCAATAGTTGCACGAAACATATATTTGAATCAGGAATTCAGGACATTCGTCTTCAATCAGATACGATGACTATCAAGGAAATAAAAGGATTCATTTTCTATCCGCAATCCCAAAAGTTAACAACACTTTTGGTTAGCGACATTTCGTTGACCCGTTATCATGTAAATGACTCATTAACACAAATGGGAAAAGACTCTTTAAATGCCGACTCAATAACAGAAAAAAATAAGGTAGATTCTATCCGGAAGAAAGCTCCCCAAGATACTATTCAAACGACGCCGGTACATCAACGGACTAATCCAAAGGATTTGAACCGCCCCAATAACGATGTCCGTCCCGTTAAACCGGAACAACGAGAGAAAGAGCAACAAATAGAAAAAGAAAAACAGCAATTAGAAAGACAGCAACGAACTAATCCAAGGAGACCATTGCGTCGTCAGAATAATTAGAAAATAAGATGAAACGTTTTGCTGCACATTATATATTTATTCCGGAAAGTGGATTTTTAAAACTGCATGCCATAGAAATGGAGGGAGAGTATGTCTATCGTATTTTTCCCTGTAGTGAAGAAATTGAATCTGTAGAATGGTTTCCCGGTGTCATTTTATTGATTCCGCAAGAAAGGATGGATATAAATAATACTTTGTTCAACTTAACCAATACCGATGAACAAAGTATTACTATTCCGGAAATTACCTCATGCATGAAATGGCAGGCTTATTTGTTATTTCCATTTGACTTTGCTACAATGCGGCCTGTCGCCGAAACTCAGCGCAGACAATTGCGGTAGCAATGGCTACATTCAATGATTCTGAGGTCTCGCGTTCCTGAGGATAATTTGGAATGTATAACTTACGGTTTACCAGCTTTTCCACTTCGGTTCCAATACCATTTCCTTCATTCCCCATTACTATTATTCCATTCTTTGACAAAGGCTGCTCATACATATTCTTTCCATCCAGAAAGGTACCATATACCGGTACATTTCCCAGTACATGAATCAACTCTGACAATGCGATATAATGTACTTTTACTCTGGCAATGCCTCCCATAGTAGCTTGTATGGCTTTAGGATTAAAAACATCAACAGTATTGGGCGAACAGAAAATGTGTTCAATACCAAACCAGTCTGCAAGACGAATGATTGTCCCAAGATTACCGGGGTCTTGAATATCATCCAAAGCTAAACATAAAGAGTTACGAATAACTTCTGTATCGATCTCGTACTTCGGTTGTTCAAACAATGCCAGTACTTGTTGAGGGCTCTTCAACAAACTGGCACGAGATAAATCCTCAGGACCGACTTCAATTACCTCCACAGCCTTAACTGCAGAATGTTCTCTAAGCCATTCCGAAGTGGCCGCCAAAAACTTGCAAGGGAAATGTCCCAGTAAATCACCTACCAATTTGGGACCTTCTGCCAGAAAGACTCTTTCTTCTTTCCTATTTTTTTTTAATTCCAGCGATCGGATATATTTAACTCTATTTTTACTTAATGTTCCCATCTAACTCTAATTTTACGGCAAAGCTATAAAGATATTCCCAATTAACTATTATATTTCTAATCCTTTTTATGTCTTTATTTTCTTACCATTAACAAACTTTATATTGATAAATATAAACCATCTACTTAAATTTAGTAGATTTGTAATACATCATTATATTGATATCCAGAACGAAGAAGGTATGCCCAGACACATAAAATACAATAAAGAAAGAAGAACAGTATCTTCTCTTAAAAAATAAATAAGCTCTGATTGGCTGCAGCAAATCCAGATATTAATCCTAATGTATAACCTTTAAAAACGAATTAAAATGTTGAACGAAAAAAGAACTCAAAAAATTATGAAGAGCAAATTTCTGATATTTCTGCCGGTAGTAGCCATGTTGCTATTGTTTAGCAATTGCGGGAGTAAAACAAGTAACGAGCAGGCTGTTACCGAAGTGAAAGACTCTGTAAGTGCCACACAATCCCTTAAAGAAGAAGTTGTACCGGACTCTGTAGCTATACTAAAAGACGTAGTGTATGATGTCGTTGATAGTGCTCCTACATTTCCGGATGGAATGAAGGCATGCTTACAGTTTATTGCAAAGAGCATCAAATATCCGGCCCAAGCTATTGAAAACAAGGAAGAAGGTCAGGTAGTAGTTCAGTTTATTGTTTCTAAGAATGGTAAACTGCTTAACCCGATTGTTGTAAAAAGCATATCTCCGCTACTTGATGCGGAAGCTATCAGAGTGGTAAACTCAATGCCTGATTGGATTCCTGGAAAGCACAAAGGCGAAAATGTAAACTCACGATTTACACTTCCGGTCAGGTTTAGGCTTAAATGATGTAATCATCTATAAAAATGCCGGAAGAGTAGAAATGCTCTTCCGGCATTTTTATTTCCCAAAACAAAAAATATGGTTTATATTTGTAACCTATTTGGCGTAATCTATTAAAAACCGTATATGAAGAAAGGGGTTCTTTACACGATTCTTCTTTATTTTGTTTTGTCACTGGCTTCGTGTTCTGCCACTAAGTTTGTGCCGGAGGGTTCTTATTTGTTGGATGAAGTAAAAATACATACTGATAATAAAGACATAAAACCGTCGGACATGCGACTTTATGTGCGACAGAATCCTAACTCGAAATGGTTCAGTGCAGTCAAGACTCAACTGTATGTGTATAATTGGTCCGGAAGGGATTCTACGAAATGGCTCAATAAATTCTTGCGCAAGATAGGAGATGCTCCGGTTATCTATAATGAAGCCGATGCTATCCGTTCGCAAGAAGAAATTGCAAAAGCAGTGCAGAATCTCGGCTATATGGGAGCTACCGTAAAAAGAACCATAAAAACTAAAAAGAAAAAGCTAAAACTGTTTTATGAAATCAATTCAGGCAAACCTTATACTGTACGCACACTGAAGTATGATATTTCTGATAAGAAAATAGCCGAATATCTTCAAAATGATTCTACCAAATCAACGTTGAAAGAAGGAATGCTTTTCGATGTAAACACACTTGATGCGGAACGGCAACGTATTACAGACTACTTATTGTGTAACGGTTATTATAAATTTAATAAGGATTATATTACTTATACGGCAGATACTGCCCGCAATACTTATCAAGTAGATTTGACTTTACATCTGTTGCCCTATAAAGCTTATGTTGGTGATGTTCCTAAAGAACATCCTCAGTACAAGATCAACAAAATCAATTTTATCACTGATTATGATGTCTTGCAATCATCAGCTCTGAGCAGCATTGAAATTAATGACTCTTTGCATTATAACGGATTTCCGATCTATTATAAAGACCAACTGTATTTACGTCCTAAAGTGCTCGTAGATAACTTAAGATTCACCTCCGGAGATTTATATGATGAACGTAACGTACAAAAGACCTATACTTATTTTGGGAGGCTTTCAGCTCTCAAGTATACTAACATTCGTTTTTTTGAGACACAAAATGACGATAGTACCAGACTGAATTGCTATGTAATGCTAACCAAAAGCAAGCATAAATCCATTTCTTTTGAGTTGGAAGGTACTAATTCGGCAGGTGATTTGGGAGCTGCCGCGTCCGTTTCTTTTCAACATAGAAATTTATTTCGCGGCTCAGAAACTTTCATGGTAAAATTCCGAGGAGCTTATGAGGCCATATCCGGATTACAGCCGGGATATAAAAACCATAATTATACTGAATACGGAGTTGAAACAAGCATCAATTTCCCCAGTTTCTTATTTCCCTTTCTTACTTCTGACTTTAAACGGCGGATAAGAGCAACGACAGAGTTCGGACTACAATACAATTATCAATTACGCCCCGAGTTCTCCCGTACCATTGCTTCGGCTTCATGGAGCTACAAATGGATGCAAAAGCAAAAGATTCAGCACCGCATCGATTTATTGGATATCAGTTACCTCTACCTTCCCTGGATTTCTCCTCAATTCCAGGAAGACTATATTGATAAGGACAAAGACAACTACATCCTCAGATATAATTATGAAAATCGTCTTATTGTACGTATGGGATATACTTATAACTATAATAGTGCAGGAGGAACCCTTGTCAATAATACGATAACTTCCAATTCTTATTCCATACGGGCAGGCTTCGAATCTGCAGGCAACATTCTTTACGGAGTCTCTAAAATGATTAATATGAGAAAGAATAAAGATGGGGAATATGCTATTTTAGGGATACCTTATGCACAATATTTGAAAGGCGACTTTGATTTTGCCAAAAATATTATAATCGATCATCGCAATTCCCTTGCGTTTCATGCGGGGATAGGAGTTGCCGTACCTTATGGAAATGCAAAGGTAGTTCCTTTTGAGAAACGTTATTTCTCAGGAGGAGCCAACAGCGTAAGAGGATGGTCTGTACGTAATTTAGGACCGGGCTCTTTTGCTGGCGATGGAAATTTCATGAATCAGTCCGGAGATATCAAATTGGATGCAAGCATCGAATACCGGACCCGTCTGTTTTGGAAGTTCCGCGGAGCGGCATTTATCGATGCAGGTAACATATGGACTATCCGTGAATATGAAAACCAGCCGGGAGGAGCTTTTGAATTCGACAAGTTCTATAAGCAAATCGCAGTGGCTTATGGATTAGGGCTCAGACTGGACCTTGACTTTTTTGTACTTCGTTTTGACGGAGGTATGAAAGCTGTAAATCCTAAATATGAGAAAACAAAAGAACGTTATCCTATTATTCATCCTAAATTTAGCCGTGATTTCGCATTTCATTTTGCTGTAGGCTATCCATTCTGATTCTATTAAGGATAGAGATAAAAAAAAGATGAAACTGACTCTCAGAGCGGTTTCATCTTTATATTTATAGTTATTTCGATAATCAGCGTGCTGCAAAAAGCAGTCCGCCCATTGTAGCCTGACGTGCAGCCATCATACCTTGTGCATCAAGAGTTACGTTCATCTTTTCTCCATTCGGTAAATTCATTTCAGCAGTACCGTCATTGTTCATTTTCAACAATTCCGTGCTGACTCCGTCAGCAACAACATTCCAAGTGTTTGCTTCTTTGTTATAAATCAACTCCATAGCTGAATCTTCACCTTCTTTAGTGATGGAATAACCATTCTCAAGGGTCTTTACCAGATAATCTCCGTTCTCACCCTTTACTTTCTTCACATCACCTACATTAGCCATAGGATTGGTGCCACTCCAGAATTCGATTGAGTTAATTACCAATGCATCTGCCAGATAAGCGACACCATATACCGGAACGATATTTAAAGCAAGGAAAACAAGTTCATTTACAAATTTTGTACCAATGGACTGATTCCATGACGAAATGCGATTGAACAATCCGAATGATCCTACACATGAACTAAACAGGATAGTACCACTGAGAAAAATGGCAGCAACCAAAGTTAATCTGTTCTTTTTCATACTAATTTTTTTATTTGTTATTAGGTTAATATTATGGATCATTTATATAAAAACGATCCTGTTATAATCTGCAAATATACTCTTTTTAGCTAAAGAGAACAAATTTAGGTTACTTTTCTGCTTACATTTTCCTTTTGTTTCGGAGTTGCCGGCCTATCATATAATCGACAGAATATTTCCCCGGTCCGCTTATATACATCAAAATAAAAACAATCAAATATACTAATGCCAATTCTTTCATTGCAAATGCATCATTTGCATGAATAACAAAGAATGCAATACCCATAGTAAAGATCATTGGAATCATGGCCAACCTGTAAAGAAAACCTATAATAAAGGCCATCGAACATACTAACTCTGCAAAGATGGCCAACCCCAAGGAGAGGGGAGAACCTAATCCCAACGGATCAGGAAAGGATGTGGAAAGTTCCTGAAAATTACTCCATTTTTGTATGCCATGATTCATTAACAATAATCCAAACGAGATTCTTAGAATCAGCAGGAATGCGGATGCTCCCATACTGTCTGGTTTAAGAGGAAATAAAAAATTGTAAATCATAAGTTTATATTTTTAGATTTTATAATATAAACAACTATCCGTTTTGTATTGTTTACTTGATACAGATCAAATAATAGCCAGATCCCCCCAAAAAGCAATATCAAAATACAACTCATGAATTATCATTTTTGTTATATCGGCGAATGACAACTAAAATGAAAGGAATGTGATCATGAAAAAAATAGGGAAGTTTCTGAGAAGCTGTCTGGAGGAGATTGGCAGAAATACTCTTAAAGAATATGGCTACTCTGATGACAAATAAATCTCTTACTGATGTTATTATTGGAGAAATGTATCGTATTCTCAGGAACAATGCATTTATTTTCATCCGAATATGCAAAAAAAATGTAATACGAACATCTTTTCAAAATCCAACCTGTTATATAGTCAATAAAATAAAGGGATTATGGAATATATAATTATTTATATAGCTTTTTTGCTTATCACGTGGGCATTTATAATGAAAAGTATACATGATGCACCGGAAATGGAGGATACAGAGAGTAATCCTCTATAGAAATAAAGGAGGATTGATACTCTGAATAGTATAAAATCCTCCTTTATTATTCTTATTTATTATTATTTTCCGAAGAAGGAGCAATGTAATCTTCTTTAATGAATTCGTCATACACCTTTTTCGGATGATCAAACGGAGCTACTCCAGTGCGATTTTCATTAAAATTCTCACGTCTGAATTTCTTCAGTTTAAGATTATCCTCAGCATATTCCCGGAGTTTTTTCTTTTCATGCCCATACAATGAACTATCCAAAACTTCCGAATCCAATAAACTCTCTTTAGGAGTTATAGACGGCAATAAGTTTTGTTCTAATAACCCACGATAAGCACCGTTGTATTCACACCACACACAATCTCCCAATATAAACAGCCGATAAGTGTATCTGGACCATGCTGTTTTAATAGTAACCTCACGAGAGTAGATCTCCACAGTTGCCTCCGAATCGAATGCACGATCACGGATTACGACTAATTTCCTACCTGAAATATCTTCCTTAATAAGGGTCGTCCATCTTTCGGAATTTAGAATTTCCCCGATTATTTCAGGTAACTTTTCCTTAATTTCAAATTGTATTCTCATATCATTCGCCTGTGGGCCAGGACTTATTAATTGCCCCCAATTATAATCTATTTCCTAAAGATAGTAAGTTTCAAGGTTAAAAACAAAATAAAATCCATTTTTTTCCAGTCTTTTTGCTATAATTATCTATCTATTTACTATCAAATACATAAAAACGGAGTAATCGGAAATTTTTGTTGGCATTCATCTTTATGTAAAAAGGGACAGTCCGATTGCAGCCCATAAAAATGATTAAAGTACACCTAAGGAAATATAATCAGAACTTAACCACAGGAGCGGTATACATTTCTTTTTATTGGTTGTAAAGACCCAATTATAAAATAACAAATCACTTTACTATAAAGTGCTGAAACATAGAAAATAAACTTTTCAGACCGATAGTTAAAGTCCATCTTACGGGCTAAGATCTACATCTTAGCTCGCAAGATACACATCTTGGCCCGCAAGATCTGTATCTTAGCTGCCAAGATGAACTTGAATTATAGGGAGTAACCATTTTCCCAAGGATCAAAAGATACTCTTCCACCTGAATCTTTAGGTTTCATTATTGATGGACTATCCTTACTTATCAGGAAAAACATCAATACGAAGAAGGTTGTGTGACAAAGGCATCGCTAAGATGCAGAAATATAAAGAGAGGAGCACCAACAAAAATTTCCGATTAATTCAATATCTTGTTGAAGAACAGAAGCAAAATAAAAATAAACACATAAAAAATCCACTACATTTTTATATGCAGTGGATTTATAACGAATTGTACACCCTCAGGGAGTAGAACTGATATTTAAACTAATAATATTAAATACTTAACAATACTCAATATCAGTACATTATATTATATATCCATATATTACATATTCACGAAATCTTAATAAATAGCATCAAAAAGAGGGGTAAAAACAACTTTTACCCCTCTTTTTTGTTGCTCCATTGTTTAATTTAAAATTTAATAGAAACATGAACATCAGAAAGAATCTACGGGTTTTCATCAAATCCCGTAACAAGCAGATTATTTGTCGTGTGAAGTGGGTAAAAGGAGAAATAGACTTTTACATTGGTTACTACGGCGACGAGACTAAATGGGATAAAGCAAACCAATTACCGCTAAGGAATACGACCCATACGGTAGGGAAGCATAAAGCGATTGCATCAGAAATAAGCCGTGCCATTGGAGGCTACAAAAATGCGATAGAGGATGTTTTCAAATATTATGAGGGTGTCCAGCATATACCGACAAAGGAGGAAGTCAAACTAATGATTAATGAAAGGCTTGGAAAAGTCAAGGTATCAGTAGAAAACAAAAACTTCTTTACGGTATGGGACGAATACATAGAAGTTCAAAAGAAGCAAAAGAACTGGGTGCCGAATGTGACAAAGAAATTCATCTCCTTAAAAAACATCTTGCGAAGTTTTTCTCCTGACCTCTCATTTCAGAACCTTACAGAAAACAAACTGCTGGCTCTCCGAGATTGGTTTGTTGAATATCGTACGGAAGATAAAAACGGAAAATTACAACATAAATACCGCAATACGACTATTAATAAGTACTTTGAATTTTTAGGTTGGTTTCTGCGGTGGGCTGCCGAGAATGGAATGCTAATTCATCGGGAAGTCCTGAAATTCAATACTTGTCTCAAAGAGATTCCGACTCCCGTTTCCTTTTTGAATATAGAAGAATTAATGCAGTTTTATAATTACCAATATCCTAAAAAAGACGGAATATTGGAACTATCAAGAGATATGTTCTGTTTTATGGCATTTACATCCATTCGATACAGCGATTTAAAATCCCTTTGCTGGAGTGACATACATGGAAAGATTATGGAAATCGTTACGGAAAAGACTGATGAACGACTGCAAATCGAATTGAATGATTACGCTTTGGAAATCTTGAAGAAATATAAAAAGATGAAGCAGAAAGGAAATCATGTGTTCCCACCGCTGTCAAATCAGAAATTGAACAGTCATTTGAAAGAAGCTGCATTATTAGCTCAACTAACAAAAACGTGGGTTGATGAATACTACATAGGAAATGACCGCATAAGGGAAGAATACAAATTTTATCAAATAATCTCCTCTCATGACGGGCGCCGAACCTTTATATGTTGTTCGCTTGCGTTTGGAATCCCTCATACAGTCGTAATGAAATGGACGGGGCATCGTGATTATGCCTCAATGAAACCATACATTGAGATTTCGGACAAGACGAAGGCTGCATATATGGGAAAATGGAATTTCTAATAGATTGATAGTCTGTTATCTTATATAAATATTAGGCAGGAATATAATCTGATGAAGTGAATATTCCTGCCTATTCTTTGTTTTTCAATAATATCTATTTTATCTTTACACCCGAAAATAGATAAGGTATTATGACCGTGTAAAATCAGGGCTTTTTTATAGAGCCATGTTCGCATCATAGGTCTATCAAGACAGATTTTACAGAAGGACTGCACCATACTCTTCTACAGTTGTAAATATGGTGCGAGATGAACGTAAATTTATTAAATGTTTAATCATGGACATTAACAAGCCCGTGGGGGCGCTTACGGTTCAAGAACTTCTTGATATCTTACAACCAGTTATTTCCAATCAGAATCCCATTCACCCTGAAAAAACGGAGAATGTAAAACATCTTGTTTACGGATTGAAAGGACTTGCAGAGCTACTTCATTGCTCCATAGCAACCGCCAACCGAATAAAGCAGGAAGGTTGCCTTGACAAGGCTATATCGCAGGTCGGACGGAAAATAGTTATTGATGCTGACCTCGCTTTGAAACTGATGAAAAGTAGTTGGAAAGCATATCTCCGAGCCAAGAGGTAAGATAGTCAAAATGGGAAGATGAAGCCGTTTCTCGGTTTTTGGGAAGCGGCTTTATACTTTTATCCCCCACGTAAAAAAGTGCCTATAAGCGTCTGAAATGCGGTTTGTTGACATTTTTTTCTATCTAAGAAACATCTCTCCTCAATACATGTGTGCTGTATATGCAAAAAACAAAGGCTTTTTTCTTGGCTGATTAGTTTTAATAAAGTAATTTTGCATTGCATTTCGTTTACGAGGTGCAGACATATTATAATAAAAGAGCGTTTAAGATATTATCTTGTACTGGAATCTCGACAATTCTTTTACCCAAGATAATAAGCAAGAACGCTCACGCTGATGTTATATATCTGCTCTGCTTGGAGCAGTCTATATATCGTTTGGCGTGGGCTATTGTTTATTATTGGGTAAGGGCAGTCGAGAGCCTCAGTACAGTAATATTCAATGTTCCCACGCCTCTTTATTTTTAACAGCTTACAAGGGAGCAGGTAAGCATCAATCTGAAACAAAATGAAAATATTAAGATTAATCGGTATGCTTCTTGTTTCTGTAACAGTGAGCATAAACTCTCTAACGTGCAACGCCCAAAACTACAAAGGTTCTATTGAAGGCGGTAGAACTTTCCATACTGACGATATAGGAATGTTCAGCACTACTGATATTTATACAACGCATGGGGTTCAGCTTGGCTCTCGTTTTTTATATCGGTGCAGGTGTAGGTGTACGTTTAGGCGATGATTATACTTCCATACCGCTATATGGTAGCGTGAGATACACCTTCCTCAAAAAGAAAATCTCTCCGTTTATTGATGCGAAAGTAGGCTATAGTCTGCTTGACGCAGCAGGATTCTATGCAAATCCGGGAGCTGGTGTGAATTGGAATTTTTATAAGACGTTATCTGTGTTTCTGAAAGTTGGGTATACTTATAATTCCAAAGCATACGGAGAGGCTTGGAACAAAGACGGTGATGATGTTTATCCGCATGGCGTCTCTGCTTCTATAGGGTTTAGTTTCTAATCAAAAAAGCGTGCGGCTTTATGTCGTGTTCCTCATGCCTTATTATTTTATAACGCTCTGAGAAGGAACATAGGAGCAGAAATAACAATCTATTAGTTAAAATGAAAACATTAAGATTTATCGGAATGGCTATTGTAGCCGTAATTATGTGTGTGAACTTCGCAGCTTGTAGCGATGATGATGAAGAAGAAGCAAACGCTACAATCGAGGGTACTTGGAAATATACTTCAAGCTCTGATGAAGATTTGCGTTCAGGTTCTTTCACTTTCAAAAGTAATGGTAGTTTAGTTTGGGATGACGGAGAAGAAACTTCATCTAATTGTTCTTATACCTTAAATGGTAGCAACCTGAAAATCATACTGAATCAGGATGATTATATTGAAGGTACGATAGCTATTTCTAAAAATCAGGCTACTTATAAATATACTTGGCATGATTACGCAGGGGAATGGGATGACGATACTGAATATATCATGACTTTAGTAAAGCAATAGAAAATAAAAGAAGCCGTGAGAAAGTCGTAATGGAATGCTCTGTTACGACTTTTTATTTTAGAGTAAGATTTTAAATTCATTCTACGAATTATCCTGAATGAATAAGGGGTAAAATATTACCCCCCCTCATTAACAGACAGCCCATCTTGAAATGCGATTTTCTTATACCTATAAGCATAAGAAGCCTATCCTTTAATATCCCCCCGCACTATTCGCTTTTAAAATTTTAATCCTCACCCTTCCTAAAATTAATCTTGGCAAGACGATTCAAATTAACAGGCTTTTAACAAAAATTCCATTATGGTTTCTGCATATATCATTCATTTTCCTTCAATACCACAACACTATTTATCAGGCTATTTTCTGTGAAATAACACAAGATAGAAAAAGACTAACGATAGCTGAAAAGCCCCGATACTTCAAGCATTGGTTATTAACCTGATTTTAAGAGAATGAAGCGATGAAAAAGCACTACTTTACTTTTTCATCGCTATACCTGATGAATTAATTCTCCCAATCCGTTCCAATATACTCCCAAGTCCACTTTATAACCCTGTCTATATTCAGATAGGAACAATATACGGACGAGATACCGTTTAGCATACTTTCTATCCGTAAACCAATCAATAACCATTAATATTTATCAACATGGAAGCAGTAACCATTTTGCCGAATACGGCACAGCAAGAACCGAGAAAGACCTTAGGGCTAAACAGCTACGCAGACGATGCAGAAATCCTCTTAGACGAGCCGAAAACCGTCAAGAAGACAAATCACTTTATCGAAGCGAACACCTCGGAAATCGACCTGAAATCTCTTAAATCGGAATGTATCATTCCCGTCTTTGCGAAGGACAACGAACTCACAATTTCACACCCTGCATTCATTGAAACCGCCTATGATGCAGCCACTTCCTTCTTCAATGGAGAACGCATAGAGACGCCAGCTATTCGGGTTTCTCATGTGGTGAAAGGAAGAATACCCGAAGCGATACACAAGCCCGCAAATCAACTCTTAGAAAGCGACAAGACCATTTATTATGAACGGTGTGCATTCGCCATTGATGTTCCTACAATATTCGAGACAGTAGGTGGCAACAAACTGAATCTCTCCATTGTAGGGGTGCGTGCGTACAATCGTGAAAACCTGTACAGTAGAAAGACATTGGAACGGTTCAGCGTAGCTATCGGCTTTGTGAATCAAGTGTGCTGCAATATGTGCGTGTTCACTGACGGCTACCGTTCTCAAATAGAGGTCAGCAGTACAAAAGACTTGTACCGTGCTTTATTGGAATTGTTTAACCAGTACAACCCTGCAAAGCATCTGCATCTGATGCAGTCTCTTGGTAATACAGTGATGACCGAACACCACTTTGCTACCTTGTTGGGAAGAATGCGGCTGTATCAGTGCTTGCCACAAGGCTATCAAAAACGACTACCAAGAATGCTGCTGACCGATACGCAGATAAACTCCGTAGCAAGAGCATACATTAGTGACGAGAATTTCGGTAGCTTCGGTAGCGAACTGGATATGTGGCGGTTCTACAACCTTCTGACTGGAGCTAACAAGTCAAGCTATATCGACAGCTTCTTAGACAGAAGTCTGAACGCTACTGAAATAGCGGTAGGAATAAGCAGCGCATTACATGGTGATGAACGATATAAGTGGTTCATTGATTGATGAACTCGATTGGGAGGAAAGAGAGGGCATCCGTTGTGATGTCCTTTCTTTTAATCCTAATACTGATATGAAGTTCTGTTATGCAATCAGGCTGTTACTTGAACAAATTAGACAGGATTGAAGATGTATGTAAATAAAGAAAAGAAAGGATGATATGACATGAAAATTCACATCATATCACCCTTCCAAACAGATAGAGAACTAAGTAATTGAAGTCCTCTGAAATAAAGGAAACTTTCGCTTACTATAGAAGTTCTTTAAAAACCGTACATTTTCCTCATCAGTTCAAATGCTGCATCCAGTTCTTCAATATGACCGCTTTTCTGAATGAAGGATTGGTCGACACTGTTAGCCTCACTAATCACAGACCGTAGATAGTCAACCTGTCTAGAACTAATCCGTCCAGTCTTCTGTTGTTCGCTTATCATCTTCTCCAAGGGAACACATCCTTGCACCTTCAAGATGTATGCAACCAAAAAAACACGGGCGTCCTTTTTGCCTTTTACAACTCGCAGGTCTAACTGCACATCATTGACCTTCTCTATTTTCTTGTACCGTCCATAGAGCATCTTTACAAGATTGGTAAAGAAAGTCTCATTCAGCAACATATCAACTAAAACGGTTTCAGTTCCAAAGTGTCGTTTCCAGTCCTGCTTCCCATAGGAAAACCTTAATTCGATACGCAGTATATTTCCATTGAAACCACAATCGAAAAATTCTCTTTTACGCTTCATCTCTTTAAGCTTGTCATATACATGCAAGAGAGTTTTAGACTGTCTGTAATAAAGAGAATCAGGTTCTTCCAGCCTATCATGCCTACTCAAACTCCCAAGTCGATTAAGATACTCCTTAGGGTTTTGAGATACGATAGCATTGTAGGCAACGTCAATCCGCATCACACGAGCCAACCTTAAAGGTAAACACAACTTTTGCGAAAGAAAATCAATCGCTTGACGTGTTTCCTCCATGCTAAGACCTTGAACGTTGTTTCCTTTCAAATACTTGCATAGACTACCCATGATAACAATCTTTTCAGGATAGACAGTGATGCGGAGGTTTTCAACTGTTCCACAAATTTTCATATCATCAGAACCATAAGGAAGCGTTTTCAGACTTCCTGTGTCTAAATGTTGCGGAACACTTCTTTGAAAAGAAACATCGCTTTGCTGCTGATACAGCACCATAATTACGGTATCATACGACACCATGTTCAGAACAGATTTATTCAATCCGTTTTCAATAATTTTTTCCATAAAATGGAGGTTTGAAATTAATCGAAAATTTCCTTCACAGAATCCGTGAAAGTTTACTGAACATCTGCCATACACGCATACGCTTTACGTAGCATGGCTACTTCTGAAGAATCTAAGAAAGAGAAAATAAACCCTCACTAATAAGGCGTGAATCCTCTCTCATTGAAGCTTGCAAGCGTTTTCAAGGTATCCAAACCATATCCATAGCGGTAAGGGTTTGGCTTACTCTTAAACAAGAAATCCTCTCATCAACCCCTATTAGAGGGGTAAATAGAGGGGTAATTCTTATAACTTACTGGTTTTCAATACCATTTGTACACCCTCAGGGACTCGAACCCTGGACCCATTGATTAAGAGTCAATTGCTCTACCAGCTGAGCTAAGAGTGCATGTTATCAAGCGTTCTTGATTTCGGGTGCAAAGGTAAACCTTTATTTTTAAACTGCAAATGTTTGAAGGAATTTTTTCGTCTAAAGAATGTCTTTTATTCTGTCTAATGAAACACTTGTATCTTTTTAAGTATTCATTCATAAATAATCATACATGATAAATTGTCTCATTTACAATAATCTATATTAGACCAAGAAGCGTCGAATTAAGATTTAGTAAAGAAAAAACATATTCCGGTCAAAGATTAAGTTTTAAAAAAGTTTTTTTAATCGCACATTAAAGCATTTTATATAGTACGATTTACGTAAACTATTATAATTCAACAGATAAATGTATAATACCTCTTATAATATATAATTTATAAAATTATCTGTATCTATTTAATTAGATTTATATTACAATCTTCTAATGAAAAAAAATCAATATATCAATAAATTATAAATATTCATTTCATCTATATTTCTTTTAATGTATTTTTGTATCCGAAATAAATAGCAAGGCTAAAAATCTAATAACAAATGAACTTATATCTAAAACACACTTTTTCCTACTTGTTGGGCATATCTTACGCTTTATTATCTTCGGCACAGCCCAACTCGGACAAACTACAATGTAAAGTGACAGGACGAATGCTTCTGGATGGAGGCGTATATCTTAAAAATGATAACCATTTTGGTAATGGAGTGGAATTTGGTGATCTTCGCATAAGCGCAAAAGTTGCTTATCAAAACTGGAATATGAAAGTTGAAATAGGCTATACGGGCAATAAAGCAGCAATCAAGGATGCTTACGCAATGTATACACAAAAAAAGCACACTATACAGGTTGGACAATTTTATGAACCCTTCAGCTTAGAAATGCTGTGTAGTACTTTCGACCTTCGCTTTAATCAATCTCCCGGAGTCGTTCTTGCCTTGACAAACAGTCGGCGAATGGGAGTCGCATATAGCTATAGAAGTAAACGTTACTATTTGTCGGGAGGGGCATTTACCGACAATGATGTCAATAATCTGAAAAATGTTTCACAAGGCTATGCGTTGGATGGCAGGATAGTATATCGACCGGTATTTGAAAATGAGAAGCTTATCCATATAGGGTTTGCAACAATCTATCGTACTCCTGACGGTTCATTGAATGAAGAAGACAAAAACGTATTTTCTTATAAATCTCCTGGAGTGAGCACGATTGACAACCGAAACATTGTTGCAGCCACTGTCGACCATGCGACACATCAGATAAAGTTTGGCACCGAATTATTGGTTTATTATCACCGTTTTTGTCTGCAAAGTGAATATATACGCACACATGTGAAGCGGGATGATGCATTTGAAAATTATGTAGCACAAGGTGGTTATCTTCAATGCTCTTGGCTTTTAGCCGGTCAGACTTATTTATATGACGAATCAGTCGCATGTCCCGGCCGGCCGAAAGGAAAAAGCCTGGAGCTCTGTTCCCGATTTAATTATCTAACACTTAATGACGGAAAAGCTGCTATCTGGGGAGGAGAACAAAAAGATATCTCCGTTGGACTTAATTATTACATTAATAAATACATCGGAGTAAAATTAAACTATAGCTATATGATACCCGGAGCTAATATAAAAGAGATAAGCAACCAAAACTTCAGCGTAGTTCAGGGAAGATTCCAATTCATTTTCTAATCAATAGTCTTTAATATATTCAGGTTATACTATATTTCATAAGATGCTCACTGTTTATCTCTTCACAACCCAAGAGATAAACAGTGAGCATAAACGGATGACTTATAATAAATAAATTCGTTCTACCTGCCTTTTCTTTCCAAATCCCTAACGGCTGGAATACACATCATCAAAACGGCGGTAAGCACAATTGCTATTCCGCAATAAATGAAAATATTGGCTATCCCCAGATTATCAGCAACAAATCCCGTAATAAACAACCCTATAATAGAGGGGAGTAAGCTCACGCTATCAAAAAGTGAAAATACCCGTCCTAAATATGCCGGTTCAAATTGAGTTTGAAGCAATGAAGTAAAAGGTCCGGAAAAGAACGGAACAACTATGCCCTGTGCTACTGTTAGTATGGCAAAATAGATAAAGCCTTCAGCCGGAAGCACTCCACAGAATGCCAACGCCAGACCGAGTAAAAAGTAAGAGGTGGCAATCAGCAGAATTTTCCGTATCTTAGGATTCCAAACACCCAGCAATGCACCACCGGCCAGCATGCCTGCACCGAAAAGGGCCTCTATCAAACTCACCTGATATGCCGTTCCCGAGAAATTCTTCAAGGTCATCAATGGCATCAAAGCTACCATAGGCATAACAAAAAATGTAACAAGAACTTCTGTTACCATAACCCAACTGACTCCTTTGTTGCGCATGATGACATTAAACCCATCTCGCATATCATAAAGCACATTCTTAGCAGAAGCATTTTCTTTTTTAGGATTAGGAATATACACAAAAAGTAAAGCTGTACAAGCTATTATGGCTCCAAATACATCCAAAAGCATAACAAGGCTCATGTCGAAGGCAAGCAGTAATATAGCCCCGAGAGCCGGTCCACCGATGTTACATACTGACTGAATCGCCTGATTGATACCTGCAATGCGCATAAGCTCTTTCTCGGGTGCCAGCAATGGCACAGACGATTTCATGGCAGGCGTATGAAATGCACCACCAACAGAGCGCAACATAAGCAAAAAATATATATGCCATAGCTCAACTGTATCAAGATAAAACAACAATGCAATTATACCGGAACAAAGGGCGACGAAGCTATCTGCTCCAATCATAGTCCACTTACGATTCCAACGATCGACAAATACACCGGCAAAAGGACCTAATACCGCCTGTGGCAATAGGGCAGCAATTGTTGCAAATGACAATACTTCTGCAGAACCAGTTTTAAGACTAATCCACAAAACAATAGAGAACTGGGCAATAGAACTACTTAGTATAGAGAATAGCTGCCCGGTCCATATAATAATAAACTTTTTCTTCCAATTATTCATATTAAAGTTGAAATAAGATAAAGAATGAGATCATTCCTCTGTTGCATTTATACAGGAGGAAAAGAAGAATGAGATATACCATTACGAGAAAAGGCATATCAAAATAAGGTGAAACCGTAGCTAAGCCAGTTCCAAATAATCGACAAGTATGTCAAACAGATAAGTTGTTTTCATCAATTTTATTCTTTGCGGCGACAAAGATAAGATAATATTTCAAAATGTCACAAAAACAAAAAGGAGATTATAAATAATCTCCTTTTGTACACCCTCAGGGACTCGAACCCTGGACCCATTGATTAAGAGTCAATTGCTCTACCAGCTGAGCTAAGAGTGCTTGTTTCTCGTTTGCGGTTGCAAAAGTAGGGCTTTTATTTCATATTGCAAAACAAATAGGGATCTTTTTTTATTCTTTTTTTCTCACACTTACTCAAATTCATAGAGCTCTGATGGCGTATTTCTCTTTAAAGCAAGCAGTTGCACATCCTTCCCAACAATGACGCCTTTATTCTTTAATTTCCATTCAACCGTTTTATAAGCCAGTTCCGGATGATTATTATCTTTGCTCAGATGACAAAGCCAGATATAACGAAGATGTTCCGTGATATTCTCAGCAAGAAAGTCGGCAGTATCTACATTACTCATATGGCCTGTACTACTTGAAATACGTTCTTTCAGATATGTAGGATAAGGTCCCATACGAAGCATTTCTTCATCATAATTAGCTTCAAGAATCAAATAATGGGCTTTACAGATATATCGGGCAGCAGTCGGAGTAATCTCTCCCAAATCTGTTAGAAAAGAAAAGACTTTACCATCAACTTCTATACAATAACCCACATTGTCTGTTCCGTCATGTGGAACTTCAAAAGATTCAATGCGGAAGTCTTCCAATTGCATAGGCTCTTCTTTCTCCAGATAGCGTACAGAAGCATGCAATTTTTCTGTCATACAATAACTTTTATTAATCCCCGCATGTATACGTGCTGTGGTATATACCGGAATATTCAACTTCTCACCTAAATGCCCCACAGCTTTGATATGATCAGCATGATCATGCGTTATAAACACTGCGCGTATCGAATCCATCGTCACATTTATATCTCTCAACGTTTTTTTTATGGTACGAATTCCGATACCTGCATCAATGAGTATGCCGTATTTTTCGGTACCCAGATAATAACAGTTTCCGCTACTGCCACTTGCCAGGCTTATAAATCTAATCTTCATTATTATTCTCTTCTTTTAAATGCAAATTGCCGTCAACTTTTATGGCAAAGTGACGGCAAATATACATAAAAAAGGAAACAATCAGGTGTTAGCTTTCTTCTTTTTATCGATGAAATCGGTGATTTTTGCAAAAATAAGCAATGCAATTGCTGCAATCAAACCGATTGCTGCAAAGTAATACCAGATGTAATGAGCATTTACACTGGCGGCTTCCCAAGCTTCTCTGGATTCAAACAGGGCAGGATCCGGACAATACTTGGTCAGCAGCACCCCTGCGAGCCCAAAGCCAAAAATAGAAGACAAAAAAGAGTGAAGATGGCTAAAACCTAAGTACATGCCTTCTTCACCTTTAGGAGCTTGTAAAGAGAAATATTCCAGATAACGCGGAGAAATAAAGCATTCTGCCAAGCCTTGTACCACGATGCCGGCAATCATCATCAACGTAATATTACTCATTCCCGAGATAACTTCATTGCCCAAGAGATTACCACATGCCATCAACAGCGCTGATATCGGAATCAGAAACATACCAATATTCATCGAAGTGATAGCACTTCGTCTGGCCATCCAGCGAGTCACAAAGCTCACACAACAAACAACGACAAAAGGATTTACATTGGCAATCCACCCCGGTTTTGCAGTTTCACCAGCCATGCGAATAACATACTTAGGCATTGTAGCATAAAGCTGATGTTGTACCATCCAGAATCCCGTAATAATAAGGATTAAGATCAGCAAACGCCAATTAGTGACAATACGCAAGAAACCTTGTCCGATCTCACGCATACTCTTTCCTTCTCCTACGGTATGAGTCGATTTATACAAAAAGAAAACAGCCAACAAAGCGATGAGAGTCATGACTCCTGAGAAATAGTTAATATAGATATAAGCTTGGTCACCAATAACATTCCGTAGAGGATCGATAACCGTTTTACCGGTAAAGGCACCGATATTAACCATCATATAAAAAATAGAATATCCGCGTGCCCGAGTCGCTTCAGTTGTTTCCTTGGCAACAGAAGCTGAAATAACCGATTTAATAAATGCGCCGCCTATCATAATTATAAATAGAACCGGGACTATCAACCAACGGGAGGCACTATCCGTCAGTCCATCGAAATGAGTGCTTTCTCCATAAGTCACTAATCCGCCGCTTTCAAGTAACGTGGGTAATACTCCCAGGCCCAAGTATCCGGCTGTCAATAATGAAAAAGCAACAAGCATTGATTTGCGAAAACCGATTTTATCGGCATATGCTCCGGTAAAAATAGGAAGCAAGTATAATCCACCGGAAAAAAGGCCGGAAATCATACTTGCTTCAAAATCATTAAAACCTAAAATTGTAGATAGATAAATAGTGAGAACGATAAACACGGCATAGTAAGCCATGCGTTCAAACAGTTCGACTGTGTTGCTGACATAAAAGGCTCTTGTGAACCCTTTAGCAGCAGGCTGAGGGGAATTGTTCATTTATGTTTTTCTTTTTTTAATTGATAATCGAACGCAAAGATAAGATTTTTTGCCAATCCGACCAGCCACTCATGAAATAAAAGCCGGAAAAAGGCTTGGAGAACCAGTTTCCGACTTAATTTATTATAACAGTTAAATAAACAGGTAATTAAAACTGAAAAAAGTTTTTAGCATTAAAATAGCTGATATCTTTAACCATCTGACAGACACGGTCCATCTCAGATGCCGGTATTTCACCGCTTTCCACATCACGCCCCAATAGATTACACAATGTACGGCGGAAGTACTCATGACGAGGGTAGGAGAGGAAAGAACGAGAATCCGTCAGCATTCCTACAAAGCGACTCAACAATCCAAGTAAAGAAAGGGCGTTCAATTGTTTTTCCATTCCATCCTTCTGATCAAGAAACCACCACCCCGATCCAAACTGAATTTTTCCGGGGATACTGCCATCCTGAAAATTACCTATCATAGTAGCAATCATTTCATTTGCACAAGGATTCAGATTATATAGAATTGTTTTGGCCAGTCTACCTTTTGAATTCAGACGGTCCAGAAATTTACTCATTGCTTTAGCGGTCATAAACTCACCAATGGAATCAAACCCAGTATCAGGTCCCAGCAATTTAAACATCCGACTGTTGTTATTGCGAATTGCACCATAGTGAAATTGTTGTGTCCATCCCTTCTCCCAATCCATTTCACCCAGTATAATCAACATAGCCGATTTAAATTTCAGAACCTCCTCTTTTGTTAGTTCAGATCCACCATAAATTTTATTGAAAATAGCTTTAATCTCGCTATCCGTATACTCTTCAGCATAAAATTCTTCGATTCCATGATCAGACAGCTTACATCCCTGATCGGCAAAGTAATCGTGGCGTTTACGCAAGGCTGTTATCATATCGTCAAAATCAGAGATATCGACCTCACTTATTTCCGATAGTTTTTCAACATAAGCACGAAAGTCTGATGGTATTTCTACAGCCATCACTTTATCCGGCCGCCAAGTGGGTAACATCTTTATTTCAAATCCACTTTCACGTGTTTTAATGTGATACTCCAATGAATCGATAGGATCATCGGTCGTACAAACGACTTCCACATGATAGCGACGCATCATTCCACGGGCAGAATATTCTGGAGAAGCCAGTTTATCGTTACATTCATCATAAATTTCACGTGCTGTTTTGGGGTTCAATATTTTATCAATACCAAATGCTGTTTTCAATTCCAGATGAGTCCAGTGATATAAAGGATTACGTAAGGTATATGGAACTGTTTCCGCCCATTTCTCAAATTTTTCCCAATCTGATGTGTCTTTTCCTGTACAAAAACGCTCCTCCACACCATTTGAGCGCATGGCACGCCATTTATAATGATCACCACCGAGCCAGATTTCGGTTATAGATTTAAACTGGTAATCGTCCGCTACCATCTGGGGAACTAAATGACAGTGATAATCAATAATCGGCATCTTAGATGCATGTTCGTGATATAATTCCTGAGCCGTTTCTGTTTGCAGCAGGAAGTTCTTACCCATAAATTTTTTCATTTCTTTGTGTTTTTATTGTACAGAATAGTTATTTGTATTAAAGCCAAGGTATATTGTTGATTATAAATACAATATATTCTATTTATATTTCGATTTTATTTATCGTTATCGAACACAAAATTAAAAAAATTACTTAGAGATGCAAAGACAAACCAGATATTTATGAATTTAAACTTTAAAATAATATGGGAAAAACACTTTTTTAAAGGGAGGGGTAAGATATTAACTTCATAAAGGATAGAAAGTTAATATCTTGTTTGCAAGAAGTTAACTTCCTGCCTTTACGATATTAACTTCCTAAAAATATTGTTTTTCAGATCATTAGCATGAAAAGTATATCACTGTTCATACTCTATTGAGAATTCAGATTTCCTCTCTTTTTCTTGCAGAACGGAGAATAATAGTAGTAGCTCCAATAGTAATGATAGCTCCGTCTTCAATACGAATACGGTCTTTATCACCCAAAATTTCGTTCATAAGAAAAGTACCTGTCAGACTCGGGGCATCACGTAAAGTATAAACTAATTCCCCCTGCTTGTTACGTTTTACATTGATAATGCAGTGACGTCTGTCCATACTCATATCGCCGGTTTCAATCGGAGTATTGATATTTGTACCGATACATCGACGCCCAATGATGTTATCACCTTCCTGCAGGGGTAGGACTTGTTTGAAACCAAATACGTTCTCAATCACGACGATACAGCCATATCCTTCTTTATATACCTCCTCGTCCAACTTCTCTTCCTTACGGGAAGCTTTTATTTTGCTCTTTCCCAGTCGGATACTAAACTGTTTACCACAATGTTCACATACAAAAACCAATGATTGGCCTTCGCTATATTTGGTTTCATCAAAAGAAAGGTAATTTTCACACTTAGGGCAAAGAATTCTTTTCATTATAAAAATATTTATTTAGCCAGCATCCAGGCATTCTTATAAGCCTCGTTCTCTCTTAATTTCAACAATTGACGGTTAGCGTCTTCACGATTGGCACATGACATTATGCTAACACGAATTTTGCCGTCACCTGTCAATACACTGGCACCTGCATAACCTTTAGTTTTCAATTCGGCAGCCATTAACTCAGCATCCTTGGTATTAGCTACACTGGCTATGATTATATGATATGGAAAAGAAGCTTCTGTAACCTTTGCATCAGCTGTTTTCATTGGCTTTTCCGGATGGGCAACTTTTACTTCTTTTACTGCAACCGGTTTTGTTACAGACGCTTTATAGACAGTCGTCGTTTTCTTCTTTGTAGTTACCGGTTTAGCTTGTGGAGTAGCAACGTTTGCTTTCAGCATAACCGGAGTCATTGCTACCGATTGTTTTTCTATCTTCTCAAACAAATCAGTAGGAAGCAATCGAGCATAATTACCCTTTTCTACATATGTATTTTGGACAGGAGTAGACATTAGAAAAAACAATGTAACCGCAGCAATCATTGCTACTGCATTTCTTAAAAATGCCCAGTTTACGCTGATTTCACGATTTTTCTTTTCTTTAGGAATGAGCGGAAGAATTTTCTCTCTTTCCGGACGTCGTAAAGACGTTAACTCTTTTATCTCAAACGAATCGAGTCCGTAAAGATAAGGAGTAGTAATTTTATTGTCGTATGGAATAAACTCGTAAGTGTTATGAATAGTATAACGGATTTCTCCAATATTAGGTAAATCAGTTTTTCCTTCTTCATGGAGAACGGCAATAAGCTCTGCCACTTCTCTTTCCACCATTTTTGTGGCATCCGAGAAATTGGTATCATACACAGCCATATATGATTGCACTAATACTCCGTCATTCAACCTCAATTGGGGATTGAAACCGATAACACGGGTAGGAGGGAGAAATATATTTTCTTCAGCCACTCTCATAGCAGGAGCGTAGTGAGCGATAAATCCACCAAATCCGGGAATAATTACACAATCATTCTCCAATAATAATACTTCAATATGCTGTGCCAATTCAATCATGTGTGCAAAATTAACAGATTAATTCAAGATATGCCATAAAACTGCACATTTTATTATTAACAAATGCTAAACTCAACCTTCCTTTCTTATCTATCTATACCTGTCATATTAGAAAAAATGCCTACTTTTGCGCTACTTAATAATATCATTAGAAACGAATGAATTATATACAAACAGAAATAGATGGTGTGTGGATCATTGAACCGAAGATTTTTTCTGATCCGCGCGGATATTTCATGGAAGCATTTAAGCAGCAAGAGTTTGATGCTACTATCGGGCAGATAAATTTTATACAGGATAATGAATCCAAATCTTCATTCGGCACGTTGCGCGGACTCCATTATCAGAAAGGAGACTATTGCCAAGCTAAACTGGTACGCGTCATTAAAGGCGAAGTTTTGGATGTAGCTGTTGATTTAAGAAAATCGTCTCCCACGTTCGGAAAACATATCAGCGTATTGCTAAGTGATGACAATAAGCGCCAGCTTTTTATTCCTCGTGGTTTTGCTCATGGATTTCTGGTGAAAAGCGAAGAGGCCGTTTTTACTTATAAAGTAGATAATATATATGCTCCTCAGGCGGAAGCCTCCATAATATACAATGATCCGGCATTAGGCATCGACTGGCCTATTGCCGATTCACAACTCGTCATGTCGGAAAAAGACCGGCAGGCAGGAAATTTCCGAGCAGCAGAGTATTTTGAATAGAAACCCTCAATAATCAAAAGAATATGAAAATTGCAATTGTCGGAACCGGATACGTAGGTTTGGTCACAGGAACCTGTTTTGCAGAAATAGGTGTGGATGTCACTTGTGTTGACACGAACAACGAAAAAATAGAAGCACTTAAAAAAGGTATTATTCCCATTTATGAAAATGGGTTGGAAGAAATGGTTATCCGTAATACCAGAGCTGGAAGACTGAAGTTTACAACTTCATTGGAAAGCTGCCTGGATGATGTAGAAGTGGTGTTTTCCGCTGTTGGAACCCCTCCCGATGAAGACGGAAGTGCCGACTTGAGTTACGTACTTGCAGTAGCACGCACTATCGGACAGAACATGAAAAAATATAAACTGGTAGTTACCAAGAGTACCGTACCCGTAGGTACAGCCTGTAAAGTTCGTACTGCCATTCAGGAAGAACTGGACAAACGGGGAGCCAAAATAGAATTTGATGTGGCTTCGAATCCTGAATTCCTGAAAGAAGGTAATGCTGTTAATGATTTTATGAGTCCTGACCGTGTTGTCATTGGCGTCGAGTCGGAACGTGCAGAGAAACTAATGACCAAGCTTTACAAACCGTTTATGCTAAATAACTTTCGTGTGATATTCATGGACATTCCTTCTGCTGAGATGACTAAATATGCTGCCAACTCAATGTTAGCTACCCGGATCAGTTTCATGAACGACATTGCGAACTTGTGTGAATTGGTAGGGGCCGATGTCAATATGGTACGCAGTGGTATCGGTTCAGATACCCGTATCGGACGTAAATTCCTCTATCCGGGCATCGGTTATGGCGGATCATGTTTTCCAAAAGATGTAAAGGCTTTGATTAAAACGGCTGAACAGAATGGATATCAAATGCGGGTATTACGGGCTGTAGAGGATGTGAATGAAGCTCAAAAAAGCCTGTTATTCGATAAGTTAGTAAAACAGTTCAATGGAAACCTGAAAGGCAAAACCATTGCATTATGGGGACTGGCATTCAAACCCGAAACAGATGACATGCGTGAAGCACCTGCGCTGGTATTAATTGATAAGTTGCTTAAAGCAGGATGTCACGTACGTGCTTATGATCCGGCAGCAGCAGATGAGTGTAAAAGGCGGATCGGCGACTCCATATATTATGCACGCGACATGTACGATGCCGTTTTGGATGCCGATGCGCTGATGCTGGTTACCGAATGGAAAGAATTCCGTCTGCCTTCATGGGCTGTTGTGAGAAAGACAATGTCACAACAGGTAGTCATGGACGGTCGTAACATTTATGATAAAAAAGAAATGGAGGAACAAGGCTTTATTTACCACTGCATCGGTAAATAATATCCAATATCCATATCCTCAAAAAAGTAATAACGGAGCTGAAAAGTCAGGAGTTTTTTTGTAATCCCCGACTTACTTTTCAGCTCCTTTTTATATCTTTATCGATATAAATGAGTAATTTTGCACAAAATTAAACAGATGATAAAGTACATTGCAACATTGTTACTGATGGTCTTATTCGTAGCATGCAATAATGGCAAAGGACAACAGCCCTCTAAAGACAATGAAGACCCCAAAGCTAAAGAAATCCTCCAAGGCATTTGGCTTGATGATGAAACAGAAACTCCCCTGATGCGCATAATCGGAGATACTATATATTATGCCGACACTCAGAGCACTCCGGTTTACTTCAAGGTTTTAAAAGATACTCTTTATACATATGGCAAAGATATAACCCGATACCAGATTGACAAACAGAGTGAATACTCTTTTTGGTTTCATTCTCTGGCTGACAACATTGTCAAGTTGCATAAATCAGAAGATCCGAATGATACATTGGTCTTCTCTCGCAAATCTGCAGAAGTTATCCCAACTTATACGGAAGTTACTAAAAAAGATAGTGTAGTAATATACGATGGTGTCCGTTACAGAGCCTACGTATACATTAATCCGTCACAAATGAAAGTAGTGAAAACAACATATTCAGACGATGGTATCAGTATGGACAACATTTACTATGATAACGTGATGCATATATGTGTGTATGAAGGCAAAAAGAGTCTATATGCCAAAGATATCACCAAACAAATGTTTGTTGATGTGATTCCTGCGGACTTTTTGCAACAAGCCATTTTGTCCGATATGAATTTTACAGGAATTGATCGCACAGGTTATCATTACCAAGCCTTAGTTTGCATTCCGGAAAGTCCGGTATGCAATCTTGTGAATTTGACCATTAGCTTTAATGGACAATTGAATATAGCAGCTGCTAAATACAAATAAGCATCTGATTGTAAAAGATATCAAAGAGACATATTTTAGAAAAAAAGGGTAGGGGGCAGAAAGCGTACGCTTATTTTCTGCCCGATCTGGGTGATGCAGAGCGTCCCCCATTACTGTTTCTTCTACCTCCATTCCGAAAGTTTCTTCCTCCTCTTCCGCCACTATTATTCGAACGAGGGTTATATTGAGGTGCTTCTCCTAATTCTGAAGGTACAGGAATCTTATAAATTTCCTTCTCAAGAAAGTTCTCGATATTTTTAAAGTTTGTCTGTTCTTTTTCATTAACAAACGTAAGAGCGACTCCATCATTATTTGCACGCGCAGTACGTCCAATGCGGTGTACATAATCCTCACTGTCATGCGGTACGTCGAAATTGATGACTAAACGGATATCATCAATATCAATACCTCTGGATACGATGTCCGTAGCAACCAGAATATTAATACGTCCCGATTTGAACTCATGCATAATAAACTCACGTTGTGCCTGCTCAAGATCCGAATGCATCTCTCCGACATTCAATTTCATCATTTTCAAGGCTTTTGCAACCTCCTTTACCTTTAATTTGGAAGATGCAAAGATGATCACTCTTTCAGGAACTTCCTCCGCAAAGAGACTTCGTACAATGCCTAATTTCTGATTCTCGTAACAAACATAGGCAGCCTGAACGATTTTTTCAGCCGGTTTTGATACTGCCAGTTTGACCTCCGCCGGATTATTAAGAATAGTATTGGCCAATTGCTGTATCTTGGAGGGCATGGTAGCAGAAAACATAATGGTCTGACGTTCCTTAGGCAAGTATTTTACAATCTGCATTATATCTTCATAAAAGCCCATATCAAGCATGCGATCCGCTTCATCCAGAATAAAATAAGAAACTTGGGATAAATCAACGTAACCCAAACTCAGATGTGCAATCAAGCGTCCCGGTGTAGCTATAACCACATCAGCCCCGAGCATCAAGCCTTTCTTCTGTTGTTCGAAAAGTATCCCGTCATTTCCACCATAGACAGCTACACTTGAAACAGGCATAAAATAAGAAAATCCTTCCATTTGCTGGTCTATTTGCTGAGCCAGTTCACGAGTAGGGGACATGATCACACAGTTAATAGCATCCTCCGGGTGTCCGCCTTCGGACAATCTATTCAATATAGGCAACAAAAAGGCAGCCGTCTTTCCGGTTCCCGTTTGCGCTACTGCTATTAAATCTCTACCTTCAAGTATTACAGGAATCGCTTGTTCTTGTATGGGAGTACATTCCTCAAAACGCATAGCGTCGAGTGCTTCAAGTACATTGTCATTTAATTGTAATTCGGAAAACTTCATCGTTTCTTTTTATTTGCTCGCAAAGATAGAAAATTCACTACGTAGTACAAATTTTTCGGGTTCTTTTATTATTCCCACTCTTACATATTCAGATATGAGTCTTTAAAGCCCAGAAAATAGAGTACCCCATCAAGCCCAATTGTATTAATAGACTGCTTGGCATTGGCTACTACTTTAGGCTTTGCATGAAAGGCTATGCCAAGACCTGCAATCCCCAACATTGGCAAATCATTGGCTCCGTCACCCACAGCAATGGTTTGAGCAATATCCACTTTTTCTACCTGAGCAATCAGCCGGAGCAATTCCGCCTTACGCTTTCCGTCCACTACATCTCCCAGATAACGGCCTGTCAGTTTGCCATCGACTATTTCAAGTTCATTAGCATATACATAATCAACACCATATTTTTTCTGCAAGTATTGTCCGAAATAGGTAAAGCCTCCCGAAAGAATAGCAATTTTATAACCATATTTCTTCAGTACATACATCAGACGATCGACTCCTTCGGTAATTGGTAAACTCTCGGCAATCTCTTGCATAACAGACTCGTCCAGCCCCTTCAACAATGCAACCCGTTCGCGAAAGCTTTCCGTAAAGTCAATCTCCCCGCGCATGGCACGTTCGGTGATTGCTTTTACTTCGGCCCCTACACCCGCACGCATAGCCAGCTCGTCAATCACTTCGGTCTCTATTAAGGTAGAATCCATATCAAAACAGATTAGACGACGCATACGACGATACATATTGTCGAGCTGGAAAGAGAAGTCCATTTCAAGTTCACTGGCCAACTTCATCAATTGTCCCTGCATAGCTTCTTTATCCCGGGGGGTACCACGAACTGAAAACTCAATGCAAGCACGAGTGTGCATTTTCCTTTCGTCCAATGGAATACGTCCGGTCAGACGTTTGATAGCATCAATATTCATGTCCTGTTCAGCTAAGATGCGGGTTACCGCTGCAATCTGACGAGCAGTGAGCTTACGTCCCAACAAAGTAAGAATATAACGGTTCTTACCCTGCAGATTTACCCAGCTTTCGTATTCTTCCGCAGAAATTGGATAGAAACGAATAGTCACTCCCAAAGAAGATGCTTTGAAAAGTAACTCTTTCATCATAAATCCCGAAAGTTGCTCCTCAGTCATACAAAGAATACCCAACGAAAGAGTATTATGAATGTCTGCCTGACCAATATCCAAAATAGTAGCATCGTATTTTGCCAATATTTCTGTTACGGAAGCTGTGAGTCCCGGACGATCTTCACCGGTGATACGGATCAGAATTAGTTCTGTTTTTGATGGTTGCATAGCGGATTGTTCATTAAGTATCCTGCAAAAGTAGGAGAAAATTCCCAGTATTTATGCTAAATAACATAAAAAACTGCACCTAAAAAGTGAGAAATTTACTTGTTTATTTGGAAGTTGAAATAATATTTACTTACCTTTGCACCCGGTTTCTGAATTAAAGGCCTTGACAGTCAACAGATTCCTCTCTGTTGTGCCTAAAAAGACGATGTTTCGGGGAGAGACCACTGTTTAGAGGACAGTCCCGGATAGTATTAACTAAAACCGAATTACATGAGGCATGTAAAATGGATTTTTGTTGTATTACTAATTAGTTCCTTGACTTCTTTCGTAGAAAAAGACAAACCCACCGGAGGTTTGAACGTGGGTGACGTAGCCCCTGATTTCAGAATCGAAACTACGTCAGATGTACAGCACAATCTTGATTTAACCGATTTGAAAGGTAAATATGTGCTGCTTAGTTTCTGGGCAAGTTATGATGCGCAATCCCGGATGCAAAACGCAAGTTTAAGCAATGCGCTTCGATCAACTTCTCAAGATGTGGAAATGGTTTCCGTTTCGTTTGACGAGTACCAGTCGGTATTTAAAGAAACCATTCGTAAGGACCAAATAGTTACGCCCACCTGTTTCGTGGAAACTAAAGGCGAAAGCTCCGGCTTGTTTAAGAAATACCGTTTGAACCGGGGTTTCACTAACTATTTATTGGATGGAAATGGTGTGATTATAGCCAAAAACATCTCTGCTGCAGAACTTTCTGCTTATGCAAACAAAATCAAAGGTTGATTTTAAGGCGTAAGAAGAAAGTGGGGGTTCCCTACAGGACTTCGGTCTTGGGAACGAGACAAAAGAGGAAATGAATACAACAAAAAATTCCGCCCGCACTTGTGATTTCACAGGAGCAGGCGGAAATTCTTATTTTTAGACCTTTCATATTCAGATGCACTCCATTATTTGGGAGCCTTTCTATATAAGTAAAATGCAATCAGTGCATATAGTAAGTTAGGAATCCACATTGCGATCACCGGAGGCATATTTCCATTCACTGCGAAAGTGGATGCTACGGTCTGGAACAGGATGTATGAGAAACTCAAACCAAGCCCGATTCCCAAATGTAACCCCATTCCCCCTTTTGTTTTTCTTGAAGAAAGAGATACTCCGATTACAGTCAGGATAAACGATGCAAATGACATGGCGATCCGCTTATGATACTCGATCTCGAACTCTTTGATATTAGCGATGCCTCTTTGGCGCTGTTTATCAATATAAGCGCTTAATTGCGGACTGGTCAGCATTTCCTGTTGATTACGCATGATCATAAAATCGGCAGGTTCCATCGGTATGATGGAGTCCAGTTTATCCCCACGGATAATTGTCTCCTTCAATCCGTCCAGATTACGAATCATATAATCCTTGATCGTCCATTTATTAACAGCTGTAGTGTCATAAGTTATACTGCGGGCGGTCAAATGAGACACCAGCTTCTTATCTACAAACTTATCCAGCGAAAAGCGGTTTCCCGTTTTGTTATAATCCTGATAATTATCAATATAAGCAATCACGCCTGTGTCGATCTCCAACTGTATGTTATGTACATAAGTAGTCTTTTTTTTCTTTACGTATTTATCTTCAAAATCCAAACGCGTCACACTTCCCCTCGGGATAACATACGATCCTAATATAAAGGTAGAGATCGCGATGATACCGGCCGATATCATATAAGGACGTAGCATGCGTTTAAAACTCATACCGGTAGAGAACATCGCAATAATCTCAGAGTTCTCGGCCAACTTTGAAGTAAAGAATATGACAGCAATAAATACGAACAACGGACTGAACAGATTTGCGAAATAAGGAATGAAGTTCATGTAGTAATCGAAGATGATAGCCGACCACGGTGCACTTCGCTCCATAAACTTATCCATTTTCTCGTTAAAGTCAAATACTACTGCAATAGAAATAATCAATGCAATAGCAAACACGTATGTCCCCAAGAATTTCTTGATGATATACAAGTCCAGGCGTTTAATAAACCGATTGCTTCTCATAAGTTTATAGTCTTGTTGACACTCTTTTCACCATCATAGGTTTCCAGGTTGAAAAGTCCCCTGCAATAATGTGCTTGCGTGCTTCTCCCACCAACCACAAATAAAACGCCAGATTATGGATAGATGCTATCTGCATGGCCAACAGTTCCTGAGCATGAAACAAATGGCGCAGATATGCTTTACTGTACAACGTGTCCACATACGAAGCACCATCAGCCTCAATAGGAGAGAAGTCTGCTTCCCATTTTTTATTACGCATATTCATGATACCATCTTTCGTAAACAACATTCCATTTCGCCCGTTACGGGTAGGCATTACACAGTCGAACATATCAACTCCACGTTCAATGCCCTCAAGAATATTAACCGGCGTGCCCACACCCATCAGATAACGAGGTTTGTCCTTCGGAAGTATTTCATTCACTAACTCTATCATCTCGTACATCTTGTCTACAGGCTCGCCTACAGCGAGTCCGCCTATGGCATTGCCATCTGCACCTTTAGAAGCTATATACTCTGCGGATTGTTTACGTAAATCAGGATATACGCATCCTTGCACAATTGGAAACAAAGACTGATTGTAGCCATATTTAGGTTCCGTCTCGTTGAACCGTTGAATACAACGGTCAAGCCAGCGATGCGTCAATCCCAATGACTTTTTGGCATATTCATAATCCGAATCTCCCGGCGGACACTCATCAAATGCCATCATAATGTCGGCACCGATAATACGTTCGATGTCCATTACTTTTTCGGGAGTGAAGATATGCTTACTTCCATCGATATGTGAACGGAATTCAGCTCCTTCTTCACGCAATTTACGAATTCCGGATAAAGAAAACACCTGAAAACCACCGCTATCGGTCAGCATCGGACGATCAAATCCATTGAACTTATGCAACCCACCGGCCTTCTCGAGCACCTCCAGTCCCGGACGCAAATAAAGGTGATACGTATTTCCCAGAATAATCTGAGCTTGAATATCCTCTTTCAATTCAGTCTGATGTACTCCTTTCACACTGCCGATTGTACCTACCGGCATAAATATAGGGGTTTGTATTTGCCCGTGGGCTGTCGTGATCAGACCGGCACGGGCATTACTTTTTGCGTCTGTATATTGTAGTTCGAATGTCATTCCTGGCTGGCTTTCTTTACGGATAAATCAATGGCATCGGCAACCTTCTCCTGGGTCAACGCAATAGCAAAAACTTCTTTTACATCATTCACATAATGGAAAGTCAGTCCTTTCAGATATATATCCTGTATTTCGTCAATATTCTTTTTATTTTCGGCACTCATGATGATCTCTTTGATACCGGCACGTTTAGCAGCCAGAATCTTCTCTTTAATACCACCCACCGGAAGCACCTTACCACGTAAGGTAATCTCGCCGGTCATAGCCAGGTTAGCCTTTACTTTACGCTGTGTCAAAGCAGAAGCCAATGAAGTAGCCATTGTGATACCTGCCGAAGGACCGTCTTTGGGAATAGCTCCTTCGGGAACATGGACATGAATATTCCAGTTGTCAAAGATTTCTTCATTCAGGTTCAGAAGTGAAGCGTGTGCTTTGATATATTCAAGTGCCAACATTGCAGACTCTTTCATTACTTCACCCAAATTTCCGGTTAAAGTAAGACGACCGCCTTTGCCACGGCTCAAGCTGGTTTCGACAAACAAGATCTCACCTCCTACAGCTGTCCATGCCAAACCTGTTACCACACCGGCATAATCGTTGCCCTGATATTTATCACGTGTATATTCCGGAGCCCCCAGGAAGTCGTACAAATCAGCCGGTTTAATTTCGGTTTTGGAAAAGAAACCATCCGTAGCATATTGACGGGCGGACTTACGAAGGATCTTACCGATCTTCTTTTCCAGTTCGCGCACACCGCTTTCACGTGTATATGATTCGATAATAGCCTCCAAGGTGTCTTTGGGAATCTTGATATCGGTTTTCTTCATACCGTTTGCTTCCAATTCTTTCGGCACTAAATGCTTCCGTGCGATCTCCACTTTTTCCTCGGTGATATAACCACTGACTTCGATTAACTCCATACGGTCGAGCAATGGTCCCGGGATAGTATTTAAATTGTTTGCCGTAGCGATAAACATCACTTTAGACAAGTCATAATCCACATCCAGAAAATTATCATGAAAAGCCGTATTCTGCTCCGGATCAAGCACTTCAAGCAAAGCAGAAGAAGGATCTCCCTGACGATCGGCACTTACTTTATCAATCTCGTCCAAAATAAACACCGGATTAGAAGATCCGGCTTTTATCAGGTTTTTGATGATACGTCCCGGCATTGCACCGATATAAGTTTTACGATGTCCGCGGATTTCCGCTTCATCGTGCACACCTCCCAATGACATACGGATATATTTCCGTTTCAATGCAGCGGCAATGGATTTACCCAATGACGTCTTACCGACTCCCGGAGGACCATATAAACAGATAATAGGAGACTTCATGTCACCTTTCAACTTCAGTACCGCCAAATGTTCCAGAATACGCTCTTTCACCTTTTCCAGACCGTAATGATCTTTATTAAGAGTCTTTTCCGCATTCTTCAGATTCAGATTGTCAGTGGTATATACTCCCCACGGAAGATTAAGCATCGTCTGCAGATAATTTAACTGCACACTGTAATCAGGTGATTGAGGATGAGTACGTTCCAGTTTAGCCAATTCTTTCAGAAAAGTCTCATGCACCTCGGAACTCCACTTCATGTGTTCCGCTTTCTGACGCATTTCCTCTATTTCCTGTTCCTGGCCTCCACCACCCAATTCATCCTGAATGGTTTTTATCTGCTGTTGCAGAAAATATTCACGCTGTTGCTGGTCAATATCTTCACGAGCACGCATCTGGATAGATGCTTTAATTTCGGCCAGTTGTACCTCGCGGTTCAAAATTTCAAGTAACCGATAGGTACGTTCGCGCAAAGAATCGATGCGTAACAATTCTATTTTCTCGTCCTTCTTTAATGGAAGGTTTGTGCAGATAAAATCTACCAGGAACATGTGATTCGTCAAGTTCTTGATGGCAAACGCCGATTCCTGATGTAAAGAGTCCGATGACTTAATATATCGTATTGTTAGGTCTTTGCAGGTTTCTACCAATGCCTGGAACTCCTTATCGTCTTTCGAAGGTATCTCTTCGTCGATAATGTTCACTTCTCCTTTCAGGTATGGATGTGTTTCTGTAATGTTCTTCAACTCCAGGCGTTTCATCCCTTGGATAATGACTGTTGTCGTCTGGTCAGGCATTTCAAGCACACGTACAATCTTACCTATCGTTCCGATTGGATGCAAATCTTCGAATGCCGGTTCGTCTGTTTCTGCCATTTTCTGGCAAACTACTGCAATATAGGATTTTTTCTTATCAGCTTCCCTCACCAATCTCAAAGATGATTTTCTACCTACAGAAACAGGCATAAATACTCCGGGAAACAATACCATATTACGGAGGGGGAGAACCGGAAGAGTTTCACCAACCTTAATATCAAACACTTGATCTTCATTTCCGTCAAAATCGGCAATCAATGAAAATGCGTTATCATTCTGGTCATCCATCTCTCTTAAATATCTTTCTTTCTTCATTTCGTATAAATTAGTTTATGTCATATCAGCGAGCATAAAACGTTCGCAAAGTTAATCGATTCTTCATTAAGAATAAAACATCTGTTCGATAAAAACACAAAAACAATGCCAAATAATAATACGGACGGAATGTCATATCACAATATTTACCTATTTTTGGCGAACTTAATTATTTATTAGCTAAATGAGCCAACCTTATTTTCAGTTTAAACAGTTTACCGTTTGGCACGATAAATGTGCCATGAAGGTAGGTACAGACGGCGTCCTGCTCGGGGCATGGACTCCCGTAAAATCCTCGGTCCGCATTCTCGACATTGGTACCGGCACAGGACTGGTGGCACTTATGTTAGCCCAGCGCAGTACAGCTTCCATTACAGCCCTTGAGATTGATGAAGCCGCTGCTGCCCAAGCAACAGAAAACATAAACCGCTCGCCCTGGAAAAATAGGATAGAGGTAATCCAACAAGATTTTAAACATTATAGCAGTAAAAATAGTATTTCTAAATTTGATACAATAGTTTCCAATCCTCCTTACTTTAACGCTTCATTAAAGTGTTCTGACGAACAACGTAATAAAGCCCGTCACAACGACAGCCTGACATATGAAGAATTATTAGCAGGTGTATCCGAACTACTTTCGCAAGAGGGAACATTCACTATAGTGATACCAATGGATGTCGGTGAGCAAATTAAAACACTTGCTCATAAATATGGGCTATATCCTTCACGTCAACTCTTTATCATAACCAAGCCCGGCGGAGCTCCCAAACGAATTCTAATTTCATTTAGATTCACCAAACAGACATGCGAAACAGAAGAATTACTGACTGAAACCTCCCGTCATCAATATAGTGAAAAGTATATAGAACTCACCCGGGATTTTTATCTGAAAATGTGAAAAAGCTAACACAAGTTCCATCTATAAAGCCGTGCAAGCGTTCTGTCACAGGTAGTATTCTTGGTATTATACGATGTGCATCAACAATTATATAACCAATTCACCTTTAAACCGCAAGAAACCATCAACAAGAGCACTATTACGGAGTTTGGCAATAATTATCTCAGGCATACCGCAAAGATCGTTTCCTTTATAATCTTGAAATATCTCATAATATTCCAGGCGATGAATGAATATCACCATATCAGAATCATCGCATAAAGTATCACTATCCCGCAAATCGGTCAATTGAGAACGCTTAACTTCAATTTTTTTTCTACTTTCAATAGCCCGATTCATTTGAGAGATAACAATTAAAGGTATATATAAGATGGTTGGCTATTCTACAAATTATTCCCTTCTTGTATCCCATTTTAGAAGAGAAAGAAAGCATTTAAGTTTATCAGTGTAAATTGCTGCATGTACGATATGCTAATTTTCAATGGGAGCTTCTCATCTTTCTGTTTCACAGGTTGGCATAAGTAGAATTATATGGATAACATTTTAAAATTTGCGTTTTTTGCAGTATTTTCATTCTTGAAGAATCATAAATCCTGGTTCTTTTTCAAATTTGGTGCTAAATTCTTTATTTCTTTATTTTCAAGTTGATAATTGTCCTTTTTGCTTGCTTTAATAAGAAAGACCAGACACCGCCTGAATAAGATAACTCGAGTTTCGGAAGTGAATTTGCGGCGTCCGAGCCGGTATCTTCATCCTTATACCTTTCTTCAATTAACATTGTTAACGCCTTTTGCAGGTTGTCAGGTTCTTGTGCGCAAACAACAAGTCTTTTGCATTTAAAGAACTTGTTATTCACATCCAAAGAACAAGCTTTAACTCTGTGTTAAAACAAGCTTTTGAGAACAGAAATCTTACTTTTTAAAGATATTGATTTTCAGATGGTTTATCCTAAAATTCGCTTCTTCACCTCACGGATGGACTCTTCGGGGGAAAGCCGGGATACTTGCTTTTTTGTCAACTATAAGCGAGGGCTTACACTTCCGAAAACGGAATTAGATTCCATGAGTAAAAGAAAACTTATCACCAAATTTGAAGAAGAACTTAAATCCTTTTAATACCCATCTGATAAATAAAAAACACTGATAGTTAAGTTGCAAACTTAATTACCAGTGTTTTTTTATTGTCGGGGTAGCGGGATTCGAACCCACGACCCCCTGCTCCCAAAGCAGGTGCGCTAACCGGACTGCGCTACACCCCGAAAATTTTTAATGAAAACTCCCTTTGACTTCGTCGGGGTAGCGGGATTCGAACCCACGACCCCCTGCTCCCAAAGCAGGTGCGCTAACCGGACTGCGCTACACCCCGTTCTTATAGGGAAGTTCCTTTCAAAAGCGGTGCAAAGATAGGGACTATTTTTAAATATACAATAGTGAAAGAAGCATTTTTTCATATTTATTTTTTAACATCCTATCAGTCACGCATTTGGATATATAAGAAAAATAGAAGCTATTAACCTAAAAAGTCCCGATTCCGCCAGAATCAGGACTTTTATGCTAAACACACGACAGAGACAAGTTATTCAAGATCCTCTTTGATCACTTCATCTATTTCCTTGATCTTCTTTTCTCTTATCTTTTTGCTTTGGGCAGGCTTCTTTTTGGTATCATCATACACATTGTCTGCACGATCCACCATCTCTTCACTCCAGTCATCATACATGTTCGATGCCGGCTGACCGGTCAGGGTGGTATTTTCTTCTGCGATAGGTACATCCCTATTAATTACTTTAGCCATATGTTCTACGTTTTATTGTTATGCTATAATGACAATAAAACATAGAAAAAGTTCTCTCTGTTAATGAAGTTTGATACTATTAGATAGATTTTAAACGGTACTTTCCGGCAATATTTCCGAAAGCTGTGAACTAAATCCCGTTTCAAACGTATAATACAGAAACATCACTATAAAAACAAATATCATGAGACTTAGAATTCCTAAACCTATGTATTTCATTGCTTTTGCCGGTATGGCTTTGTTTATGGGCAGTTGTGCCAAAAATACCACCATTATTTATGGCAACGGAGAAGATAACCTTCCCGAAACTCCACAAAAGGAGACGACACTCGTCACTTTCAATGCTTCTGTCGAAAGCCGAAACCTGACCCGTGCCATGTCTCCTATGAAAAAAGGAATCAAGAGCACTTTGTACGCCTATCAAAAGGCACAGAGTACCACCAGTCAGGAAACTCTGTTTGCCGAAGGATTGTACATCACTTCCTCTCCGGGGGTATTATCCGGAAAAGACGGGTATAAAATGTATCTTGCAAACGGCATCTATAATTTTTACGCCGTATCCGACAACTTCTCAACCATACCACCTTCTTTTACCGGACAAGAGTCAGAACCTTTATTCAATGGCATCGATTATCTTTGGTGGGGTAGTACCGACCAGGATGTAAGCAGTGCACAGATCAATATTCCCATTGTATTCCAGCATGCCTGTACACAAGTTGTCGTTGAAGTCTCTGCCGGAGATGGTATTCAATTAAGCAGGCTACTATCAGCTACTATCACTCCGCCGGTTCCAGGAGCGAGCATGACACTCTCCACCGGAGTTATTCCTCCCGCAACATCATATGACAAACCCGATAAAATGGGCATTAATGGATTTCTGGCGCAATATATCATGCTTCCACTGCAGACCAATGATCCGATGACACTTACGCTTGAAGTGGAAACAGATGGAAACAACAATTCGAAAACTTATAGCGTTCAGATCCCTGTCCCAAGCGGAGAGCTGAAAGCCGGAGATTCTTACTTATTCAGTGCGGTGATCAATGGCAGTTCCGTTTCTATTCCTTCCGTCAGCGTAAAGGATTGGACGGAAGTAGACGAGACAGGTAACCCGCTTTATCCATCACAAAAATAACAACTTTTATGCTTACACAATTCTTAAATCTACTGGCTACTATTATCAGTGTCATCAGCTTGCTGATTGTCACTTATGGGGCGCTGATTGCTATCATCTCTTTTATCCTCAATGAACTGAAGAGGATAACCGGCACCTATACCCCAACTAATATACGGAAGCTGAGAGCCGTATTCGGAACCTATTTATTATTGGGGTTAGAATTTCTGATTGCTTCGGACATCCTGAAAACTGTATTGGAGCCTACAATGAACGAACTGATTATTTTAGGCGGTATCGTTGTCGTAAGAACCATATTATCGGTATTCCTGAACAAAGAAATCAAAGAATTAGAAACAGAAAATAACTAAAATGTAATGAACCATCCATCTGTGGGGGTGTTTACATTATTATTAACTAAATAAAGGAGATCGAACTTATGAATACTGAAAAAGAGAAAACTTCATCGGAAGAACAGAAGAAGGCTGAAAAGGTACTTAAAGACAAAGTACCCGTACAGCAAACCGGAACTTACAGCGAAGCCACCAAAAAAGAAGTGCGCGATGCAGTAAAAGAACTCAATCCGGACATGAGCGGATTGGATAGGGGTTAACAGCCCCTATCTTCCCGGAAACATCAGTGTAAAACAGCTGCCTTTACTTATCTCTGAGGAAACAGTGATAGTGCCCCCATGCAGATTCATAATCTGTTTACACAAACTGAGTCCGATACCGGACCCCGAAGGTTTCGTCGTAAAAAACGGAACGAATATTTTATCCATCACTTCCGGAAGAATGCCCTCACCGTTATCACGGACCGTCAAACTGCAGACTTTTCCGGGTATTTGTTCCAATTCCACTTCAATCTGCGGAGCAGTACTTTGTCCACAGGCTTCTTTCGCGTTTTTAATCAGATTAATCAATACCTGTTCTATCTGTGCACGATCGATGTAGAGAGTAGCACCTCTATGTGTAGCCGCAAAATGGATAAACGCATCCGGAAATAGTTTCCTCAGATCAGAAAAAAGTTCGTCTACCATCACCAACGCACAGACAGGAGTAGGGATACGGGTCAGCCGACGATAGTTTTCCACAAACCCGAGCAGTCCCTTGCTTCTCCGATGAATGGTCTGCATAGCCTGCAACATGACACCGTATTCTTTCTCGCTAAGCCGTTCGGGTATTCCACGTTCACTCAATGTTTCGGACAGAGAAATAATAGGAGTAATAGAGTTCATAATCTCATGAGTCAATACCCGTATCAATTTTTGCCAGGCCTCCATCTCGTTACGTTCCAATACCGAATGGATATTTTTCAGACTGACCAGTAACCTTTCCTTGTTTTGTGCAGCAAACAGGGTGCAGGACACAGCCATTTCGACAGAAGTTCCTTGCTGCCGGATGCGTACTACTTGCGTCTCGTTCCAAGAAGTGGTAAGCCATTCCTGAGGCAATTGGGTTTCTTGCCCGACTAAAGCCACAGCCGCATGATTCATCCATTCTACCCGGCCTGAACGATCGGTCACCATCACAGCCGTATCTACCTTACTTAACAGATTCTCATAATATTGATGCTTTACTTCTTCCTCAAGCAGTCTGCCTCGGAACAATTTCAGCGTTTGCGAGAGTTCATCCGCCAGTTCAACCATCATCCTGCTTTTAAACGGCGGCTGAAAACTTTGCGTCATATCATTGAAGCGGATGCTATCCGTCAGTCGCCGCATCATGCCTGCCAATCTCATCTGAATGGAATAGAGGTGCACTCCTGTGGCAATCAGCAAAAGTGTCACAATCAAAGTGCTAAACCACAATTCGTAATGGAAGAGCAGATATCCTCCGATGGAGAGTATTACCAACAAAAGGATGTGTAGCACTACACTGATAGAATAGCGTTTCATAAGCCGAGTTTTTCGAGTTTACGATAAAGAGCAAAACGGGTGATTCCCAGATATTCGGCCGCCCGGGTGATATTGCCTTCGCTCAGGCGCATGGCTTTATCTACGGCTTGCCGTTCCAACTGTTCCAGATTGAGTACTTCCTCTTCTTTTTTCTGCCGTACAGAAGAGTGGAAAAGGAAATTCTCCGGCTTCAGCAGAGAGCCGTCGCCCAGAATCACAGCACGCTCTATGGTGTGTTGCAACTCGCGCACATTGCCGGGCCAGTTATATTTCAACAATTTATTCTTCGCCTCACGCGTCAGCCCATGCATATCCTTTTTATACTTGCGGGCATAACGTTCCAGAAAGAACTCGGCCAGCAAGATGACGTCATTACCACGTTCACGCAGGGGAGGAATATGGATTTCTATCGTATTGATGCGGTAAAGTAAGTCCTGACGGAAGTTTCCTTCATCCACCATTGCCCGGATATCCGCATTGGTTGCACATACCAGACGTACATCGATAGGCACCGACTGAGTGGAACCCAACCGACTGATTTGCCTCTTCTCAATCGCAGTCAGTAACTTCGATTGCATTGGAAGTGAAAGATTACCTATTTCATCCAGAAACAAAGTTCCGCCCGTAGCCACTTCCATCCGCCCGGCTTTCGCTTTCCGGGCATCGGTGAAAGCACCCTTCTCATAACCAAACAATTCACTTTCAAACAATTGTTCGGGGATACTACCCAGATCAATTGTCACAAAGGGCTTTCCGTAACGAGGAGAACAACGATAGAGCAAACGGGCAATCACATCCTTTCCGGTACCATTCTCGCCCAAGATCAGGATATTCGCATCCGTTTCACTCAATTTATTAATGGTAGCAAACACTTCTTGCATGGCTGCCGACTCACCGATGATCTCGTTCTCTGATCCTCCCTGTCCGCTCAATACTTCCACCTGTTCCTTCAGCATATTCACTTCGTGACGTGACTGTCGGAGTTTCATGCCCGAAGACAAGGTTGCCAGAAGTTTCTCTTTCTCCCATGGCTTGGGAATAAAATCTGTTGCACCTGCCTTGATGGCCCGTACAGCTTTGTCCGTATCGGCATATGCCGTCATAAAAATCACGATTGCCTGCGGGTCAATCTTCAGAATCTGTTGCAGGCTCTCAAATCCTTCCTGCCCACTGATGGCGTCACGGCTAAAATTCATATCGAGCAGGATGATGTCCGGGCCGAAAGTAGTCATAAAATATTCAATGCGATCGGGGGTAGTAGCCACTTTAATCTTTTCGGTATAAGGTTCGAGCAAAAGATTGAGGGCAAACAATACATCTTCATTATCATCTACAATTAATATCTTTCCAAGCTGTTCCATATTATATTACGAGCTAATTTATGTTCCTTTAAAAGATGAGATATACCAGTTGTACAGCTCGTCATATCCCGGTTATACATCTCGTACATCTTATCTCACTATGCAATGATGCCAATGTAAGCCGGATACAACTGCTTACCTTTAGGCTGAGGGCAAAGATACAGATTATATTCATGCGTTGTGTGTGCTAATTCGCACTATTTTTGTGCGTATATGCACATGAAGACAAAGAAGCGCGCACATATAAAATGCTATTAAAAAGCAACTTACATTCATGGCATACCTTTTGAATGATTTATATAAAAAGTAAATACACAATGAATCTGAAAACGATATTTATTATTGCCGGATGCAGTTGCATCTCATTGGTCGCCGCACAGGAACACACGATGGAGCTCTCTTTGGACGAAACTGTGAAGCTTGCCAAGCTTCAGTCGCCGGACGCACAAACGGCACGCCATAGCTTCCGTTCGGCTTACTGGAATTACAAATATTATAAAGCAAACTATTTGCCTGCTTTGAGCCTGACTTCGGACCCCAATTTAAACCGGGCCATCAACAAAGTGACACTGGGAGACGGAACCGTAAAGTTCGTAGAACAGAATATGCTCAGCACAGACCTCACCCTAAGCCTGACTCAGAATATTCCCTGGACCGGAGGTTCACTTTTCATAGAGACGGCAGCGCAACGCATGGATCTCTTCAGTGATCATACAACGGCTTGGCAGACTTCACCTATTAATATAGGTTACCGCCAGTCGCTCTTCGGATACAACAGTTTGAAATGGGACCGCCGCATTGAACCGGTACGTTACCGGGAAGCAAAAAAATCGTATGTAGAAACACTCGAATTGGTAGCTGCACGGGCTACACAGAAGTTCTTTAACCTTGCCACCGCACAAAGCAATTACGAAACCGCCACCATCAATTATGCCAACGCAGACACACTCTATCAATATGCCCAGGGGCGCTATAACATCGGTACCATTACCGAAAACGAAATGTTGCAACTGGAGCTGAACAAACTAACCGAAGAAACCAACCGAATGAATGCCCGTATTGAGATGGACAACTGCATGCAGGAGCTACGCTCGTATCTGGGCATTCAAAGTGATGAAGAACTAAAAGTGAAAGTCAATGACCATGTGCCGGACTTCAGTGTAGAATTGCACGAAGCGTTGTTGCTGGCCAACGAGAACAGCCCGGAGATACAGAACATGATGCGCCGGAAACTGGAAAGTGAAAGCAATGTGTCGTATGCCCGAGCCAATGCCGGACTGAAAGCGGATATTTATCTGCGTTTCGGATTGACACAGACAGCCGATAAACTGGGGAGTGCATACAAACGACCTTTAGACCAGCAATACGTCAGTTTGGGCATTGCGCTTCCCATTCTTGACTGGGGACGCGGCAAAGGCAAGGTGCGTGTGGCACGTTCCAATCGCGACCTTGTATACACACAGGTGGAACAGGACAAAACCGACTTCGAACTAAATGTGCGCAAACTGGTGAAACAATTCAACCTTCAGGCGCAGCGGGTACGGATAGCCGCACGTACCGACGAAACTGCCCAACGGCGTAGCGACGTGGCACGCAAGCTCTATCTGCTCGGTAAGTCGACCATTCTCGACCTGAATGCTTCCATCACAGAGAAAGACCAGGCGCGCCGTAATTATATAACAGCCCTTTATAACTACTGGAGTTTGTATTACACCTTACGCAGCCTCACTCTCTTCGACTTTGAAGGGAAGGCACCACTCACCGAGAATTATGATCTGTTGATAGACTGATCCGAAACAAAAATCGTTAATCGAAAAAAATAAAAATAATATGGATATTAAAATTGAAAAGAAACCCTGGTACATCCGCTATAAATTCTACATAGCCGGAGGCATTGCATTCGCCGCTTTCCTTGTTTACGTCATTATTTTGTCGGTCGGTCCGCGCAAGCTCCGCATCGAATCGGAAAACATACAGATAGCCGAGGTCAAAGACGGTAAGTTTATGGAATATGTAGATGTGGAAGGACTGATCCAGCCAATTCTCACTATCAAAGTGAACACCCGCGAAGCCGGCAGCGTAGAGCGTATCATCGCTGAGGAAGGAAGCCTGCTCCAAAAGGGAGATACGATCCTTACCCTTTCTAATCCGGATTTGTTGCGCAGCATCGAGGACCAACGGGACGATTGGGAGAAGCAGCGCATCACTTACCAGGAAAAAGAGATCGAAATGGAACAGAAAAGCCTGAACCTAAAACAACAAACGTTGGAAACCAATTATGAACTGGCGCGGCTCAAAAAGAGCTTTGCGCTGGATAAAGAAGAATTTCGTATGGGTATCAAGAGCAAGGCACAACTTGAAGTATCGGAAGACGAATATAACTATAAGGTAAAAAATGCCGAACTGCAACGTGAAAGTCTGCGCCACGACTCGGCTGTGACCATCATCCGTAAAGATCTGATACGTACAGATATGGAACGCGAACGCAAGAAATATGAGCGAGCCACAGAGCGTCTGGGCAATCTGGTAGTGAAGGCACCCCTCGGCGGACAACTCAGTTTCGTCAAAGTGACACCGGGACAGCAGGTAAGTTCAGGTGAGAGCATTGCCGAAATCAAGGTACTCGATCAGTACAAGATTCACACTTCATTAAGCGAGTATTATATTGACCGCATCACCACCGGACTACCTGCTACCGTCAACTATCAGGGCAAGAGGTATCCGCTTCGCATTACTAAAGTCGTACCCGAAGTGAAAGACCGCATGTTCGATGTCGATCTGGTTTTCACCGGTGAAATGCCCGATAATGTACGTGTAGGCAAGAGTTTCCGTGTACAGATCGAACTGGGGCAACCAGAACAGGCCATTGTCATCCCACGCGGTAATTTCTATCAGGCTACCGGAGGACAATGGATCTACAAAACCAATGCATCAAAAACAAAGGCAGTACGTACGCCCATCACCATCGGACGCCAAAATCCTCAGCAATATGAAATCACCGGAGGATTAGAGCCCGGAGATTATGTCGTTACGACAGGATATGATACCTTTGGGGAGGCGGAAGAATTAATACTGAAGTAATATAAAAAATGGATCAAACTCACCACAGAGTAGCACAGAGATGGTTTTCTTTTAATATCCTATAAACAAGAGATTAAAACTCTGTGAGACTCTGTGGTGCTCTGTGGTGAAATCAAACTCAAAACCATTACAAACATGAAAACTATAAAGCTGGCCTGGAAAGCCTTGGCACGTTTCAGAACATATACATTTATCAATATACTGGGCCTCGCCTTGAGTCTGGCTTGTGTACTTATCATCCTACGGTATATCCATCAAGAGGTTACTGTAAACCATTTCTGCAAAGACCTTGAAAACACCTATCTGCTATATTGCGAGTATGAAGATGGAACGCGGACAATAAGCAGCAATGAAGATAGAAATAACGACCCCAACTTTATCGATCCGCTGAAAGATCCGTCTGTTCTGAAAAGTACCCGGTGGATTAATTTCTCGGAAGACAGGATTACAGTCGGCAAACAGATATACAATGTGAAAACCGTAGTGACAGACAGTGCGTTTCTGCAAATACTGCCATATCCGTCTGTATCCGGTATCTCCTCTCTGAAATCTCCGAATGATGCCATCATCACCCGGCGATTGGCTGAAAGACTGTTCAAAGGAGATAATCCGATTGGGAAAACAATAACTTACAGCACAGGAGACATTATCACGATTACGGGAGTAATAGGGGAGCCGCCTACAAAAAGCTTTTTAGATTTCGACCTGATTGTATCCGAACAATTGCAACATTCATGGTCGCGTTCAAGCTATAGCCTGATACAACTGATGCCCGGAACGGACTTTAAGAAGCTGAACGTCAAGAACGAAAAGTTTATGAAGTTAAGGTGCTATATGGACACACCGACTCGCCTGCAATTTTTTCCATTAAAAGATTTCTATTTCGACAAGACCATTCGTATCTATGATAACGGCAAGAGTAATTTCCAAAGAGGCAATTATAATAATATCTTAGTACTTGCTGTTGTCAACATTGCTTTGTTGATAATCGGTTTGTTCAATTTCATCAATATCTATACGGTAATGATGCTCAAGCGTGCCAGAGAGTTTGGAGTTAAAAAGGTATACGGTGCCGGTACAAAGGATGTATTCGCACAGATTTTCACTGAAAACTTTATCCTGACAGGCATGGCTCTATGTATATCCTGGTGCATCATCGAAATAACCGGTGGTATGATGGAACATGTGCTCCGGATACCGCAAATCTCCAATACGGAATTCAGTGCCATACTTTCTGTCGGAGTACTGATTCTGTTGCCATTACTGACTTCTATTTATCCATTCATCAGATACAATTACGTTTCGCCTTCCGTATCTATCCGTTCGGTGAATGCAGGAGGACATTCCATCGTATCCCGTGTGCTATTTTTATTCGTTCAGTACCTCATCACCTTTGTGCTTATTATTGTTTCTCTCTTTTTCACAAAGCAAGTGCGTTTCATGTTGGCTGCCGATTTGAACTATACTACCAAGGACATCATTCAGTGTCAGTTATATGCCGAACGTTCTTCATATGATCTAAATATGTCGAACGAAGAGTGGGAGAGACGTAAACAAAGAGAGAAAAGTAATCTGGCTTACATCAAAGAAGAAATGGACCATTCTCCGCTCTTTATCCGTTGGGAGTATGGAGAGAACCCGAATCAATTGGACGGTAATTATAATAATGTGCGGAATGTGCAGCGGGACGAGTTCAAGCCAGTTATTTATAGCAGTCTAAGCAACAAATATATTGAACTGTTCGGCTTTCAGCTAAAAGAGGGGCGCCTGTGGAATGACTCTGTTGATCAATGGAGTGATTATAAAATGATCATTAATGAATCGGCCAAATCACTCTTAGAAATAAATAATATAGAAACGGCCCTGATTCAACCCGAAAGAAGATTGTGGTGGTCTTCTTCAAAATCCGAAGAAATGGAGAAGAATCCTCCATATCAGGTTATCGGAGTGATCAAAGACTTCAAGATCGGTCACTTATCGAAAACCACTCCTCCGCTCTTCATTGTTTACGAAGATCCGCGGGGCAGTTATAGAGATCGACTGATGGCACAAATCATTCCCGGAAAAAAGCAAGAAGCCATTGCCTTCCTGAAAAAGCTGCACGATGAAATACTGGGCGAAGGTGAGTTTGAATACAGCTTTTTAGAAGACGAGATAGCGACCATGTATCAAGAAGATAAGCGAACTGCTGAGATATACTCCTTGTTCAGTGTCATTGCCATTCTTATATCTTGCCTGGGGTTATTCGGATTATCTATGTTCGACATCCGTCAGCGATATCGTGAAATTGCACTACGTAAAGTGAACGGAGCCACCCTAAAGGAGATCTATCCGCTCCTGTTAAAGAAATACTCGATTATTCTGGGAGTGGCATTTGTCATCTCAGCACCTCTATCCTGGTATATCATCTCAAAATATCTGGAAGGATTTGCCAACAAAGCTCCTATATCCTGGTGGCTGTTTGCTGTTGCCGCCATAGTGACTTCCTTCATTTCGCTGGCCACTCTGATATGGCAAATACGAAAAGCTGCCAATATCAATCCGGCCAAAGTGTTGAAAGGAGAGTAGTAAATTTGTATTTTTGTGCGCATGCGCACTATGATCGTGCAAATTCACACGGTGTATCTATACATCATAAGCACATAAACAATAGTGTTTCAACAAGTTGCTTCTTTGGCATACTTCTTGAAACACTATTTGCAAAAACAAGAACCAAATGATACGACACTATTTTAAAATCGCATTCCGAAATCTGCAGAAATATAAAACTCAGAGTATCATCAGTGTTATCGGATTGGCTGTAGGAATCACCTGCTTCACGCTTGCTACCTTATGGATACGCTATGAAATGACATACGATACTTTTCATAGAAAGGCCGACAATATCTATATGGTTAGAGCACAGCTCAAATCGGCAACCGGTGTACTAAGCAATTCACTGCCATATCCTGCCATAGAATATCTGAAAAAGAATTTACCCGAGATAGAAGACATCTGCGGAATCTCTCCCATGAGACGGAAACTTCAGTTCAATGACAGGAGTGAGAATCTGCTGACTGTCGAAGTAGACTCTGCCTTTATCAACATGTTCGATGTACGTCTCCTAAAGGGAAATGTCAACTTTCTTAAAGAAAGAGGAAAAGAAATAGCCATCACCGAATCGCTTGCTAAAAGTTGGTTCGGAGAAGAAGACCCTTTAGGAAAAGAGGTTGAGTTGGGAGGGCGTCTTTGCCGGATATGTGCAGTCGTCAGCGATTGGTCACAACACTCCAATCTGGCATACAGTATCTTGCTACCCATCCGCCATTACCCCGACTGGTTAAGTGAAACGGAACAAATATTTATTCGCATACGTTCCAATACGGACATTGAGAGCTTTCAAAAAAGAGTATCTGCTATCAACCTCTCTAAACAAGAAAAAGAGAGCAGTTTGGGCCAATTGACCATAACGCCGATTACCTCACTCCGCTATTCAGATTACTTAAATAGAGACGAAATCGTTATTTCGTTTAATTATATCCGTTATTTTGCCATAGCAGGGGCTCTGGTCATCCTATGCTCGCTATTCAATTACCTGACTCTCTTTATCAGTCGTCTTCGCATGCGTGGCCGTGAAATGGGACTTCGCAAAGTTTGTGGTGCCACAGACCGTTCACTGTTCGCACTATTCTCCATCGAATACCTGTTAGTATTGATTGCCGGATCTGCAACAGGAATGGTCCTTATAGAGTTATGTTTATCACGATTTATAGAACTGGCACAAATATCAGAAACAACATCACTATATTCAGAAGCAATGATATACATCATTGCGGTAATTATCCTGTCATTTATCATTTCACAAATCCCTCTGTATTACTTCAGAAAACGGACTTTACAAAATAATATCCAAAACAAAAAAGAGACCGCCCAACGGGGGATATTTCGCAAATCCGGATTGGTCATGCAGTTAATTATCAGCTTAGGCTTCATTTTCTGCACAGCTGTCATGATGAAACAACTTTATTATCTGAAAAACACAGATCTGGGTATGGAACGACACAACTTAGCCAACGTTGCCATCTGGATGAAGGGAGGTGATATCAATGAATGGAATACTAAAATTGCCAGTTTGCCCATGGTTACGGAAACCTTGCCCCCACACTATTTCCCGATCATTCCCACAGGGCCAATGATGTATACAGAGATCAACGGATGGGATGGTCAGAACAAAACAAATGATGAAACATATTCGGTAGGTATCATGCCTTCGGGCGAAGATTTCTTCAGATACTACGGATTGCATTTGTCGGAAGGAGAATGGTTATCTGATAAGAGTATTACAAATGATGTTATCATCAATGAAACCGCCGCATTAAAATTCGGGTGGAAAAGTGCCGTCGGAAAGAAATTCTACTCAGAATACGACGGACAGAAAACATTCTATCATGTGATAGGAGTTGTGAAAGACTTTAGCCATCTTCCCCCTACGGTTGCTCCGCAACCTCTCGCCTTTGTCCGTGCCGAAGAACAGCAATATTTGTGGGGACGTGCCAGTATCCTATTCAAGTTTAAAGAAGGAAGCTGGAAAGCTTGTCTGGACACAATTCAAAAAATGCAGAACGAAGATTTCCCGTCTTCTTTCATGAGACTGTATAACGAAGAGGAGGAATACAACAAATATCTGCGCTCCGAAGATGCACTTATGACCCTATTGGGAATTGTTTCTTTGATCTGTGTCATTATCTCCATTTTTGGCATTTTCTCTCAAGTGACTTTGTCATGCGAACAACGACGTAAAGAAATAGCTATCCGCAAAGTGAACGGAGCTACCATAAAGAACATCTTGCAGATGTTCTTTAAAGAGTATTTCATTCTTTTGTTTATAGCCGCCATCATTGCGTTTCCAATCAGCCACATCATCATGCAAACATGGATTGAAAGTTACATCCGGCAAACGACTATTCCGGCCTGGATGTACGTCACCATCTTTATAGGCATAGCGGGAGTTATTGTCATCAGTATTTTCTCAAGAGTATGGAGTGCTGCCCGGCAAAACCCGGCAGAGGTAGTAAAAACAGAATAAAAGAGGAAAAGTATGATACGACACTATTTTAAGATTGCTTTCAGAAACTTATTGAAATATAAGGCCCAAACTATAATTAGTATAATCGGACTGGCTATGGGATTCACCTGTTTCGCTCTTACCGTTTTATGGATTCGCTATGAAATCACATACGACACTTTTCACGAAGGAGCCGACCGAATCCATCTAATATACAAGAAATCCATACTGGATGCTACAGGATTTGATAAAACGGTGCCATATCCGGTTTCAACTTCTTTAAAAAGAATGCTCCCTGAAATAGAGGATGCATGTGCTTTTGAATTTTATAAATCGGATATAACTGTCAATGACGGTGCCACACAACAGCTATACCAGATCAATGCTGACTCTTGTTTCATGAATATGTTTCGGATACGGGTTCTTGAGGGAAACCTTGACTTTTTAGAATCAGCCAATAAGATAGCCTTGACGGACAAAGCTGCCAACCGTCTTTTTGGAACAGAAAACCCTATCGGTAAAGAAATCAAAGTCTATGGAGACCCCAAAACTGTTTGTGCCATTGTCAACAGTTGGAGCGAACATACCAATTTACCATTCTCCATATTAGGAGGCGGAATACGGCAATGGCAGGACGTCTGGTACAATAATGGATTCTATGTTTTTATTAAACTTCATCAAGGAGTAGATACCAAGGTACTAAGTAATAAACTGAAGCAAACAGAAATAAAGACAAATAAAAACGAGGGGGCTATCAAGGAGTTATTAATGATGCCTGTCAGTAAATGCCATTACACGATATTGGCAGACAATAATGCCATTCAGTTCAACTATATTATTCTCTTCGCTGTGATTGGAGGTTTGGTGATCCTTTGTTCGTTGATCAACTATCTGTCACTGTTTATCAGCCGCCTATGGATGCGGGCCAAGGAGCTTGCATTACGCAAAGTTTGCGGTTCGTCCAATCGGAACCTGTTTGCTTTACTGACCATCGAGTTCCTGGTTATCCTGATTTCGGCCGGATTGATAGGCATGGCATTAATAGAATTAGCATTGTCGGAGTTTAAGGAACTTTCGGGAGTGACAGACGGAAATATATATTGGGAATCATCTCTGTATTTTATGATTATTATTGGATGTTCTCTTTGCCTCTTCATGCCCGTCACTCTCTATTTCAACCGACAGACCCTGCACACCAACATACAGAAGAGTAACACAAACAGACATCGATATTTCATTCGTAAGGCAAGTATCCTGTTTCAGTTATCAATCAGTATAGGATTCATTTTCTGTATCTGCATTATAATGAAACAACTCTATTTCCTAAGTACTACAGATATCGGCATAGAACGTAAAAACATTGCTACCTTAAGCTTGTATCCGCAAGACAATCTACCTCCCGCAGCAGATAAAATAGAGCAGATGCCTTCTGTTACCCAAATACTGAAAGGACATTTCTCTTTGCTCCCGAGAACAGTGTCTATGTCTATGGCTTTCAAGAACTGGGATGGCAAACAACCTTCGGACCCCGATATGAACATGGAAGTACTGATGGAAAGTGAGGAATTGGCCCAATTCTATGGCATCCAGCTTTTAAAAGGGAAAATGCTGAAAGAAGGAGAAAGTGACGCAAGCACTATTGTTATCAACGAAACGGCTGCAAAAGCTTTGGGCTGGAGCGATCCGATTGGCAAGAAATTAATCAGGCCTAACGGAACAGCCACCACTGTCATCGGTTTGGTCAAAGACTTCCACACTACTTCGCCCACTGTTCCTGTAAAACCAATAGCATTCATAGCCAAAGGGTTTTCCGGTTTCTATCTTGGCAAAGGAGATATTCTGATAAAATACAGGGAAGGGGAGTGGCCTAAACTGAAACAGGCTGTTGAAGATCTTTGCCGAAAAGAATATCCGGACACAAAAATCGTATTATCCAACATGGAAGATGTTTATAACGATTATTTAAAATCTGAACATGCACTCTTGAAATTATTAAGCTGTGTAGCAATAGTTTGCATTTTGATCGCAATTTTTGGAATATTTTCGTTAATAACACTGGCTTGCGAACAACGTCGCAAAGAGATAGCTATTCGAAAGGTGAACGGAGCAACACTTAAAAATATACTCTCTATTTTTGCAAAAGAGTACCTCATATTGATACTGCTCTCTTCTCTTCTGGCATTTCCACTCGGTTATGTCGTCATGAAGTCATGGTTACAGAGCTATGTGGAACAAACCTATATAAATGCTTGGATTTACATCGTTATCTTGGCAGGAACTACTATTGTCATAAGCCTTTGTATTGGTTGGAGAGTGTGGAAAGCCGCCCGGCAAAATCCGGCGGAAGTAGTAAAAACAGAATAAAAAAATAGCATGATACGATCTTATTTAAAAATAACATGTAGGAATCTTCTGAAGTATAAAGCTCAGAACATACTCAGCATTATTGGACTCTCCATCGGTTTTATAGCCTTTTTGTTAGGTGGCTACTGGTACTACTGGGAGCACCATTTTGACAGTTTTCATCCACAAAGTGAACATACTTATGCCTTGACGACTACCGGAATATTTAAAACAGCCGATGGGTTGGAAGGAGAACTGAACCAAATACACCAGCTGGCGGAGAAAGAGATAATAGCATTCCCTGAAATAGCTAAGGTATGCCATGTCAGCGATGTGAAATATGAAGCAGATGGTAAAGAAAGAAGTTGGATAGGAATGGCAGTAGACTCCACTTTTTTTGATATCTTCCAATGCCGGATGATCGAAGGAAATTATCATAAAACGCCTTATAACGCAAACTTTGTAATTCTGACCCGGAAAATGGCAAAACATCTTTATGGAGATAGCAGCTGTATAGGGAAAGAAGTGAAAATTAATAAAGAAATATCTTACACCGTTGCGGGAGTAATGGAGAATTATCCGCAGAACAGTGATTTTAAGTTTGAGTATCTTATTCTGAATACCCCCCAAGCCAATATTGTGAAGCGTAGTACCACTTATGTATTATTACACTCCAGTGCCAATGCATCACATCTGAATAAGAAAATAACATCTTTCCGGATTAAAGAGGCAGACACTCAAAGGGATACTTATTCCGAATGGCATTTCCACTTACGTTCATTGCCCGAGGTTCATGTCTACTGTTCTCCGGAACTCAAGGGAAGATTTCAACATATCGGCATTTTGGCAACAGCAGGTTTACTGGCTTTTGTCAGTGCGTTAATGAATCTGCTCGTATTGTTCATCGGACAACAGCAACGAAAAGCACGGTATAATTCAACTTTTTCAACTCTCGGAGCTTCTACCCTGAGCTTGGTAGGTAAAAACCTGCTTGAGCTCATTATACCTTTATTCATCGCTTTTTTGATATCAATGGGAGTTTGTGAATTCTTATTTCCATATTATAAAGATTATACCAGCCTGGTGGCAGAGAGTAACAGTTATTATTTTGGCACGATTCAAAGTATCACCAGACAGGAAATATTTGGAACAGCTCTTTGGATTTATCCGTTATGTTGTGTTGTTTTCCTTGTCATAAGTCTGCTTCCCATCATCGGATTGCTGAAACGAAGCAGTCATGGGACTTCAACGTCCTTACGAAACGGATTAATCATCGGACAAATATTTATTGGTGCTTTATTTCTTTTCACTTCATGTATGTTCTACAGTCAATATAGCTTCATGACACACACAGATAAAGGGCTCGTTACAGACCATATATGGCAAATCGATTTAGGATATGATGCGACTTATAATAAAGACTGCAGTCCTTTTATAGCAGCATTAAAAGAAAGCTCTGCTATCGAAGGAGTGACAGCTTTAACACAGCCGATCCTTGTTTTCAGAGGGGAATGGTATTGTACTTTCATTACCAATTTCCCTATTGAAGGACGGAATTCTGATGAATCTGAGGAGGATAACTGCGTCATCGTACAAAAGAATTTTCTCCCATTCTTTGGGATGAAGATGAAAGAAGGAGAATGGATACAAAATCAAGGAACGGAAGATATCGTTGTCAATGAAACCGGGGCACGCCAACTTAATATCCCTTCCTTAACAGGTCGTCCTATTATCAATAATACAGGAACCGATGCAAAGTCTTATAGAATCAGTGGTATTTTACGCGACTTTTACTATTGTCCGATGCAATATCCTCTGTCGAAGACCTTCTTTATGTATCAAAGCAATGCCGATGCTGCGAAAGCTTACAACGGTTTCCGGTACTTCTATATAAAGGTACGTCCGGGAAAAGAAAAGCAAGCATTGGAACATGTCCGGCAGATTTATCCGGAATATAGCAAAGGAGAGATTACCGAAGATGCACAGATCATTCAGCTCTCTACATTGATGGAATTGTTCAACCGGCCGGAAAAGATGATGTTCCGTATTTTCCTGCTATTGGCTATCCTTTGCATTCTCATTTCTTCATTCGGAGTATACTTTCTGGTTTCGCTCTCTACTGAGCAACGCAAGAAAGAAATAGCCATTCGGAAAGTAAACGGTGCACGATTCTCTGATATTTTGTGCCTGTTTTTTAAAGAGTATTTATGGCTGACTTTAACCGGTAATGCGATTGCTCTTCCGTTAGGATATATCTTTATCCGCCGCTGGCTGGAAACCTACGCATACCACACGGGCTTCCACGGATGGCTGTTTATATGTGTGTTTCTTTTTACCTGTATTATTGTTATCCTTTCCGTTATAAAACAAGTAATAATAGCAGCTAAAATAAATCCGGCGGAATGTATGAAAAGTGAATAAGCCGTCAGAGTGCGTATTCGCACCGGAATCGTGCAATATCACACACTGTTTTTGAATGAGCAATAGATGTAATATACATGAATACAGTACTATACAAGTTTGGCACATTTATTGAATCTATAATAACAATAAAAGACATAAAAACAAATAATGCAAACGAATTATGATATTACATTATATAAAAGCTACATTCAGACAATTGATAAAACACAAAACGCAGACTATCATTTCTATATTGGGAATCACTTGCGGATTGCTTTGCTTCAGTGTTTGCAATTATTATAATCGTATTTTCAGTACTGGCAATAAAGATTTAGCAACTTATGAACGTCAGGCTGAAATATGGATAGAGGGAAATGCATACCAAGTAAATATTCCAATACAAGACTTTGAAAAAAAAATCGGAAAAGAAAACTTTGAAGCAGTTGCTTTTTATTTCAACGCTAATGCCAAGATTACTTTGGATGAAACCATTTATTATAAGATAAGCAAAACTGAATGCAATGCCGATTATTTCAAAGTATTTCCTGCCAAGTGTGTGAACGGGTCATTACAACAGTTTGGAATATCATATAATGAGGCAGTAGTAACTACTGATTTTGTGAGAGAATTCTGTGGTAATAAATCTCCGTTGGGAAAGAGCATACTAACTGAAAATGGAAGAAACTATACGATTATTGCCGTCATAGAGCCTTATCCGGCAGGGATGAACAACTACCACAATCAGTATGATGTTTTTCTCCCGTTAGCAGAAAACGCTTCATTTGGAGCACACAAAATCTTATTAAAACATGCAGAAGATGCCGAACGGCTCTCTCAATATCTACAAAAGTTGGAACTTTTTCCAAAATTCCCGGAATGGGTACCTCAAATAGTATTAGAAAGCAAAATGGAGCACAAGTCCGGTGCCGAATTATGGATTGCATTTCTTGGGATATTGGTTTTATTGGTAGGTATGATCAACTATTTCTCGTTCAGCATAGGAACATTTGCCAATCGCTGCAAAGAAATCAGTCTACGTAGTACATTAGGAGCTACTTATTCAGGACAATTCATGCTACTTTTCCTTGAACAAGCTGTCGTTATCCTGATTAGTGGAATAATCACCTTAGCTGTCACCGAAAGTTTCCTACCCTGGTTTATAAGTACGTTTTCGTATGAGATGCAAAAAGAATTGTATATTGATACCTATCGGCTCTGGAAATACGAATGCCAATACTTGATTGGGATACTGTCAATCAGTGCCTTAGTCTCTCTTCTTTCATCATGGTATATTACGCGTAAAACTGCGGCGCAAGGTTTAAAGGGGGGAACTGCTACCGGTCAGCGTCACATCATAAGAAACTCTTTATTGGGTTTCCAACTTTTCTTCTCCCTTTTATTCGTCATTGGAACAGTCAGTATTTGGATGCAGATGCAGGAGTATAACCGAATAGCCAATCCGTACTTGAGTGCTAAAGAAAAGAAAGAAATCATGGTATTGGATATTAGAGGATATAACCGTATCGAAGAGAACCGGCAGGAACTTATAAGTTTTCTCCGTTCACGCCACTGGAACGAAAAAATGGCATATAGTAACAGAGATTATGCTCAGGATTATGGGTTCACAGAACTTATTTACGTTTCAGACGAATATTTTGAATTGATGAATATAGATTGTAAACACCAGGCAGGGGAACCATTTTGTTATGTAAACGAACAGCTATATCAGACTTTACAGACAGATTCTACTCCGGAAATCTATCGTTATCAAAACAAAATATATCCAGTGAAAGGTTTGGTACATATAGGTTGTGACTCACCAAGCGCAAAGCTACTCGCTATTTTGCCCATTTCTGCAATGAACAATGAAATTGGAAAAATTTATATCCAATTAGCCTCCAATGTTTCTCACAAAGATATAGAAGCAGAGATGGCCGGGGAGATAAATCAATATTTGCCGCAAAACGAACCTTTTGAGTTCATCAGCTTATATAAAGAACAAATCGGTCTGAGGAGTATCTCACTTATATGGCTATTCATTGTTTGCTCCTCTATTTGCCTACTGATTACGATGTTAGGAATTTATGGTGCAATCAGTATTGACACCGTACGCAGACAAAAAGAGGTGGCTATCCGTAAAATTAATGGTGCACGCCTGTTGAATATTTATTGGTTATTTGGGAAAACCTACCTGATTTTATTCTTAATATCTTCTATTTTAGGGAGTTTGAGCAGTTTGTTTATCATGATTACAGGTAGCCAACATAAAATCATTCTATTTGATTACGCTAACCCATGGCTTTGGATATATTCTCTTTTGCTCTTAATAATAATTATAGCAGGTACTGTTAGCTGGCAAATATACCATATTGCACGAACTAACCCGGCAGAAGTTATTAAAAACGAATAAAAACAAATTACACTATACACCATTATGATACTACATCATTTAAAAATAGCCATTCGCAGTCTCTTGAAGTACAAGACTCACTGCTTGATCTCAGCCATTTGCCTTTCGGTAGGTATGACCTGTTTCTGTATTGTGCATTTCTACATTAGTGAAATAGATGGCGCCACTCGTCGTCTGCCCAATTTTGAACAAAGAATCGGACTCCGGATCATGAACCCCAACAATAAGGAAGACAGGGCATGGGGATGGTTTCTCACCCCTTCCCAAATCAAAACATTAACAGATCATCCTATACCCGGAATCAAACAGCTCAGCTGCCGATCCTTTGAAAGTCAAGCTGAAGTCGTCTTTATCAATCAAGAACAGGAGGAAAAGCCCTATATTGTATCTTATATAAGTACAGACCCCAACTTCTTCCCGCATTATCAAGCGTCATTCTTATACGGGAATACACTTCCTGTTGAACCTGACGAGGTTGTGTTATCCGAAAGTTGTGCCCGCAAAGTTTATGGAGAAAAGAATCCGGTCGGTACTCTGCTGAAAATAGTACAATTCAAAGAAGAAGAAAAGAAAAAAGACATTTATTACAAAGTCGTTAACGTAGTAAAAGAGTTGCCGAAAGTACTCCGTGTACAAGCCGATATCTATTTCTCTTATCGCAGAGACGATGCCCAGCAAAATGGATTTATTATGGAAGGAGTGTTAGACACTCCTGACGGACTTGATAAAGCAAATGAAAGCTTAAAAGGAGTCCCTTTTCTGCATCGTGGAGAAATGACATATCTTGTTGCCTCCAAAGAAGCCGATTCATATCAAGAGCCACAACGCCTCATTGCTATGGCATTCATCACTTTCTTATCTTCCTTAATTTTGTTATCAGGCATGATTAACTTTTTAAAGTTTATCATACAATCTTTCTATAACCGAAACCGTGAACTGGCATTGCGCAAAAGTATGGGAGCAACTGCCCGAAGTTTGTTCGGACTATTGTTTACGGAAGTTTTCTGGATGCTTACCTTCTCTTTACTTCTTTCTTTGGTATTGTCTGAATGTGTAAGTGGTCTTCTTGTATATTACATTCCGCCAAAAGAAATGATTCCAATAGATATACAAACGTTATACTCTATCCAATTCCAAGTATATTTAGGTTTACTCATAATTTGTGCAATCATTATTCTCTTTCCAGTCAGACGACTTCAAAGATCCGGACTTGCAAGCAATATTACGGGGAAAAGTCATAAACATATTTTCCGCAATATCATGATGTGCATACAACTATGTGTGTGTATTTTCTTCTTGGGAACAGCCATTGCCGTTCATTTATTCAATAAGGAGGATAACCGTCTATACCTTCCTTTATCCGACCAAGAAACAGGCCGTACTTTCTGTCTTCAAATGAATAGCGTTACACTCTATAAAAACAAAGATGCTATCCTCTCACAAATAAAGATGTTACCCGGAGTGGAAGAAACAAGCGCAGCTTTGATGACCGGCTCATTCAACTCTTTCTTGACCAGCAGCTATGAGTCTGCGGATCATCGTACACTTACCATCAATGTCCGGCAAGGTGATCCCAGCTATTTCCAGTTCTTCCGGATTCCATTTCAAGGGGAAACTGTTGATGCTGATGCAAGTAAAGTGGTCTATATCAGCGAAGCTTTCCGGCAACAACTGGACAAAGATTCTATCAGCGGAAACGTGAAATTAGGAGAGGAGAGCTACCGGATTTTAGGAACCTATAAAGCCTGCTACGGGGAAAATCTTTCCGAATATAACCAATACCACATATCCGTATTTTTCCCCACCAAAGAAATATCAGTCATATACATTCGTTTTCGAAATGACATTGCCTTTTCTAAAGCGAAAGCACAAATAGAGAAGGTATGCCGTAACTATGTACCAGAATCACTGGCATTAGACATAGAGCCCTTGGACGTAAGAAAAAGTACGACTCAGGGAATTAGGGACATGATGGGTGATATTTCACTGTTACTTGCTATCATTAGTATATTGCTCGTGGTGTTAAGTGTGTATTCTGCGATCTCCATGGATACCGTTAATCGGCAAAAAGAAGTAGCCATTCGTAAAATTAACGGTGCTACACCTAAAGTGATCGCTTTCATGTTTGGAAGAGTCTACATCATCCAATTCATACTGGCCTATATGATCACTTATCCATTGTTACGGCTACTGATCATTGATATGACCAAAAGTTCTCCAATCAGCAGTGTCAGCGGATTTGCCTGGGGCATTTACCTGTTCATTGTAATAGGTTTGCTTATCTTTGTAACAACGGCATACAAAATATACAGAGTGATGCACCTCAACCCGGCCGATATCATTAAAAATGAATAATATAAACCAATAAAAAATTACCATTATGATTAAAACAGTAAACTTACAGAAAATCTTCAAAACCGAAGAAGTAGAAACCTGGGCGTTAAACAATGTCAGTGTAGAAGTGAAAGAAGGCGAGTTTGTAGCCATTATGGGACCATCCGGTTGCGGAAAATCCACTTTGCTCAATATTTTAGGTCTGCTTGATAATCCTACAGGAGGCGAATATTATCTGAATGGAAAAGAAGTATCCAAGTATACGGAATCGCAACGTACCAATCTCCGCAAAGGAGTTATCGGTTTCGTATTCCAGAGTTTCAATCTGATCGACGAGCTGAATGTATACGAGAATATTGAACTGCCATTACTTTACATGGGTATTCCCGCTTCTGAACGTAAACAACGGGTGGAAAAAGCAATGGAACGCATGGCCATCACTCACCGCAGCAAACATTTCCCCCAACAACTCTCAGGAGGTCAGCAACAACGTGTTGCCATAGCACGTGCAGTCGTTGCTAACCCGAAGTTGATTCTTGCCGATGAACCTACCGGTAACCTTGACTCCAAGAATGGTAAAGAAGTGATGGGACTGCTGAATGAACTTAATAAAGAAGGAACTACCATCGTCATGGTGACACACTCCCAACATGATGCAGGATTTGCTGACCGAGTGATTAATCTATTTGATGGTCAGGTAGTAACAGAAGTAAGTATTTAACTTTAAACAGAATGCAATATCCGGTTATACTGAAACTTATTTTAAGGAGTTGGTGGCGAAATAAACTATTCGCCTCCATCTCCTTATTGAGCTTAGCGATTGGCATTACATGCACTATCTTGCTGATATCATTCGTTACTTATGAGTACACTATAGAATCTTCCAATCCAAGAAAAGAAGATATTTTCCGGCTAACACAAAATGTTCCGGTTATGCAAAAGCAGAAACAAGGGACCTTTGTTTATGGAGGCAGTGTTCCAGACATTGTATCCCAATTCCCGGAAATTGAAAGCTATCTGCGAATGAATGAACTTCAAACGTCAGGTATTCGGGTCGGAAATGAAAAATTCGACAAACAAACAATAGTTAAAGCAGATAGTTCACTACTTCATTTTTTCCCTTTTGAAACAGTATATGGTAATTTGCCTGAAGTATTATCTCACCCCGGTCAAGTAGCCATCAGCGAGAAATTAGCTCGTCTTTATTTCGGAAATGAGAATTATGAAAATCGTACGATTACACTGGAATTGCCCGATACCATTTATACGGTACAAGTAACTGCGATATTCAGACATTATCCACAAGCCATGTTACAAGCTGATATCCTTACCTCGTTGCCAGATCCCGAGCAGGGAAGCTCTTGTATGATTCTCCTGAAAAAAGAAGTCCAGTCAGCCTCATTTCGTCAACGATTTGAAGAAACAGGACTGCCTACTTTGATGGGAAAAGGAAATTATCAGTTGTTAGGTTTGCAAGATTCTTATTTCAATACAGACCTCTCTGATACTTCCCAAACTATGGAACATAGAGAAATTACATTACTCAGCATAGGGTTGTTATCTGCTTTGTTAATATTATCCATAGCCTGTTTTAATTATGTCAATCTTAGTTTTTCACGATTGCTGAAACAGGTTAGAATGCTCCATGTAGAAACATTAATGGGAGCTACCCGTCAATATATACACAAGCAACTATTTGCCGATACTTTTTTGACTGTCATGCTTGCGTTCTTGCTGTCTGTACTGTTGATAAATGATCTTTTACCGGCATTCAACTCTCTTGTAGCAGCACATTTAACATTCGGTTTCATATTTTCGGGGAAGGTATTGCCATTATTAGCTTTGTTTATTATAATCTTATCTGTCATTCCCGCACTTTACATGAGCAGGAAGATGTATTCTCTGTCAGAAAGTAATTACCGCCTGTTCTTTATTGGTGAAAAAAAGAAGCGCATAGTCTCTATACTGATTATACTCCAGTTCATAATATCTATTGCCTTAATGACAACTTTCTTAATTATACGTTCACAATTAAATATGATAGAGAATGAAGGAAAGCGTTATGAAAATATAATTGAACTTGGAGATGGACAGCAACTATCATTACTCCCAATATATAATGATTTAAAAAGTCTACCTGGAATAAAAAGTGCGATTACTACCCGCGGGAACATTTTTGAACCCTGGAGCATGGCAGTACCTGTGAGCCAGGAAGGAGAGGAAGAAACACTGGTCATGGTTAATTTGTACAATGAAAGCCCGAAGTTTCAGGAACTATATGACATGACTTTACTTCATCCGGAACGTACTAAAGAACTAATAGCCCAAACCGCTATACCGGTTATTGTCAATGAATCCTTCCAACATCATTTTGTACCCGCAGGAGAAGACCCCATTAGTCAGCCACTGAACAAATACAACAAGAATAATACTCAGCAAGGAGCTATTATTGTAGGAGTAATCAAAGACTTTAAACTGACCTCTTTTAATCAACCGGTAGCCCCATTGCAAATGATCTTGCAAGAAGTCCCCGAGAACCAATGTTATTATATATCTTTAAAGATCGATCCGGACCAACGAATTGAAACCTTACAAAAGATACGACAACTATGGGAGACACATTTCCCTAATCGTTCTTTTACCGGTACAGATTTGTACATGAAATACTTGTCATTCAATCAAGAAGTAACTAATTTCTCTCAATTATTATTGGTATACTCAATCATAAGCTTATTCTTGACAGCTTTTGGTCTGTTCGGCATAGCATGGTACGCATCCGAACAACGCACTCGGGAGATAGGAATTCGTAAAGTGAACGGTGCTTCCACCTGGCAAATCGTTTGGTTACTTAATCGTCCATTCTTATGTTATATCTTAATTGCATTTATCATCGCAACTCCCATTGTATATACACTAATGTTGCACTGGATAGAGCAATTCGCTTATAGAGCCCCCATTGGATTAAAAGTTTTTATCCTTCCTCTATTGATAACTTTAGTCATGACAATATGCACTGTTAGCTTTAACAGTTGGCGGGTTGCAAAGTCCAATCCAATAGATGCAATTAAAGAATAGATAATGTCATGGGATACCCCTGATAAGGATAAGGTTATTGATAACGTAAACTATAAATGGAAACAAAGGAGCCTTAAATGAAAAAGGGATTATGTCAAACAACATAATCCCTTTCGTATATTTATTCCTTATCTTATTTATAAAAGATCAAGTGCCTTGAAACATTTCACCAACTTACCGATAGCAAAGTCAATCTGTTCTTTGGAATGTGTAGCCATTAATGAGAAACGAATCAACGTATCGTTCGGAGAACATGCGGGAGGAACTACCGGATTTACAAATACGCCCTCGTCAAATAACATTTTGGTTACCATAAATGTCTTCTCCATATCACGTACATATAGCGGAATAATAGGAGTGGAGGTGTGCCCGATTTCGAAACCAAGCTCACGGAAACACTTTAAAGAGTAATTGGTAATGTCCCATAAGTGTTCGATACGTTCTGGTTCGTTTTTCATAATCTGGAGTGCGGCACGAGCAGCGGCAGTGGCAGCAGGCGTATTACTTGCACTGAAGATATACGAACGGGAATTATGACGCAAATAATTAATAATGGATTCATCAGCAGCTATAAAACCACCGATAGCAGCCAATGACTTACTGAATGTACCCATGATAAGATCCACTTCTTTAGTCAACCCGAAATGATCACAAGTACCACGTCCGTTATTGCCCAGAACTCCCAAGCCGTGTGCTTCGTCTACCATGATATTGGCATCATATTTCTTAGACAAACGAACGATCTCAGGCAAATTGGCTATATCACCTTCCATACTGAATACTCCATCTACTACAATCAGTTTCACTGCATCCGGACGACACTTCTGCAACTCCTTCTCAAGAGATTCCATGTCGTTGTGCTTAAACTTAAGGATGGTAGAAAAAGAGAGGCGACGCCCTTCAACAATAGAAGCGTGGTCAAGTTCGTCACAGATCACATAATCTTCACGACCTGTCACACACGAAACTACACCCAAATTTACCTGAAATCCTGTGGAATAAATGATAGCATCTTCTTTACCAACAAATTCGGCCAGTTCTTTCTCCAATTGAAGATGAAGGTCAAGTGTACCGTTCAGAAAACGCGATCCGGCACAACCCGTACCGTATTTGCGGGTAGCTTCAACAGCAGCCTCAATTACTTTCGGATGATTAGTCAGGCCTAAGTATGAGTTCGAGCCAAACATTAACACCTTTCTGCCACTCATTATCACCTCTGTGTTCTGTTCACTTTCGATACAACGAAAGTATGGATATACGCCTTTAGCCTTTATCTGCTGAGGGAGGTCGTATTTAGCTAACTTCTCTTGTAATAATCCCATGAATAGTTATTTATATAATTCGCTTATTGACTATCTTATTTATAATAGTCTAAATCCTTTTTCCTTAACAAGTGTTTAAAACAGGGGGCAAAGATAACAAAATATGTTTTTAGCTGTTCTTTTTCTATGAAAAAATATACTCTTTATAGTTTTAGAAAGCTGGGAAAGGGCAAAAATTAAGATATTTATATTACTTTTGTCGACCACAACATATAAATGATGGAACCAACTTGCATGATCGAAAATAAGAAAAAAATAATATTCATCGTTAATCCAATTTCGGGTACACAAAGTAAGGAACTTGTTCTGAGTCTACTGGATGAGAAGATAGATAAGGATAAGTATACTTGGGAAATTGTGTATACCGAAAGAGCCGGACATGCAATCGAAATAGCAGCAGATGCGGCAGATAGCCACACAGATATAGTAGTGGCTGTAGGAGGCGATGGAACAATCAATGAGATTGCCCGTTCGCTGGTACATACCAATACGGCATTGGGCATCATTCCTTGCGGCTCCGGAAACGGATTGGCACGACATCTTCAAATTTCGATGGATCCGCGTAAAGCACTTGAGATTTTGAATGACGGATTAGTTGATATTATAGATTATGGAAAAATAAATGGTACAGACTTTTTTTGCACCTGCGGAGTAGGATTTGATGCTTTTGTCAGTCTGAAATTTGCCAATGCGGGTAAACGCGGACTCCTGACTTATCTGGAAAAAACTCTGCAAGAAAGCCTGAAGTATCAACCAGAAACCTATGAACTGGAAACAGAAGACGGTACTTCCAGATACAAAGCCTTCCTGATAGCTTGCGGCAATGCTTCACAATATGGAAATAATGCTTATATAGCTCCACAAGCTACGTTGACAGACGGTTTGTTAGACGTAACCATTCTTGAACCATTTACCGTACTGGATGTTCCGGCACTGGCTTTCCAACTCTTCAATAAAACAATTGACCAGAACAGCCGAATTAAAACCTTCCGTTGCAAGAAATTGTGCATCCACCGCAGTTCACCGGGAGTAGTCCATTTTGATGGTGATCCGATGCAGGCTGATGAAGATATCAAGATAGAGCTGATTCAGAAAGGATTACGAGTCGTTGTACCTACCGATAAAAAAAAAGATAATTCCAACGTACTGCAAAAAGCACAAGAATATGTGAATGGTATCAAGCTGATGAATGAAGCCATCGTAGAAGACATAGCACATAAAAACAAAGTTATTTTGAAAAAAAATAAGCAGCTGATACAAAAGCTTACTAAAAAATAGCCCTTTAGAAATAGTACAGAATCCGAATTAATATGTACTTTTGCAGACTACTTTAACAAAAATATAAAAATAATATATTAAATATGTTCAGAACGCACACGTGCGGAGAATTAAGAATCTCCGATGTTAATAAACAAGTCAAGCTGTCGGGATGGGTACAGCGCAGCCGTAAAATGGGAGGTATGACTTTTGTTGACCTTCGTGATCGCTACGGTATCACTCAATTAGTATTTAATGAAGAAATAGACGCTGAGCTTTGCGAACGTGCCAACAAGCTGGGTCGTGAATACGTTATTCAGATTGTCGGAACCGTTAACGAACGCTTTAGTAAGAACGGAAATATTCCGACCGGTGATATTGAAATTATCGTTTCGGAACTGAATATCTTGAATTCAGCCATTACTCCTCCTTTTACCATTGAAGATAACACAGATGGTGGTGACGATATCCGCATGAAATACCGTTATCTGGACTTACGTCGTAACGCTGTCCGTTCAAATCTGGAGTTACGTCATAAAATGACAATAGAAGTGCGTAGTTATCTTGATAAACTGGGCTTTTTGGAAGTAGAAACTCCGGTATTGATCGGTTCAACACCGGAAGGAGCCCGTGATTTTGTTGTACCTTCCCGCATGAATCCGGGGCAATTCTACGCATTGCCACAATCTCCACAGACCTTGAAACAATTGTTGATGGTTTCCGGTTTCGATCGTTATTTCCAGATTGCCAAATGTTTCCGTGATGAAGACCTGCGTGCCGACCGACAGCCGGAGTTCACTCAAATAGACTGTGAAATGAGCTTCGTAGAACAAGAAGATGTAATCGTTACATTTGAAGGAATGGCTAAACACCTGTTTAAGGTTATTCGTAATATTGAACTGACAGAACCATTCCCGCGCATGCCTTGGAGTGAAGCAATGAAACTGTATGGTAGCGACAAACCGGATATTCGTTTCGGTATGGAATTCGTTGAATTAATGGATATCCTGAAAGGACACGGTTTCTCTGTATTTGATAATGCTACATATATTGGTGGTATTTGTGCCGAAGGTGCAGCCAGCTATACTCGTAAACAACTGGACGCCTTGACTGAATTTGTGAAAAAACCGCAAATTGGTGCAAAAGGCATGGTATACGCCCGTATTGAAGCCGACGGTACTGTAAAATCAAGTGTAGATAAATTCTATACGCAAGAAGTATTACAGCAATTGAAAGAAGCTTTTGGCGCTAAACCAGGCGATTTAATTCTGATTTTATCGGGAGATGATGCCATGAAAACTCGTAAGCAACTCTGCGAACTGCGTCTGGAAATGGGTAATCAATTGGGATTACGTGATAAAAACACATTCGCGTGCTTATGGGTAGTAGACTTTCCTCTATTCGAATGGAGTGAAGAAGAAGGTCGTCTAATGGCTATGCACCATCCGTTTACTTCGCCCAAACCGGAAGATATCCATCTGTTGGATACAGATCCTGCAGCTGTACGCGCCAATGCTTACGATATGGTAATCAACGGTGTAGAAGTAGGAGGAGGATCAATCCGTATCCACGACAGCCAGTTACAGAATAAAATGTTCGAACTACTCGGATTTACTCCGGAACGTGCACAAGAACAATTTGGCTTCTTGATGAACGCCTTCAAATTCGGTGCGCCTCCTCACGGTGGTTTGGCTTACGGATTGGACCGTTGGGTATCTCTTTTTGCCGGACTCGACTCAATCCGTGATTGCATCGCATTCCCGAAAAATAATTCAGGCCGTGATGTTATGTTGGATGCTCCTGCAGCACTTGATCCGTCACAACTGGAAGAACTGAATCTGATTGTAGATATTAAGGAGTAAGTGAAAGAGTCAGTACGCATTTTTCGATTTGCCGTAATTGGTACGCTCAATGCATTAATCACAGCCTTTGTTATTTGGCTGATGATGGATGAATTGTCATACGATTACATTCCGGCTAACATTACAGCGTACATAGTAGCCCAGATACATAATTTTATCTGGAGCAAATATTGGATCTTTCCGATTGAAGATAAAAAGAATAATATCTGGAAGCAGATATTATTCTTTTGTTCAGCTTTCGGATTGGCATATAGTGCCCAGTTCCTGTTTTTAGTTACATTGGTAGAATGTGGGGATGTAAATGAGTATCTGGCACAATTCCTGGGATTATTTATCTACGGAACAGTAAACTTCATCGTCAATAAGAAACTTACATTTAGATAAAAACTATTTTAAAATATTCAATAAAAAGTCCCGCAGAGTCTATAATCTGCGGGACTTTTTATATTTACAGAAACGCAAGACTTCAATCGATAAAACGTTTCGTCAGGTTACCATATTCATCTATACGTCGGTCACGAAGGAAAGGCCACCAGCGACGTACATTTTCCGAGCGTTCAAGATCTACTTCAACAACTATATTTTCGGGACGTTCATTTCCTGCCTGCGCCAGATATTCACCTTGAGGACCAACAACAAAACTATTCCCCCAAAACAAAATACCATTGGTCTGCCCTGACGGATCGGATTCGTGGCCTACACGATTTACAGAAATCACCGGAAGGCCATTGGCCACCGCATGTGCGCGCTGAGAAATAATCCAAGCATTGAGCTGACGGACTTTCTCATCATCTGTATCTGAACTTTCCCAACCGATAGCAGTAGGATAAATCAAGATTTCAGCTCCTTTCAATGCCATCAGACGGGCAGCTTCGGGATACCATTGATCCCAGCAAACCAATATTCCCAATTTACCCAAAGAAGTCTGTATCGGTTCAAAACCAATATCTCCCGGAGTAAAATAAAACTTTTCGTAATAGGCCGGATCATCAGGTATATGCATTTTACGATATTTCCCGGCAATGCTTCCATCCCGATCGAAAACAACGGCTGTATTATGATATAATCCCGGAGCACGTTTCTCAAATAAAGAAGTAACAAGCACTATCCGGTTAGTTGCCGCCAGTTCGGAATAGAATCCTGTAGAAGGTCCCGGAATCGGTTCCGCCAATTCAAATAGATCAGTATTTTCAGTTTGGCAAAAATACAATGAATTATGAAGTTCCTGAAGAACGACGAGTTGTGCGCCATGAGCGGCACAAGCTTCAATGCTTTTAGCCAGATTCATCAGATTCATCCTAATATCTGACGTATTGGCCTGTTGAATGATTCCTACTTTTATTTTTCTCATACTCAAATTTTATTATTTAATGACTCCCATCGGATATTGCATTGTTACGCAATGTAATGACCCGTGTTGTTTAATGAGTGCACGACAATCAATGCCCACCACTTCATATGCCGGAAAAGCTTCACGAAGCACTGTTCTTGCCAGTTCATCATTTTCCGGCTGATTATAAGTGGGATAGAGCACAGAATCGTTCAAAATCAGAAAATTAGCATACGTTGCAGGCAGTCTTTCTCCAGATACTTCTATTTTATCCGCCATAGGTAATGCCATTAAACGATAAGGATCACCAGATGCCGTACGGAATGTTTTCAACTGTTCTTCCATTTTATAAAGCTCCTCATAATGTTCATCTTTGGGATCGGAACACTTCACATATGCAATTGTATCCGGAGAACAAAACCTGGCTAATGTGTCTATATGACTATCCGTATCATCTCCGGCCAGATAACCATGATCCAACCACAACACCCTTTGCAAATGAAATACTCTGCAAAGGTGTTCCTCTATGTCAACCCGGTTCATCGGTGCATTACGATGCGGAGACAATAAACATTCGGAAGTAGTTAGCAATGTCCCCATACCATCACTTTCAATAGAACCACCTTCAAGCACAAAGTCCAGACAATCTTTATATTGCCCTTTCAGAACTCCAGCCTCTACAGCCTTACGGGTTATCTGATTATCTAAACCGGCTTCGAACTTTTTTCCCCAACCATTGAAAGTAAAGTCCAGCAAACATGCTCCATTCGTATCCATCAGAGTGATGGCCCCATGATCACGTGCCCAAGTGTCATTCGTTTCGCACTCCAGAAAACGTACATTGTTCATATTCACTACTCCGGCTATCTGATTCTTTACCGCCTCCGGACAGGGAGTAACAATAAGCAAAAGCTCACGCTTGGCAATTTCACGAGCTATGTTGATAAAACATTCCTGAACCTCAGAAAGCATATATGCCCAGTCTGTTTCAGCATGCGGCCATGTTAATTGCACACCACTTTGCAAAAACCATTCCGCAGGCAGAAAAGGAGCCAACATCTCTACCTGATCATCGACAGTTAAACCAAAGTTCAGTTGCAAATCTTTCTCTGAACCTCCTGAAGTAGGAAGACCGACTATTATTCCCATTATATTTTAGTTTTTTGAAGAATAGGATACGGATAACAAGTGGATACATCTTTGAATGCCACTTGCTATCTATGTTATTTATTAGACTTACGATCAAAAAATGGATTCTTGGAAGAAGCACTAACCGGAATAGCCATTACTTGGCGACACCCCTTCAACCAGTCAAGACGTTGGGCAGCCAATCCGGCCGAAAACATTACACGGGTGTCTACCCGCAGATCAGCAGCTGTAGCACATGCCGAACCAACAGCAATACCCACATCAATACTATTCAATGCACAAGGCACACCTTCGGCACGCCCCGCACAAGTAGCATAACCGCAATGCCCACAATTCAGTCCCTGTGCTTGCTCCCGTGTACCTATTAACAGAATACATTCAGCCTGGAGAATATTATCTGCATCTCGCAAGAAAAATTTCATTCCCATCTCTTCGAACATAACTTTCAATGTGTCCGAAAGTAACTGTATTTCTTTACCGGTGACAACTGCAGTTTCTATGATATCAATTCCTTTCCCTTTAGGGGCGGTACGTGCAGCAGTCATCATCTGCCGTGCCACATTCAATATATGCTCGTGGCGACTATCTCGTTCGTTCAGTATCATATCTTGTCCATTAATTAGTGATACAAAGATAAAAGAAATCCCGCACATATTATGAATTTTCACTAACTTTGCAAGATAGATTTAAAGATACACAATGTTACAAATAGACAATGCATGCATTGCTTTCGGGGAGGATATTCTTTTTTCTGAGTTTTGTATGCAGCTTAAAAAAGGCGAAACAGCTTGTATAACAGGAGAATCCGGACGTGGAAAGACTTCTCTGCTCAACGCAATCATGGGATTCGTTCTTTTACGGAAAGGCCGAATCAAAGTAGGGGATATTTTACTTGAACCTGCCACCATTGATATTATACGCCGACATATAGCTTGGATTCCACAAGAGTTAGCGCTTCCCTCCGAATGGGTAAAAGAAATGATAGCACTACCTTTTGCACTAAAAGCCAACCGACATATCTCTTTTTCTGAGGAAAAACTCTTCACTTATTTTGATGAATTAGGTCTGGACAAGGACTTATACCAGAAGCGGGTAGGAGAAATATCCGGTGGACAACGCCAACGCATTATGATAGCAGCGGCAGCTATGCTGGAAAAGCCTTTGATTATTGTAGACGAACCGACATCTGCATTGGATTCCGGTTCTACAGATAAAGTTTTAGCTTTTCTACGTAACCAGACAACAAAAGGAACAGCTATACTTGCCGTTTCACATGACCGGGCATTCGCCTACGGATGTAACCAGCTAATCACATTATAGTTATATGGGAACTATCGATATATCTTATTTCAACCTACTCGTAGGACTACTACTATTGGCAATCCCGCTTTTCTATCTGTGGAAATTCAAGACCGGATTACTGAAAGCCACCCTGATAGGGACGGGGCGCATGATTATACAGCTCTTCCTGATAGGCATGTACCTCAAATACCTGTTCCTGTGGAACAATCCATGGATTAATTTTCTTTGGGTTATCATCATGATTTTTGTAGCCGGACAAACCGCCTTAATGCGCACCGGGCTAAAACGTGAAGTACTTTTGATCCCTATATCCGTTGGATTTCTGTGTAGTGTTGTTCTGGTTGGCATGTATTTCATAGGCATTGTATTGCAACTGGACAACGTCTTCAGCGCTCAATATTTTATCCCCATCTTCGGGATCTTAATGGGAAATATGTTATCAAGCAATGTCATTGCATTGAATACATATTACAGCGGATTGAAACGGGAGCAACAATTGTACTGTTATCTGCTCGGCAATGGCGCCACCCGCCAGGAAGCACAGGCACCATTTATACGGCAAGCTATTATAAAATCCTTCAGTCCACTGATTGCCAACATCTCAGTAATGGGATTAGTAGCACTCCCAGGTACTATGATCGGACAGATTCTGGGAGGAAGCAGCCCGAATGTCGCCATCAAATACCAAATGATGATTATGGTCATTACTTTTACGGCTTCCATGCTATCACTAATGATCACCATCTCACTGGCCTCCCGTAAATCATTCGATGAATATGGCCGTATGTTACAAATAACCAAAGAATCCCTTAAATAAGTAACCATGACACTAACCGACTCCGTTTTACAATTAATAAGCGAAATACATATTCCGGGATTCTTCATTACCACAGATTTTCTGCAAACTGGAGAATTTCTCCCCCAAGGAATAGATTTTTTTTTAAAAGAAAAGCATGCGAAGATAATTCAAGGTGCCAACGGAAGAAAATTCATTTATCAACAATCCGGCTGGCGCATAGCATTCACATTCTATCCAACCGATCGGGTAGTCGATGAAAAATATGCAATGAAAAACAAAATGATAAAGAAACGATATGATTATTGATGTAAATCAAATCATTACTATCAATATTTGCCTATATTTGCGAACATTAATAATTAAACAATACTACAAAGAATATGCACATCAGTCACATTGCTATCTGGAGTACCCATTTAGAAGAGCTAAAAAATTTCTATATTACTTATTTCAACGGAACAAGCCATGAAAAGTATATCAATCCTAAAAAGGGATTTGAATCTTATTTTGTCAGTTTTGACCAAGGATTCGCTTCCCTGGAAATTATGCAACGACAAGACATTACTACCCCGGCATTAAAAGATAGCCTCGGATTGGCCCATTTCTCCTTTTCTACCGGTAGTAAAGAAGCTGTATTGGAACTCACCGAACGTCTACGCAAGGATGGCTTTACGATCGCAAGTGAGCCACGGACTACAGGAGACGGCTATTTCGAAAGTGTAATCCTGGATCCTGAAGGAAATATTGTAGAAATCACTATTTGACACGCTTAGCAAGTGCAGGTATGTAGCGAAGTTGCACATATTGCTCGCCAGGATTAATATACCGATTGTCCATCAGTATCTTCTTAACTTTAAAATCTTTCAGCCGGTAACGAATATATCGTTGTGCATTTGCAGGCTGTACTTCCACAAAGGACTGAAGGGCAATCGTCCCATCAGTCCGAATAATAACTTTAGCCTTGGCCGTACGAAAAGAAAGAGCATCGTCCTTTTTCATTTCTTTCATATGGTATTTATCGATCCAGAAAATAGCCGTTGCCTTGGAAAGGCTATCTACTGTTTCTTGCAATCCATTTTCCTCTTCAGTAGCAGATATAGGAGTTTCTTTATGCTGTTGACATGAAATGATAAAAAAGAGAGAAAAAAATAATAATAGAATTGCCTTCATCGGTTTGTGCTTTTATAAATTTGGAGGTAAATATATTAAAAAATCAATAAAAGCAAGGTAAAGTATTGGCTTTTTCTTATCTTTGCAACAAATTTTCTACTGATAATGAAAATTAAAGAAATTGTAAGCGCCCTTGAACGGTTCGCGCCTCTGCCATTGCAAGACGGATTTGATAATGCCGGCCTGCAAATCGGACTGACAGATGCGGAAACAACAGGGGCTTTGTTGTGTCTTGACGTTACCGAAGCTGTGCTTGACGAAGCTATCGCGTCCGGCTGTAATCTTGTTATATCCCATCATCCCCTTATTTTTAAAGGTTATAAATCGATTACCGGTAAAGATTATGTTGAACGTTGCATCTTAAAAGCAATCAAAAACGACATCGTCATTTATTCGGCCCATACCAATCTTGACAATGCTCCGGGGGGAGTGAACTATAAAATAGCTGAGAAAATAGGATTAAAAGATGTACACATACTTGAACCCAAAGAGAACTGCCTGATAAAGTTAGTCACATTCGTCCCGACCACACAAGCCGAAGAGGTCCGTAATGCTTTATTCACTGCCGGATGTGGATATATAGGCGACTATGACTCATGCAGCTACAACACAGAAGGCGAGGGAACTTTCCGTGCACAGGAAGGAAGTAAACCTTTTTGTGGAAATATAGGAGAACTTCATCATGAAGCGGAAGTACGGATTGAAACCATCCTGCCGGAATATAAGAAAAGAGAGGTTATCCGTACGTTACTATTGACACATCCCTATGAAGAACCGGCATACGACTTATATCCTCTTTACAATAGTTGGGCACAGATCGGAGCAGGAATCATCGGAGAACTGGAAGAAGCTGAATCGGAGCTTGAATTCCTGAAGCGTATAAAGAAGACATTTGAAGTAGGGTGTTTGAAACATAACAAACTAACAGGCCGCCTGATTCAGAAAGTTGCCCTCTGTGGAGGGGCAGGAGCTTTCCTTATTCCACAAGCTATAGGTAGCGGAGCTGATGTTTTTATCACAGGTGAAATTAAATATCATGACTACTTTGGTCGTGAAACAGACATTTTACTTGCAGAAATAGGACATTACGAAAGCGAACAATACACAAAAGAAATTTTTTATTCCATAATACGGGATTTATTTCCTAATTTTGCACTCCAATTTAGTAAGGTTAACACGAATCCCATTAAATATTTATAAGTAAAATGGCAAGAGAAGCTAAAAATGAACCGAAAGAGTTGACAGTGGAACAAAAGTTGAAAGCTTTGTTTCAGCTGCAAACAACATTATCTAAAATTGACGAAATTAAAACGTTAAGAGGTGAACTTCCATTGGAAGTGCAAGACCTTGAGGACGAAATTGCCGGTCTGAGTACACGTATCGATAAGATCAAGGCGGAAGTAGACGAACTCAAATCAGCTATCGCCGGTAAGAGAGTGGAAATTGAAGCAGCCAAAGCTTCGGTTGAGAAATATAAATCACAGCAAGACAATGTTCGTAACAATCGCGAATATGACTTCCTGACAAAAGAAATCGAATTCCAGTCCCTGGAAATAGAGCTTTGCGAAAAAAGAATCAAAGAATTCACTGCAGAAGAGCAGGAAAAATCTGAAGAAATAGAGAAAAATACCAAAGCACTGGAGGAACGCCAGAAAGACCTTGACCAGAAAAAGAATGAGCTGGACGAGATCATCGAGGAAACTAAACAAGAGGAAGAAAAATTGAGAGATAAAGCTAAAGATCTTGAAACAAAAATAGAGCCTCGCTTACTCCAGTCTTTCAAACGTATCCGCAAGAATTCACGTAACGGATTGGGTATTGTTTACGTACAGCGTGATGCATGCGGTGGTTGTTTTAATAAAATTCCGCCTCAGAGACAGTTGGATATCCGTTCACGTAAGAAAATTATCGTTTGCGAATATTGCGGACGCATCATGATCGACCCGGAACTGGCAGGTGTGGAGATAGAACACAAAGTAGAAGAAGCACCCGTTACAACCAAAAGAGCTATCAGAAGAAAAGCTGAATAAAGCCTTGCATTGATATTCTGATGGTCCGATTTTAAAAGTTCGGAATTCATCATATTTAAAACCCGTAATTTTACTATAGCCCGATTGTGAGCATAGTAAAGTTACGGGTTTATTCATTAATATCCGTTTCTTCAATAAAAAAAAGTATATTCCCTTTAAGCATAGTGATTCTCTTATAGGCAGGATAAACAAATATTTCTTTTCGTTGTTATGTTTTCATTTCTAAATAACCTAAACTTATGAAACTACGAATAGGAAATATCATGTTCTTGCTGTTTCTTTCGTCCGTAGCCTTTCCACAGGCTACGAACCGCTATCTGGACAAACCTTTGCCACAAGAATGGGAAGAAGATGCACAAATTTTTCAGCAAGTATTGCCGGTGGATGACCAATGGTGGAAAGCTTTTCAGGATCCGGTTCTCGATTCTCTTATTTCCGTTGCGGTCAAACAAAACTACTCGATACTGACCGCTATTGACCGTATCAATATGGCAAAAGCCAACCTGAGGATGGAACGTGGAAACTTTTTTCCAACGATCGGACTGAATGCCGGATGGACTCGTCAACAAAGTAGTGGCAATACCAGTGAATTGCCTCAATCCACTCAGCATTATTACGATGCCTCGCTGAATATGAGTTGGGAATTAGACCTCTTCGGAAGCATCCGTAACCGTGTAAAAGCTCAGAAAGAAAACTTTGCTGCCAGCAAAGAAGAGTACACCGGCACAATGGTATCACTCTGCGCCCAAGTAGCCTCAGCATACATCAACCTGCGGGAGCTGCAACAAGAATTGGCAGTAATACAAAAGAACTGCGCATCGCAGGAAGCCGTATTGAAAATCACAGAAGTGAGATACAATACCGGACTCGTTTCTAAATTGGACGTAGCGCAAGCTAAATCTGTGTTTTTCAGCACAAAAGCCTCTATCCCCCAAATTGAATCGGGTATCAATCAATACATTACTACCCTTGCTATACTATTAGGCACTTATCCTCAGGAGATACGTCCCACATTAGAGTCTCCAGGAATATTACCTGACTATATGGAACCAATTGGAGTAGGACTTCCGGCCGACTTACTGCTTCGTCGTCCGGACATCCGTAGTGCAGAACGAAGTGTGAATGCTCAAGCGGCTTTAGTGGGGGCATCCAAATCGGACTGGCTGCCTCAGATTTTTCTAAAAGGTTCGCTTGGTTATACTGCTAAGGACCTGAAAGATCTGACCCATCATAAGAGCATGACCTATGAAATAGCACCGGCACTAAGCTGGACACTTTTTAAAGGGACTCAATTGGTAAATGCCACCAAACTGGCTAAAGCACAATTAGACGAAGCTATCAACCAGTTTAATCAGACTGTATTGACTGCCGTACAAGAGACAGACAATGCCATGAATGCTTACCGGAACTCCATCAAGCAAATAGTAGCTCTACGCGAAGTGCGTAATCAAGGACAAGAAACCTTGACACTCTCACTGGAACTCTATAAACAAGGATTAACCCCATTCCAGAATGTACTGGATGCACAACGCTCGCTACTCAGTTATGAGAACCAACTGGTCCAAGCAAGAGGATATTCCTTGCTCCAGCTGATAGCCATGTACCAAGCCCTGGGAGGCGGATGGTCCGGAAACCTAAATGATTAACTATAAAGACCTATCATAATGAAAAAACTAATGTATATTTTTCTCATCTTTCCTTTGGTAATGACCGGATGTAAAGGAAAAAAAGAAGCCGGAAGAGGAGAGATGCCTACTCCGGAAATCAGTGTGGCATATCCACTCGTACAAAACATTACCCTGACAAAAGATTATCCGGGATATCTGACTACCGAACAAACCGTAAATCTGGTAGCCCGGGTCAACGGCACCCTGCAATCCGCCTCATTCACACCGGGGACTCGTGTAAAGCAGGGGCAACTCCTGTTCGTTATCGAACCTACTATCTACAAAGATAATGTAACACAGGCTGAAGCGCAATTGAAAACTGCGCTTGCACAACTGGAATATGCCCGCAATAACTATACCCGAATGAAAGAAGCTTTGAAAAGTGATGCAGTCAGTCGTATACAGGTTTTACAGGCAGAATCAAACGTTGCCGAAGCCACCGCTGCTGTTAGCAATGCTGAAGCCACCCTGAATACCGCACGTACCAATCTGGGATACTGCTACATCCGTGCTCCTTTCAATGGAACAATCAGCCGCTCACTTTACGATGTAGGAAGCTATATCAGCGGAGCCGGACAACCTGTCACTTTGGCCACGATCTATAAAGACGACCGAATGTATACCTACTTTAATGTAGCAGACAACCAATGGCTATCCATGCTACTTTCACAAACCGGTAAGGAGAAAGAACTTCCCAAAAATGTTATCGTACGCTTGGGAGAAAACGGTACACAAAACTATCCGGCTACACTGGATTACTTATCGCCCAATGTGGACCTGGGTACAGGAACACTTAACGTACGCGCCAACCTCGATAATCCGAAAGGGGTTCTGAAAAGCGGACTATACGTCAGCATTACATTGCCATATGCCGAAGCGAAGCAAGCATTGCTCGTACCAGAAGCCTCTATTGGAACAGACCAGTTAGGAAAATACCTATATATTGTAAATGATTCGAATGTTGTACGCTATCGCCACATCGAGCCGGGACAGCTGGTTAACGATACGTTACGTCAAATTAAAAGCGGGCTTTCGGCTAAAGAGCAATACGTCACAACGGCATTAATGAAAGTGCGTGACGGCATGAAAATCAAGCCAATATCAGTCAATCACGAGTCACAAACCTCTAATCATTAAGTGCATGTTTTCAAAGTTCTTTATCAATCGGCCTATATTTGCCACGGTACTGGCATTGATTATCGTGGTGGCGGGATTGGTAACATTAAATATATTGCCTGTCGCACAGTTTCCGGAGATTACTCCACCTACAGTACAGGTGTCTGCTTTCTATCCGGGAGCAAATGCTGAAACTGTAGCTCAAACTGTCGGCATCCCCATTGAACAGCAAGTGAACGGAGTAGACGGTATGCTTTACATGAGTTCCACCGCATCCAGTTCGGGTGCCTATTCACTGACTATTACCTTTGCCGTAGGCACAGATATCGACATGGCTACCGTACAGGTACAGAACCGGGTAAGTGTAGCGCAATCTTCACTGCCGGAACCAGTTGTAGTCCAGGGAGTAACTGTACAGAAACAATCGTCCAACATCGTGATGTTTCTCACAATGCAGGCAAAAGACTCTGTATACGACGGACTATATCTTACGAATTATGCACAACTAAATCTGGTAGATCAATTAACACGAGTACCGGGTGTAGGAGCTGTCAATGTAATGGGGGCAGGAAACTACAGTATGCGTGTCTGGCTCGATCCGGAAGCAATGCGTATCCGTAATCTCTCTCCTGCGCAAGTTTATCAAGCTATCCAGTCACAAAACATTGAAGTCAGTGCCGGCTATATCGGACAACCTATTGGAAAAAATAATAATAACGCCTACCAGTATACGTTGAATGTACAGGGACGGCTGACATCTCCCGAAGAGTTCGGTAACATCATTATCCGAACCGGAGAAGGAGGGAAAATGCTCCGACTAAAAGATATAGCACGCATCGACCTTGGCAGTTCCTCGTACAATGTTGTCTCTAAACTAAAAGGACATCCCACTGCTGCCATTGCTATTTATCAACAACCGGGTTCAAACTCGCTTGATGTTTCCAAAGGAGTCAAAGCTAAGATGCAGGAGCTTGCACAAAACTTCCCGGCAGGCGTCAGCTATAATGTGACATTGGATACAACCGATGTCATCAATGCATCTATCGATGAAGTATTGGTAACTTTCCTGGAAACCACCTTACTGGTAGTACTTGTTATTTTCCTGTTCCTGCAAAACTGGCGGGCTGTTATCATCCCATGTATCACCATCCCTGTATCACTGATTGGTACTTTGGCAGTAATGGCTACTCTTGGATTCTCAATCAATACTTTAACTCTGTTTGGATTAATACTTGCCGTAGCGATAGTGGTAGACGATGCAATAGTAGTGGTAGAAAATGCTTCCCGATTATTGGAAACGGGACAGTATTCTCCTAAAGATGCCGTCACCAAAGCAATGGGAGAGATCACCGGCCCAATTGTCGGGGTTGTACTGGTATTGCTGGCTGTTTTCATACCAACTACATTGATCAGTGGCATCTCCGGACAGCTTTACAAACAGTTTGCCTTGACCATTGCCGCTTCTACTGTATTGAGTGGCATTAACTCGTTGACACTGACCCCTGCATTATGTGCCTTGTTTTTGGAACATAACAAGCCATCCAATTTTTTCATATACAAAGGATTCAACAAAGTATATGACAAGACACAGAATCTCTATGACCGCATTGTAAAAGGATTACTCATTCGTCCGGGACTTGCACTGATCTCTTATGGGATCATTACAGCGATAGCTGTCATTCTGTTCATGAAATGGCCTTCAACTTTCGTGCCCGATGAAGATGACGGGTACTTTATCGCTGTCATCCAATTACCACCGGCATCCAGCCTCGAACGCACACAAGCTGTCGGACAAAAAGTAAACCGAATTTTAGACAGTTATCCGGAAGTAAAAGACTACATTGGTATCAGTGGCTTTTCTATTATGGGAGGTGGCGAACAATCAAATACAGGTACCTATTTTGTTGTACTGAAAAACTGGGATGAACGGAAAGGAAAGGGACACACTGCTGCAGCTGTAGTACAGCGTTTCAATGAAATGGCTTACGGCATTCAGGAAGCGCAGATATTTGCGATGGTGCCTCCGGCCATTCCCGGCTTAGGAGCCTCGGGAGGTCTACAGTTACAACTGGAAGATCGTAACAATCTGGGACCGACAGAAATGCAGAGAGCTATCGAAACTTTGATGGCTACCTATCACACACAACCGGCCCTTGCATCCATATCCAGTATGTACCAGGCCAATGTGCCACAATACTTCCTGAATATTGACCGTGATAAAGTCCAATTTATGGGTATCCAGTTGGACAATGTATTCTCTACGCTAAGTTATTACATGGGGGCAGCCTATGTCAACGACTTTGTTCAGTTCGGACGCATCTATCAGGTAAAAATAGAAGCCGGGGAACAGGCACAGAAAGTGATCGATGATGTATTGAAGCTCAGTGTCCCCAACGCCGCGGGAAATATGGTACCATTTTCTTCTTTTACAAAAGTTGAAGAACGTCTGGGTATGGACCAGATAAGCCGCTACAATATGTATTCAACAGCTTCCATAACCTGCAACGTAGCCTCAGGAAGTAGTTCAGGTGAGGGAATACAACAGATGGAGAATCTCATAAAAGAGCAACTGGGCAATGAATTCGGTTACGAATGGACTTCAGTAGCTTACCAGGAAACGCAGGCAGGAAACACAACGACCATTGTATTCATTATGGCACTATTGGTAGCATTTCTGGTGTTGGCAGCCCAATACGAAAGCTGGACAAGCCCGTTATCAGCTATCATGGGACTACCAATGGCTCTGTTGGGCGCCATGATAGGCTGCTTCGTCATGGGTACCCCAGTGAGCATCTACACTCAGATTGGAATTATTTTGCTGATTGCCCTTTCAGCTAAAAATGGAATTCTGATTGTAGAATTCGCACGCGATTTCCGTGCCGAAGGCAACTCCATACGTGACGCTGCCTATGAAGCCGGACACGTTCGTTTACGCCCGATCCTTATGACTTCTTTCGCCTTTGTGTTAGGAGTAATGCCATTGCTGTTCGCTACCGGAGCCGGGGCACAAAGCCGCATTGCTCTTGGGGCAGCTGTTGTCTTTGGTATGGCACTGAATACATTGCTGGCAACCGTATATATCCCCAATTTTTATGAATTGATGCAGAAATTCCAAGAAAACGTCTTGGATCGGAAGAAAAAGAAATAGTTCTCTATATCACTATCTCTATTGTAAAAAACGTCCTTTTCATTTCACAGTCTATTGTCACCGAGCCGAATCTCGGATGACAATAGACTTTTTCTTATACTTATCACAAAAACAATTAAGTGCTTTCATGCTTATTCCATAAAAATAGGAATATGTTGAGTTATTAGGTAATAGTTCTGATTATAAACAAATTATGAAGACAATAATCTGTCATTACGATATTAACTTCCTAAAGATAAATCAATAAAGGTCCGAATTCACTGTTAACATTGTTAATTTTACAAGATAGCATAATCCGGAATATCAGCCAGAAATGAATAACTTTGAGTATCATAATTCATCCGGCAGCAATAGTGTTGCATACCATTACTGACAACCAGATAATCAACCTTCAAAACCATATTATAACGAGTAATCTGATCAAAAACAGCTTGTGTGATCTCAATGTGGGGAGCTTTATATTCAACAATCATTCTGGCAGTAAGATCACGCTTATAAAGCACTGTGTCACATCGTTTCTTGGTTCCATTCAAGTTCAACAGCACCTCATTGGCCATCAGAGACGACGGATATCCTTTATAGACAATAAGAAAGTGTACAAAGTGCTGACGGACCCATTCCTCGGGGGTCAACGCGACATAACGACGGCGAATCACATCGAAAATAACATTTTTTCCATTTCGAGTGGCGATTTTAGTGTCAAATACTGGTAGGTTTAACGATAACATTTACTATTTTTGTAAGTTAAATAATGGCTTCCTGTTATTGGAAGCACAAATTTAATGGAATCTTATGAAAACAAAGCAAGAAATCGTAGCTAATTGGCTGCCCCGTTACACCAAACGTAATCTGGAAGACTTTGGAGAGTACATCCTGTTGACTAACTTCAACAAGTATGTAGAAATATTTGCGGAAAAATTTAATGTTCCCATCTTTGGCAGAGATGCCAATATGATATCTGCCAGTGCAGAAGGGATTACAATCATCAACTTCGGCATGGGAAGTCCCAATGCAGCCATTATCATGGATCTGTTAAGCGCCATTTCTCCCAAAGCTTGTCTGTTTCTGGGCAAATGTGGAGGAATTGATAAAAAGAACAAAATAGGTGATCTGATCCTGCCAATTGCCGCTATCCGGGGAGAAGGTACCTCAAACGACTATTTTCCACCCGAAGTTCCATCGTTACCGGCATTTATGTTACAACGTGCCGTATCATCGGCCATCCGCGACTATGCACGCGATTACTGGACAGGAACCGTCTACACAACCAACCGCCGTATATGGGAACATGATGACGCCTTTAAGGAATACCTGAAGAAAACTCGTGCAATGGCAGTCGACATGGAAACAGCAACCTTATTCAGTTGTGGTTTTGCCAATCATATTCCGACCGGTGCTTTGCTGCTTGTATCCGACCAGCCTATGATTCCGGAAGGAGTGAAAACCGATAAAAGCGATAATATAGTTACTAAAAACTATGTAGAGGAACATGTAGAGATAGGTATTGCTTCATTACGAATGATTATTGACGAAAAGAAAACTGTAAAACACTTGAAATTCGACTGGTAACGCCACACCAACATTTATATGGCAAAACAAGAACTGACTTGCGACGATATCCTCAAAGAATTGAGGGCCAAACAATATCGCCCCATCTATTATTTGATGGGAGAAGAATCTTATTATATCGACTTGATAGCCGATTATATCACCGACAATGTATTGACGGATACAGAAAAAGAGTTTAACCTTACTGTGGTTTATGGCGCGGATGTGGATGTAGCAACCGTAATTAATGCCGCTAAACGTTATCCGATGATGTCCGAACATCAGGTTGTAATAGTAAAAGAAGCACAAGCTATACGCAATATAGAAGAGTTATCTTATTATCTGCAAAAGCCATTAAATTCAACTATCTTAGTCATTTGTCATAAGCATGGCACTTTGGATCGTAGAAAAAAATTAGCTGCAGAAGTTGAAAAAGCAGGTGTCCTATTCGAATCTAAAAAGATAAAAGAAGCGCAACTACCTGCATTTATCAGTTCGTACATGAAACGTAAAGGCATAGATATGGAACCCAAAGCCACTGCGATGTTGGCCGATTTTGTAGGGACTGATCTCAGCCGTCTAACAGGCGAACTGGAAAAGCTAATTATTACATTACCCAGTGGTCAAAAACGTGTCACACCTGAACAGATAGAGAAAAACATAGGAATTAGCAAAGACTATAATAACTTTGAATTGCGTAGTGCACTGGTTGAGAAAGATATACTCAAAGCTAATAAAATAATAAAATACTTTGAGGAAAATCCTAAAACAAACCCGATACAGATGACACTTTCTTTACTATTTAATTTCTACTCAAATCTTATGTTAGCGTACTATGCACCGGATAAATCAGAGCAAGGAGTAGCCACAATGTTAGGACTAAAAACCCCATGGCAAGCTCGCGATTATCTGGCAGCAATGCGAAAATACAGTGGAGTAAAAACAATGCAAATTGTAGGAGAAATACGATATGCAGATGCTAAATCGAAAGGTGTGGGCAATGGTTCAATTAGTGATGGAGACATCCTCCGCGAGTTGGTCTTCAAGATTCTTCATTAAAAACAATCCACTTTAAATCTACTCCCTATATGCATATATTTTGCCGGTATAAAATATGTGTATGGGGAGTAAATATATCCTCATAATCCGAAATATACTTTCCTATAATTATCCACTTTATTCTTCACATCAATTTTACACTCTTTTCCCTGTCTCTACCATACATATAAAACTTAAATATAGTATTCTGTTTCTTCTAAAAGAAAACAGATTTTGCATGGGGCGAATAAGTATACTCCCAATAGAACAATATAAAAATCAACAAAAAGAAGATAACATATCCCATATAATAAAATTGTGATTATACTGATTCCTATCAATCATCTATATGGGTGTGATATGGTGCTAATGCTTCATCATAATGCTATCTAAAGTAGTATAAATTATATCATAATGCTATTTCTCTATGTATAGATTCATTTTTCTAGAATATAAAAAAAAATATATATCAAAAAACAAGCATATTCTTCTATATATCAAATAATTAGGTAATATTTGACTTCCTCAGAATCGAATAATTTCATTTGGATAACCAACCATACGGAAATAACGCAAAAATTTGGCATTATAGCCTAAATGTAAGGTATGATGACACGCTATTCTTTATATCTATATCCAATAGGCATAAAGACAAAAGCAACTCCCATGCTATTTGTTGCATATATAACGATACAATATGACAATTGTGAATAAGGACTATAGCCCTTATATGGATTTACAAAAGTAATAATATCATTTTTGTATAGCAAATAAATATAGCACAAATGTAAATAGACGACATTACATATGTGTATTTACATTTGTAGATGTAATAGGGGAGTAGTTAACATTTCCTTTTTTACATGCTAATGACAGAATAATCAATAAGAAAAAAAATATATATCAATCAAATATTCAACTAATGCATGAAAATATGGACACATTTGTAATAAACAAGCAACACAAGATAAAATGCATAGATACATATTGCAATAAATCAATATATTATAATATCTATATAAAGTAATACTTTATATATTGTTACGACTGTATAGGCAATACAAACAGAATTAAAGAGGAAGTCCTATCTTGCGTTTACAATAGTAAAATATGAATTATGTATTTGTAATTTGCTTTTGTGATTTTTATTTTTTACTTTTGTGCATTAGTAAATGTGTCATTTACTTTTGTGAATTAATATATAAGTCATACATTTGTAAAACCTTCAAAGGATATGGAAATAAAAGATAGGATTAAAATGATCATGGAAAAAGAGAATATGGCTTCCGGTGCTTTCGCTGAAAGCATAGGTATCCAACAATCCACTCTCTCGCACATTTTGAATGGCCGCAACAATCCCAGTTTAGATGTTATCATGAAAGTACATCAAAAATATAATTATGTAAATTTGGAATGGTTATTATATGGGCACGGCAATATGTCGGAAGAAACCATTCAACCGACTTCCGATTTTCAGCCTTCTTTATTTGCTGAGAATGCTATAATTCCGTCCAATGAGACGATGGCTCCGGAAAATCGCAGAGAAATAGCGTTAGAAAGCCCCGAAACATCCCATAAAGAGATTGTAAAACAGGAAATTAGATATATAGAAAAGCCTTCCAGAAAAATCACTGAAATAAGAATTTTCTTCGATGATAATACATACGAGACATTCAGAGGAGAAAAATAAGACAGATAAATCACTGTTTGCACAATTTCCCGTATCTTTGCAACACGAATACGAATTTACTCACAATACATGAAAAAATTTATTTTAGATCTGACAGTAACTGAGAATCTCAGATTGCATTCTAATTATGTTCTGCTGAAATTGACATCTCAGTCCGTCCTCCCGGATATGCTACCGGGACAGTTTGCGGAAATTCGGGTGGATGGTTCACCTACCACCTTCCTGCGCCGCCCTATCTCTATTAACTATGTAGACAGACAACGTAACGAAGTATGGTTTCTGATTCAACTCATCGGTGATGGAACAAAACGCCTTGCACAAGCCACTCAAGGAGATATAATAAATGTAGTACTCCCGCTTGGAAGTAGTTTCACAATGCCTAAAGCACCTTCTGACAAGTTACTATTAGTAGGTGGAGGTGTAGGGACAGCTCCTATGCTTTATTTAGGCGAGCAGCTCTTCAAAAGCGGTAGCAAACCAACATTCCTTTTAGGAGCACGTAGCGACAAAGATCTGCTCCAACTGGAAGAGTTTACCACTTACGGAGAGGTTTACACCACAACAGAAGATGGTAGTTATGGCGAAAAAGGATATGTCACTCAACATTCTATATTAAATAAAATAAACTTCGAACAGATATATACATGCGGTCCCAAGCCCATGATGATGGCAGTAGCCAAATATGCCAAAGCTAATCATATCAATTGTGAAGTATCATTGGAAAATACAATGGCATGTGGCATAGGTGCATGTCTTTGTTGTGTTGAGAATACTACAGAAGGGCATTTGTGCGTTTGTAAAGAAGGTCCGGTTTTTAATATAAATAAACTATTATGGCAGATTTAAGTGTAAATATTGGTAAACTACAAATGAAGAACCCCGTAATGACAGCATCGGGTACATTTGGATATGGTGAAGAGTTTGCAGATTTTATTGATATAACGCGAATAGGCGGTATCATTGTGAAGGGTACTACTCTTCACAAGCGTGAAGGTAACCCATATCCGCGCATGGCTGAAACTCCTTCCGGAATGTTAAACGCTGTAGGACTGCAAAATAAGGGTGTGAAATATTTTTCTGATCACATATATCCCCGTATTAAGGACATTCAAACCCATATGATTGTGAATGTTTCCGGATCGGCTATTGAAGACTATGTAAAAACGGCAGAGATTATTAATGAACTTGACAAAATTCCTGCTATCGAACTAAACATCTCATGTCCTAATGTAAAACAAGGAGGTATGGCTTTTGGAGTAACAACTAAAGGAGTATCAGAAGTTGTTCAGGCAGTTCGTTCTGCTTACAAAAAGACACTTATCGTTAAGCTTTCCCCCAATGTTACCGATATAGCCGAAATGGCACGGGCAGCTGAAGCTAATGGTGCCGATAGTGTATCATTAATTAATACATTACTGGGAATGGCTATTGATGCTGAACGCAGACGTCCCATACTTTCAACCGTAACCGGAGGTATGTCGGGAGCAGCTGTAAAACCAATAGCATTACGGATGGTATGGCAGGTTGCTAAAGCGGTAAATATTCCAGTCATAGGATTAGGAGGTATCATGAACTGGAAAGATGCCGTCGAGTTCATGCTTGCAGGGGCTTCAGCTGTACAGATTGGTACAGCAAATTTCATAGATCCGGCTATCACCATCAAAGTAATGGATGGTATAAATGATTACCTGGAAAGACATGGATGCAAGTCCGTTTCTGAAATTATAGGTGCACTTGAGGTATAGTAACAAACAGATAATAGCCCTTCGTCACAATTAGCCATAAAAAAGTTATTCAAACATGGATATTCCTTTCTCTGTTAATCCCGGAATAAGTTAGACAAATTCTGGTATTAAATAGAGAAGTTCCATGAAAACAAATTCCATTATTAATAGTATAGTTTCATAAAAAAAGAATGTCTTGTCTTTTAGCAAGACATTCTTTTTTACATACAATAAGAATTAGTCTTCCAATAAATCGGGGCGAAGTCTTTTGGTGCGCTCCAACGATTGTTGAAGTTCCCACTCTTTAATTTTGGCTTCATGCCCTGAAAGCAAAATTTCAGGCACCTTCCAACCATTATACTCTGCCGGACGGGTATAAACAGGAGCTGCCAACAAATTATCCTGAAAAGAATCAGAAAGAGCAGACTGTTCATCAGAAATTACTCCCGGAATAATCCGCACTATAGCATCCGCCATCACGGCAGCAGCCAATTCACCACCAGTCAGAACATAATCTCCAATACTAATTTCTTTCGTTATCAGATGCTCCCGGATACGATAATCAATACCTTTAAAATGCCCGCATAAGATAATAAGATTACCAGATAATGATAAACTGTTGGCCATCCTCTGATCAAACTGCTCGCCATCCGGAGTAGTAAATATCACTTCATCATAATCGCGTTCTGCTTTCAAAGCATTAATGCATCGTTCAATAGGTTCTATCTTCATCACCATACCGGCAAATCCACCAAAAGGATAGTCATCTACCCGACGATACTTATCTTCTGTATAATCACGCAAATTATGAATATAAATCTCAGCAAGCCCTTTGTCTTGAGCCCGTTTCATAATAGAACAATTGAAGAAACCCTCAATCATTTCGGGCAATACTGTTATAATATCGATACGCATAATCTTTAATTTTTCGCAAAAGTACAAATATTCGAAGAGAAACCCGTATTTTTGCCTAAAACAATCCAAAGAATATATGACTGTAAAAGAAAAAATAGATCAGCTTCGAATCCAACTCCACCAACATAATTACAACTATTATGTGCTGAATGCTCCGGAAATCTCCGACAAAGAATTTGATGACTTAATGAGAGAACTCCAGACTTTGGAACAGGAACATCCAGAATATAAAGATGAAAACTCACCTACTATGCGTGTAGGTAGCGATATCAATAAAAACTTTACTCAAGTAGCTCATAAATACCCAATGCTTTCATTGTCAAACACCTATTCTGAGAATGAAGTAACCGATTTCTATGACAGAGTACGAAAAGCATTGAATGAAGATTTTGAGATCTGTTGCGAGATGAAGTATGACGGTACCTCGATCTCTTTGACCTACGAAAATGGTAAACTTATCCGTGCCGTAACCCGTGGTGATGGTGAAAAAGGAGACGATGTAACAGACAACGTAAAAACCATTCGGAGTATCCCTCTTGTTCTGCATGGAAATAATTATCCGGATGTTTTCGAAATCCGTGGAGAAATCCTAATGCCATGGGAAGTTTTCGAAGAGCTAAACCGGGAAAAAGAGGCCCGTGAAGAGCCTCTTTTCGCTAATCCCAGAAATGCCGCTTCAGGAACTTTAAAATTACAAAACTCAGCAATCGTGGCTTCCCGAAAACTGGATGCCTACCTCTACTACTTGCTTGGCGATAATTTGCCTACTGACGGACATTATGAAAACTTGCAAGAAGCGGCTAAATGGGGCTTCAAGATTTCTCCTCTAATGCGTAAATGCCAAACATTACAGGAGGTATTCGATTTTATTAATTATTGGAACGTAGAACGTAAAAACTTAAATGTTGCTACAGACGGAATCGTACTGAAAGTTAACAGTCTCAAACAACAAAAAAATCTTGGATTCACTGCCAAATCTCCACGCTGGGCAATAGCCTATAAATTTCAGGCTGAACGGGCACTCACTCGCCTGAATACAGTATCTTACCAGGTAGGAAGAACCGGAGCTGTTACACCTGTAGCCAACCTTGATCCGGTACAGCTTTCCGGAACAGTCGTAAAACGCGCATCTCTACACAATGCAGATATCATCGAAGGACTCGATCTACATATAGGTGATATGGTTTATGTAGAGAAAGGAGGAGAAATCATTCCTAAAATCACAGGCGTAGATGTTGCTGCCCGTTTTATGATCGGTGAAAAAGTAAAATTCATCACTCATTGTCCGGAATGTGGCAGCAAGTTAATAAGATATGAAGGAGAAGCTGCCCACTATTGCCCGAACGAAACTGCCTGTCCACCGCAGATCAAAGGAAAAATAGAACATTTCATCAGCCGGAAAGCAATGAATATAGACGGATTAGGCCCTGAAACTGTTGATATGTTCTATCGTTTAGATCTAATTCATAATACAGCCGATCTTTATCAATTGACGACTGATGACATTAAGAATCTCGATCGTATGGGAGACAAATCTGCGGAAAACATCATCAGAGGAATTATGCAAAGTAAGGAAATTCCTTTTGAAAGAGTTATTTTTGCATTAGGCATTCGTTTTGTAGGTGAGACAGTAGCTAAAAAAATAGCTAAATCATTCAAAGACATAGTAGAATTGGAAAATGCAGATTTGGAAACTTTAGTCAGCATCGATGAAATCGGCGAAAAAATTGCCCAGAGTATTCTTAACTATTTTGCAAACGATTCAAACCGTAAATTAATTGACCGATTGAAAATAGCAGGATTACAGTTATACAGACCGGAAGAAGATCTAAGTGAGCATACTGACAAATTGGCCGGGCAATCCATCGTTATTAGTGGTGTGTTTACCCATCATTCAAGAGACGAATACAAAGATCTTATTGAAAAGCATGGAGGAAAAAATGTGGGAAGTATTTCCGCCAAAACCAGTTTTATCTTGGCCGGAGATAATATGGGACCTGCTAAATTAGAAAAAGCCAATAAACTGGGGATTAAAATTATGAACGAAGAGGAATTTCTAAAGCTAATATTGTAACATTTTTCTGCTATATTCTTATTTTATATATTATTATTGCTGTAAAAAAAGAAAATATTCGTACTTTTGCGAGCAAATTATTTAGAGATTATTATTAATACTCATGATACAGACTAGATTGAAAGGAATGGGGGTAGCGCTGATTACTCCTTTCAAAGAGGATGAAAGCGTTGATTACGATGCATTAATGCGATTAGTAGACTATCTGCTTCAAAATAATGCAGATTTTCTGTGTGTGCTGGGAACGACAGCCGAAACTCCAACTCTGAGCGAAGACGAGAAAAAGAAAATCAAAAAAATGGTAATCGACCGTGTCAACGGAAGAATTCCCATTCTATTAGGAGTCGGTGGAAACAATACACGAGCTATCGTAGAAACACTCAAAAATGATGATTTCACCGGAGTGGATGCCATCTTATCCGTGGTTCCTTACTATAATAAGCCCTCACAGGAAGGAATCTATCAACATTATAAGGCAATTGCAGGCGCTACAGAGCTTCCAATTGTATTGTATAATGTTCCCGGCCGGACAGGGGTTAATATGACCGCAGAAACGACTTTACGCATTGCTAAAGACTTCAAAAATGTCATAGCAATTAAAGAAGCATCAGGCAATATCACTCAGATGGACGATATTATCAAAAACAAACCGGCCAATTTTGATGTCATTTCCGGAGATGATGGCATTACTTTCCCTTTAATCACATTAGGAGCTGTAGGGGTTATTTCAGTTATTGGAAATGCTTTTCCACGTGAATTCAGCAGGATGACACGCCTGGCATTGCAAGGTGACTTTGCCAACGCCCTGACCATACACCATAAATTTACAGAGTTATTTAACCTGTTATTCGTAGACGGAAACCCTGCCGGAGTAAAATCAATGTTGAATGCAATGGGAATGATCGAGAATAAACTTCGTTTGCCACTGGTACCAACACGTATCACAACATTTGAAGCCATTCGAAACGTACTTAACGAGTTAAATATAAAATGCTAATAACTAAATCATTATAAGAAAGCAAAGAGTAAAGTTACATAAAAATTGACTTTACTCTTTTTTTGTATATCCAGACCTTTCCTCTGTCACACAGCCTTCTTCGTATTGATGTTTTTCTTGAAGAGAAAGACAGTCCATCAACTTACGTTGATCCCGGTATGATCCTAATGGCGGCATAACAAAAAAAGAAGGTACCCTTTTAAGACACCTTCTTTTGTGATCGCGACAGGATTCAAACCTGTAACCGGCTGATCCGTAGTCAGCTACTCTATTCAGTTGAGCTACGCGACCGTTTGTTATTTTTAGAGTGACCGCGACAGGATTCAAACCTGTAACCGGCTGATCCGTAGTCAGCTACTCTATTCAGTTGAGCTACGCGGCCATTAGTTAAACTTTAAAGTGATCGCGACAGGATTCAAACCTGTAACCGGCTGATCCGTAGTCAGCTACTCTATTCAGTTGAGCTACGCGACCATTGTTTTTGTTTAACGGGTGCAAAGATACGGACTTTTCTTGAATTTGCAAGCTTTCAGCAAACTTTTTTGCAAATAAATTATTCGATGAAACGATAGTTAAACAATTGCCAACCGAGCGTCAAACCGACATTCCACTCCCTTTTCGGTGAGCTATAATGATTTACATATGCCGAGATTGCACCAAACGGCAACTGACATACCACTGAAACTTCTCCCAAATATTCGAAACGAGAGAAAGCTTTTCCATAGTAAGCCTTATTAATTGGATTTCTTTCTATAGGAAAAATCGGTAAAAAGCCATAAAACTCTCCACGAACGTGAAACATCTGATTTAAACGATAAATAGGCCGTATCCCGGCTGCCAGATATTGATTGGCACGAAAAGCTTCATTATATGTTAATTTACTATGTGCAGTAGGTGCAAATTCACTGGCCTGCATCATTGTAGCTGTATAATTCTCTGAGAAGTTTTTAGACGCATATAATGCATCCAGATACCATCCTAATGTCCAATTTGCTCCCATTTTATGGTATTTCTCCTTCATATAGGATAACTGTAACCATGAATGTTTCTCTTCGGTAGATTTCCTGCTCTCAGAATTCACCCCAGGGCGAAAGCGTTCTTTCCCTGTAAATATCTGTGCAACGAGTGCCTCTCGTGCTCCTTGAGTAGGAAATTGTCTAAAATTCAATGTACTACCATTAAAACTTACTGAACCGCCAAACAAACGATATTCACTTTTATCATATTTGTCTTTATCGAAGTCGATTACATTATTTTGGAAATACCGGTCTTCTATTTGTGCAATTCCAAACCCAAGCTCCACTCGTTTACTTGAAAGAAAAGGAAGAGCAACTTTGAGTTTCAGAAAACGCTCATCTTTTTGATTAAAAGCCGGTTTATCATTTTTAGAGAAAAGCTTATCCTTCTTAAAATAATCGAAAGTACTGATCGAAGCAATAAAGCGATAAGAAGTAGGAATAGTAGTGGCAAAGTCTACTTTTGCCATAAACTGAGCATTATTATATATTTTTCCCAATTGTCCATCGAATGTAAACTCCTTCGAATAATAGTTAAGATTCTGATATGTAAGTCCCAGATAAATTTGGTTAGAACTGGTAGTGGACACATTTCCGCCCAAACGAACAGAAAATTCATTTTCCATCTTTATCTTCAAATGCAAATCGTAAGTATCATCTTCGGGGTTAAAAACTGCATGAGGAATAATCTCTGAGATCATATTATCAGATAATAGACGAAAATATCCCCGTTTTAAATCCTCATAGGTAAACTCTTTATCATCTGAAGTATGGAATTCTTTCTTTATGTAAACCTGTTGATGAGAATTAGCACCATCGATATATATATTTTTGAAACGGAGTTCCGGATAATTACTTTTATAAACCAACCGCCTCAGTCGTATATTATCCATATTTACTCTACGATGAACACGACTTTTGATAGAATCCATTAAGCCCATGGCCCGATCATATCCTATTTTCACCAGTTCATCCATTCGTTGAAAATCCATCAGATTAACATCGTTGTACTTAAATGTCATCAATATTCCAGCCGAATCCGGAAGAGAATAATCAGTCTTTTGCATTACCATATTCTCAATCTGACTCATCAAATCATTTTCTTTCGGTTTTCCCGGGTTGGTAGAAACAACACTACCTATAATTATATCCGGATGAAAATCCTCTCGCATGACATCTGTAGGAAAGTTATTATAAATTCCACCGTCATATGCCAATAAACTATCTATTTCAATGGGCTTAAACATAAAAGGAAAACTCATAGAGGCTCGTACTGCATCTCCAAGATCACCACGCTTTAAGACAAGTTGTTTTTTATTATACACATCGGAAGCTATACATCGAAAAGGCACAAACAACTTATCAAAATCGCCTTCACAAGTAGCAGTTGCCCGTGCGTAAAGATCGATAAAGACAAGGTTCATCTGAATTGGATTAACCACACTGGTTGGCAAAAACTGTGGCTTTAAATTAAGTGAATCTTTGAACGAAAAGCGTATATTGAAAAGTTCAGGAGTCGGAAGATTCTTTTTGAAATAATACATATATTTTTCTTCCACTTCACCAGAATACCAACGTTTAAAGTCATCTGACTTCAGCAATGTCTCCATATCATCAGGTGAATATCCCATGGCATAAAGAGACCCTATAATAGCTCCCATAGAAGTACCTGTAATATAATCAATTGGGATATTATTCTCTTCCAGGGCACGAATTATTCCTATGTGTGTCAGCCCCTTTGCACCGCCACCACTCAATACTAACCCAACTTTCTGAGCGTGGACAAGCATTGGTAAGAACTGTAAAAAGAGAAATAACAATAAAAAAACTTTCTTCATAAGGCTCAACAAAACATCGTGTAAATGGTTGATTTAACGTTCAAATATATACAATAGTTTCTAATCTATCGACTCTGACCGCACATTTATTAATAAAAAAAGAGCATTACGGACACTTTTATCGTGCGCAATGCTCTTTTAATTTATGTTATATGAATTAAATGTGATAGACTAAATCAACTCAATACTTCTTTTTACAAAATTATTCAAGGCTTCACCTTTCAGCATGTTGTTCTGTAATAATGCCAGGTCAATCAGCTGACGAACAACCTTATTCTTACCTGCGTATCCTGCAAATATCGATTCTTTTTGTTGTTTCAAATTATCCCATTTCTTATCCAAATCGTTAAGTTCATCTTTTTCAGCAACAGGAATATCTTCGTCTTTTTTACCTTCTTGTTTTTTCTTGAGTGCATCACGGCGTTTTGTCACTTCATCCAATTCAGCTTGTACCGGTGCAATAGCTGCGCTACATTCTTTCTCCTCGTCAGACAGCACTTCTTTTACCAGTTTGTGATCAGAATTCAATACCAGATTAAACATATCCGGCATTTCGCCATAAAAACTCATTCCAGCCTGAATATTTGCCATCTCCTTCATGCGACGCATATATTCACTTTGTGTAATCATTACAGGAGCACCATTTTCGCCTAATGCCTGAGTCATCACATTAAACTCAACCTTTTCCATCTTTGGCAACTGGCTCTTGAAAGCTGCAGTCAGAGCTTCTTGCTTAGTGGCTTCAAGCACTTCGCTTTTCTTATCTTCTTTCACAATCAGATTGTCAATAACATCACTGTCTACACGAGTAAAGCGAGATTTCTCCAGTTTTTGTTCGAGCATGCTCACCATTGCCACATCCAACTGCCCATCCATCAACAACACATTATATCCTTTATTTTTGGCAGCTTCAATATAAGCAAACTGTTCATCTTTATTATTGGCATATAAATAAACCAGATTCTTATCTTTATCTGTCTGATTATCTTTAATAAGAGCCTGATATTCTTCGAAAGTGTAATGCTTTCCATCCGTATCTGTGAATAGGGCAAATTTCTGTGCTTTATCATAGAAATCTTCTTGGGTAAGCATTCCATAATTAATAAAGATCTTTAAATCATTCCACTTTTCTTCAAACTGTGTACGATCATTCTTAAAGATAGACTGCAAACGATCTGAAACTTTTTTTGAAATATAAGTCGAGATCTTCTTTACATTTGAATCACTTTGTAAATATGAACGGGACACATTCAACGGAATATCCGGTGAATCAAGTACTCCATGAAGTAAAGTAAGGAAATCCGGAACAATACCTTCTACCGAATCGGTCACATAAACCTGGTTGCTATATAACTGAATCTTATTCTTATTTAAGTCAATATTGCTTTTTACTTTCGGGAAATAGAGGATACCTGTCAGATGGAACGGATAATCCACATTCAAATGAATCCAAAACAATGGTTCATCAGACATTGGATACAACTCACGATAGAACTTCTTATAATCTTCATCAGAAAGTTCACTCGGTTTTTTAGTCCACAAAGGAGTAGTATCGTTGACTACATTATCTTCAGTGGTTTCAACCTGCTTGCCATCTTTCCACTCTTTTTTCTTACCAAAGGCAATAGGTACAGGTAAGAAGCTACAATATTTTTTCAAGAGTGCAGAGATACGAGCTTCTTCAAGGAACTCTTTGCAATCATCATCGATATACAATACAATATCTGTTCCACGATCGGCCTTTTCTATCTCTTCAAGAGTAAATTCCGGGCTACCATCACAAGTCCATTTTACCGCTTGTGCACCTTCTTTATAAGATTTGGTAATGATTTCTACCTTTTTAGAAACCATAAAGGCGGAATAGAAACCTAAACCGAAATGCCCGATAATGGCATTAGCATCATTTTTATACTTTTCCAGAAAGTCATTTGCCCCCGAGAAAGCAATTTGGTTGATATATTTATCAATCTCCTCAGCTGTCAAACCGATGCCTCGATCGGAAATGGTAATAGTATCCTTGCCCAATGAAACATGTACGGTCAAATCACCCAATTCACCTTTGAACTCACTGATAGAAGCCAGTGTATTCAACTTCTGTGTAGCATCAACAGCATTGGAGACTAATTCCCGAAGGAAAATCTCATGATCACTGTACAAAAACTTTTTAATGATAGGGAAAATGTTCTCTGTTGTAACTCCAATATTACCTTTTTGCATAATAACGTGTATTTTTTAATTATCTGGTTATTAAATCGAATTATTTTTTGTAGAGATACAGACAAAAAAAATGCCAGACCCGAAGGTCTGACATTTTGACGTATACTCAAAGGAAATAACTTAGCTATTCAGTCGTTTTGGCTTCATGATTCATTTCCAACTCTCCTTTTTCTTCGTTCAAAGAAACAGTTATTGTATCTCCTTCTTTCAAAGAAGCCGAAATGATCAGTTCAGATAAACCATCTTCCAGATAAGCCTGAATTGCGCGCTTCAACGGACGGGCTCCATATTGTACATCGTAGCCCTTAGAAGCAATGAATTGCTTAGCCTTATCCTCGATAACCAGCTTATAACCAATCGAATCTATTCTATCATATAAGCCTTTTAACTCGATATCGATAATCTTCGTAATAGCTTCCAATGATAATTGATCGAAGGTGATAATTTCATCCACTCGATTTAAAAACTCAGGCGCGAATGATTTATTCAAAGCCTTCTGAATTACACTTCGCGAGAATTCTTTATCGTCTAAGCGACTTTGTGTAGCAAATCCGACTCCACGGCCAAACTCCTTTAGTTGACGAGTACCAACGTTTGATGTCATGATGATTACCGTATTCTTAAAATCAACCATTCTGCCATAACTGTCAGTCAAACGTCCTTCATCCATTACCTGAAGCAGGAGATTAAACACATCAGGATGTGCCTTTTCTATCTCATCAAGCAAAACAATGGAATAGGGCTTACGACGTACTTTCTCTGTCAGCTGACCGCCTTCCTCGTATCCTACATATCCCGGAGGAGCACCAACTAAACGCGAAACTGTGAATTTCTCCATATATTCACTCATATCAATGCGAATCAACGCATCCGAAGAGCCAAACATATATTTAGCCAATTCTTTAGCTAAGTGGGTTTTACCGACACCTGTCGGTCCCAGAAACATAAAAGTACCAATTGGTTTATTGGGGTCTTTCAGTCCGACGCGGCTACGCAAAATAGCTCTTACCAACTTCTCGATAGCAGCATCTTGAGCAATCACTTTCGACTGTAAGTCTTCTTTCATACCGGCCAATTTTATACCTTCAGCCTGCGCCATCCTCTGTACAGGTATGCCCGACATCATAGATACAACATTAGCAATTTCTTCTGCATCAACCGTTTCGCGATTATCTTTCAAACGCTCTTCCCACTCTTTTTTCATCACATCCAATTGAGTGGTAAGTTCTTTCTCTTTATCCCGGAAACTGGCAGCCAACTCAAAGTTCTGCGATTTCACTGCATCATTTTTCTTGTTCTTAGCCTCCTCAATCAGTTTCTCCTGATCTTCAATCTCTTTCGGAACACTGACATTTGTAAGATGTACACGTGAACCGGCTTCATCCAATGCATCAATAGCCTTATCAGGGAAGTTACGATCAGTTATATAACGATCTGTCAACTTGACACAAGCTTCCAGTGCAGCATCTGTATAATTTACATTGTGGTGATCTTCGTATTTATCTTTAATATTACGAAGAATCTGCAAAGTCTCCTCAGCCGTAGTAGGTTCTACCATCACTTTTTGAAAACGGCGCTCTAAAGCACCATCCTTTTCTATATTTTTCCGGTACTCATCAAGAGTAGTAGCTCCGATGCATTGTATCTCACCACGTGCCAAAGCTGGTTTCAACATATTGGCAGCATCCATCGATCCGGCAGCTGATCCGGCTCCGACAATAGTATGGATTTCATCTATAAACAAAATCACATTCGGATTCTTCTGCAATTCATTCAAAATAGAACGTATTCGCTCTTCAAACTGCCCACGGTATTTAGTTCCGGCCACAACAGCAGTCATGTCAAGCGCTACCACACGTTTATCAAACAGAATGCGGGACACTTTTTTCTGAATAATACGAAGCGCCAATCCTTCCACAATAGCCGATTTACCAACACCCGGCTCACCAATCAGGATAGGATTATTCTTTTTACGACGACTAAGTATCTGTGCTAAACGTTCTATTTCACGTTCACGTCCTACAACAGGATCTAATCGACCTTCTTCGGCCGCTTTAGTCATATCCGTACCGAAGTTGTCAAGCACAGGAGTATCATTTGTCGGCTTTCTGGAAGCTGTCTGTGCTTGTTGCTGATGTTCACCCGCTCCATGAGCGGACCGAGACTGATTCATCTCATCTTCATCGTCATCATCCTCTGTGAATCCCATACCTGCACTGATATCAGGTTGTAATGACAATTGTTCAAACACCTGCTGATAGTCTACATGGTTGGCTTCAAGAACTGTAGCTGCCAAATTATCCTTATCTTTAAGAATAGCCAGCAAAACATGTTCTGTATCTGCAACTTGACTTTTCATCACACGTGCTTCTAAAATACATAATTTTAATATCTTTGCAGCCCCATTTGACAATGGAACGTCAGCATCAGGCAGCAGCATGTCATCTGCATGTTCTTTCAGTATGGCCTCAATCTGCTTCTTTATGTCGGTCAGGTTTGTTTTGAGCTTAGACAATATCTCGATTGCTTTTCCCTCACCATCGCGAAGCATGCCGAGCAATAAGTGCTCAGGGCCTATATAGCTACTTCTCAGGCGGTTGGCCTCTTCCTTGCTATATACGATAATATCGGAAACTTTTTGTGAGAATTGATTATTCATACTTTTCTTCCTTCTTCTAAGAGATTATTTACTTGCAAATATACGCATTTCATATCGTTTGCTTATGCATCATTTGCTTTATTTGTTATATAACAAATGTCGTGCCATTATTTCTTTCATTTCTATACATTATAATATAATAGAGCAATAAAACACACAAAAACTACTAAAGAAAAGAAATTGATACAGCCAGTATACAAGCATCATCATATTATAAGAACTAACTTCGGACCCTTTTAAAAAGCCTAAAAACTTTCTTCGTTAAAACTTTCGTATATCAAGGAAAAGTAGTACTTTAGCGTGGTTTTTCATAAGCCACAAATGTATAATTAATAATCTTTTTAAATGCTTGAACAAGACAGAATTATAAAGATTAACATTGAGGAGGAAATGAAGTCATCGTACATTGACTACTCCATGTCGGTCATCGTTTCACGTGCCCTTCCTGATGTTAGAGATGGATTTAAGCCCGTTCACCGTAGAATTCTTTACGGAATGATGGAACTGGGAAATACGTCAGATAAACCTTATAAAAAATCAGCTAGAATCGTAGGTGAAGTACTTGGTAAATATCACCCGCATGGAGATTCTTCCGTATATTTTGCTATGGTACGTATGGCTCAAGAATGGGCAATGCGTTATCCGTTGGTAGACGGACAAGGAAACTTCGGTTCTGTAGACGGTGACAGTCCTGCTGCCATGCGTTATACTGAAGCACGCTTGAATAAATTAGGTGAAGAAATGATGCAGGACCTCTACAAAGAAACTGTAGACTTTGAGCCTAATTTTGACAACACACTGATGGAACCCAAAGTGATGCCAACACGCATTCCTAACTTACTGGTCAACGGGGCTTCGGGTATCGCTGTAGGTATGGCCACGAACATGCCACCTCATAATCTGTCTGAAGTCATCGATGCCTGTGAAGCTTATCTTGACAATAAAGATGTTACTGTAGAGGAATTGATGGAATACGTAAAGGCACCCGATTTTCCGACAGGAGGATATATATATGGTATAAGTGGTGTACGTGAAGCCTACCTTACAGGACGTGGGCGTGTTGTCATGCGTGCAAAAGCCGAAATAGAGTCTGGACAAACACATGACAAGATCGTTGTTACAGAGATTCCGTACAACGTTAATAAGGCAGAATTGATCAAAGCAATCGCTGACCTTGTTAATGAAAAGAGGATAGAAGGCATCTCCAATGCTAATGACGAGTCCGACCGTGAAGGTATGCGTATTGTTATCGATATCAAGCGTGATGCTAACGCAAGTGTAGTGCTGAACAAACTTTATAAAATGACAGCATTGCAGACTTCGTTTGGTGTAAACAACGTAGCATTAGTCAACGGACGTCCTAAGATGCTGAATTTACGTGACTTAATCGTATATTTTGTAGAGCATAGACACGATGTGGTCATTCGCCGTACCCAGTTTGATCTACGTAAAGCTAAAGAACGTGCACACATATTAGAGGGGTTAATTATTGCTTCGGATAATATTGATGAAGTAATCCGTATTATTCGTGCAGCAAAAACACCTAACGACGCAATCTCCGGGCTGATGGAACGTTTCAAACTGAGCGAAATTCAAGCACGTGCTATTGTTGAAATGCGTCTGCGCCAATTAACCGGCTTGATGCAGGATCAGCTTCATGCTGAATACGACGAGGTTATGAAGCAAATAGCTTATTTGGAAAGTATCTTGGCTGATGATGAAGTATGCCGTAAGGTGATTAAAGATGAACTATTGGAAGTAAGAGCTAAATACGGTGACGAACGACGTTCCGAAATCGTATATTCTTCAGAAGAATTTAATCCGGAAGACTTCTATGCAGACGACCAAATGATCATCACCATTTCGCATATGGGATATATCAAACGTACACCATTAACTGAGTTCCGTGCCCAGAACCGTGGCGGAGTAGGCTCCAAAGGCACTGAAACCCGTGACGAAGACTTTATTGAGCATATTTATCCGGCAACAATGCACAACACTATGATGTTCTTCACTCAAAAAGGTAAGTGCTATTGGTTGAAAGTATACGAAATTCCCGAAGGTACCAAAAACTCAAAAGGACGTGCAATACAGAATTTACTGAACATAGATTCAGACGATGCTGTTAATGCATACCTGCGTGTAAAGAGCTTGAATGATCAGAAATATATTAATAGTCATTACGTACTGTTCTGTACCAAGAATGGTGTTATAAAGAAAACATCATTAGAACAATATTCGCGTCCACGTCAGAATGGTGTAAATGCCATAACTATTCGTGAAGACGACCGTGTAATTGAAGTACGTATGACAAACGGAAACAATGAAATCATTATCGCTAATCGTAATGGACGTGCAATACGCTTCCATGAAGCAGCAGTACGCGTTATGGGACGTACAGCAACTGGAGTTCGAGGAATCACATTGGATGATGACGGACAGGACGAAGTGATAGGTATGATTTGCATCAAGGATCTTGAAACAGAATCTGTAATGGTTGTTTCAGAACAAGGATATGGTAAACGTTCCGATATTGAAGACTATCGCAAAACGAATCGCGGTGGTAAAGGTGTAAAAACAATGAATATCACCGAAAAAACAGGCAAATTGGTTACAATTAAGTCTGTAACAGATGACAATGACTTGATGATTATCAATAAGTCAGGTATCACGATTCGTCTGAAAGTAGCTGATGTTCGTATTATGGGACGTGCAACTCAAGGAGTTCGTCTGATAAATCTTGAGAAACGTAATGACCAGATTGGCTCGGTATGTAAAGTAACGTCAGAGAGTTTGGAAGATGAAATTCCTGCAGAAGAGGGAGAGGGAAATATTCCAAGTAATCCAGAAACTGACACGTTGGTAAATGAAACAGAAGAATAGACATAATATTAATAATTAATCAAACAACAATCATGAAAAGAGTATTATTTTCAATGGTCTTACTGATGGCTGTAAGTTTTGCTTTCGCTCAAGAAAAGAATGTGAAAGAAGCGAAAAGTATTGCCGGTGAAGTAAAACCAGACTTCGCAAAAGCTGAACAGCTGATTAATGAAGCACTAACCAATCCTGAAACAAAGGATAATGCAGCTACTTGGGATGTAGCTGGTTATATCCAAAAAAGAATCAATGAAAAGGAGATGGAAAATGCTTATCTGAGAAAACCCTATGATACATTGAAGGTATACAACAGTGTACTGAACATGTATAATTATTTTGTTAAATGTGACGAATTGGCACAGATTCCCAATGAAAAGGGTAAGATTAAAAACAAATATAGAAGTGCCAACTCAAAAACGATTCTGGCAGAACGCCCCAATTTAATTAATGGTGGTATTCAGTATTTTAACCTAAACCAAAACGAAGAAGCATTAAAATTCTTTGCTGCTTACGTAGATGCAGCTACACTGCCTATGTTAGAAAAAGAAAATCTACTGGAAAAAGACACTATCTTACCGCAAGTAGCATATTATGCAACTTTGGCTGCCGATAGAGTAGGCGATAAGGATGCTGTCATGAAATATGCTCAATATGCCTTGAAAGATAAAGAAAATGGCCAATTCGCAATGCAGTTGTTAACAGACGCTTATAAAGCTAAAGGCGATACTGCCAAATGGGTAGAGAAGTTGCAGGAAGGTATTGTTAAATTCCCAGAAAATCAATATTTCTTTGCTAATCTGGTTGATTATTATAGTAGCTCTAACCAGAATGACAAAGCAATGCAATTTGCTAATGACATGTTGGCTAAAGATCCTAACAACAAATTATATTTGTATGTAAAAGCGTATTTGTATCATAATATGAAAGATTATGAGAAAGCAATTGAATTCTATAAGAAGACTCTTGATGTAGACCCTACATATGCAGAAGCATGCTCAAACTTGGGATTAGTCTATCTGCTACAGGCACAAGACTATGCTGATAAAGCACCAACAGATATTAATGATCCGAATTATGCTACAGCACAAGCCAACATCAAAAAGTTCTACGAGGAAGCTAAACCGTATTACGAAAAAGCAAGAGAACTAAAACCTGATCAGAAAGATTTGTGGCTGCAAGGTCTTTATAGAGTTTATTATAACTTAAATATGGGACCGGAATTTGAAGCTATAGAGAAACTGATGAATTAATCTCACTGATGGATTAATCAGAGATATAAATTACAAAACTTGTCTTTAAAAAGAGGTATCACAAGCTAAAGTGATACCTCTTTATTTTTCCAGAAAAATATAAGAAATAGTGTATTTATCATTATCAAAAAGGCAACTTACTATACTTAAGTAAGTTGCCTTTTTCTATTAAACATAATGTGGATTATTCCATTATTTTAAATCGTGCATTTTGAGAGCTTGATCATCCATTAATAACTAAGAGCGGTGTATCAGAATGAAATATCATCTTACGAGCTATGCCTGGATTAAATAAACGAGAAAATATATTCCGCTTATAAGAAGTTAATGTAATAATATCAATCTGATTTGTTTTAATGTAATTTTCTAAACTATTCAGAAAATCATTACTCATTACCACATCATAATGAATTTCAAGATCCGGGTATTGCTTCTGGAAATAGTCTTTAATGCCTGCCAGTTTTATCTCATTCCATGTATCTTTTACATCTGATAAGTGAATAAGAGAAACAGAAAAATGAAATGGATCAAGTCCATTGATAAATGAATCAAAAGCAATCAAATCACGCTGATCAAAGTTTGTCATAAAAGCTATCCGTTTCACTTCATTAAAACTATTAAATGGAGTATTCTCAGGGATAGCCAATACTGTAGTATGACTACGTTCTATCACTTCAGCGGTTACACTACCAATAAGATCAATATCTTTTTGATTTTTACCACGTGTACCCATTATAATGATTCTAGGACGATGTTCTTTATTATACCGTAATATTTCTTCCTCAGGAATGCCTTCTCGTAACACACAGGTATATTTCACATCAGGGAATTCGCCTGACGCTACCTTTTGTTTTATTTTCTCTGATAAAGCATTCAAATCATCATGAACTTTATGCAACACATTCTTTACGGTCTCTTCATCGCTAATCTGATAATTAAATACATCACCATATGGCAGTGATGAAGCATAAATTGGTGTAAAGTAAACATGTAATAATATTACCTCCGCATCATAAGATTTCGCGAAATTAAAGCCAAATTCACAAGCCTTCATCGAATAATTAGAGAAATCGACTGGAATAAGTACCTTTTTAGTACGGTGTTCTACTTTAGGCGCCTTCTCTCCCACTATACTTTCAGCAAGCCAAGCTGAACTTTCTGTGATTTTTAAAGCACGAGGCAAGTCGCTTTCTTTAATACGCAAACGCACACCAGATGACACAACCGGCTGTATTTGGTTAACATTGTGAATATACGTCTCTATACCCTCATTTTCAAGAACATTCTTCAATATCTGAGCTTTTGTATAAGTCAGAATAGCTAAAGTTACTAATTTGTCTTCCATAATTCGTTTGTTTTATTGAATTCAACAAATAAGAAATCCCAATTGTTTTTGCCAATTGGGATTCTGACTTTATCTTTTATTTAAGCCTGCATAGCTTCGGTAGCTTCTTCTTTTCTCATATTCAATTCATCCAATATCCTTAATGCCCGATCAAGCACAGTGGTATCATCAATCATAACCAATCCACCATCCGGACCAGGCTCAAGATGTATTCCGACACTTTTCCCCTCCTTAAAGTTATGACCACCAAAAAAATTTCTCACCGTGTCGACGTTTAAATTTAGTTCGTCGGCTATTCTATGCATGCTACCGCTAGGCAATGAATCTTTAATTTTACGAAGTTCATTAAATGTTATTGTTCTCATGTCTCATAAATTTAATGGTTAATACTACGTGACTATATTATCACGCTATAAACTTAAGAAAAAAAAAAAGATAAAACAAAAAAAAGTGCCTCTTTTTTTTGCTAAAACAATCTAAATCAATAGTAACTTCTTATAATACAATAAAGTCCCTCTTCAATAGATCCAATACTATTAAAGAGGGACTTTGATAAAATATTTATAGATTCTATTCTCAAATAATTTCAATCGAACTAACCGGTACCCATCCTACCTTTCCATCTTCAAGACGAATTTCTTTCCAGTCTTTCATAGAGCTATCTTTAATATCAACTTTATGCCCTTCATGAAGAATAAACAAACTAGTACCATTCTCACTGGGTGTACTCCTAACCGTAACACTAGGATTCATTATGATTGCACTGTCCCGATTCAATAATTCTTTTTTTTGCTTAAAAGCAAAAACATTGGTCATTACAACAACTATTAGAAAGACTATACCTGTAATAAACCCCACTTTCTTCAATACCACTTGTTTTGAGAATATAAAGAAATAGAGAGATACGATTAGCAACAGGAAGCTCACAACACCGCATACAGCCCATGCATCTACGCTCATACTATTAATCAATGCTTTGGTCCACGTCACAAAGAACACCTCAGGCACAGTTTCCACCTTATCAACAGTCTTACTACGAGCTATCTCTAAATTAGCACGAATATCTCCGTTACCAGGTTGAAGTAATAATGCTCTTTCATAATTTAAAATAGCCTTTGCTATCTCATTGACTTTATAATAGCTATTTCCAAGATTATAGTATACATCAGCTGCTTCTCCTTTACGTAACAGTGATTCATAAATTTGAATTGCAGATGCAAAATCATTTCTTATATAAGCACTGTCGCCTTCAGATTTTGTAGCATCCTCTAATTTAGAACTGGAAAACTCCGTATTACGAATAATGACAGAATCTCCTTCCATCCTCTGAGTAGAATCTGTTACTAATGAATCCTGCCCGAAAGAAATCACTGCCACTAACAAGCCCAAAGTAAAAAACAATATTTTTTTCATGACTTTATCTTCTCTAATTTAGCGTTTTATTGAATTCTCCATCTTACTAACCACTTCCAACGATGATGAATAAACCTTATCCATGGCTTGGCTTTCATCTCCCGGTGCAAAACGTGCAAACTCACACTCATTCAGAGCAGCCAAGAAATCTTTTATCAACTCGTCACTGACTCCATGATTTCTAAGTTTATCTTCCACATTATCTTTTGACAAACGAGAAACCGGAATATTGAGTTTATCACTAATATACCCCCATAAAGCTTTAAGTACTTCATCATAAAATGCTTCTTTCTTATTCTCTGCAAGTAATTTTCCAGCCAACTTCATTCGTCTTGCAGCTACTTTATTAGCTTTCTTTGTACGCATCTTAGCTACATTTGCATTTTCTGCAGCTTGCTTACGGTAAACTATGAAGAATATAATAAATACAACAGCAGGAATAATGTAGAATAGCCAATAAAGTAAAGAACCGAATAAAAGACTATCTTTCGGCTGAAGTTTAACATCATTCAATTTTATATAGCGGATGTCTTCACCTAATATTTTCAGTTCCTCTTTATTAGTAAAGTTTGCAATAACCTGATCTGCATTTCCTGCCCCTTTTTCCACTTTGACTTCATAGTCTTCAGTACTCAGTGTTTTATAAGACTTTGACTTTATATCAAAATAACTGAAAGAAACTCCCGGAATCTTATAAACTCCAGCATGTCTCGGAATGGCAAGATATTCAATAACCTTACTCCCTGAAAGTCCTTCTTGAGTCAGACGAACTTTACTGTCCATCTTCGGTTCATATACATCAAAATCCTCCGGAAATTTTATTTCCGGGTTAGCTATTAATTTTAAATTACCAGTTCCTGAAATTACCAGCTTTACCGTTATAGCATCATTCGTCTTCACTTCTTTAGAATTAATAGAAGAAGTGACGCTAAACTCCCCTACTCCTCCAGAAAAGTTAGCGGGTTTACCAGCAGGCAACGGAGTTACATTAATTGTGATCTTGGGTGTCATGATTACCTTACTCACATTTACATAATTGCTACCACCATTAAAAAAAGCATCAAATGGATCATCAGATTGTACAGCTTTCGCGATAGTAGCATCAAAACGTGCAGGTTCAATCGTCAGCTTTCCGGATTGTTGAGGAAATAATACAAATTGACGATATACAGTCGTAAAATAATTCCTTCCCTTATAATGTTCCTGTGACCATTTAGCATTAGCCGGCATTTCTATTTCTTGAGAATGGAATCCTTTAAAATCAGGTAGTTTCACATTCTCAAATCGAAGTTGGGACTCACGAGTATAAATTTTAAAAGTTAAAAGGAAAGCCTCCTGTTCATATACATTAGTCTTATTGGCTGTAGCAGTAATAAGCAAATCCTGATTGGAAACGGAAGAGGATATCCCAGTTGGGCTACTTGATGACGAAGCGCTACTACTGCCAGTACTTCCTCCAGTCTTATCGGGAGGAAGAACCTTTATTTTTACCGAATTAGAAACCATCTGATTTCCATCTGCCGTAATCGTAGCACCCGGAATAGAATATTCTCCTTCAGCCGTGGCCATCAGAATATAAGTAAAAGTAATACTATTATTGGTAACCCCATTAATCGATTGCATACGTTGCGAACGATTAGGTCCCATTAATACATCAAATCCTTTTATAGAAGGCACACGAAAATCCCTTACCTTTATCGTATTTACTGTATACGATAACCTAAACTGGTCACCCACTACTACAGCATCAGGTGCAGATGCAGTAAATACTACCTTCCCATCAGCCCACGCCTGTGTAGTCACCGCTACCAGTGTAATCAATAAGAAAATCAATTTTCTCATTTCCTCTGAAGTTTTTATCATCAATTATTTTATTATTACCAATCCTTCTCTAAACGTCTTCCCTGAAGAGTCTGTTGCTTCTTCACTTTATCTTGAACACCTTTTTCATCTTGCATTACAGAATTAAGCAACTGCTCTGCATTTTCCTTAGACATTTCATTGTCGTTCTTCTCAGACTTAGGAGGTTGCTGCTGCTGTTTATCCTTATTTTGATCATTTTGCTTATTCTGATCTTTATTATCTTGTTGCTTTTGCTGATCATCTTTATTCTGATCCTGATTTTGGTCTTGGTTCTGTTGATTTTGCTGTTGATCTTTCAACAACTTTTGAGCCAATGCCAAGTTATAACGGGTTTCATCATCTTTCGGATTATTTCTCAAAGACATCTTATATGCTTCAACCGCTTTCTGATAATCTTTACCAGACTGGAATAATACTCCCATATTATGATAAATCTGTCCCAACTTGGCCTTATCTTTTTCTATTTGAGTTGCAGCTACATATTGCTCCATCGCATCTTTAAACTTTTGCTGTTGCGACAACGTATTACCCAAATTATACATAGAAACAGTTGATTTGGGATTCACCTCTAATGCTTTTCGGTAATTAACCTCAGCATCCACAAAAACACTGTCCTTAAAAAGACGATTGCCTTTACGGATATAATCACGCTCAGCCTTTTGTGCAAATGTACCCAGAGAGAGGGATAGCAACAGAGCGAATAATATATATTTACTTCTTGACATACACATTATTACTTATTAGAAAACAACCGAATGTTTTTAAACAATGGATTTTTACGATCTAAAATCAACATCTCTACCAATAATAAAAGCAATATCATCCAAGCAATTACTTGGAATTGTTCATTATATTCTGTATACACTTTAGACTCAACATCTGATTTAGCCATCTTATTAATTTCTTGATTAATAGCCTTTTGCGCAGAATTTGAGTTATCTACACGAACATAAATCCCATTCCCTACCTTTGCAATTTCCTGACACATAGCCTCATTCAAACGGGTCACAATTACATTGCCTTCACGATCACGGCGAAAATCGTTACTACCTTCAATTGGAATAGGAGCACCATCGGGCAAACCAACTCCCAAAACGTTCACTTGAATACCTTTTTTGGCAGCTTCTTTAGCAGCTTCAACAGCCCCGCCTTCATGGTTCTCACCATCGGTAATCACTACAATAGCACGTCCTACTCCTTCTTGTGGAGTAAAGCTGCGAGCTGCCAGACTGATCGCTGCACCAATAGCTGTACCTTGTTTAGATATTAACGAAGGATTAATAGATTCCAGAAACATCTTAGCGGAAATATAATCACTCGTTATGGGCAACTGAGTAAAAGCATCTCCCGCAAATACAATCATGCCCACTTTGTCATTCTCCATACCATCTACTAATTTAGATATAAGCCTCTTAGCTTTTTCCAAACGACTTGGCTGAACATCTTGTGCAAGCATAGAGTTAGAAATGTCCAATGCAATCATAACCTCTACTCCTTTACGCTTTACAGTTTCAAGTTTAGAGCCGAATTGTGGACGGGCTAACAATACCGCAAACAGACCTATGGCGGTAAATACCAACCAAAACTTTACATCCGGACGATATTTAGATACATCAGGCATCAGTTGTGCCATCAATACCGGATCCCCGAATTTACGAATAGCTTTCCTCCTTCTATAGTTAGAAAAAAGATAGAAGGCTACCAACAATGGTAGCAACAACAACAAATATAAATATGCAGGTTCTTCAAATCGAAACATCTTTCTATCTATTTTATGGTATCTTCTTCAATATTGAGTTACGTAACAGTAGTTCAAGCAGTACACATAAGAAAGCAGCCAGCGCAAACCAACGATATTCTTCCTGACGCTTACTATACTCTTTCACGTTCAATTTCGTTTTCTCCAATTTATCAATCTCTTCATAAACCTCTTTCAGTTTCGAATTGCTGGTAGCACGAAAATAGTTTCCATCCGTAATACCTGCTATTTGAGTAAGGGTTTTTTCATCAATTTCAACCGGCGTATTAATATACTGTACTGTTCCCCCAACCGGTACCGGATAAGGAGCCATACCATTTGTTCCCACACCAATAGTATAAACACGTATACCAAAACTTTTTGCTATTTCAGCAGCTGTCAATGGAGAAATATCCCCTTTATTATTTGTACCATCTGTCAGCAAAATAATCACTTTTGATTTTGCTTTACTATCTTTCAGCCTAGTTACTGCATTAGCAATTCCCATTCCCACTGCTGTCCCATCCTCAATAATATCGCACTTAATACCTTGAAATAGATTCAGTAATACAGCATGATCTACCGTTAAAGGACACTGAGTAAAACTTTCACCGGCAAAAAGCGTAATACCTATATTATCATTCGGACGGCCATTAATAAATTCCGCAGCTACATCTTTAGCAGCCTCCAATCTATTAGGCTTCAAGTCCTCTGCCAACATACTGGTAGATACATCGATAGCTAACATAATATCAATACCTTCGATTTCGCTGTTTTGCCAGCTATTGGTTGTTTGAGGGCGTGCCAAAACCAAGATGATCAATATTAGAGCAATGATGCGCAAACCAAAAGGTACATGCAGCAAATAGTTCCTATAACTTTTCGGTGCATGTGCATATACACGTGCATCAGAAATCTGAAGAGTCGGCTCCGTCTTCTTCCGCTTCATTATATACCACACAATATATGGTATAAGTAACAGCAGCAAAAACAAATATTCAATATTGGCAAAAACCATTCTATTTACAATTTACTATTTCTTATTTTATATGATAAAAGTCAAAACCTATTACGCAAACAAGTTATAGAGTTGTAACCCTATATATACAAAGGTTCCAATAAGAGCAGCCGACAAAAATACAATACCACATATCAGTAATATCTTTGTACGCAAAGACCTTTTCTCTATAATGGTGATTTCAGTAGGCTGTGGCTTCAGGTTCTCTTCTTCCGGTTGTTTGGTTTCATTAATAAAATCAATTGCATTAATTAAATTCGTATCATTTTCGTTCATTTGCGGATCATGCTTAGCGAATTTAACCAAATCGGCTGTCTGGAATAAATATTTTAAATCTGATATAGCTTCTTTATCATTAAATTCAAGCAATTTATCTATAATTTCAGATGAAGTCATTTCCAATGCATTAAAACCAAATCGATTCTTAATATATGTGCGAAGAGCATCTGTCAATTCCGTATAATATTCCTTTGGTTGTCCCTTTTGCCATATCTTCTCTGTCTTAATACGCTCTATCTCTTTCATTGCCAGTTGATGTGGAGGCAACTTAGGCTCAACCTTTATTTTACGAATAATAGGCTTATTATCACGGATGCGAACAATCAAATAAATGAGCAATCCTAACAGTGGTAATGCCAAAAAAGAGCAACCAATCAAGCCATACCAATCTTCCCATGCAAAAGGAGCCTTCATAACGGTCTTCTGACCAAAAAACTGATCAGGATGCAAAGTATCCACAGGCATTGAGTACACTTTCAATGCCAATGCTTTCGATTTATACTCTTTATTATCGATCTTCACACCCATAGGAGGAATATAATATAAAGCTGAATCAAAAGAAGTTACCGTATACTCCTGGGTAATTAACATTCTCTGGCGATCATTTAAATACTGTGTATCAGGTTTAGCAGTTTCCACAATTTCCACCCCACGTACCAGCGTATCTGTAAATACCGGAAAAACAGCTTTCTGCTTCACATCCATCGCTACTTGTAACTGCACTTTTGCCTGTTCTCCTATTAGAATTTGCAAAGAGTCTATTTTAGCATCGACAGTCACAGACTGTGCAGCAATTCTGCCAGAAACCAGAAATAACAATACTATCAGAAATATATTTTTATTCATCTTTCCTGTTAATTTCGTTTAGCAAATAAATTCAGTAACGCTTTCACGTAATCCTGATCAGTACGTACCGAAACAGAATCAACATTACTTTTTGTAAACGTTTCGTCTAACTCAGTTTGTTTATTTACCCACCATTCATGATGCGCCTTACGCACTCCGGCCGAAGATGTGTCTATCCACTGTTCATGTCCGGTTTCCGCATCTTTAATCCGCATCAAACCTACTGCCGGTAACTCAGCTACTCTCCTGTCATATACTTGAATAGCGACAACATCATGTTTCCTATTGGCTATGGTCATTGCATTCTTAAAGCTTTCCTGATCTATAAAATCGGATAAAATGAAAGCTGTACAACGTCTTTTCATGACATTCGTCAGATATTCCAGAGCAAGGCGAATATTTGTACGACGACTTTCGGGCTTAAAATCAATCAGTTCACGAATAATGTACAGAATGTGTTTACGCCCTTTCTTGGGAGGAATAAATTTTTCTATTCTGTCTGAAAAGAAAATAACTCCGATCTTATCGTTATTCTGAATAGCAGAAAATGCGAGAGTAGCTGCAATTTCTGTTACCATATCCTTCTTCAGCTGTTTTACGGTGCCAAATTCCAAACTACCGGAAACATCCACCATCAACATCACCGTCAGTTCGCGCTCTTCCTCAAACACCTTCACAAAAGGTTTGTTAAAACGCGCTGTCACATTCCAGTCAATGTCACGTATATCATCACCAAACTGATATTCACGCACCTCAGAAAAAGCCATACCTCTACCTTTGAAGGCCGAATGGTACTGTCCTGCAAAAATATTGTTCGACAATCCACGCGTCTTTATTTCAATCCGACGAACTTTTTTTAGAATTTCACTTGTTTCCATCTATTTAATTGAGAATTGAAAGTTGGTAATTGAGGATTATTCATTCTCAATTAAAATTAAGGCACTTCTATCTTATTCAATATTTTACTTACAATTTCATCAGAAGTTACATTGCTGGCTTCCGCTTCATATGTCAATCCGATACGATGCCGGAGGACATCATGTGCAACAGCACGTACATCTTCCGGAATCACATAGCCACGACGTTTAATAAATGCATAAGTACGTGCAGCCAAAGCCAGATTAATGGAAGCACGAGGTGAACCACCGAATCCAATCATATCTTTCAGCTCTTTCAAATCATATTTTTCGGGATAACGTGTAGCAAATACGATGTCTACAATATAACGTTCAATCTTTTCATCCAAATAAACCTGGCGTACTACTTTACGGGCTTCAATTATTTCTTCTGCCTTCAAAATAGGTTTCACATTGAATTTCTCTCCATTAATGTTTTGGCGAATAATTAATTTCTCCTCTTCCTGCTTCGGATAATCAATAATCACCTTAAGCATAAAACGGTCTACCTGAGCTTCCGGAAGCGGATATGTACCTTCCTGCTCAATCGGGTTCTGTGTAGCTAACACAAGGAATGGCTCAGGCAACAAGAATGTCTCTTTACCAATGGTCACCTGACGTTCCTGCATGGCTTCAAGCAGGGCACTCTGTACTTTGGCAGGCGCACGGTTTATTTCATCGGCCAATACAAAATTAGCAAAAATCGGACCTTTTTTCACTTGAAAGGTTTCATCTTTCTGACTGTAAACCATAGTACCTACAACATCGGCAGGCAACAAATCAGGCGTAAACTGTATGCGGCTGTATTTTGCATCGATCAACGAAGCCAATGTCTTGATTGCCAAAGTTTTTGCCAATCCTGGTACACCCTCAAGCAATACATGCCCGTCAGAAAGTAGCCCGATTAACAGTGACTCTACCAAATGTTTCTGACCCACAATGATCTGGTCCATGCCTGTTGTAAGATTGGTAACGAAAGCACTCTGTCTTTCAATCCGCTCGTTCAATTCGCGGATGTCAATTGATTCAGCCATAAATACTAATTATTTTATTGTTTAATTTCTTACTTATAATATAAATGAAACCTATGTTGTAAGGCTTTTTAATTTCGATTCCAAAAGTACACTATATCTTTAACCATTCCAACTAATTTTTATTAAAAAACAATGCGAAGTCTTTAGATTAAGGTACTTTCATACGCTTTTGTATTTGTATAACATAAACACGGCACCCGGATGTATACAAGTTTATACACCCGGGTGCCATACAAAGCCGTTACTTTTTAACAAGTTCCGGTATTTTAAGTACAGTACCATATGGCACACTATTCGGATTCTTAATCACTCCCTGATTATGCTTAACAATATAAGGCCACAAATCTTTTGTACCATAGAAGCGTAAAGAGACCTTGGTTAAAGTCTCCCCCTCTTTCATCATATAGGTAGTCTTAGTACCGGTAATTATGTAATTTACAGAATCCGGCTTAACAGGTATTGACACCACCTTCTTAGTAACCTTTTCCTGAGAAACCGATTTACTCTCCGATACTTTATCCGTTTTCACCGACACAGGTTTAGGATTCACTACCTGTTGTTTATCCTGCATTTTTACCACCACTTCGGCTATAGTATCTGTTTTCATAACAGTATCTAACGGGACTTCCTTTATAGGCTCTTTTTTCTCCACCGCTTCAATTACGGTTGATTGCATTTCTTCTTTAGAAAACAAATCCGGATAATAAACAAAAACCAGAGCCGCACCACAAAGCAGCATAACAACCGCTATGATAGTTACCAAATAAGGGACAGGAGACTTCTCTTTTTTGAATTTAATTTCTTTTTGGGGGTGCCTCTCCTTTCTCATAGGAACAATCGGAACTTCTGTTTTCTGAATCTCCCGAGCAATTATTTCTTCTGCAGTCAGTTTAGGAGCCTCGCCTTCTTCTATTTCTTTTTCCGCCTGCTCTTGTTCTTCCTCGAATCCTTCGTCAGTCTTATCTGGTTTAATGTCTTCCGATACTTCATCAACAGATAATCCTTCTATTTCTATAATAGTCTTTGTGCCCGTATCCTTGCAGGTTTCCTTTTCAACTTCTTCTGGCACATCAACCATTCGACCTCCAATTTCTATATTTTCCGTTTTTTTCGTATCCTCCTCAATATCCCCAGTAGTAGTCTCAGCATTCTCAGTGCTTTGCTCCGGCATACCCTCCGATTCTACTGTTTCTATCTGCTCTGCTGCCTCTATAGGCTCTGTTTCAATCTGCTTTTTCCCTGAGACATCCTCCATAAACTGTACCCCTTCTACTCCAGGCACATCCACCGGATCTCCCTCCAATTCCTCTATCGGCGTATCTTCCAATACAGTATTCTCATTCAGTACAACCGTCTCAAAATGAGAAAAAGGCCTATTAATAATATCCCGCAAAGAAGGATCAGGAGTAAAAGAAATCTTTGTATGTCCTTCTATCTTAATTCGTTCGCCTGTATTGATATTTACACTTTCACGGCTATTAACCCCTATCAGTTTAAATGTTCCCAGCCCCTTGATTTTCACGTACTGATCATTCTCCAGAGCCTGTTCTATCAACAGAAAAAACTCCCGAACAAAAACATCGGCATCTTTTTGAGGGACCCCATGCCTGCTAACCAGTAAATCAACAAGATTCTGTATAGTCAACCTTTCATTCATACGGAAATGCTTCTTTAAACTTATCCTTTAAGATTGGACTTGGCTTGAATGCCAACACCAGTTTGGGTGGAACCAACAAGCGTAGTCTGGTGACAGGATTGATGACAATACGCTCAGCCTTCTTTTTTACTTCAAAAGCACCAAATCCCTGTATTCCTATAGCATTACCTTCCTGCAGCTCCTGAATGATGTCAGACAGCAGAGTAGTTATCAAGTCAGAAGTATCTTTTGTATTATATCCTAACCTGCGCGAAAGTTCTGAAGTAAATTCTTTGTTATTCAAAATACTACAATTTTAAAAGTGTGTTGCTATATTAGTCAATCCGAATGAAAAAAACAAATTCTTAGGGAAATATCTTTAGATAACTTTCGCAAAAAGATCGAATTCATCGGAATCAATCACCTCTATTTGATAAAAGTTACCAACCCTCAGACTATCTCCCTCGCACTTTATTAATACCTCAGGATCTACTTCCGGAGAATCAAATTCAGTGCGCCCAACATAATAATCACCCTCTATACGATCAATGATAACTTTCATTTGCCACCCCACCTTAGATGCACTAAGTTCAGCAGAAATCCCCTGTTGAATATCCATCAGTTCATCCAAGCGGGCCTGTTTCACTTCTTGAGGAATAGAATCTTCATAATTAGCTGCCGCATACGTGCCCTCTTCCTCTGAATAAGCAAAAGCTCCCATTCTATCGAAACGGACTTTACGAACAAACTCTTTCAATTCCTCAAAATCCTCTTCTGTTTCACCCGGATGCCCCACCATCAACGTTGTACGTAAATGAATACCGGGAACTTCTTTACGAAACTGTTCAATTAACCGATAGGTGTCTTCTTTGGTCACATGACGCTGCATACGTTGCAACATGTTATCACTAATATGTTGCAATGCTATATCCATGTATTTGCATACATTATCCCGTTCACGCATCACTCTAAACAAGTCTTCAGGAAAATGTGCCGGGTATGCATAGTGTAAACGTATCCATTCCACACCCGGAATCTCAGAAACACGCTCAATCAATTCCGGGAGCATTTGTTTCTTGTATAAATCGACTCCATAGTAAGTCAACTCCTGGGCAATCACCTGAAACTCTTTCACACCATTGGAAACCAAGTATCTCACTTCGTCCAAGATCTCTTCCATGGGACGAGACACATGACGTCCTGTAATGATTGGTATAGCGCAATAAGAACATTTACGGTCACACCCCTCTGATATTTTCAGATAAGCATAATGTTTAGGGGTAGTTAGCGTACGTTCAATATGAAGTTCGTCATGGTAGGCTTTTCCCAAGTCCTGCAACAACTCTTTCCAGTTGAATTTACCATAAAACTTATCAACCTGAGGAATTTCAATCGCCAATTCTTTTAAATAGCGTTCCGAAAGACAGCCCATAACAAAAAGTTTTTCCAGATTTCCTTCTTCTTTTTCCTGGGCAAATTCCAGAATCATATTAATTGATTCTTCTTTCGCATCACCGATGAAACCGCAGGTATTGATAACTGCTATTTCTCCTGTCGGTTTTTCCGAGTCATGGGTAACATCATATCCGGCTTCTTCCAACTGACGCATCAACTGCTCCGAATCCACCAAATTCTTAGAGCACCCTAATGTTATGATATCTATAGTTTTTCTTTTCATGCATTCTCTCCAAATAAGGAGTCTACAAATTCTTTCTTGCGGAAAACCTGCAGGTCTTCCATACCTTCACCCAATCCAATATATTTCACCGGAATCTTAAACTGGTCTGAAATTCCGATAACAACGCCTCCCTTTGCCGTTCCGTCCAGTTTTGTTATAGCCATGGCAGTCACCTCTGTAGCCAACGTGAATTGTTTAGCCTGCTCAAAGGCATTCTGCCCGGTTGAACCATCAAGCACCAGCAACACCTCATTCGGAGCATCAGGTACCACCTTCTTCATTACATTCTTAATCTTCGTCAGTTCATTCATCAAACCGACCTTATTGTGTAGGCGTCCTGCTGTATCTATAATCACAACATCCGCATCATTAGCAACGGCCGAGCTTAATGTATCAAATGCAACCGAAGCGGGATCAGCACCCATTTTTTGTTTTATCACCGGTACACCTACTCTATCTCCCCAAATTACAAGCTGTTCTACAGCCGCTGCACGAAATGTATCGGCCGCACCCAAGTAAACAGATTTACCGGCTTTCTTGAATTGATAAGCAAGTTTACCAATGGTAGTTGTTTTACCAACCCCATTCACACCCACTACCATAATGACATAAGGCTTTTTCTCTACCGGAACATCGAAATCAGCAACATCATCCGAATTATTCTCAGTCAACAATGCTGCAATTTCTTCACGCAGAATTGAGTTTAGCTCTTGTGTATTTACATATTTATCTTCTGCCGCACGTTTTTCAATACGTTTAATGATATTAAGGGTAGTCTCTACTCCCACATCCGATGTGATAAGCACCTCTTCCAGATTATCCAGCACTTCATCATCCACCTTCGACTTGCCGGCTACCGCACGGGCAATCTTGCTGAATACACTTTCTTTGGTTTTAGATAATCCTTTATCTAAAGTTTCCTTCTTTTCCTTTGAGAAAAAACTAAAAAATCCCATGATTACAATTATTTGTATAATACATTATGCTACAAAGATATAATAAAACTGGCGTAAAGTAAAAATTGAAGCGAATAAAATTGGCAAAAAAAATCCCCTCAATGAATATCAGTGAGAGGATTTTTCAGGTTGCAATCTAATGCAACCGGCTTATTTCTTAAAAAAGTCTTGTACTTTTTCGTTAGGAACCATTTGTTCATCAAAAATGTAAGCTCCAGTCTTCGGAGATTTAACCATTTTGATAACCTTAGTATAAGCACGACCTTCTTTAGATCCTTCGTGCAAACTTGCTACTGTTTTCTTTGCCATGGGTTATACTCTTTCTTTTTTATTTAATTTCTTTGTGTACTGTTACTCTCTTCAGAATCGGGTTGTATTTTTTCAACTCAAGTCTTTCTGTAGTATTCTTTCTGTTCTTAGTTGTGATATAACGAGATGTTCCCGGCATACCGCTATCTTTGTGTTCTGTGCATTCCAGAATCACCTGAACTCTATTACCTTTTGCTTTCTTTGCCATAATCAGTTTCTCCTCTTACGTTTTAGCCAATAACTTTAATGGTTTTCCAATCACAATACCCTTTGGCAACTGCATCATTCAGAGCAGCGTCCAAACCTTTCTTATTAATAATACGCAAACCAGCAGCGCAGAGGCTCAGGCTGATCCAGCAGTCCTGTTCTACATAGTAGAACTTTTTGTTAAACAAGTTCAAATCAAAGGTTCTCTTAGTTCTTCTCTTTGAGTGTGAAACATTGTTGCCAATCATGGCTTTCTTTCCGGTAATTTGACAAATCTTCGACATTTCTATCTTATTTTTATAGTTTTAATCTATACTTCTTTCAAACAGAGCGCAAAGTAAGCACTTTTATAGATATAAAACAAGCATTTCTTAAATAAATTCATTATTCAGCAGTAATTTTTCTTCATTTCACCAATTTTCGAAGTAACAGAAGAGCATTATTACCTGCTCTCTCCACATTCATTTCTCTTCCGCGGTCAGTTTCCTGCTTCATAGTGCAAATTTCATTTTTATAGGCAGCAGCAATCCAGACTGTACCAACAGGCTTCTCCTTAGTACCTCCACCAGGACCTGCGATACCCGAAGTGGCGACTGCACAATCAGTTTTCAGCGCTTTCATCGCACCTTTTACCATCTCAATTACGGTTTCCTCGCTTACAGCACCTTTCTTTTCAAGCGTTTCCATCGACACACCCAGCAATTTCATCTTTACTTCATTAGAGTACGCCACTACACTTCCTTTAAAATATTCCGAACTTCCGGCAACCGAAGTAACACGGGCTGCAATACTTCCACCGGTGCAACTTTCTGCGGTGGAAAGGGTCAATTTCTTCTTTTTCAGAAGTTCCCCAATCAGAATCTCAATCGGTGTATCTTCTTCATCCAAAATATCTTCACCTAAAATGGCTTCCAATTTGGCGCTCTCAACATTTAAGTATGTCTCTACTTCCTGACGATCTTGTCCACGTCCTGTCAATCTCAAACGAATCAAACCGGGTTTAGGCAAGTAAGCAAGTTTAATACAAGACGGCAGCGCCACCTCCCAAGCCTCCAATTTTTCAGCCAGCACTGATTCCGGATAGTTTTGCACAGTAAAAGTACGATGTACAATGGCATCTGTATGAAACTTTGCGCACAAACGAGGAATCACTTCTTCACTCATTACCGTAGTCATCTCCTGAGGAACACCGGGCATGGAAACAAGCACTCTACTATCCTTTTCAAACCAACTGACAGAGGCACTTCCCACCCGATTATTAATGATCGTACAATTCTCTGGCACCATCGCCTGACTCTTATTCAACGCATTCATCGGTATTTTTCCAGCTAATACCCGCTTCACATTTTCAAATACAGCCTCACTAAAAATCAGTTTGGTACCAAAATATTCACAAAGGGTTTGTTTGGTGATATCATCCTTAGTAGGGCCCAAACCACCTGTCATCAATACAATATCCGCCCTTTTCATCGAGGCATCCACTGCTTCGGTTATCTCTTCTGCACGATCACGTACAGACACTACACGAATAACTTCGATACCGACTTTATTTAATTCGCGTCCCATCCATGCCGAATTAGTGTCAGTCACCTGGCCTATCAGCAACTCATCACCGATGGTTATTATCTCTGCAAACATGATTTTTTTTATTTAGCTTTCTCAATATTATAGATATAAAGAAGAAGAAAGATCTACCCTCTTTTCTTTTATAAAGTCACACGTGAATAAGCCGGCAATTCCATAGGACAGAAGTCTTTATCCTGATATTTAAAATATCCCGTAATAGCGATCATTGCAGCATTGTCCGTGGTATAGCTAAACTTTGGAATAAAAATCTTCCAGCCATACTTCTCCGCATGCTCACGGAAAGCATTACGCAAACCGTTATTGGCGGACACACCACCTGCTACAGCCACCTCGTTAATCTTATACTGTTTGGCTGCTTTACGGAGTTTATCCATCAATATATCTACAACAGTCGCTTCAAGAGAAGCGGCTAAATCAGTCTTATGATGTTCGATGAAATCAGGATCTTCTTTCATCCAATCACGCAACGAGTAAAGAAACGATGTCTTCAATCCACTAAAACTATAGTCCAACCCCGGGATGTGGGGTTTGCTGAATGTATAAGCTTTCGGATTGCCCTGACGTGCCAAACGGTCAATAATGGGACCGCCCGGGTAACCAAGCCCCATCACTTTTGAACATTTGTCAATAGCTTCTCCGGCAGCATCATCAATTGTCTGTCCCAGAATCTCCATATCATTGTATGCCTTCACCAGTACGATTTGAGAATTACCTCCGGACACCAACAAGCAAAGGAATGGGAAAGTGGGTTGTTCATTCTCTTCACCCTTTTCTTTAATGAAATGTGCTAATACATGTCCTGTCAGATGATTAACATCAATCATGGGAATGTTTAATGAGCGGGCAAACCCTTTCGCAAAAGATACTCCCACCAGCAACGATCCCATCAGTCCGGGACCTCTCGTAAAAGCTACCGCACTCAATTCCTCTTTCGTCACCCCTGCACGTTTCAATGCTTCATGCACCACAGGTACTATATTTTGCTGATGCGCACGTGATGCTAATTCGGGTACTACACCACCGTAAGCTTCATGCACCGCCTGACTGGACACTACATTCGACAACAGAAAACCATCTTTTATTACCGCAGCCGACGTATCGTCACAGGAAGACTCAATTCCTAATATAATTGTACTCATACGCTTTTTGATATTTAAACGATGCAAAAGTAATGATAAAAGTAGGATTCATAACGAACTATTTTATATTTTTGTTCGCAAAATAAAAACAACCGCTTATCAGAACGCTGAAGAAGACTGTACGCTGGGTTATCGGTATTATATTAGGTGTATATATCGGAACTATCATTTTGCTGAATATTCCTTTTATTCAGCGAAATATGACCACGTTTGTCGCAAAAGAACTATCCCGGACATTAGGTACTGAACTGACTATCGGTAAGATAGATATCGGACTATTGAATCGTATCATCATAGACGATGTGCTGCTCGACGATCAATCGGGCAAAGAGATGCTTAAAATTACTCGTCTTTCCGCCAAGTTTGATATTATCCCCCTATTCAACGGAAAAATCGCAATCAGCAGTGTACAATTGTTCGGCTTTAACATCAACCTGAACAAACCTACTCCGAATACGGACCCTAATTTCAAATTTGTCCTTGACGCATTTGCCTCTAAAGACACAGTAAAAACAGACAAGAGCCTCGACTTGCGTATCAACTCTATATTGATACGCCGTGGTAAGTTGGCTTACGATGTACTGTCGGAAAAAGAAACTCCCGGAAAGTTCAACCCCCAGCATGTCAAATTGCATAATATCATTGCCAACATCTCTCTCAAAGCACTTCAAGGCGATTCGATCAATGCGGCCATCAAACGGCTAAGCGTGGATGAACAATCGGGCTTTGAGCTGAGAAAGTTGAGCCTGAAAGTCATAGCTAATGACAGAGGCATGAAAATAGAGAATTTTGCTATAGAAATGCCGGGTACCGAAATGAAAATGGATACCATTCGGATGGAATATGACAGTTTGGGAGCACTCAATCATTTTGCCGATGAAGTCCGCTTCTCTTTCCGTACTCTGCCATCCTACGTGACCCTGAATGATATTTCAGCTTTTGTTCCGGCACTATCCAACTTTAAAGAAAAGCTGGATCTGGGCATCGATGTAGAAGGTACACTCAACCAGTTGAACTGCAAAACGCTGGAAATTAATGCAGGCGATAAATTCCGACTGAAGGGAGATGTCTCTTTACAGGATCTATCACGCCCGCAAGATGCCTATGTATACGGGCATCTTGCCAATCTATCTGCTAATAACGATGGAATCGGATTCCTGGTACGCAACCTGAGTCCGCATTACAATGGGGTTCCTCCTATTCTGCAGCGTTTAGGAAATGCTTCCTTTCACGGTGAAATATCAGGGTATTTCACAGATTTGGTCATGTACGGTCTGTTTCGTACCAACATTGGTTCTGTCCAAACTGACTTAAAGCTCAGTTCCGATAAGGCCAAAGCCTTGTTTTCTTATTCGGGAGGTGTAAAGACCACCGACTTCGCACTGGGACAGTTGCTGGATAACAAGCAACTGGGCAAAATTACCTTTAATCTGAATGTTCAAGGCAGCCACTACCGTAACCAGTACCCCGCCATCACGCTAAAAGGCCTGATAGCTGCCCTCGAATACAGTAATTATAAATATGAGAATATCACACTCGACGGAGAGTTCGAACGTGGCGGCTTCGACGGAAAGGTGGCACTGGATGATGAAAACGGTTCGATACATTTAAATGGTAACATCAATGTAGTCGAGAAAATCCCGACTTTCAACTTCAATGCTGTAATAGATAAAGTACGCCCGCACGACTTGAACCTGACCAAGGATTATCCGGACGCAGAATTCTCTCTGAAGCTGAAAGCTAACTTCCGTGGCGGTTCCATCGATGAAATGATAGGTGAAATCAACATAGACAGTCTACAATTCACCGCACCCGAAAAGAATTACTTTCTGGATAATATCAACATCATAGCCACTCGACAAGACAAACAAAACCAACTGAAACTGACCTCCAGTTTCCTGAAAGCAAGTATTGAAGGTAATTATCTGTATCACACACTTCCGGCAAGCGTAATGAATATTATGCGGCGATACATTCCTTCATTGATCCAGCCGGATAAGAAGCCGATTGAAACGAATAACAACTTCAGTTTCGATGTCCACATATTCAATACAGAACTGCTGTCTACCGTATTCGACATCCCATTGAAGATATATACGCACTCAACTGTAAAGGGTTACTTCAATGACCAGGCACAGCGGCTGCGAGTAGAGGGCTATTTCCCCCGGCTACAATATCAAAACACGTTTATCGAGTCCGGACTGGTGCTCTGTGAAAATCCTACTGACCAGTTCAAGGCCAAGATACGGTTCAATAACCTGAAAAAAGAGAGTGCCGTAAGCATCTCACTGGATGCGCAAGCCCAAAATGATACCATAAGTGCCAACATCAATTGGGGCAATAATACCATCAATACTTATAGCGGACGATTATCCGCTGCTGCCAGCTTCTTCCGCAAGGCCGAAGAAAAGTCGGCACTGAAAACAGTCGTAGACATTAAGCAGACAGACATTATCCTGAACGACACTTTGTGGCAGATTCATCCGTCACAAGTAGTAGTAGATTCGGGCAAAGTAGATATAAACAATTTCTATTTCTCGCATAAAGACCGTCACATCCGCATCAACGGGCGCATCTCGGAACATGCCGAAGATACACTGAAGGTAGACCTGAAGGACATCAATGTGGGTTACGTATTCGATGTGGTAGATTTTGACGATGTGGACTTTAAAGGAGATGCCACCGGAACGGCGTATGCCAGTGGCATTTTGAAAGAGCCGGTCATGAATACCCGCTTACATTTTAAAAACTTCACTTTCAATGATGCTTCTTTGGGAGCAATGGATATTTACGGAGCATGGGAGAACAACAAACGTGCCATCTTCCTGGATGCTCACATGGAAGAAGAAGGGCTATCGAAAACGCACGTCATCGGGCACGTCTATCCGTTAAAGCCGGAAAGTAAACTGGATTTGAATATAGAAACGGAGCATACAAACATTCAGTTCCTCCAATATTTCATGCGCTCCATTGTCGAAGACCTACATGGACGTACCAGCGGCAAAGCTCATTTCTATGGAAAATTCAAGGAGCTCAACATCGAAGGGGATCTGATGACAGATGCGTCGTTGAAGATAGGAATATTAAACACATCATTTGCCGTAAAAGACACTATCCGTCTGTCCACCACCGGTATCACTTTCGACAATATACATATCGCAGATATGGAAGGGCACCAGGGCACAATGAACGGCAAACTGAATTTCAGGCATTTCAGGGATTTGAGCTATCACTTCGAATTCAACGTGAACAACATGTTACTGATGGACACGAAAGAAAGTTCTGATATCAACTTCTACGGAAAAGTGTATGGAACCGGCAATGCGATGCTGGTTGGCAATCCGCAGGAACTGCAAGTCAATGCAGCCGTCACGACCAACCGCAATACCAATTTTGTCTACATAACCAATGCCACTGCTTCAGCAGCCAGCAACCAGTTCATTAAGTTTATTGACAAAACTCCGCGCAGATTCGTTCAGGATTCCATCAATGTAATATCAGAATATGAGCGGCTGCAGCAGGAGATGGAGGAGGAAGAGACAAAAACGGATATCCGCCTGAATCTGTTGATAGATGCTACTCCGGACGCTACTATGAAAATTATCATGGACCCCATTGCCGGAGACTACATCAGCGGTAAGGGCTCCGGCAACATACGGACAGAGTTCTTTAATAAAGGAGATGTGAAAATGTTCGGAAACTACCGCATCAGCCAGGGTATTTATAAGTTCAGCTTGCAGGAAGTCATCCGCAAGGACTTTATCATAAAAGACGGAAGCAGTATCACTTTCAACGGTCCCCCGTTGGATGCGACGCTCGATATACAAGCCAGTTATACGGTGAACTCTGCTTCGCTGAATGACCTGATCCCCGATGCCGCAGACCCGATCACCCAGCAACCCAATGTAAAGGTGAATTGCATCATGAACCTGACCGGAATTCTCTGGCGCCCCAATATTAAATTAGGTATCGAACTCCCCAACGAACGGGACGAGATACAGACGCTGGTACGCAATTACATCAGTACGGAAGAGCAGATGAACATACAGATACTCTATCTGCTGGGTATCGGCAAGTTCTATCCACAGGAGAGTACCGGAGGCACCCAAAACTCTAATATGACATCGTCAGCCCTATTTTCTACTCTGTCCGGACAGTTAAACAATCTGTTATCGCAGGTATTCGATAACAACAACTGGAACATCGGAACGAATCTCAGTACCGGTGACAAAGGCTGGACGGACATGGAAATAGAAGGTATCCTGTCCGGACAGTTATTGAACAACCGTCTGATTATTAATGGTAATTTCGGCTACCGGGATAATCCGTTAGCTAATACCAATTTCATCGGAGACTTTGAAGCGGAATGGCTGCTCAACCGCTCAGGAGACATACGTCTGAAGGCGTATAATGAAACGAACGACCGTTATTATACACGGACCAACCTGACTACCCAAGGAATCGGTATCATGTACAAAAAAGATTTTAATAAATGGAGTGAACTTCTCTTCTGGAATAAATGGAAGTTGAGAAACCTGAGAAAGAAACAGGCTACCGCACGAGACAGCATCCCGAATGACACGGTAAAGGACATCACCAAAGCTAAATCGGAAATGAAAAGAGAGCATCCGATGTGACGCTCTCTTTTCTTCAGTTTTTATTTTCGTATGTCTCTCTTACAAAGAAAGAATACAAAAACGGAAAGTGTATGAATACCGAAAAGGGATGTGAAGAAGATAGAACGATTAAAAGCCCTTATCGACAATAACCTTTCCGAAGGGAGTCAGAGCCAGTCCGGCAAGTTTGAAGTGTTGTCTCCCGAATGGTATACCAATGATTGTGATACAAAGCAGAATCCCCCATCCCAGGTGAGAAAGGCTGATCCAAATTCCACCAAGAAACAGCCAGACTATATTCATTATTATACTGAGGCAACCTCCCGAATCGGGGGTGCTCCTCACCTCTTTGCCGAACGGCCATAAAGCAAGCCCGGCCAGTTTCAGAGTCTGAAAGCCAAATGGAATACCAATAATGGTAACCATCATCAAGAGACTTGCAATAAGATACTCTATCGCAGTAAAAATGCCGCCGCACAGCAGCCAGATAAGATTCAAGAATGGATTCATAGGCTATTAGAATAACGATAGTAAAGAAAAAGGTTGGAAGTTCATTTCGGTACCTCCAACCTTTTTTCCTTATACCTTATATTAATTATTAATAAGAACGAGCAAATATCACACGGCAAGCAGAAGGTTTGCCGGTTACCATACACTTACCGGGCTCTTTGTCACCTTCAACAAACGAATCGAACGGGATACAACGAATAGTAGCTTTTGTCTCTTCCTTGATCTTCTCTTCTGTTTCCGTAGTTCCGTCCCAATGAGCCAGAATGAAACCGCCCTCTTCGATTTTTTCCTTGAATTCATCGTAGCTGTCTACCTTAGTGATACGTGAATCGCGATAAGTACGCGCTTTCTTGTAGATGTTGGCCTGAATCTCTTCCAACAGATTTTGAACATATGTCTCGATACCATCGCAAGTAACGGTCTCTTTCTCCAATGTATCGCGACGCATCACCTCCATCGTATTGTTTTCCAGGTCGCGTCCGCCCATTACCAGACGAACCGGTACACCCTTCAGTTCATAATCGGCAAATTTGAAGCCCGGTCGTTTGTTATCGGCATTATCATATTTGACCGAAATGCCCAATGCCTTCAGCTTCGCTACAATACCTTCTACCTTGGCATCAATCTGTTTCAGCTGCTCGTCATTCTTATATATAGGAACGATCACTACCTGAATCGGAGCCAGATGTGGAGGTAATACCAGACCGTTGTCATCCGAGTGGGTCATGATCAATGCACCCATCAGACGGGTAGAAACACCCCATGAAGTAGCCCATACGTACTCAAGCTTATTTTCTTTATTAACAAACTGCACATCAAACGCTTTCGCGAAGTTCTGTCCCAGGAAGTGAGACGTACCACTCTGTAACGCCTTGCCGTCCTGCATCATCGCTTCAATGGTATAGGTGTCAAGCGCACCGGCAAAACGTTCATTGGCCGACTTCACCCCTTTCACCACCGGAACCGCCATGTATTTCTCTGCAAAGTCAGCATATACATTCAGCATGCGGATTGCTTCTTCTTCTGCCTCCTCACGTGTTGCATGTGCCGTATGGCCTTCCTGCCACAGGAATTCTGCTGTACGGAGAAACAGTCGTGTACGCATCTCCCAACGGAAAACGTTTGCCCACTGGTTGCATAAGATAGGCAGGTCACGATAAGACTGAATCCAGTTTTTATAAGTATTCCAGATGATTGTTTCGGAAGTCGGACGGATAATCAGTTCTTCTTCCAACTTTGCAGCAGGGTCAACCACCACACCCGAACCATCTTCGGCATTCTTCAGGCGGTAGTGAGTAACTACGGCACACTCTTTGGCAAAGCCTTCCACATGCTCAGCTTCACGACTCAAGAATGATTTTGGAATCAGCAACGGGAAATAAGCATTCACATGTCCGGTTTCCTTAAACATATCGTCCAGCTGACGTTGCATTTTCTCCCAAATAGCGTATCCGTAAGGCTTAATCACCATACATCCGCGTACAGCCGATTGCTCTGCCAAATCGGCTTTCACTACCAAATCATTATACCACTGCGAATAGTTTTCGCTGCGTTTGGTCAGGTCTTTCAGTTCTTTTGCCATTATATTTTTCTTCTTTTAAAGTTTTCTATCTTCAAAACAGGATGCAAAAATACTAAAAATGGGTGAACTGTGATCATTCTTTATCTATAATTTTAAGAGGGAACCCGGCAGGGCAGTTCATAAACAAGCCGGTTTATCGATTGACAACCGGCTTATTTATGATTTTTCAGAAAGCAGAATCACCACTTCTTGCCTTTTTCTTCCAACGGAAGTCCGTCGCTGAATCCCATGGAAGCATGTGTACCGTCGCAAAACGGTTTATTGGACGACTGTCCGCAACGGCACAAAGTCACCCTGTTCCTGATTGTATAGCTTTTGCCATCCGCACTCTCTATGCGGATACCGCCTTTTACCCAAATAGGTCCGCTCACTCTGATTCCGGGATCCTCAATAATACCGATAGAGGGCTCAAAAGGCGGTTCGAAGACTTTTTGCGTCTCTTTGTCCCAAACGACGAGCCGCCCGGCAGGACAATGGCTGGCCTCGCGACGGACAAGTTCACGCTCTTCTTCCGTTTCAGCGAGTTGTACCAGATTCCAGATTCGGCCGCGTGCATCGCAGAAACGGGCAAAAGCACAATACTTTTCGTTATCGGCAAGCACCATGGCGGGGCCTTCCAATTCCTCGGCTTCTTCAAGTAACGGACGTTTGTTATTGGTTTCATTAGAGTCCCAATCGGTGACACGCTTATGAGAACCGTCACAGAAGGGTTTATGGCGGGAATGCCCGCAACGGCACAGAGCTACCGGAGTGGCCGAACTGTCGAAACTCAGCCCGCGTTGATACACCCACGAAGAACCTTCTTCATTGGGAAGAATAATTTCCTGGTCAATGGGAGGATTACCATAAACAAGATAAGGGCCGTCAGGAGTTATTTTGATATAATACTTCTCGGGTGCTTGCCGACTGCCCTCTTCTACTAAAACTTCTTCTTTCTTAGTCATAATTTTACGCCATAAGGAGGTTTAACATATCATTTATCGCTTAAAGAACAGATAGTCAAGCTAAAAAGTTTCTTATAACACCGTCTAACTTTTTATGGATTCGTTGATACCAAACCCGAAAAGTGCAAAGTCTCCCTTCACCGGATCATCCGGCCATATCTCCCGCAATGCATCGGTAATACAACGCGCAGTCTTCAGACATTTACGTGCATCGGTCAGTCCAAGATCGACTGAAATGCGATGCACATGCGTGTCGAGAGGAATAATCAGATCCGAAGGATCAAAACTCCGCCAGATACCCAGATCCACAGGAGAATCCCGACGAATCATCCAGCGCAGGAACATACACATCTTTTTCGCTTCGGAAGCACTTGCCAAAGCAGGCATCCCATTGATATGTCCGAACACGGATTGCAGTCTTTCCAACGGAGTACCCCAAGAAAGCGAATGGCACAAATGCGACTCCAGGTCTTCATATTCCTGATAGGCCGCATACAAAGCCTGACAAAGTAAATAGAAATCATTCCAGGAATAATAACGATAGAAGCTGGTTTTTACTCCTCGATATTTCTTCCACTCCTCACTAAGTATATACCGGTAAGGAGCATTCGAGAACAGTTCACGGTCAATCCGGTCGCCGCTTTTGATAATAGCCTTCCGGTTTCCGGTAGCAATCCAAGAGGCTACCAGGGCAGAGATCTCAATATCGGACTTGCCGGTATAGCGATGTGGAAACTGTATAGGGTCGTCCATAATAAATTCGGCTACCTCGTATTTATCTGCCAAAAATGCAAGTTTATTCTTTAGTTCTTGTTTCATAAACGTTAGAAGGTATGTATCAAAAAGAAACACCACAGATTACGCGATTCTATACATGACACTGATAATGAGTCTGTAAAAGTACGTGGAATCTGTGGTGAAAACCTCTTACTGCAATCTCAGTAAGTTTTTTATTTGCTAAAATCTCTCGGAGCAGGTACCGGAGCCAATGGTTTACGGTCCTGAAGCTGTTTCATAACCTCTTCGATGGCTCTGTTCAGCTGCTGATCCTCTCCATTCCACTCTTTCACCGGATCATTATCGATCAGGATATCCGGGTCCACACCATGGTTTTCGATAATCCATTGTCCCGTCTTCGGGTCATAACTGGTAAAGAACGGAACACGTATGTCTGTTCCATCCATATATGGCAATGAACCACTAATGCCAACAATACCTCCCCAGGTACGCGTACCTATCAACTTGCCCAATCCAAGTGCGCGGAAGCCCCACGGGAACAGGTCGCCATCAGAAGCGGAGTATTTATTAATCAAACAAACCTTCGGTCCCACCTGTACAGCATCAGGCACTGTTCCCACATGGCTGGTACCTCTACCCATAGTCAGGCGATAAGGTTCACGGGAAAGACGTTCCAGGATCATTGGTGAAACATTACCTCCACCATTGGCACGATCATCAATAATCAACCCTTCTTTATCAAGTTGCGGATAGAAATAGCGGGCAAACTCGTTCAAGCCTTCCGGTCCCATATCCGGAATATAAATATATCCGATACGTCCGTTGGAAGCCTGATCCACTTTCTTTATATTATCCTGTACCCAATTGTAATGTATCAAAGGATATTCATTGGCAAGCGGACTGATCACAACCTTACGTGCTCCGGAAAGCTGAGGTTTGGCATTCAACGAAATTTCAGTAGGTATCTCTGCTTTACCCACCAGTAAAGAATACATATCTTTAACTGTATTGGTCGGCACACCATCAATAGCTACGATGTACTCTCCTGCTTTCACATCAACCCCCGGTTCCGTAAGCGGAGAGCGCAGTTCTTTGCTCCAAGATGCTCCGGGGAATATCTTCTCCAGACGGAAAAAGCCACTCTTGTCGCGGGTAATCTCCGCACCAAGCAAACCGGTATTGATCCGTTTGGGCTGTTCCGTTTCTCCCGGATTGACATAAGCATGCCCACAGTTCAATTCACCTATCATCTCACCGATAATGTAATTCAGGTCTAAACGAGTTTTAACGTAAGGCAGCAAGACCACATATTTTTCTTTAATTGCTTTCCAATCTACACCGTGCATGCTCTCCTGATAGAATCCGTCACGATAGGCACGCCAAGCTTCATCAAAGATTTGTGCCCACTCTTTCGGATAATCCACAGTAATCTTCATATTGCTTAAATTGACCGGAGTGGTCAGTTCTGTCTTACCCGAAGGAAGATTGGTCACATAAATCTGACGGCCTTTAAAGAAAAGTGCCTTCTTACCATCGTAAGTAACATCCATCGAAGCTCCATCGGCAATCGATTCCTCTTTCTGACTTGCCAAGTCATACATTTTCGTACCACCGCGTCCCCAGTAGTACACCTTGTTGCCATCCGAATAGAAGTTACCATAATAAGACGGAGACAAGGGCAATCGAACAATGCGATCGGTAATGCCATCCGGATCGAACTTCACCAACGAAGCATCAGCCACCTCCTTCTTATCTGCCGGTTTCTTATCCCCGCTTTTGGGTGCAGCATTAGATGCAGCCACTTCCGCATCTTTCTGCATGAAAGGAGACGATGTATCTTTAGACAGCAAAGCGATGTACACACCATACATATTATTATATACATGGTTCCATTCCAATGATCCGTAAGTCGGATTAAAATCACGGGCAGAAGAGAATATCAGATACTTTCCGTCGGCACTGAACACCGGAGAAGAAGAGTTATACCATTTGTCGGTCACCGGATATTCTTTCTTTTCCGCAATATTGTAGACATATACGACATTGATTTCATTTTTACCCATCCGTGTATAAGTCAACCACTCACTGTCCGGAGAGAAAGTAACTCCACCCGGCACTCCCATCGGATCTTGCAATAATAATGAAACTTTCCCGGAAGCCACATCCAGCAGATTAACTCGGTTCTTACGATCCATATACACTATCTTCTTAGAATCCGGACTCCATTTAAAGCCACGGATATATGTATCGTTCTTATGGGTTAACTGCATCGGTTCGCCACCTGCCACATTCTGCAGATAAAGTTCGGTTTCGCCTGTAGCATCAGAGATATAGGCAATCTGTGTTCCGTCCGGTGACCACTGTGCGTCACGGTCGTGAGCTCCCGGCGAACGAGTTATATTTTTTGTAACCCCTTTCTCTACCGGCAGATTGAATACTTCACCCCGGCTTGTCACTACCATTCGTGCTCCATCCGGCGACAGACTGGCCGCAGTCACATAATTCGCTCCGTCTTTCAAATCGGTACGGGCATAGATGTTATCCGAAGCCAGTGTAATGTTTACCTTTTCAGCCTTCCGGGTAGCGGCATCCATCTTATAAATATATCCACCGTTCTCAAAGACAATGGTATTTCCACTGGCACTTGGGAACTTCACATCATACTCAGTAAAATCAGTTACCTTGGCAGTCTGTTTAGTCTTCGTATTGTATACAAAGATATTCATGATGCGGTCACGATCGGAAAGGAAAAAGATTTCATCGCCAATCCACATCGGAAAAATGTCCTGAGCTACATTATTGGTAATGTTTTCCACTGTTTTGCTGTTCGGATTATACACCCAGATATCATCCGCCATACCGCCTTTATAATACTTCCAGGTACGAAATTCGCGCATCACCCGGTTGTATGCCAATTGTTTTCCGTCCGGTGAGTAACTGCAAAATCCGCCCTCCGGAAGAGGAATTGCTTCTGACAATCCACCTTCCTTGTCCACTGTAAACAGTTTGCCGGAAAATCCATCACTGATACGGTTACGGTATACGATGCGCTGTCCGTCCGGTGTCCAGGTCATGACAATGTTATTGGGTCCCATACGGTCACCCAGGTCATCGCGGCTATTGGTAGCCGTATAGGTAACTCGTAACGGTTCACCCCCTGTCGCAGGCATGGTATACACTTCTGTATTTCCATCATACTGTCCGGTGAATGCAATCGTTTTGCCGTCCGGAGAAAACCGGGGAAACATTTCGTATCCCACATGGGAAGTCAGACGCTGTGCCTCACCTCCCGCAGCAGGCACTTTATACAAATCGCCCGCATACGAAAATACGATCTCCTTTCCGTTCGTAGCAGGGAAACGCAGTAATCGTGCTTCTCCCGCAGCCGATAACAGTACAGGAGCCCCTGCCAGAACGAAGATAGATAAGATTAGTTTCTTATTCATGTGATTATCTATTAAAATTGATTCACAAAGGTAAGAAAAGAACAAAGAGTGAAAGAGGAAATACACAAAAAAACCGCAGATTCCATCATTCTTTTCTCACAAAAAGATCAAGGGAACCTGCGATATTTACTTTTGACTTGAAAACATGAATTGAGCGGTAGGCGAGGGTCGAACTCGTGACCTGCGGCTTGGGAAGCCGCCGCTCTGCCAACTGAGCTACTACCGCAATATAATTGCTTCCGTTTTGTAAAGCAGTGCAAAGATAAATATTGTTTCTGAAATACCCATGGCAATGGCACAATATTTTGCATCCGGGAACGAAAATATAAAATATTACCGTACATTTGCTAACCGAAAATACACAGATAGATTCATGAAACAGATCATACTTATCACCGGAGGGGCCCGTTCGGGCAAAAGCAGCTATGCCGAACGGTTAGCATTATCTCTCTCCCCCAATCCGGTCTACCTGGCCACCTCACGCATCTGGGACGAAGAGTTCCGTCAACGGGTGTTACGTCATCAGGCCAACCGGGGACCGGAATGGACCAACATAGAAGAAGAAAAGGAACTGAGCCGCCATTCTTTGCAAGGGCGTGTAGTGCTGATCGATTGCGTAACACTCTGGTGTACCAATTACTTCTTCGACCTTGAAGCGGATACAGACAAGGCACTCGCCGCCATAAAAACCGAGTTTGACCGGCTGACAGAACAGGAAGCCACCTTTATCTTCGTCACCAACGAGATCGGCATGGGAGGCACCTCAGAAAACCTTATACAACGAAAGTTCACCGATATGCAGGGGTGGATGAACCAGTATATTGCCACCCGGGCCAATCAGGTCTTATTAATGGTATCGGGCATTCCCGTGAAAGTAAAAGATGAAAAACAAACGATAGACTAACCCTATATAAAATGAAAACATTTCAAATCACCAGACCGGACGAAACAATCCGGGAAGCATTGACCGACAAAATAAACAATCTGACCAAGCCCAAAGGTTCTCTGGGAACACTTGAAGAACTGGCTTTGCAAATCGGGCTTATCCAGCAGACACTGACTCCCACGCTGAAATGTCCGCAGAACATTATATTTGCAGCCGATCATGGCATTGTCGACGAAGGTGTCAGCCTCTCTCCCAAAGAGATCACCTGGCAGCAAATCAGCAACTTCCTTCATGGAGGGGCAGGTGTCAACTTCCTCTGCCGCCAACACGGATTCGAATTAAAGATCGTGGATGCCGGAGTGGATTACGATCTGCCTTACGACAAGGGAATTATCAATATGAAAGTACGCAAAAGTTCACGCAACTACCTGCATGAAGCGGCCATGACGGAAGAAGAGATGGACTTGTGTATAGACCGCGGGGCAGAGATAGTCCGCCGGTGCCACGCCGAAGGATGCAATGTGCTCTCCTTGGGTGAAATGGGAATCGGCAACACTTCATCCTCCTCTATGTGGATGACCTGCTTCACCCGTATTCCCCTCGAACAATGCGTCGGCGCCGGAAGCGGACTCGACAATGCCGGAATCCGTCATAAATACAGCGTATTGCAGCGGGCACTGGACAATTATCAGGGAGACGGAAGCGTACGCGACCTGATTCGTTACTTCGGCGGCCTGGAAATGGTAATGGCGGTAGGTGCCATGCTTCAGGCAGCCGAACTGAAAATGATTATCCTGGTGGACGGATTCATCATGACAAACTGCATCCTCGCGGCATCCCGGCTTTACCCTGAAGTAATGCACTACGCCATCTTCGGCCATCAGGGAGACGAGATTGGACACAAGCTTCTGCTTGATGCCATGGGAGCCAAGCCGTTATTGAATCTGGGTTTGCGCCTTGGAGAAGGGACCGGAGCCATCTGCTCCTATCCTATCGTAGACTCTGCGGTGCGGATGATCAACGAAATGGACAACTTTGCGCATGCGTCCATCACCAAATATTTTTAAAGAAGCCCCACATGAATATATTAGCAGCATTTATCTTTTTCACCCGTCTCCCCTTCTGGCGCATCCGGGAAGTTCCGGCAGAATGTTTTAAGCACGTGGTGCCTTACTGGCCCCTTTCAGGATGGCTTACGGGCGGCGTCATGGCGGGGGTACTCTGGTCGGCCGCACAGGTCCTCCCCTTCACCGTTGCCGTATTGCTGGCACTTACCAGCCGATTGTTGATTACAGGCGCATTGCACGAAGACGGGCTGGCGGATTTCTTTGACGGATTCGGCGGAGGCACCAGCCGGGAACGTATCCTCTCTATTATGAAGGATTCGCACATCGGCAGTTATGGGGTCATCGGATTGATCGTATACTTCTTCCTGCTATGGAATCTCCTGACAAGTCTTCCTCTCTCCTTCGCCTGCTCTGTACTGATTGCAGGCGACACTGTGAGCAAGTTGACTTCATCACAGATCATTAACTTCCTGCCTTACGCACGGAAAGAAGAAGAGAGCAAGGCGAAGGTGGTTTATAATAGAATGTCGCAAGGAGAATTTGCTTTCGGACTTTTATGCGGAATACTTCCTTTGACGCTCCTGCTTCCGTACAGGTATTGGATTGCCATTATATTCCCGCTGGCAGTGTTGTATCTACTATACAGGCTGATGAAACGAAAGTTACAAGGGTATACAGGCGATTGCTGCGGTGCACTGTTCCTTTTAAGCGAACTGTCCTTCTACCTGGGGGTAGTTATTCTTATATTCATATAGTTTGATTCACCACAGAGTTCCACTGAGATGATTTATCTCTTAAACATCTTATAGACAAGAATTTAAAAACCGGTGAAACTCTGTGTTACTCTGTGGTGAATCAAACTCATACTTAAACCAATAAGATCATGGAAATCATATTGATCCGACATACCTCTGTCGATGTTCCCAAAGGCGTCTGTTATGGCCAGACCGATGTTCCCTTACGGGATAGTTTTAAAGAAGAAGCCACAATCACGGCTCAACAGTTGCAGGATGATGTGTTTGATGCCGTATTCACAAGTCCTTTGAGTCGCTGCACCCGTCTGGCAGAGCACTGTGGCTATCCGGATGCCATTCGTGATGCCCGTCTGAAAGAACTGGACTTCGGTGAATGGGAAATGAAGGAGTTCGACAAAATAGATGATCCGCGACTGCAAGAGTGGTATGACGACTATTTCCATGTAGCAGCCACAGGCGGAGAATCGTTTATGATGCAACTTCAACGGGTCTCCGAATTTCTGGATGAAGTGAGCAGGCAAAAGTACGGGCGCGTGGCTGTCTTCGCACATGGCGGAGTACTGATTTGTGCACAGATCTATGCAGGAACATTAAAGATGGAAGATGCTTTCGGCGCACTGACACCTTACGGTGGAATAGTCCGGCTGCAACTTAACCCAAAGACAGCAGAACAGTCAGCCACACCAACGCGACCATCAACGTCTCTGCCTTCTGATTGACGGATACCGCTTTCCTCATATCCGCTGTTGTCAATACCCGTTCGTTATCACCGATGAACGGTTTCCATACCTCCTCCCCGAAGTAATAATGCGGACCGCCGAACCGGCAATTCAGGATACCTGCCAATGCCGCCTCCGGATAACCGGAGTTGGGACTGGCATGGCGACTGCCGTATTTACCCACAAACCTGAATAAAGAAAGCCGTCCGCTGACGATTATCATCAACAGAGCCGTCAGGCGGGCAGGAATGTAATTGGCGACATCATCTATCCGGGCCGCTATACAGCCGAACTGACGATAGCGCTCGTTTCGGTAACCAATCATCGAGTCGAGCGTGTTCACCATCTTATACGCCATCATGCCGGGTACTCCCAGCACAGCATACCAGAAAAGGGGTGCAATCACTCCGTCACTCAGATTTTCCGCCAAGGTTTCCAAAGCTGCCGTGCGCACTTCCTGCGCAGATAAAGCAGAAGTATCCCGCCCCACGATACGCCCCACCTGTCGGCGTCCCTCGTCCAACGAACGGTCCACCGCCTCGAAAACCATCCGAACCTCACGTATCAACGTCGTTCCGGCCAGGCAGCAGAATATCAGCAAGGTCTTTATCAGAGCCGTCAATACGATGGAATACTCTTCGGTCACCCTGAGAAAGAAGAAAGTAAAAAGATAGACTCCCGCAATCAGCACTGCCGATACCAGCCCACCTTTCCAAACGCGGGCACTCCCCACATTCATCGACTTTTCTCCCCAGGCTATCAGTTTGCCGAATCCCACCACAGGATGCGGCAACCAGGCAGGGTCTCCCAACCAGCGATCCAGCAGCCAAGCCAAAGGCAAGGGGGACAGCCGGCAGAAATATACAAGGCAAACAAACCAAAAAAACATCTCGTCCATACTCTGATACATCCTTAATCTGTCATTATTCCGCCATCCACTTCGCAATGGCCCTCACCAGTTCATCATTCTCTTCCGGTGTCTGGGTGGCAATGCGGAAGAAACGTTCGTCCAGCCCTTCGAAGTTGGAAGCATCACGAATCAGAATTCCTTCTTCACGGGCCAGATACTCTTTCAAGGCGGCAGCTTTACCGAATCGCAAACAAACCAGCATAAAGTGCGTATCGGTAGGCCATACTTCCAGTCCGCCTATCGCTTCAAGCGAACTTTTCAGACGGGCACACTCTGCCAGATAGTCCTTCATGGAGAGAGCTTCCGGAATGCCCTCGGAAAGCAGGTAGAGACCTGCCTCGATGGCAAGCTGATTGACCGACCAAGGCATGCGGTTCGTACGCAGACGAGCCATCAGCCCCGGCTGCGCAGTTACGTATCCCAGACGGAGCCCCGGTATGGCATATCGCTTGGTCATGGAATGCAAGAGGATCACATTGGGAAATCCGGCAGCTTCACGTGCGGTGAAGAGTTCCTCCAACGTAAAGTATTCATACGACTGATCGATCACGAAGCAAACCTGCGGATGTTTCCTGATCAGTTCGGTCAGGAGCTCTTTACCATGCACCTCTCCTGTCGGATTATTCGGGTTGCAGAGCCATACCATACGCACGTCCTCCGGCACTGCCTCCAGCGTATACAGGGATGTGACCCTATGCCCGTGCATGCGGCAGGCATCGGCATATTCGCTGAACGTAGGCATCAGGATGGCCGTATTCGTCCCCCGGAAGGTTTGCGCTATCAGATAAATGGCTTCTGTGGCACCATTCGTCACGCAAACCGAAGCGGCAGGCAAAGCGTGACGGTCGGCCAGACGGGCCTCTAATGTATAAGGTTCCGGTTCGGGATAAGCGGAAATGGCGGAGATACGCCCGCACAAATGCGTCCGCAGCCCGTCAAGGTTTACCTTATTATATACGTTCGAACTGAAATTACTCCGTATCGGGCGGAGGTATTTATAAGAATCGTCTCCGTGTCCTTCAATCATTGTCTGTCAATATTTGATAGATAAGCGGCAGGTCGACATGCTTGCGGACGTGAGCTGCCAGTTTATCGTATTGTTCTTCTTTAAACGCTTTATAGTCGAAAGTGGTCTCCTTCAGCTTATTGGCGAAAGGTTCCAGCAGATAGTCGATGACCGAAGGATTGTCGAGAATGCCATGTACGTATGTCCCCATACAGGTACGGTCGGCAAAATATCCGTCCTCCCTTCCGTCTGCCAGATGGTTGAGTGGCGAAGCGGGAACATCGGCAAGGGGCGTCGTTGTGCCCATGTGTATCTCGTATCCTTCACAGGTCTCGCTGCCTTCAAGAAAGTGGAAACGTACCTGCCGCGTAATCTTTTCTCCCTGCATACGGGTGCTGACGGGCAATAATCCCAATCCCGGCAAGCGTTCTATCTCACCTTCCACATGATCGGGATCGCAAACCTCCTGCCCCATCAACTGGTAACCTCCACAAATGCCCATCACCGTGGCACCCTCCCGGTGGGCACGGACGATGGCCTGCGCCACTCCGTTACGGCGCAACTCATACAGATCGGACAAAGTGCTTTTCGAACCGGGCAACAGGATGATATCAGCTTTCATCAGTTCGTCCGTATTGTTGGTATAGAACAGGTGTACACGCGGATCGCGCTCCAAGACATTGAAGTCGGTAAAGTTACTTAAATGCCGGAGCAGCACTACGGCTATGTTTACCTTCCCCTGTCCGGCACGGATATTCTTGGTTTGCAGCATCACCGAATCTTCTTCTTCGATATAAATGTCTTTGTAATAAGGCACGACTCCCACCACCGGAACTCCGCAAAGGTCCTCCAGCATCTTCACTCCCGATTCGAAAAGACGGATATCTCCACGGAATTTATTAATCAATATCCCCTTGATATGCTTCCGCTCTTCCGGCCGAAGCAGCATCACCGAACCGTAAACACTGGCAAACACTCCCCCACGGTCTATATCCGCCACGAGAATCACATCTGCTCCGGCATGCATAGCCATAGGCAGGTTCACCAGATCGCTGTCACGAAGATTGATCTCGGAGATGCTCCCCGCCCCCTCCATCACTACCGGATTATATCGGGCAGCCAAACGGTCGAATGCGGCATGAACCTCTTTTCGCAATTCCTCCCGCCCTTCACGGCGGAAATATTCGTAAGCATTCCGGTTACCGATGGGGCGCCCGTTGAGCACCACCTGTGAAGTATGATCGGACGATGGTTTCAGTAGCAACGGGTTCATATCCGTATGGCAAGGCACGCCTGCGGCCTCGGCCTGCACAGCTTGTGCCCTTCCTATTTCAAGTCCCTCGGGAGTGGCATATGAATTTAATGCCATGTTCTGTGCCTTGAATGGCGCCGGATGATAACCGTCTTGCAGGAATATGCGGCAAAAAGCTACGGCAATGATGCTTTTACCCACATCACTACCGGTTCCGGCCAACATTAAAGGGTGTAAATTCTTATTCATATCGTGTTTGTCACGTTAATGGGCGACAAACTTAGTGAAAATATTCGGGGGGGACAAGTGGGGGTATCAAAAACTCACCACAGAGAACACAGAATAACACAGAGAGGGGGTGTGTGTCGAAACTCGTATTCACAACAGATTTATACAGATAAGTATCATTAGTTATCAACAGATTAAGTTTGCTCTATGGAACTCTGTGTTACTCTGGGGTGAATAATGACACATCCCCAATCCATGCAGAGTGCTTCCATGCGGAAGTCATAACAGTCTCAACTTTCTTGTCACATTCTTTGCTATTCCCACAAGATTCTTTATCTTTGTCACTTGAAAGCCGAAGAGAAATGCGGCATATTGAAACAATTTTGCAGACGAAGAAAGTACCAAATTAATTTAATGCAAAAACTGTATATCAATAAATCTGTTTCATGCGTACGACGTAGGGTCGGGCGTGTGAACATATTTATTATATACAGGGGTATTGGTACTACCTTTCGTCTGGATAAATATGAACTCAGCGCCCGACTTCTTATATATATAAGGTATACATAAGGATGTGGACGTTCATAATAATCAGAAAGGTATGAACAGACCAATCAAAGAAGTAACAAGGAGGGGCAGGCATGGCTAACTGGATAACCCTTAAACAACTGTCGGAGAAACGCGGTATTGCCGAATCCGACCTCCGCACATGGGCAAACTTGGGATATATCGCTTCATCGAGGATAGAGAACGTCCTAATGATTGATGACGAAAGCCTGACCCAATATCTTGATGTTCACCAGACCAAAGATTTAGGTGAGAATTATCTGGAAAAGATCATCAAAGAAAAGGAACTGGAACGTGAAGTACTCCTCTCACAATGTGACGACGAACTATTTCTATTGAAAACCCAGAAACTACACCAACCACTTTTCCATATCCTCATTCAGGAACTCGGTCAGTTGATTACGGACGATCACGAACGGGAAATATTCCTTTCCGTCTCCAGTGGCGAACCCATCGCACGGGTGGCGAAACGTAACAAAATGACGTATGCACGAGTGGCGACTAACTATAGTTCCATCCTCCGGACTCTGGGCGAACATAAGGGGCGAATCGCCACATTTCGCAGTCGGACGATGGAACTGATGTTCGATAAATGCAATACGGTCACACCCGTAAATACTCCCCTATCAAACCTTGTCGGCGCGCATGCCTATAATGTTTTATATGGAGAGATGGGATTCAGGACAGTACGCGACCTTCTGCAATACACCACCCAGAACGGATGGCAAAGCCTGAGACGCTTCAAGGGCATGGGACTGGTTACGTATAAGAGTGTGATGAACGCACTAAGGGATGCCAACTTCATCATTGTCCGCAAAGACGGAAACATCGAGCTGTCACCAGAGATCGCTGCGCTGGTAATATAAAAAAGATAGAACCGAGTATCCCGAAGGGAATTGAGCCAGACACAAAGTACCCTTTTATCAAAATGATAATCCAAACGCTTCAGATTCGCTTTTTCCCGTACAAAGTACCAAGGATGGGCAAAAATCGCCGTATTTTCGAATCAAGAGAATACCGTTAGAAACAAATACATCAATTACGAGAACAAAAGGATACCTATTTTGCATTATCGTTTAACAACAGAAACAAAAACCAATAAAATATCATATTTTTATCAATCATCAACCTATCACTCTACGAAAGCAACCAGAGAAATAGGACCACTGTTTTCACTCCCAAACAAGAACAATATATGTAATGGAAGAAAACATATAGAGATATTGGGCAAAACTCTTATTCATTTTTGAAAAACGCAACCGTCTTTCGGAGCAAATGCTTACTTCTTTTAGTCGAAATGCCGGCTCTTCAAGGTGAAAACGCCGGCTCTTCCTCCTCCCAAGCCCGGCTTTCCGGGCGAAGAAGCGGAAAGTTCCGGGACATTCTCTCCTATATGGGCAAGAAGATGAAAAGGGATAGTTAGCGGAAAAGGCCATTAGCCGTCTTTTTGATTCCGAAAACGTTTTATAGACATCAATTAGGCAAATGAAATTAATTCTGAACGGAACCTTATTCGCTATCAATTAATTTATTATCTTTGTATTCATACTAAAAAAACAAGACGCATTATGAAGGAGTCTAAAAAATACAAGCAACAAGAAGAGGAAACAACCAAAGTATCCGAACCGGTAGTAGCTTACAATAGTATGGCTTATCTTGAATTGGAAGCAGAGAAAGCAGAATTGATCCGGACTATTGCCAATATAGACAGTAAAGAGATCATCGACAAAGTGAAACAGAAACTTCACGATGTGCTCGGTTTGAGAGAGAAAACTGCTGTTAAGAAAGCAGCTCCCTGCCAGCTCACAGAAGATGAAATTAAAGAAGAAATAGAACAAGCAATAGATGAAATACAACAAGGACAAATCATCAGCAGCCAAGAAATGCACACTACTTTTAAACACTATCTATTATGATGAAGATAGCATGGACAATTCAAACACAAAGAAGGGTTATTGAAATTTTAGAATACAGCCAACAAGAGTTTGGTAACAAAGCAACCGATCGCCTGGCAAGAACCATTGAACAAAAAACATTGCAACTAATCAATAACCCATTCCGAGGACCTGTAGAACTGATACTTGCCAAAGAGAAAAAGATTAGCTGCCGATACTTACTCGTAAATCCTTATAAAATTATATATTATGTAGATGAAAAGGAAGAAAGCATATACATCGTAACTTTGTTCCATACTCACCAACATCCTTCAAAGTTGGACAAAGAAGTCGAATTATAAAGACGGCATTCCCTTACATTTTCTGAACAAACCTCCCCCCTCGTCTGTTACAAGGACTCATAAACCTAAACCGTAACAGACGTATGGAAAAAAAGAAAATACCGGTCGCGCTGATGATAGCGGCAGGAATACTCTTATACAGCAACACCGTTCTGGCGCAAAGCCTCCCTCCCACGCGGGAAACTTCGCAGCAGCAACTCAGCTTTGATGAAGCGTTGCAACTGCTGCACAAGGGCAACCAAAGCCTCAAGATAGCCGACAAAGGTATCGACATAGCCCGTGCCGAACGGGGAAAGCTCAATGCCTTCTGGATGCCCAGCCTGCAATCGACGGGCGCATTTGTGCACCTTTCCGAAAAGATCGAAGTGAAACAACCTCTTTCCCAGTTCACCGATCCGGCCAAAGACTTTGTACATACCATCCTGCCAGATGATAAGATCATATCGTCCATACTCGACCAGATTGGTACGAACACACTTATTTTCCCGTTGGCGCCGCGTAACCTGACCACTGTAGACCTCACCGCCGAATGGGTGCTCTTTGCCGGAGGCAAACGTATTCATGCCACCAAGATAGGCAACACAATGATAGACCTCGCCCGTGAAAACTGGGCACAGGTAGACGCCACGCAGCGCACGCTGCTTGCCGAAAGCTATTACGGCCTGCGCCTGGCGCAGGAAGTCGTCAGTGTCCGCCGGGAATCGTACCAGGCACTGAAGCTCCATTACGAGAATGCGTTAAAGCTGGAGGCCACCGGCATGATAGACAAAGCGGCACGCCTCTTTGCCCAAGTCAACATGGACGAGGCACTGCGCGAGCTGGAAGCCGCCCGCAAGGAAGAGGCCGTGGTGCAACGTACGTTGAAAACCCTGCTCAATCTGGAAACAAGCGGAGACATCACACCTTCCTCTCCCCTGTTTATCAATGATACCCTACCTCCCAAGATGGAGTTTTTGCAGGTGGTAGGCATCAGCAACTACCTGCTCAACCAACTGAACCTTCAGGAACACATGGCCAAGCAACAGGTCCGGATAGACCAGAGCGGCTATCTGCCCAATATCGCCCTCTTCGGTAAGCAGACGCTTTACTCTCATGGCATACAAAGCAATCTGCTGCCTCGCACCATGGTCGGCATAGGTTTCACCTGGAACCTTTTCGACGGACTGGAACGGGAGAAGCGGATCCGGCAATCGCGCCTGACCCAACAGACTCTCGCATTGGGGCAGGAGAAAGCACGTGACGATCTTTCCGTCGGAGTGGACAAACTGTACACCGGTCTGCAAAAGGCGCTCGACAACGTGCGGGCACTGAACACTACCATCGAGTTGAGTGAAGAATTGGTGCGGATGCGGAAAAAAGCCTTCGCCGAGGGAATGGCAACTTCAACAGAAGTAGTAGACGCAGAAACTCTGCTATCGAAAACAAAGGTGGCCAGACTGGCAGCCTACTACGAGTATGACGTAACCCTGATGAATCTGCTGGCACTGTGCGGCATACCGGAACAATACTCGAACCTGCAAAATAATCAATAAAACAATAATAAAGAGATGGAGAAGTCAGAATCTAAAAAAGGCAGAACCTTAAGCATCGCCTTCATCGCCGTACTTGTGGCAGTAGCCTTGTTCACTGCCATCGGAATGATTGCCATGCGCCGCCAGCCCCTGATCCTGCAAGGTCAGGCCGAAGCAACCGAAATCCGTATCAGCGGCAAACTGCCGGGACGCATCGACACCTTCCTGGTGGACGAAGGCGAGTGGGTGAAACAGGGTGATACGCTGGTGGTCATCAACAGTCCCACCGTAGAGGCGAAATACCGCCAGGTGGACGCATTAAAGCAAGTGGCTGTAGAGCAAAACAAGAAGATAGATGCCGGAACCCGCCGGCAAATCATAGCTACGGCGCAGCAACTGTGGAACAAAACCCAGAGTGACCTGGCACTGGCACGGACAACGTATAACCGCATCCTCACCTTATACAAGGACAGCGTGGTCACTTCTCAACGCAAGGACGAGGTAGAAGCCATGTATAAAGCGGCTCAGGCAGCCGAGCGTGCGGCCTACGAACAATACCATATGGCAGTGGACGGGGCGCAGAGTGAAGATAAAGCTTCGGCCCGCTCCATGGTAAACGCGGCCAACAGCACGGTCGATGAAATTTCATCACTGCTGGTGGATGCCCGCCTGATTGCGCCGGAAGACGGGCAGATAGCAACTATCTTCCCCAAACGGGGCGAACTTGTGGCACCGGGCACTCCAATCATGAATCTGGTAGTGATGGACGACGTGCATGTCGTTCTCAATGTAAGGGAGGACCTGATGCCAAACTTCCGCATGGGAGGTACATTCATTGGAGACGTGCCGGCCCTCGCCGAAAAGGGAATCGAGTTTAAAATCTACTATATCAGTCCGCTGGGGAGTTTTGCCACCTGGAAGTCGACCAAACAAACAGGAAGCTACGACTTACGGACTTTCGAGATCCACGCCCGCCCTACCCGGAAAGTGGAAGGGTTGCGTCCGGGGATGTCGGTATTGGTGGAGATCAAATAGAGAATAGAAATGAATACGATTCACCACAGAGGACACAGAGGGCACAGAGAAAATATATTTTTCTCTTTAATATTCTATAAACAGAAAATTTAAACTCTGTGCCCTCTGTGTCCTCTGTGGTGAATCAAACTCAAAAACCAATCATTATGCAACAATCCCCTATCACCCGTGTCGTACAACGTGAGTGGCGACGGATGACCTCACGGCGCCTTTACTTCGGCGTCTGCCTGGTGCTTCCGCTATTCACGCTTTTCTTCATGGCTACCATATTCGGCAACGGACAGATGGAGAACATCCCCATCGGCATTGTCGACCAGGACAATACGGCCACCTCGAGGGATATTACCCGGCGGATGTCTGCCGTACCCACCTTCCGGGTGGTTCGTCACTTCGTCGACGAAGCCGAAGCACGCAAAGCGGTACAGCAGAAAGAAATATATGGTTACCTTTCCATTCCTCCACGCTTTGAGCAAGATATGATATCGGGACAGGACGCTACGTTGAATTATTATTATCACTATGCACTGCTCTCGGTGGGAGGCGAGCTGATGGCCGCCTTCGAAAGCTCGCTTGCTCCCGTAGCCCTCTCACCTATCGTGATGAAGGCCGTGGCACTGGGCGTAAACGAACAGCAGATAGAAACCTTCCTGCTCCCCGTACAAGCCAACAATCACCCGATTTACAATCCATCGCTGGACTACTCGGTCTACTTGAGCCAGCCCTTCTTTTTCGTACTCTTCCAGGTGCTGGTACTGCTTATCACGGTATATGCGGTGGGGAGCGAGATCAAGTTCCGTACGGCCGGCGAATGGTTACAGGCGGCCGGGGGTGACATCACGATAGCCGTTATCGGCAAGTTGCTGCCTTATACACTTATTTTCAGCCTGATCGGCATACTGGGCAACTTTGTCATGTTCGGCATCCTGCACATACCTTTTCAAGGGAGCTGGTTGCTACTCAATGGAATGACGGTACTTTTCATTATCGCCACCCAGGCACTGGCTCTGTTCATCTTCTCCCTGTTTCCTGCCGTGGCAATCATCATCAGTATCGTATCCATGGTCGGATCACTGGGGGCTACCTTGTCCGGCGTCACCTTCCCGGTACTCAACATGTATCCGTTGGTGCGAGACGCCTCTTATCTGTTCCCCGTGCGCCATTACACCGAGATTACACAAACCATGCTCTACTATGGTGGCGGATTCATCCACCTATGGCCTTCGGCAGTGATACTTTGTATCTTCCCGCTATTGGCATTGGCGATGCTCCCCCACCTCAGACGAGCCATAATCAGTCGTAAATATGAAAATATCCGGTAAACTATCGCAGATTTCCTTCATCATCACACGTGAATTCCGTGCCATCAGCACCAGTTATGCCGTACTGTTGGTGCTGATGGGAGGTATCTTTGTTTATGGGCTGCTCTATAATTATATGTATGCTCCCAACATCGTGACCGACGCTCCCGTAGCAGTTGTCGACAACTCGCACAGCAGCCTTAGCCGCCAATACATCCGTTGGCTGGACGCCACGCCGCAAGTAGCCGTCTATGCACAGGCAATGGACTACCGGGAAGCCCGCGAATGGATGAAAGAAGGCAAAGTGCAAGGAATTCTGTATATTCCGCATGATTTCGAAACCCGCGTCTTTCAAGGACGGGAAGCAGTATTCTCGCTATACGCCACCACAGATGCCTTTCTCTATTTTGAGGCGTTGCAGGAAGCCACTTCACGCGTATACCTTGCCCTCAATGATGCCCACCGCATGGATGGTGCCGTATTCCTTCCTCCGCAGGGACTGCTTGCCGTAATGATGGCTAAACCTGTCAACATAGCAGGCACGGCACTCTATAACCACACCGAAGGGTATGGCTCCTATCTGATTCCGGCTGTCATGATGGTCATTATCTTTCAGACATTGCTGATGGTCATCGGTATGCTGACGGGCGACGAATATCAGCACCGTGCCACAGAGCCGTTACTTCCGGCATTCAGGACGACCGGTAAAAACGGGCTTTGGGGAGCGGCAACACGCCTTGTGGCGGGAAAAACATTTGTATATTGCGGGCTTTATGCGATCTTTTCCATGTTCCTGCTCGGGCTGTTACCCCACTTCTTCAGTATCCCCAACATTGGGAACGGACTGTACATCACCGCCATGATGGTGCCTTACCTGATGGCAACCTCTTTCTTCGGGTTGGCCGCCTCGCGTTTCTTCACCGATTCGGAAGCCCCACTGCTGATGATCGCTTTCTTCTCGGTGGGACTGATTTTCCTGTCGGGAGTCTCCTATCCGTTGGAACTGATGCCCTGGTATTGGCGTATGATGCACTACATCATCCCGGCCGCACCCGCCACTCTCGCCTTCGTCAAGCTGAACTCGATGGGGGCCGATATGGCAGACATACAACCGGAATACATTACCTTATGGATACAGGCCGTTGTTTATTTCGGACTTAGCGTGTGGGTATACAAGAAGAAACTGGAAGCGTAAACCAGAAGCGTGAGCCCTTCCCAAATTCGGAAGTGACGCCGATACGTCCGCCCATCTTTTCGATAATGCTCTTGCACAAAGGAAGGCCGAGGCCCGTACCCTGTACGAAACTGTCTACTTTCATAAAGCGGTCGAAAACTGCCGTCTGATTCTCAGCAGAGATACCGATGCCGGTATCTTCTACAAACATTTCAAGCTGCCGGGCGGCATCGATCTGATAACCGATGGTGATAGTGCCCCGGTGCGTAAACTTAATCGCATTGCTCACGAAATTGGTAATCACCTGGTTCAAGTATCCGCTGTCGGCGTTGAACCAGGCATCGAGCGGTGAGTCTTCATCGATCCGTAACTCTACTCCTTCGGGTACTCTATCCTTCATCTTCTGTAGCATCATGGCACAGAACTGATAAAGATAGACAGGCTTCGGCATATACTCAAACGAACCTGCATCGATCTTAGAAAGGTCGATGATATCGGAAAACAGTTGCAGGAGCAATACGTTGTTTTTCTGTATGGTCTGACGGAACTCTTCCTGCTCCGCCGGATCGTCCACTGTCATCAGAAGGTCGGAAAAGCCGACAATGGCATTAAGCGGCGTACGTATTTCATGGCTGATATTTGCCAGAAAAGCGGACTTCAACCGGTTGGACTCTTCCGCTTTATCGCGGGCCGCCCTGAGCTCTGCCTCTGTTTCTTTCTGGACCGTTATGTCATAGTTCACCTCTACTAATTCCAGTCTCGGATCGGGCGACTGGTAGGAAGTCACCATGGAAGATTTATGTATCCAGTTCCATTCGTCCGAACCCTCTGCCCGGCGGATACGCAGATCACCGTCAAAGAAACGTTCCGTACCCGCTTTGGCCTTTTCATAGAAATCGAGTACCAACTTCCGGTCATCGGGGTGCATGTACGAAAACACACCGATAATATCCGTCAGCGGCGTGTCATGGCTTTCACCCAGATTCCTGTACCACTGGCGGATAGCGTATCCGGTGTGATTCAGCAGGTTGATTTTCGCATATCCCACCTTGGAATAGTCGGAAATAATAGAGAAGAAGTTCTCAAAGTCATGCACTTTGCTCAGTGCATTATTGCGTTCGGTATTATCTATATTCATCAGCAGATAGTTCGACAGATTCCCTTCCGCATCATAGAGCATCAGGCTCCGCACATCAAGATCGACCATCCCCTTCCGTTCCGACCGGAAGAGCCTGCGTTCTTCGTCGAAGTTATAATGCAAATGAAAACTGCCGGGACAGCCGGCTTGAAGGCTTTCAAGCATATCCTGAGTCACATTGGGGCTCTCAAACAGGCTCAGGCCGATGATCCGGTTCTTGTCTGTTACTCCGAATATCTCGAGGTTCCGGTTATTGCAGTCCAGCAACACGCCCTCCTTATTATATAGCTCGAGACCGACCGGAATGTTGTTGAATATATCGTGAAACAACTTATCGCTACGTTGGCTCCATACGCACTGATAGCCTTCTGTCTCCGGGTTTTCTATCCGTTGGCTATATCCGGTAGCAATCAGCTGTCCTTCTTCATTTTCCTCTTCCATGCTCAGTGCGCAGTGCATCCAGAAGATGTTACCGTGGCTGGAAGATACGGGAAAGGTCTGTTCGAATACTCCTTTTTGGGGAATGGACATGAATTCGTCCGTGATGCGTTTACGATAGTCCCGGCGTACAGTGGACATTAATTCGTCTATGCTCAACAATTCACTGCTGATTTCCAGTGCCTTAAGCAGGGTTTCCGCAATAAGGCATTGTCCTGTGTTAAAGTTCACTTCCCACCATCCGATTTGTGCATCGGCACAAATCTTATTCAGTTTGGCTACATTGTCCAAAGGAGTTTTGCTAATCATTATGTTTGCTTTGTTTTGACAGAATTTGGGATAGGCTCCTTATTTTTTCTTTGTCTTATATGCGAACGACTGCCAGCGCTCTTCCGGCCAGTCCTGTTGTTGCATGTCGTAGCGTGCCATAACAAAAAACAGGTCGGACAAGCGGTTGATAAAGTTCAGGATTTCTTCCGGGACGGCATCTTGCCGGTTCAAAGTCCAAAGACGGCGTTCTGCTCTTCGGGCAACTGTGCGGGCAAACTGCAATTGGGCAGAAACCGGTGTGCCTCCGGGCAGCAGGAAGTAACCATTCTCTTTCAGCTCGGCCGTCATCGCATCCATTTCCTGCTCACAGAAGGTTGCCAGATGAGGTGATAGACTGTTCGGGTTCTTGTCGCGAATGGCCGACGGAGTCGCTACATGACTCATAACCACCATCAACTCCCGCTGGAGGGTATGCAGCAACCTTTGCCAGTCATGTGTTTGCGGAAGCAATGAACGGATGATGCCGATCACCGCATTCAATTCATCGATGGTTCCGTTTGCTTCAATCCGGATATCGTCTTTTTCTACCCGTTCTCCACCATGAATACCGGTTGTTCCCCGGTCACCGGTCCGTGTATAGATTCGTTTCATTATTCAAATAATTTAAGTAAATCAATCTCTCCCCAGTATAGATGCGTGTAACTGGCTATCACGTTTTTGTATCGGAACACAGGTGTACCGACAGGTATTCCCTTGGCATTGTATACCTGAGTGACAGACTCCGGCAGTTCTTCCGTCTTCGGTTCGAATTGCGTATAGTGGAACTCGTGGCCGCGAAGATGCTGTCCGTTATAATCGAAAGACCGATACCCCAACGTCAAACGCCTGTCGGCTTTACGGCTTGAAATATAGAAAGGAAATACCCCTGTTTGCGGTCCGGTCGCAATCCCCGGATGTTCCGGCCGGTCGAAGAGGATACCTTTAGAAAGGTAAATCATCCCTCCGCATTCGGCAAGCACGCGCCCGCCCGCCTCTGCATAGTTACGGACAGACTGCATTCTTCGCCAAGCCCGACTCAGCCGGGTATGACATTTCTCCGGATAGCCTCCGGGAAGATAGAGCAGATCGGTTCCTTTCGGCAACGGACGATTGTGTTCAGGATTGAAAAAGGTAACGGTTCCCAAACGGCGAAGTATATCCAGATGTTCCTGATAGATGAAAGAAAAAGACTCTGCACTGCATGCCACGGATATTTTTAAATCTCCTTGCCGGAAAGTATCCGGAGTAGAAGGTATGGGGGCAGGAAGCATTGTCTCTTCAAGCAGGCGGGTATAGTCGATGTGTGTTTCCATTAAGGCGGTCAACTCTTCAAGTGCATCCGTCCCTCCCGAACGGCTGAAGTCCAGCCCCAAGTAACGGGATTCCTGCACCAGATTCTCCCGCTTAGGCAAATATCCTAAACAGGAAATACCCAGTTCGCTACATACTTCCTGTAGCATTTCGTAATGACGGGGAGACCCTACACGGTTAAAGATAACTCCCGCTATTCTTATCTCAGGACGGAAATGAAGGAAGCCCGAAAGCAGAGGCGCCATCGAGTAGGCCGCCGACTTGGCATCGACTACCAATACGACGGGTAAATTCAGCAAGCGGGCTATTTCGGCCGAAGAACCCCGGTCACGGTCATATCCGTCATACATGCCCATCATCCCCTCCACAATACAGGCATCGGCCCCTGTGGCATAGCGGGCATAAAGTTCCCCCACATGCTCTGCCGAAGCCATAAAGGTATCCAGGTTAATGGAAGGACGCCCGCAAACTGCCGTATGATATTTGGTATCGATATAGTCGGGCCCGCACTTGAAAGGTTGTACTTTCAACCCTTTCTTTATCAATAGTGCCATTAATCCGCGACTGACCGTTGTCTTTCCGCTGCCCGAAGAAGGGGCTGCTATCAGAAACTGAGAAATCATCCTACACTCCATATTGTCAGTTTTTATCCTGCAAAGATACGGATATTTCTCTCTAAGGGTATACCTTTGTCTGTAAAAATGCGCTATGGCTGCTGGGTCGGCACCAGTTCCAGAAACATGGTCGTGGTCAGTAAAATCCCGATAGATACGCAGACAAGAATAAGTAACCAATTAATATATTTTGCTTTAGGCTTGGTATCGGCATGCAGATTGTTGAGGAAATACTCCCGGAAAAAGAGGTATAATGCGGGAATCGTTGCACTGGCCAGCAGAAAATCTTCCGGAATATTAAAGAAGTAAGTTTTCGACAAACCGATAAGAGACCAATGGCACAGGAACAATACCAGAAACATATTCACTTTGCGCGAGAATAACAGAAGCAGACCGATGGTAAAAACGGTTACCGAGCAAGGCATCACCGGCGATGTAATGCCGGGAAAAGCAAGTCCCCTTGCGACAGACACCAAAGGATATACGAATGGCAAAGCCAACAGCACATACGAAAGCATATCGTATTTATGCGTACGCTCAAAAGTGGTATATCCGGTGATGGCATCCCACACCCATATCGTAGCCATAACAATCCAAAACATAGCCAATGCCCCGTTATAGCTGCGCTCGTCACAACAGATGGCATAGTATGCGATGGCAATCCACAAATACAGAAAAACCATATACAGTTTCATGCCCATCTTTACCCATGGACGGGGATTCTTTATTAGCATCACTGTCAGCAGCAAGCCGGCAACAATGATCAACAACTGATAGATCCAGGTAGCAGAATTATAATACGCAATAGTTTTCCAGAATATCTCCATAAAATATAGATTCTTATTAAACAGATTAATTTATTAATGCCGCGTCAGGGAAAATGCTTTGTGAGGAAACAGGAACATGGGGAAAGTGGCTCCCACCGCCAACATAAAGATAACGGTACAGGTCACCAGTCCGTTGGCAAAGAATGTCTCCATGTATTTACCCAGCCGCTCCGGCTCGTTCATTGTTTGCAGACTCATAATCAGTGAAAACACCATGTTATAAGCAAACTTACCCGGAATCATCGGAAGCAATGCCGGTATATAGAGTACGGTCATCGGGCAATATACTTTCTGCCCGAGCCACAAGCTGCCGAAACCGATAATCAATGCTCCGAACAAAGAAGCCGTAGCAATATCCACCCCCAGAAAAGTCATCAGGCAATAACGGCAGGCATGTCCGGCAGCCGCAAGTAACGCAATCATCTTGAAAGCCCGCAACGGCGGATCGGATATAGCCCCAAAACCAATACCCGCAATTGCGGCAAAAAATCCATCGGAAAGAATATCTAAAGCTATCATATCAAACTGTTTTTAACCATTAACAATGTAAACGAAAGACCTATCGCAATGCTGACAATCAGCAGGGCAGCCTCCGTCAACCGGGCAAATCCCGTGAGGATATATCCTTCTACAATATCGATCACACCGTTGATCAGCGGCACGCCAGGTACCAGATAAAGCACGCTGGTTGCAAGGGCTATCTCAGAGGTAGTGTCAAAAATAAGTGCTGTCGACGCACATAATGACGCAACAAAAGCGGAAACAATAAAAATGATATAATGATTTATTTTCTTCTTCTGCATCTGTTGCTTCAGGAAAAGTCCCGTGATAGTAGCCGAAAAGACAATGCTCATAGAAATGATATCACCACCAAACAACTTACAGAATGAAGCATTGGCGAATCCAACCAGCAGAAGCACAAACAACGGATCTATTTTCGGTGCCGATATAATTTTATTGAACTTGTCCGCCAACTCGTGTAAAGGCAGATGCTTGTCATAAACCTCCCAACTCAAAGCACTCAATTCAGAGTTGTGTTCAAAACTGATCGGATGGGCAGGAATATCAATTACTTCGTTACAAGCCTCACGCGTTTCGTTATCAATAATGGTCAGGATAATGTTTTTATGAAAAACACTCAACTTCACATCCACCCCATAGGCTTCTCCGATACGCTTCGAGTTACGGATGACACGTGAGGTGTGCACACCTGCTCCCATCAGATGGGCCGAATATCCGGCAATGAACTTGGATATGGAAATCAAAGATTCATTTGTAGTCATAATGCTCACTTTTTAAAATCGGGCGCAAAAGTACAAAAAAGATAGGAAAGAGAGACATGATGCAACCTTTCATTTTATCCAAATCTTGTTTCGCGCCGCGTAATGTTGTTATTTCTAAAGTTAACCTAATGCCAAAATAAGGATCTGTGCAGTAAGTACCCGCAGGAACATGGTCAATGGATAAACCGTAGCATAACCAACCGCAGGCGCATCGCACGAAGTCAGGTCATTGCAATAAGCCAATGCCGGCGGATTGGTGGTCGATCCGGCCAGCACACCGATCAACGTGTAATAATTTAACTTAAAGACACAACGTCCGATGATTCCTGCCAATAACAGAGGAAGCACAGTGATAATGATGCCATAACCAATCCACACATAGCCTCCCTCATAAATAATTGTTTCTACAAACCCTCTGCCGGCTCCCAGTCCCACACAAGCCAGAAAAAGTGATATGCCGATTTCGCGAATCATCAGATTAGCACTCATTGTAGTGTAGGTAATCAGTTTATACTGCGGTCCAAAACGGCTGATAAGGATGGATACAATCAATGGTCCTCCTGCTAATCCCAGCTTGACAGGCTGAGGAATGCCGGGAAACATAAAAGGAAGACTACCTAAAATACATCCTAAAGCAATACCCAGAAAAATAGGAATCAGATTGGGATGGTTCAGCCGTTTCATCGAATTACCCAATACTTTCTCAGCGTGGCTTACTGCCAACTCACTCCCCACAATGGTAACACGATCTCCCATTTGTAACTGTAGTTGCGGGGCGGCTACTAAATCAACTCCCGAACGATTGACACGAGTGACACTGGCACCAAAATTATTGCGGATCTTTAGCTGTGAAAGTGTTTTGCCGTTCAATTCTGGTTTAGTTATCAAAATACGGCGGGACACTAACTCCTTATTCAACTGCTCCCATTCCATATCAATCGGTTTACCAAAAAAAGCTGTGATAGCCTCCATATCTATTGGAGTGGCAATCACCAATATTTTATCCTGCAGGTGCAATACCGTATCAGAGTTGACCAGCTCCGTCTCTTTCTTTCCGTCATGGTGACGGATACGTGATACAACGAAATTGCGGTTTACCAACGGATGTATTTCTTTGATTCTTTTCCCTTCCAAGGCTTCATTTCTGACTTCCAGAGAAACAGGCCGGACAGTTAGTTCCTGTAGATGTCCCAACCCCTGCTCTGCGTGGGCTTCCTCTTGTTTTGTATTAATATGAAGAAGATATTTTAGTCCCAGCAAAGACAAAATACACCCTACCACTCCCAACGGATACGCCACGGCATATCCCAAAGCGATCTCCGGGGCATCAATTCCATTCAAATCACTATTTGCCTGTTGAGCCGCACCCAGTCCGGGAGTATTGGTTACCGCCCCTGAAAGGATGCCCACCATGGTCGTTATAGGTATACCTGTTATAAGATGTATGGAAACCGTAATAATGACTCCCGCGAAAACAACCGTCATAGCCAATACATTCAGTGTAAAACCTCCTTTCTTGAAAGCGGAAAAGAACCCCGGTCCCACTTGTAAGCCAATGGAATAAACAAACAGAATCAGTCCGAATTCCTTCAGAAAATGAAGTAAGTGCTCGTCCAGGTTCAAATTAAAATGCCCGAATACAATGCCGACAAATAAAATCCAGGTGACTCCCAAAGAAATACCTGCCACTTTTATTTTAGCCAACATGATACCAAATGCAATGACAAGCGACAAAATAAGTACGGAGTGTGCCACTCCTCCACCCCATAGGTTGGGGTAACCTTCAAAAAGATTTCTTAAAAGTTCCATAGTATAATATAGTTAGATTCGTTCAATACTTAGCTTTCCGGAAGATGTGTCGTCCTTCACGCTATGTGCAATGTCCTCCAAGCATGAATGACACAAACAGTCTGTGTAATTTTCTTTAATATAAGCGTATTGGAATGCGTCCAGTTTCACACTTGCACAATGACACAACATTATATTGTCATGCCGGCACTCAAAAGCAACACCACAACGAGGACATACCTTTTTCATCGGCATACCACCTTTCCATCTTTTTTGAAGTTAATCTTTTTTCGTACTGCTTTCCTAATCCCACGAGTAAAAACAGCCTTTGATGAATGGCAGGTCTTCTGACTTACTCCTTATCCTGAAGCCTTCCCGATGTTTCAAATCCGACACCAGTGGCAAAAGATGTTTCCAAGATATATAAACGGAGCTTCACAGCAGCGGGACTGTTTGGGACTTACACCCAATTCCCTTTTAATCCGAATGACGAGAATCTTCATCCGAAACCAATTCGGGACAAAGATAAAGAAAAAAACAGAGCGGGGAAGAATAATCAATAAGAAATGTAAAATACAATCCCATTCAGCATCTTCCATCATTGACATTTTGACATTCTGTCATCTTGTATTTTCTATGTGGCTTGTAGCACATTTTTCGGAGTCTGTCCCAGGCTTCTCCGGAAAAAGCGCCGTATTTACAATTCTCCAAAAACAAAAGAACATTCGTGAACATATCTTCTAAGCAAATTAAAATATATCCACTGCATTTTGTAGCATAAAGAATATAAATAACTGATATTACAATCCAAACGATTAATCCGGCCGAGCATCGAGACGGAGTCAACCAGCATAAGAAACAGAGCTTTTAGTGCCTTTTTTTAGAGTGTTAACCTCACCCGGATACAATGTTAACTTCCTCTGAACGCAATGTTAACTTCCTCCGAATACGATGTTAACTTCATATAAAGACAATATTAACTTCCTAAAGGCAAGAAATCGATCATCTCTGATCATCCAAAGTATATTTAATCACAAAACAGTCCGGATATCGTATACTAATGCCATATTTATGCGGACTACTTTTCTATTTCACACATATAGAATTCTTCCCTTGTTTTAAAAACAGAGCAAATCCCTTCTTTCTGCTACAAATAAGCAGTAAACCGCGTCCTTTTGACTGAAAGACATCCGCCTTTCCCAATATAAAAGACTTCACTTCTCCGATATACCTATAAATAAGTATATTCTTTAATTTATTTCTATATAAACTAATAAATGTATATCTTTGCCCCCGCTTAGGTGATGCAGTCGAAGCATTCCGTTCGATGCATAAAAGGGAATCCGGTGAGAATCCGGAACAGTGCCCGCTACTGTGATGCCCATATACTCCGCATTCTGTTCAAAGGAGGAAAGGAAAGCATTTCTACACATACCACTGTCGATGCCGGAAGGCAAGGCGGGAAGGTTGCTTTCTAAAAAAGGGATAGTCAGGAAACCTGCCGAGCAGACATAGATAACAGTGCCGTCCCGGGGTCAGGAAGGCCGTTTATTAACACATTATTCAAAAACATCAATGGACAAAAGATGCTTACTGACCATTCTCTTGGGAGGATGTGCAGCGGTGGGTGCGTTTGCACAGCAACACGCAACAGGCAAAGAGATGACTGTGGACCTGAACCCTGTAGTTGTGACAGGTACCGGTACACACCAAAGACTGAAAAACACACCGGCTCCGGTGGAAGTAGTAACTGCCAACGAAATAAAGAAAGCCGGTATCACAGACTTTCAGCAGGCAATGACCATGCTCGTTCCTTCCCTTTCATTCTCTACCAACTCAATGGGTTCTTACCTGATGATGAACGGCCTCTCCAACAAATATGTACTCATCTTGATTAATGGCCGAAAACTGATAGGGGACATATCCAATAACATCGACCTTTCGCGCATCGACATGAGCCGCGTGAAACGTATCGAGGTGCTTGACGGCGCAGGTTCATCGCTTTATGGTTCTGATGCCATTGCAGGTGTAATCAACATCATCACCAATGAACCGAAAGAACTGATGCAGGTGACTTCTACCACCCGATATGAAGATCACCGCCAACTGACACAAATGGTAAATGCGGACATCGCTACTGAAAAGTTTGGTTCGTATACCTCCTACAAACATGAACAAAGCGCAGGATGGAGAAACAGTGACTTAGCATACGTGACAGATAGTAAAACAGGAGCAGTATCAACTATTCCCACCGTATCGCCTACATCCAATGGCTTCCACTCAAATTTAGTAAATCAAAAGTTCACTTTCCAACCGACTGAGAAGCTCTCTTTCTATGCTAATGGAGGTTACTACTGGAAATTAACAGATCGCCCTGTATACGATAAAAGTATCGACGGAGGTTCTAAATATGACTTGCATTACGAATCATATAACTTCGGTGTAGGCGGACGCTATAAAATCAATAAGCGTTCTTCTATTCAGTTGGATTTGATGAATGACAACTACATGCAAAATTATAAATATACTGTGGCTGATGACAAAAGCAAGATTGCCATCGGAGACTATGCCAAAACTAAAGAACAACATTTCTATGACGCAGAGTTAAAAGGTATCTTCAATTTTGCCAGAAACAATATGACTGTAGTCGGAGTAGATTACCGTTCAGAAAGCCTGGACCGTCCCAGTGCAAAGGTAGATAAGTCTGTGTATACAGCATCTGCTTATGCGCAACACGAAATTAAATTATGGAATTGTCTGACCGGTATTGCCGGTGTACGCTACGATTATCACGAACTGGCAGGAGGACGCTTTACTCCGAAAGTGGCTGTGATGTATTCAGTAGGTGCTTTCAATATTCGTGGTACTTACTCCACCGGTTACCGTGCCCCTGGTCTGGATGAACTTTATTATTATATGAATAAAGGTACTACAATTACCCAAGGAAATAAGGACTTGAAAGCAGAACATAGTAACTACTATTCACTTAATCTGGAATATAACACAAATCGGCTAAACATATCAGTAACGGGCTATTTGAATTATATCAACGATATGATCAACTCTACTACTTATAAATTGAAAGACCTACCCAATGGTGAAGAACTTCGTGCAGAGGCTCAAAAAGAGTTCAACCTAACAGATGCCGAAGCCAAAAAGCTCTCCAATTACAAACTCTACGGCAACCTTGACAAAGGTGTTGTCCGTGGCTTTGAAGTAAACGCAGCCACCAACCTTGGCGCAGGCTTCAGCCTGAATGGAAACTATGCTTTCGCTTATGCACGTGGCAAGAGTGTGGACGGTGTATGGGGTAACATTGAACGCTCGGTACGCCACACAGGAACCGTAGCGGGGAATTACAGCCATTCCTGGGATGACTATCTGCTGAACATCAACATCAACGGACGTTTCCAGAGCAAACGCTTCCATCCGGGACACAGCTATGGTGACGCTCCGGGTTATGGGGTGTGGAACCTGAACGTAAAACATTCACTGACAGGATTCGAACACCTGGGACTGGACTTCGGCATGGGTCTCGACAACATTTTCAACAAACGTGATACCCGTCCCAATGGCGTTAACTACGCACTTCTTTCTCCGGGACGTATGGCATATGTAAGTTTAACTCTCCGATTCAAGAAATAACCAATGAAAACATCTATTCTCTCTTTACTCTTGTTAGTTTCCCTCTTCTGCTCCGCGCACGAAGGGGGAAACTTCGTGGCCTCCGATATGCTGGCCACCATGCAACCGGGCGATAAAGCCGCCCTTCTTATGGTACACTTCGGTACTACATACGATGACACCCGTACCAAAACCATCGATGCCATCAATGCCAAAGCCAAAGAAGCATTCCCGCAACTGGAAATGCGCGAGGCTTATACTTCACGTATTGTCATGCGCCGCCTCAAAGCTCGCGGCATTGAGAAACCCAGTCCACTGGAAGCACTGTTGAAACTTCTCGGAGATGGCTATACACATGTCATTGTGCAGAGTACTAACATTATAGAAGGTGTTGAGATGGAGTCGTTGAGACGTGACGTAGCCTCAGTAGCGCCATTCTTTAAAGAGATCCGGGTAGGTAACCCGCTTCTTTATTCGGTAGAAGACGCTGAGGCTGTGGTGGATATCCTGGGCAACAGCAAGCCGGAAAAAGGCAGTGTGGTCCTCGTCGGACATGGCACTTATACCCCAAGTACAGCTACTTATGCCATGATCGACTATATGCTGAAAGCCAAAGGATTGAAAAACTTTCATGTAGGTACCATCGAAGGTTACCCTACATTCGACACCATGCTTCAGCAACTGAAGGATAACAAAACCAAGCAAGTGACGTTGATTCCCTTTATGTTTGTAGCAGGTGACCATGCCAACAACGACATTGCTGTCGACTGGAAAGAAGCTCTTGAAAAGGAAGGCTTGAAAGTAGATGTACGTATGCAGGGATTGGGTGAAATACCCGCTATCCAACAACTATTTATCGACCATGCCCGGTTTATGCTGAAGCACAAAATGGTGGACATTATGAAGAAAAAAGCCAAATATGCAAAAGAAAAAGACGAATGAAAAGAGTGATATTAATGGCAATAGGCAGTGCACTATTGCTCCCCTCGCAGGCACAGCTGCAAAACAAAAAATATACCAACTTCAATGATTCTATATTCTCAATCAACGAAGTAGTAGTGGCAACCAACTACAGACGAAAGACCGATGCCCTGAAACTGGATGTTCCCGCCAAGTTCATTCCTATTTCAACCAATTCAATCACTTCCGGAATGCTTGAGAAACGAAACATCCGGGACATACAGGAAGCTGCCCGTTTCCTCCCAGGTGTACGCTTCCGCACCTCCTACGGAGCCTTTACGCAGTTCTCCATCCGCGGGTTCGATAATTCCGTGATTATGGTGGACGGAGTGCGTGACGAACGTTCATCCATCGACAATTCCTATCCGTTTATGGACCTGTCTTCCGTTGAAAGTATCGAATTGCTGAAAGGTCCGGCTTCGGTACTTTACGGACAGTCCGCCGTAGGTGGTGTTCTCAACATTGTCCGTAAAGCTCCCGTAAGCAAACAAAGCGTATACGCACGTCTCGCTTATGGCAGTTACTATAACAAACAGGCTACAATGGCGTTAGGCGGCAAACTGGTAGGTCCCCTAAACTATCGTGCAAGCGTCAACTGGCAAGATCAGGAAGGATGGAGAAGTAATGCTACCAAACGTCTTTCCGGATACCTGTCCCTTGGCGGACATCTGACTGAAAGCGACGAACTGGACATCCGTATCGGCGCCAACCGCGATTTCTATCCGACCGAGATCGGTTTACCTCCCACAATGTCTTATGATATACTCTCAGCCACAGACGGCAGCACATACCTGAGCAAAGGAGATGCCCTGCCCGGACTGAACAAAAAAGCCCGCTACAACAGTGAATCGGACTTTATGTACAACCGTGGTTTCAACGTATTCGCCATGTATAAACACACCTTCAGCGAAGCGTTCAAGCTGATGGACAAACTCTCTTATACTTATGACGATATTGATTACTTCGGTACTGAGTCATTGGACTATCTGACAAGTGACAGCCCTATCTATGATCATTATTACATAACCAAAGACAAGCAAGGTAACGACACCAAAAAGTATATCTGTCTGGATTCCATCTATTACAGCTATCCGCTACGCTTCTCACATATCGCTAAAACTGTGAACAACCAACTGGAAGCAAGCGGTAAGTTCTATACCGGAGACGTTGTGCACAACTATCTGGGCGGTTACTCTTTTGTATCCCTGATGCGTGACTCTTACATGGCTTATGGTGGCGGAAGTACCGGAGCTACCGGCCCCGGAACCACAGGACACGGTTCGGTATATAATCCACACAGCATTGGCTGGATGGAAGCGCCTTTCAGATTTGTCACCGCACAGAAAACATTCACCCACGGATTTTACCTGCAAGACCTGGTGGAGTTCAGTGATAAACTGAAAATGATGCTGGCAGGACGTTATGACCTGTTCATGTACAAGACCGCCAACCTGAACACCAGCGACGGAGGACGCCATTATGACAAACCGGATGACGATGCATATAACAAAATCACCAACGGTGCCTTCACGTTTCGTGCCGGATTGGTGTATCTGCCTATTGACAAAATGTCCATTTATGGTTCATACGGTACTTACTTCAAACCTATCCGCGCATTTTATGACGCTAATACCATTTACATTGATAAAGATGGTAAAGAGTTTATTCCGATAAATGGTAAAGAGGTATTCAAGCCGGAGAAAGGTTTCCAGGTAGAAGTGGGAGCACGATACGAGATCACACGTACGTTGCAGGCTAACGTAAGCTTGTTCTATATTAATAAAGATAATATCCGCCAGACTCTTGCAAACAAAGGAGACATTGCCAATGGTGTAGAACTGGACAAAAAAGTTGTAGGGCAAGTGGGTAGAATGGATTCCAAAGGATTCGATATTGATATTACCTGGAGTCCTATTTACAACCTGTCTATGAGTGCCGGATACGGATACACCGACGCCAAAGTGCGTGACCTGGCCAACAACCCTTATATGCAGACAAACGCAAGCGAAGGCAAGCAGTATGCTTATATCCCTAAAAATACTTTCTACGCTTTCGGTGCCTATACGGTTTCAAAAGGTATGCTGAAAGGTTTGGGAGTGAATCTCTCTACCAGTTTCCAGGACAAAGTGTACCGCAACTCGGACAATACAAGTTCGTTCGATGCTTACTGGCTGACCGACCTCGGTCTCTCTTATACATTAAAGAGCAATGTGCGTCTGGGAGTCAATGTCAACAATCTGTTCAACAAGGAATACTGCAACCAGGCACTTGGCAATCAATTGATACCAAGCATGCCACGTAATTTCATGCTTTCTGCGTCTTATACTTTATAATGATGATCACGAAATTGATGTATACCATTCACAGGGTACTGGGCACACTGCTCAGTATCCTGTTTTTAGTTTGGTTCCTGTCAGCTTTTGTCATGATGTACCACGGATTTCCACGTGCATCTCAAGCTGAAAAATTAGAGAAACTGGAACCCCTGTCTCCTTCACTGCCTTCTGTCGGCGAAATCACTTCCCGACTGCCCGAAGGTGAAAAAGTGAAAGGAATCCAGATAGACCGATACCTCGGACAGACCGTCTTCCACATCCGCACGGACAAAGGTGAACATAATCTGCCCGCTGACTCTGCTCAGGTACTACCATCTGTAGACGGATCCCGTATCCGCCGGACAGCGTCCCTATGGTGCAGTGCGCCGGTGGAGCGGATAGATACGCTGAACCGGCTCGACCAATGGATTCCGTTCGGTAGCCTGAAGAAGGAGTTTCCCATTTATAAGTTCCATTTTGCCGATGCGGAGAGACACCAGTTATACATCGGCTCACAAAGTGGAGAAGTATTGCAGTTCACCACCCGTAACGAACGTTTCTGGGCATGGCTGGGGGCTATTCCACATTGGGTTTACTTCACCTGGCTCCGGCAAGATGCCGCTTTATGGAGCGTCACGGTGATCTGGCTGTCGGGCATTGGCTGCCTGATGACGATTGCAGGACTGTGGGTAGGTATCGACATCTGGCGCCGCTCACGCAAACAGGGAAAAGGTTTCTCTCCCTATCGCAAAAAGTGGTATCACTGGCATTATGTGACGGGAATCGTTTTCGGTCTCTTCGTGCTGACATTCTGTTTCAGCGGAATGATGTCGCTGGCAGAAGTTCCGTCCTGGATCAGCAAACCGGTATTGGATAAAAATCCCACACGCGAAATAAAGAAAGGAGCACCGAGGTTAGAGCAGTATGTGCTGGATTACCGCCGGATATTAACCGAATATCCCGACGTACGCCAGATAGAATGGAATAATTTCCGCTCGCAACCTTACTATATAGTAAAACGAAGTGAAGGAGATCTATATATCGATGCATCGGACTCCCTGTCGCGCCCGCTGAAACTGGACGAAAAGCAGATAACGGATGCCGTGAGAGCCATACATGGTGACAGTGCCCGGCTACATGTAGCACTGATCAACGAATTTGAAACCTACTACAGGGATATGAGCCGGATGTACCGTGACCGCAGTCTGTTGCCCGTCTGGAAAGTCACTGTCGGCGACGCAGACAAGAGTTGTTACTACATCCATCCGGAAACGGCCACCGTACGATATGTGAACGATACGGCCCGTTGGAAATACTGGATGTACACTGCCCTGCACCGCTTACGCATACAGGGGCTGAACTCTTCGCCTACACTCCGTAAAACCGTTCTTTGGGTACTATTGCTGGGCGGTACTGTCTGTTCGCTGAGTGGTGTAGTGCTCGGAGTGAGGTACATCGAACGTAAATGCAGAAAGAAAATAAAAAGATAAAATGAAAGTACTGACCTTCTTTCACCATAAGAAAACACTGTATATAGCCGGAAGCATACTGCTTCTGGCTATTGCCTTTACTATCGGTTATCTGCACTGGATGGCTCCGACACAGATTCTGATCGTAAATCCGTTGCCCGCACAGGCAGCCGACATTGTACTGAACAATGACAGCCGTCACATTCAGGTCACTTGCATACAAACCGAAGATCTGAAATCACTCAAAGGTTATGACGCTGTTGTGCTCTATGGGCGGAGCCTCAACCTGACCGACAGCCAAACAAAGGAGATAGAACGTACTGCTTCTGCCGGTGTTCCTGTTTTCACAGTCTCGCTACGCAACTTCAACACTGTCATTAACCGTAACATCACCTCCGACGAAGAAGCGATGTTGCTCCGTTATTTTGGCGATGCCTGTCGTCAGAATTACCGGAACGGATTACGTTACCTTCGCCGGATTGCCACTCCTTCACGTTGGAGTACAGAAGCGTTTGACGCCCCTCTGCGTTTACCGAACAATCTTTTCTACCATCAGGAATATGGCAAATACTTCAACACTCCCGAAGACTTGGAACAATATTTGCGACAAAAGGGAATCTACCACGAAGGGGGACGCAAAATCGCATTTATCTCAGGTATCAGTTTCCCGATGGAAGGAAACCGTGCCCATGTGGATACCTTAATATCACGAATGACACAAGCCGGATTTAATGTTTACCCCATCGCAGGCAAAGATAAACGTACCGAAATGCTGCGTAACCTCCATCCGGATGCAATGGTATACCTACCCATGGGTAGATTAGGCAACGATTCGCTGATAAACTGGTTACATACGGAAAACATCCCGATTTTCAACCCTTTCCCCCTGATCCAGTCACGGGAAGAGTGGCTCGATCCGATGAAGCCCGTCAGCGGAGGAACCTTGACAGCCCGTGTGCTTGTTCCCGAAATAGACGGAGGAATGACTCCCCTACTGATTGCTACACAAAACCTTCACGAAAGCGGTTATTATCTTCACGAACCCGAAATGGAAAGGGTTGACAACTTTATCAGTCACCTGCGCAAGTATCTGGATCTGCGTACGAAGCCCAACCGCGATAAACGAATTGCTATCTGCTATTTCAAGACACCGGGCAAAGACGCACTGCTTGCCAGTGGCATGGAAGTAATCCCCTCTCTCTATAACTTCCTGAAAAAGCTGCGCTCCGAAGGATATGATGTAAGCAATCTCCCTCCCACTGTCGAAGAGTTCGGCAAACAGATTTACCGGGACGGAGCCGTTATGGGTTCATATGCGGCAGGAGCCCAGGAAAAGTTTCTGTCGACAGCACATCCTGTCTGGCTGACCAAAACGCAGTATGAAAAATGGGCTCACGAAGTGATTGATGCAGAAAAATACAAAGAAGTAACCGAACGTTACGGCGAAGCCCCCGGCCACTTGCTGACCGGAAAGAACGAACAGGGCGAAGAGCAACTTGCCATCGCTTGTCTTCGTTTCGGCAATGTAATTCTCTTCCCCCAACCCCGTCCGGCACTGGGCGATGACGATTTCAAACTGGTACATGGTATGCCTGTAGCACCACCGCACAGTTACCTGGCACCTTATTTATATGTACAAAAGGAGTTCCGGGCGGATGCCTTGATTCATTTCGGCACTCACGGAAATCTGGAGTATACCCCCGGAAAAAATGTAGCTCTTTCGCATAGCGACTGGGCAGACGCATTAGTGGGAGATTTACCCCACTTTTACTATTATACAACCGGAAATGTCGGCGAAGGTATCATCGCCAAACGCCGTACTCATGCCGTACTTGTTACCCATCTGACTCCCCCTTATGTAGAAAGCGGAATGCGCCAACGATATGCGTCTTTGCTGGAAGACATTCACAAGATACTTGCCGAAGGAACAGAAAAGAACCGGATATCTGGATTACGCATCAAAAAAGAAGTGGTTAAACTTGGACTGCACCGTGATCTCAAACTCGACTCCACACTCAGCCGACCTTATACAGACGAAGAGCTGGAGCAGATCGATCTCTTTGCCGAAGAAATAGCCAATGAAAAGACAATCGGAGCCTACTACACATTGGGAGAAACTTATTCGGCCAAAGACTTACTGACTACCACTCTTGCCGTCAGTGCCGACCCTCTGGCCTATTCAATGGCAAAGCAAGACCGTGATAAAGGGAAAATCACTACTGAACAGTTGCAAGACTTCGGCTACATAGCCCATCATTATCTACCTGTTGCCAAACAACGGCTGATTCCCCTTTTACAGAATCCGCCCAAAGATACCGCAAGCATTGCCCCTGAACTTCGGGACGCACTTCGTTACCGCTCGCAACTGATAGCCTCCACCGATAACGAGCTGTCTGCCATGCTGCGCGGTCTCAGTGGAGGAACCGTATTCCCTGCACCGGGAGGAGACCCTGTTCTCAATCCTAACGTGCTACCTACCGGAAGAAATATGTATAGCATCAATGTGGAAACTACTCCCGGCATAGCTTCGTGGGAAGACGGGAAACGATTGGCGGAAGCCACCTTGAAGGCATATCGTGAGAACCACGACGGAGAATATCCGCGTAAAGTAAGTTATTCTTTTTGGGCAGGTGAATTTATCACTACCGAAGGAGCTACACTGGCACAAGTATTCTGGATGCTCGGCGTAGAACCCATCCGTGATAAAATGGGGCGTGTAGTCGACCTACGCTTGGTACCTTCGGCAGAATTAGGACGTCCAAGGATCAACGTTGTCGTACAAGTATCAGGTCAATTGCGTGATATAGCGGGATCGCGGCTGACCATGCTTACCGATGCCATCCGACTGGCTTCATCTGCCGATAGCGAATCATTCCCAAACTACGTGTCGTCGGGCACACGCCTACAAGAAAAGCTACTGGTTGAAAAAGGCGTTTCCCCCAAGAAGGCACGTGAAATGTCAGTCATGCGTGTGTTTGGTCCTGTCAATAGCGGATATAACACCGGCATGATGGCCTATACGGAAAAGAGTGACCGATGGGATAATGAATCGGAACTGGCAGACGGCTATCTCAACAATATGGGGGCAGCCTACGGAGATGAAGAAAGCTGGGGAGAGATGCAAAAAGACCTCTTTGCCTCGGCACTCTCCGAAACAGACGTAGTGATACAACCCCGGCAAAGCAATACTTGGGGGCCACTCTCCTTAGACCATGTATATGAATTTATGGGAGGTCTTTCGCTAACAGTAAAAACACTGACCGGCAAAGAGCCCGATGCACTGATGGCAGACTATCGGAACAGGAATAACAAACGGATACAGAACGTCAACGAAGCCATTGCCGTAGAAGCAAGGGCTACCATCTTAAATCCTACTTTCATAGAAGAGCGAATGAAAGGCGGTGCCACCACGGCCCAAATGTTCGGTGAGATATTCCGTAACATCTTCGGGTGGCACGCTACCCGCCCTTCGGCTATAGACAAGGAGATTTTCAATGACCTGTACAAGATGTATATCCTTGACGAGAACCATCTGGGAATCCGAAATTATTTCCAACAGGTAAACCCCGCTTCCTATCAGGCAATGACTGCGGTCATGCTCGAAAGTGCCCGCAAAGGTTACTGGAAAGCAGATGACGAACAACTGAGAACAACCGCACAGTTCCATGCGGAAATCACCCGTGAAGCAGGAGCAGCCTGTACGGAATTTGTTTGTGACAACCGGAAACTCCAACAATTTATAGAGAATAAGTTGACGCCATCCGAAGCCGGAAGCTATCGGGAAGTTATGCAGGACATTCTTCAGGGAACCGGTACAGACGGAAAGAACATCGTACTGAAAGAGGAGAAACTGACCCAAGCCGAAAGCCGGGAAAAGAATGTCGTCAATGGTATACTGACAGGGGGAATTGTTCTTATTATCTTTGCCGGAATGATATTTCTATTAAAAAGGAAGAAGTAATCATGGAATCTGTCATTCATCTGCTGATGGGCTTCATTGTCCTGAATTTCATCCTGAAGATAGGATTCTATCCACGATGGGGAGTCTGGCTGGCAGGTATTGGCTGTGCAGTTTTCCTACTTGCCATAGGTGAGTGGGCGACGGAGCAATCAGCTACGGAGATAGCCTCCCTGTTTGCTTCCCGCTCCCGGATGCTGACCTTTTCTGTGTACATCACACTTGAGTCCTCCGTAATGATTGCCTTCTGCTTCAACTGTTTCGCTAAAGTTTTACCACACCCGACTCTCTTCCGGGAGACAGTCAGCCGGATATTGAATCTATATCCCGGTCTACTTATGGCAGTTGTTCTCGCCTATCTGTTGCCCCAACTGTTTTTTACCTTTCCGGGAATCAGTTTCAGGCTTATCACTGTCGTATGTTCAGTATCGGTTTTCATACTGATACCCATCATCAGTTTACTACTGAAAAGTATATTGGGAGAGACAAGACTCCGGCTTGAGATGCTCTTCATCACCAGTTTGTTTGTTGTATTGTTGAGTATCATTGTCACAGGAAATAACTAAATAACAAATATAATTAATGGAAACAATATCAAATGCACTATTCTGGATATCCAACGGATTACTCGTTCCGGTGGTAGTTTTGCTATTGCTGTTTTTTGCAAGAGCAATCCTGCTGGCAGGGGGCTTTTTTGGAGAATTCTACCGTAGAATAAATACCCAGAAGAACTTTGCCCGGCAATTGGAAGAGTTAACTCCCGAAAACGCCGGAGAAAAGATAGGACTTCTTGTGGGAGATAACAACACTCTTCTGCAACAATGCCTCGTCAAGCTATACTCCCACCGGGAGAATACAGCCTATTGCGAACGTCTACTTGCCAATTTTGAGGTAGATGCAGAACAGGAATTAGGCCGGTCACGTACCTTTGTCAAATTAGGCCCGATGCTTGGATTAATGGGAACCTTGATTCCCATGGGGCCTGCACTTGTCGGCCTGGCTACAGGAGACATTGCCTCGATGGCCTACAACATGCAGGTAGCCTTTGCAACCACAGTTGTAGGCATGGTAATAGCCGCCATTGGCGTGATTACCCTACAAATCCGTCAACGTTGGTATGCCCACGAAATGAACGATCTCGAGTTTATAAGTAAAACCCTTTATAATGCGAAACAGACTCCTGCACAGCCAGAATGATACCGACCCGATGGGAACGGTAGCTAACTTATTTGATGTAGCAATGGTATTTGCCGTGGCACTGATGGTAGCACTCGTCAGCCGATTCAATATGACCGAGATCTTCTCAAAGGAAGATTATACCATGGTAAAGAATCCCGGAAAGGAAAACATGGAAATCATTACCAAAGAAGGCAAAGAGATTAAACGATACACTCCTTCCGAACAAAAAGAATCGTCCGGCAAGCGGGGCAGGAAAGTAGGTGTAGCCTACGAACTGGATAACGGAGAAATCATTTATGTTCCCGAATAAAAGGCTAAAAACGGATTAATCCGTATCTTTGCTACATAGTTTTTCTAAATCAGGAATAGGAAATGAATCAGGTTCACCACAGAGGACACAGAGGACGCAGAGAATATCTTTCTCTTAAACATCCATATAAACAAGAGATTAAAACTCTGTGCCCTCTGTGTCCTCTGTGGTGAATAATACTCAAAACCATTGCAATTATGAAACAACCCAAGATAATCGTAGCCGGCATCGGGCCGGGAAGTGAACAAGATATTACCCCTGCGGTGCTCGCTGCCGTGAGTGAAGCAGATGTAGTGGTGGGATACAAGTATTATTTTCGTTTTATCCGTGACTTTGTCCGTCCGGATGCCGAATGTATCGACACCGGAATGAAGCGCGAACGGGTTCGTGCCGAACAAGCTTTCGAATACGCCGAACAAGGCAAAACAGTCTGCGTCATCAGTTCGGGCGATGCAGGTATCTATGGCATGACTCCCTTGATATATGAAATGAAACGCGAACGACAGAGCGATGTGGAAATCATCGCCTTGCCCGGAATCAGTGCTTTCCAAAAAGCTGCCTCCCTGCTGGGTGCTCCGGTAGGACACGATTTCTGCGTCATCTCCCTCTCCGACCTGATGACTCCGTGGGAACGCATCGAACGCCGTATCATCGCCGCCGCACAAGCCGATTTTGTAACTGCCGTCTACAACCCCAAAAGCGAAGGACGCTACTGGCAGCTATACCGCCTCCGGGAATTGTTTCTGCAGGAAGGGCGCTCGCCGGAGACTCCGGTGGGATATGTCCGCCAGGCAGGCAGAGATGAACAGGAAATACACGTAACGACTCTTTCCGCATTCGATCCGGAAGAAGTAGACATGTTCACGGTCATCATCATTGGTAATTCGCAAACCTACTCTTTCGGTGAAACGATGATTACTCCCCGCGGGTATTATCGTGAGACAAAAGAAGACGCAACCGGCATCGGACAGGATATTATGATACGCAGTTTCCGTACCATCGATGGAGAATTGAAAAACAAAAACATCCCGCTCGACCATAAATGGGCTTTGCTCCATGCCATCCACACAACGGCGGACTTTGATATGGAAAAACTACTCTACACCGACCCCGGTGCAGTGGCTTCACTTTATCATGCCATCGGTGAGGGAAAATTGAAAACGATTGTCACAGATGTGACCATGGCTGCATCCGGCATTCGCAAAGGTGCCTTGCAACGTCTGGGTGTCGAGGTAAAATGTTACCTGAATGATGAAAGGGTAGCAGAAATGGCTGCCTCTAAAGGCATCACCCGCACACAAGCCGGTATCCGCCTGGCCGTAGAAGAACACCCGGACGCTCTATTCGTATTTGGCAATGCTCCCACGGCACTCATGGAACTGTGCGACCTGATCCGCAAAGAAAAAGCGCAGCCGTCCGGCATCGTTGCCGCTCCCGTAGGTTTTGTCCACGTACAGGAGTCCAAGCACATGACCAAACCCTTCGTTCACATCCCCAAACTGATTGTAGAAGGCCGTAAAGGAGGCAGTAACCTGGCAGCCACACTGGTCAACGCCATCCTCTGTTATCCGGATGCCAAACAATTAAGACCAGGAAGAGACGTTTAAAAGGAGAGAAAACCCATTAGAAACTTAAAGACATGACAGATCACCATCATCCCACCCAATTCATTGTCATCGGTCTGGACGACAGCCCTGCTCCTTATCTCCCACCCTCGATACAGGTACTGATACGCGAGGGTAAGGTCTTTTCAGGGGGCTTGCGTCACCATGACATCATCTCCGCCTTCCTTCCCGAAGGGGCGGAATGGATCGATATCACTGTCCCTCTCGACGCGGTATTTGCCCGTTACGAGGCCTACGACCACATTGTTGTCTTCGCTTCGGGCGACCCGCTCTTTTTCGGATTCGCCAATACCATCCGCCGGCGTTTGCCCGAGGCGAGGATACAACTTTATCCTACCTTCAACTCCCTGCAAACACTGGCTCACCGATTAGTCATGCCTTATGACGACATGCGCACCGTATCCCTCACAGGGCGTCCCTGGCATGAATTTGACCGGGCACTGATAGAACGCACACCGAAAATGGGCATTCTCACCGACAGGGAACACACCCCTGCCGCTATAGCCCGACGTATGTTGGACTATGGCTACACTCATTATACGATGTACGTCGGCGAACATCTGGGCAACCCGGAACGGGAACGTATCCGCCGGCTGGAACTTCAAGAGGCGGCAGAACTGACCTTTGAATATCCCAACTGCCTGATTGTCCATCAGTACCCCGACACCTATACTTCCCAGCACCAGAGAGGAGATATACTCTCCCACCCCGGAGCGCGTATAAATCTCCCTCCACTCGGAATCCCCGATGAAGAGTTCGAACTGCTGGACGGGCGCACCAGGATGATCACCAAAGCTCCCATCCGTCTGCTTACACTCAGTACGCTGGAACTGAATCGCCGCGTCTCTTTCTGGGATGTCGGTTTCTGTACCGGCTCCGTATCCATCGAAGCCAAACTGCAATTCCCGCACCTGCACGTTACCTCCTTTGAGATCCGTCCCGAAGGACAAAGACTGATGGAGGTCAACAGCCGGCGTTTCGGCACTCCGGGCATCACCATCCTCATTGGTGATTTCCTTGAAGCCGACCTCGACACCATTTCCCACCCCGATGCCGTCTTTATCGGCGGGCATGGCGGACATCTGAAGGAGATGATTGCACGCATCTCCCATTACCTCCTTCCGGGAGGATGCATTGTCTTCAACTCCGTATCCGAAGAAAGCAAGTCGCTCTTTATCGAAGGGATAAGAGAAGCCGGACTCCGGCTCCTCAGCGGAACAAGAATTGCCGTCAATGAATACAACCCCATTGAAATACTCAAAGCCGAACAACAATGAAAACAGCTATTATCGTAATATCAGAAGCCAGCATATCCATGGCGAAAACCCTCAAGCAGGAACTACCTGAATCTGAAATTTTCTCTACCATCGCAAATGCCGACTGCCGGCATATCCCGGCCCTTCAGGAGGCAGTTCCACAACTGTTCCGCGACTCCGACGCACTTATCTTTATCGGGGCGATGGGCATTTGTGTGCGTGCCATCGCTCCCTGCATTGAAGATAAGAAGACAGATCCCGCCGTGCTATGCGTAGACAGTACGGGACGCTACGTCATTTCCGTACTCTCCGGACACGTCGGCGGTGCCAACGGACTCACCCAATATGTGGCAGGCATTCTGGGTGCCGAACCTGTCATCACCACCCGTAGCGACCGCACCGGACTCTGGGCACTCGACACCCTCGGAAAGAAATACGACTGGCAGGCAATCCCCAGCGAAAACAGCGACATGAACCACCTGATCTCCCTTTTCGTCGACTGTGCACCGACTGCCCTGTTACTCGATATTCGTGACGAAGGCACTGCCCAACTGGAACACACCTTGCCGTCACACGTAGATGTGTTCTATAACTTCAAGGACATAGATACCGGCAAATACCGCCTGTTGCTGCTCATCACTCCTTATTTGTATGAAACTTCCGGCATGCAAGCACTCTACTATGTACCCAAAGTGCTGCACATGGGTATGGGACTGGCACGCAACGCCGGCCCGAAGAATGCCGTCATCACCCGCCTGATGAACACATTACTGGAGGCAAACATCATACCTGCCGCCATTCGGACCATCTCCTCCATTGAAGAGAAAAAGCATGAAGAAGTACTGAAACTGCTTGCCGATGCTTATGAACTGCACTTGTACACAGCCAGCCAACTCAGCCAGGTAGATGTACCTACCCCAAGCGAGGTAGTCGATAAATACATGGGTACGCCCAGCGTATCCGAAGCCTCAGCCTTGCTGACAGCCGGAGGCGGCCCGCTGATTCTGCCGAAGCAGAAATGTGAGAACTTTACCGTTGCCATCGCCCTGGACAGCGCAGCCGTACGCCAAGGGCACATCGAAATTGTGGGAGCCGGTCCCGGCGATCCCGAACTGATTTCAGTACGCGGACGCCGTTTCCTTGAAGAAGCCGACCTGATTCTCTATGCCGGCAGCCTCGTCCCGCGCGAACTGACCGAATGTGCCAAAGCCGGAGCCACCATACGCAGTTCGGCGTCCATGACTCTTGAAGAACAGTTTGCCCTGATGAAAGAGTTTTACGACCGCGGACAGCTGGTAGTCCGCCTGCATACGGGCGATCCCTGCATCTATGGTGCTATCCAGGAACAGATGAACTTCTTCGACCGATACGGCATGCGTTATCACATCACTCCGGGCATCTCGTCATTCCAGGCCGCGGCCGCTGCCTTGCAATCACAGTTCACCATCCCCGAAAAAGTACAAACCATCATCCTCACCCGAGGCGAAGGACGCACGCCCATGCCCGAGAAAGAGAAACTCAGCCTGCTGGCACGTTCGCAAAGCACCATGTGCATCTTCCTCAGTGCGGGTGTGATCGATCAGGTTCAACAGGAATTACTTGAACATTATCCTCCCACTACCCCCGTTGCCGCTTGTTATCATCTGACGTGGAAAGACGAACGCATCTATCGTGGCGAGCTGAAGGATCTGGCACAAATCGTAAAGGAGAACAACCTGACACTGACCACCATGATTGTCGTAGGCGACGCCATCGACAACCGTGAAGGATTATCACGCCTGTACTCACACCAATTCAAACATCTATTCCGTAAGTAAAATGATACTGATATTAGGAGGAACAACCGAAGGAAGGAAGGTCGTCGGCATTGCCGAAGAAGCCGGAAAACCTTATTACTATTCAACCAAAGGAGACGAACAGGAAATCAGCCTGCAACACGGAATACGGCTCACAGGTGCGCTGACCCAGACCACTATGAAAGCCTTCTGCCGAGAGAACGGTATCCGCCTGCTGGTGGATGCCGCCCATCCCTTTGCAGAACAACTGCACGCAACGGTCACCGCCGTTTCACAGGCGCTCGGCATCCCTTGCATTCGGTACGAACGCATGTATGATGACCTGTTCAAGCTGTTTAATGAAGAGATGTACGATGAATATCCGCTCAAACTGAGGGAAAAGTATGAAGAACTGTCAGAGTTACTCAACGAAGAAGGTATACATCGGGTACTTGCCCTGACCGGGGTCCAGTCCATCCCCAAACTAAAACCCTTCTGGAAGAAAAAGGAAAGTGAGTGTTACTTCCGCATTCTCGACCGCGAAAGCTCCCGCGAGATAGTCCGGAAGGCAGGCTTTCCCGAAGACCGCTTGGTCTATTATACTCCCGGCAAAGAGAACCTGCCCGAACTCCTCCGGCAACTCTCTCCGGAAGTCGTTCTTCTGAAAGAAAGCGGCGTGTCCGGAGGATTCTCCGAGAAAGTGAACATCATTACCGAACAGGGAATCCGTCTTTATATCCTTCTTCGCCCTTCTCTGCCCCCGTATGACCAGACAGTGAATGGAGTGAATGGAATGCGCCGTGCCATCGAGCACTTTCTGCCCGACTTCCTGCCCCTGCGCAGCGGACTTACCACCGGGACATGCGCAACCGCAGCCGCCAGCGCAGCTCTGCGGAAACTCCTGTCGCCCATACCCGGAAATAGAATAAAAGATGTTTCCGTTTTGCTCCCCAACGGAGAAAAGATTGCCGTCCCTGTCCATTCCGTTACCGGCTCGTTCACTGACCGGCGCATGGAAGTCTCCTGCACTGTGATCAAAGACGGAGGCGATGATCCCGATGTCACGAACGGGCTACCCATTGTAGCTACCGTATCCATCGATATTTCTGAAAAAAAGCTGCACACCGGAGGTGAGCGGCAACAGGTTATACAAATCCACGGCGGACAGGGTGTCGGTACCGTCACCCTACCCGGATTGGGACTGGAAGTAGGCGGACCGGCCATCAACACCACTCCCCGGCAAATGATTACAGAAAATCTGCTGCACATCCTTGACAGACACACCCCCGTGCCCACTGCCCCCATACATGTCACCATCTCTGTCCCCGGAGGCGAAGAGGTTGCCGCTCGCACCTTCAATCCCCGCCTCGGTGTTGTAGGTGGCATTTCCATTATCGGCACCAGCGGTATTGTGAAGCCATTTTCTTCCGAAGCATTTGTCAATTCCATTCGTAAAGAAATGTCGGTAGCCCAGGCTACAGGTTCTCCCCGCATCGTCATCAATTCGGGTGCCAAGAGCGAAAAATACATCCGCAGCCTCTACCCTGAATTACCCTCACAGGCTTTCGTCCATTATGGTAACTTCATTGGTGAAACCATCCGGATCGCTGCCGAACTCGGCATCCTGCAACTCACGTTGGGGGTTATGATCGGTAAAGCCGTAAAGCTGGCAGAAGGACACCTCGACACGCATAGTAAAAAAGTAACGATGAATAAAGAATTCCTGAAAGAGATAGCCCGTCAGTCCGGGTGCAACACTGCCACTGTAACAGCCATCGAAGGCATCACGTTGGCACGGGAACTTTGGGAACTCCTGCCCGAAGCGGAACTTCAGGCATTTTGTTCATTACTGATCGAACAATGCCATCGCCATTGCGACCCACTGTTGCCCAACGGAGAACTGACTATTCTGCTGATAACGGAAGAAGGGAAAGTGATTCGTTAAAGAAAAGAATAACCCACATACTATTTAGATAAGTCCGAAACTCACCACAGAGGGACACAGAGTAACACAGAGTGAATATTAAGTCATTATTAATAATCTGTGTAATCTGTGGTGAAAGAGACTTTTAACATCCCTTATTCTACCAGCCACCGATCCAAATTCCTTTTTTCGGCACTGAACTCCACCCCAACTTTCACGAGTTTTCTTCCATCCATCAGATAAGGAATCAGATATCCTTTATCATCTATTTGTTGCAAAGCCCGCTCGGCCGTTCCGTTTAGTTTAAATTCAAAGACATAAATATAATCAGCTGTTTTAACCACAGCATCCGCACGCCCTTTGGCACTTCTGACTTCTACTTGGGTAAACTGCCCCATCAATTTAAAAACCAAATAAAAAACAACCTGATAATGACGTTCGGTGGCGGCATTGAGTTCATAAGGAAAATCGGCAAAAAAAGCTCGCAAGCGTGTAAGAAAAGCATCCACTTCACCTTTCCGTAACTCTTGTACAAATCTTCCGATATAAAAATTCTGTTCTTCCTCAGCTACAGGAGTATAATAAGATACAAGAAAATTCAGAAAACCGTACTTAACCTCCTCATTAGGGAAAACTAACCGGTAAAGCTCAAACTCTTTATCATATCCCTTAATCGTCAGATAACCGCTTTGATAAATCAATGCTATCGGATTATTAACTTCGATCCGATATTCCATAAATGATGAAGCGGCTACTTCCACCCCATCTATCAATGTACGCAGATCGTAATCACTTTTCTGCAAAAGTTTGACCAGGAAAGTGGGCGTACCCGTCTGAAACCAATAATTGCCAAATTCAAGTCTACTGAATGAACTAAGTACACTAAATGGATTGAATACTCCTTCTCCTTTAGGATGAAAATGATAACCGTCATACTTCCGGGCCATCATTTCAATAGCCTCTTCCGGAGTCATATCATTTGCTTCTGCCAGTTGTTTAAGTTCGGGTACAAAAGTTGTCGTAAGCTCTTCTCGCGTAATTCCACATACAGTAGAGTACGCAAAATCAAGGCTGATATCGTTCAGCTGGTTTAAATCACTAAATACACTGACTTGTGCGAACTTTGTTACTCCGGTCAGGAAAACAAAACGCAGATAGCGGTCAGCGCTCTTCAATACTCCATAAAACGCTTTTAAAGTATTACGATATTCATCCAGCAATTCCCCATTGTCCAATGCCTGCAAGAGAGGCTTGTCATATTCGTCAATCAGCACGACTACTCCACGACCGGTAAGTTCGGATGCACGACGGATCACACCGATAAAACGTTGTGATAAGGTCTCTTCATCCACCCCATGTCCGTACTTTAACTCCCACTGCGTCAACTGGCTACTCAATATCGCATGTAACGCCTGAAGCGAATCATATTTTTCGGCATTTAGATCCAGATGCAACACTGGATACTCTTTCCACTCCGTCTCCAGCTTCTCTATGGCAAGTCCTCCAAACAGTTCTTTCTTTCCTTTGAAATATGCTTCGAAAGTAGAAAGCAACAGACTCTTACCAAATCGACGAGGACGACTCAGAAAATACGGAATACTGGTGGAAGCTATTTTCCACAATAGTGCTGTTTTATCTACATACAAATATCCTCCCTCACGGAGTTTCTCAAATGTCTGTATCCCTATCGGAAATTTACGGTCTAAGTCGATCATTTTTCCTCTATTTTAAAGGTTCATGCAAATATACAAATATAGATTAATATAATATGGGAATATGGGAATATTACTTTATAGGAATATAAGAATCTATATAAACCGAGCAAGTCCACCTTTCCCCACCGGGAAAGCATGGACCTGCAACAAACAAAACAAGCAAGGGGAAGCGTCTGTCGCAGATAGCTTCCACACGATTAAGATATATGATTACTCTAAAATGATATTGAATGTATAGTTATTGTTTCGGCGGAGAGAATAGTCATTGATATCACTCCTGCCCAGATCAATGTTTTTTGTATACTCAGTCCCCCCTTTCGTTGCTTTTATTTGGAGTTGCGTGCGTTCATTCCGGTTTGTTCCTGTGGTTACATTCTCCGCCATATAATAATAACGATAAGAAGAAGTTGTTCCCAATGTTCCGGCAGTGATCACCTCTTCCGTATAATCACCGCTTTCCGGTGCCAGATACGTATCCGAAGGGAATAGATAACCTTTGGTCTGCGCCCGCTTCAATTGAATTTTCACGTTGCTGAATACTCCTGCCGTCTTGGCCGAAACAGCTATGTTGAGCCTGCATACCAGACGTCCCAATACCACATTCACAGCGGTGGTTCCGGTAGTAATCTCTCCTTCATAATAGCCGAAAAGACATACATTCCGGTCAGCACTCCGTTCTTTCATCCAGCCCATATCTACCACCAGACTTTTGAAACCATTCAGGTTATCTGGCCACGCAGGAGTCTCCGCATCCGTCAAATTGCCTACTATGCAAAGGGTACTGCGCCCGGTCCTCAGTGTGACTCCTTCAAGCGTTGTATTGAGCACCGGTGTGGTCAGCACTATCCGTTCACTGCCGATCAGGATACCTTCACGGTCAAACTGCAGAATCCACAAATTACCAATCAGGTTTTCATAATCGGGTGCCATCGGCTGCTCCGCACGGGTAACCGCATCATTGGTAAAAGAAGCGGCAGTGAGCCCAACCGACACTTTTACCACGTCCTCTTCCTGATCCATCGGTTCATGGGGTATGCAGGCACCCAACGTAAGCAGACAAACACTAAAAACGATATATCCGAATCTTTTCATGGGACTATTATTAAGTATTACTCTAATTTGTTCATTTCACCACAGATTACACAGATTAACACAGAACTTTTAATCGTAGATATCAACGAGATAAATTATAAATCTGTGTTAATCTGTGTAATCTGTGGTGAGCTCTTATGTATCCATTTCCACATTTTCCGTCCACGAACGGTTTTGCCAGGTCAGCACAGTCACGCCGTTACTGATCTTCACCGTAGCGGTATAGTTATACGAATGCCCTGCTGTCAGATACAAACCGGTCAGTAACATCTGATACTGAGTGGGGTTACCATTCACTTTCAGATTCAGCAACACGCTGATAGAGTGCGAACGTGCATCTGTGGGCAATATGCCGGTATGTGCCATCAGGCTGTTATCGGCATTTTGGGTGGCCTGTGTGATACGTACCGATGCACTTTGGTCGCCCACTTTCACGGGCAGCACCTCTCCATTCACCCAGTCAAAACTGGTTGTATTGTCCAGTGGTTGCTGTATGCCACTGATTTCAATTCCTTCGGCAAGCATCTCCAAGGAGTGTACGCCCTCACCCGCTTTGACAGTAAACTGCATCCGTGCCGTCTGGTTGATGATGGGGGGCAGATACAGGGTCTGAACATTGTTCAATGTACCCCCTTCATCAATTTTCGTAATGGTCACCGCCGTCATGGCTGTTTGCGTATACCGGTCGTCGGTCGCAAGCAGATATTCTCCATTACCGATATTGACAAAACCCTTTGAGTTTAAGGCCTTGGCAGGTGACAGGATTCTGAAGTAATAAGTACCCGCCTTCATATAAAGAGGAGTACTGCTTGAAGATATTACCGTCCCGTCGTCGTCTACTTCGCAGGGATAAAGCAAACTGCTGCCTGACGTACCGGCGTTACGTACCAGATAGGCTTTGGAATACTCTTCCATTAAGTTCTTGGTATTATCATATACCACCAGTCGTATCGTACTCCCGTCTTCCAGCAGATAAATCGGTTTATCCTGCAATGTTTCACTATCCTGTGCCGTTGCACGGGTACGGACCGAAGGAAGCATAGAAGCGTAATATCCGCCGGCAATGGGATTCACCTGTACCAGTTCCTCCGTATTCTCCTCTTCGGGAGAGGCAGGGACACATGCCGTACAGAGCAGAACCATGATTACATACAACCAACTTTTGAAGACAATCATTCTTTTCATACTTACTCTCCATTTCATTTTGAAGTGACATCCCTCACACAACGGATAGAAACGCCGGCAGCCCTGTTCGTAGAGTATACCGCAAAGTAACGACGGCTGGTATTGCCTATATATTTAAAAGAAGCAGCATACATATAAGCACCGTTAGGGGTCGATGTTGCATACACTACCTCAGCACCGGCATTATACAGTGCCGCTTGATCAGGATAAATATAACCGGAAACAGGCAGATTGATAAAATCACTGGGATGCTTCCAGTCATAATCCGTATTACAGGTACTTATATTCAGGTCGGCATCTTTATCACATGGAAACCTCGAGATTGTAACATAGGCGCGATAGCGTGTTCCATAATCCGTTACAGACTGCCCGTCTCCAACCATCCCCACTGTCCACATCAGGCGGTAAGCTTGTGGAGTTCCCTGATACTTAATTGCATAAATGACTCCATACGATGCACCACTTGCCCGTTGGCATACATAAACTGTTCGGGCACCTGCCTCCGGGTCATTCGAAGCAACTTCCCTCCAGGACGTCCCGCTATGGTTTGCAAATGTCAAGTCGCCATATCTCTCTGCCGTAGGCATAATTCCATCAAAATCCGCCTTAGTAGGCACGCGCCAGCCCGTCGGACAAGGGTCATTCTTTGTGTTCTTCCAATAAGTAGAACTGGTAGCGGCAGTATAATCCCAATCACCGCCGACCCTAACGTAACTAAATGTCTTACCGACATCTCCCGGATTAAGCGCTAAGGTCTCCACCGCCGTAGGCCGCCCGATAGGAGCATCGCTCTCATGTCCCACTATCTGTGGGTAAGGTCTTGCACCCCCGTCTCTATCAACCATACTTTTAGGTCTTTGACGCGTCACTCCGTCACTTCCTTTATAGTTTACTGTTTTAGGCAGATAATATGGAATACTTCTTCCCATCTGATACACATATCCTCTGGCTCCTTCCCATCCCTCGGCGGTTGTCATATCCGCACTGGTAGCTCCGAGATTCCGGTCCATCCACATCAAGCCGTTAAAAGTCAGGGGTTGCCCCAGATATTGCGAATCATCATCATGTTCGATCCAATCGTACCGGCGGGGAATAATTGTAATAATCTGTACATCACTGTTAGTGATCGTAATGGTGAGTGTATACTCGTAATTGGGCAGGAAGCGGAAAGGCTCCGTCACGGTTTGACCACTTTCATCTTTCTGAACGATCCCGTCATCTCCCATAACCGGAACACGAATTTCATACGTATCCGTTCGATCTCCACTGTTCGTTCCCGTCGTAGCTACATTTATTTTAAGTCCCTCCGTAGCCGTGGTTAGAGTCGGGAATATCAGGCATTCGGCAGCCGCACTGCCCGATTGCCCGTCTATAGTTACAGACTGCACACTTTCCGTCACAGCTTGAGAGAATCCGCTGCCCAGAACCGCACGGTCACTTTTCCCTCCCGTATGGCTGTATTCTCCGGTCGAAAGCAAGAGCGCTCCTTCGCTATAATCACTGACAGAAATACCCTGCAACCGGATATCTTGCAATACATCCGTATCCGTTGAACCGCTTTCCGGCTTTTGCTTCACCACCTCAAACTTCAACTTAGACAAAGTATGCTTGAAGGGTAAGGTAATCACTCCCGAGTTGATACCCGATTGTCCTGTCAGCACAGCACGGCGCAAGTCGGGCAGTGCTCCTCCGGCAGAGGAAGTGACGTTGCAAACAGGTACGCCATCTGCTTCGGAACCGCATACCGGCAGAGTCGTATTACCGTATGTCAGTGCATAAAAGTCGAGGATTCGGCCTTCAAAACGGTCTTCGTCAGTACCTGCACTCAGATATTCTATCTGATGTGTGCCGTCCGCATCCACGACCTCCGTGCCCTCCTGCCCATTCATCGTAGAGAGTCTGCCGCTCCACGAACTCCCTATAAGTCCGTATAGCCGGTATTTAGTGCCGGCTGTGAAATGATTCACCGACACATCTCCCGCACGGGTGATGGCCTGCTCTTCACTCGAGGAGAGTGTAAAGCTGTCACCACCCTGCGCAGGTATGTGTTCCTCTTCGGGAGTGCAGCCGGTAACCAGTGCAGCAGTCACGGCTACGGTTGAAAGAAAGAATCGTATTATTGTTTTCATATATTCAGCTCTTTTTATTTAGATTCACCACAGAGGACACAGAGGGCACAGAGTTAGAGTATTTAAGTTTACAGCCCCTCCCCTGTTCATCGTTCCCTGTTCACCGTTCATCTATGTACTTGGAACCGGTTCAGGAACCACCACGGGAATGGTCATTTTTCCTCCATCCCCCCACTCTTTTTCTTCGCCTTCCAGCGTAAAAGAGTCGATATCAAAATTGAGAGTGGTTCCATACGACTCTCCGGCCTGCAACTGAGTTACCGGGGTTCCAGATTGATCCATGAAATTCAGATTGCCATCCAAAACAGGAAAGCTTGCCTTTCGCGCTCCGGTCGTAAAATTTACATCCTTGGCCACATCCGCTGTCAACGTAAGCCCCGGTGTACCCAAAGAGGAAATATCGGTCAGCAAGTCGTTCGTCGCACAGGGTATCAGATAGAATACCGCAATCTGCGTATCCTCCGTACTCAATATCTGGCCGGGATGATCGATAACCAAATCGGCGGAAGCCGGAGCCCCTACATAGTGTTTCACCCCCGTATCCCATTTCACCCCTCCGCACACTAACCGTGAGGGTACTGTCAACTTGAGGTTCTTGACATACAGCTTACCGACCGTGTTGTCCGTACGCCTTGCCTTGAGCACGATGCGTACAGTGGCATGCGCGAACTCCAACGCCCGTCCGAAAGGTTGCTTCCTGCTGCCCGTAACTCCATTCGGAGTAACCAACACATCGGTCAGCCCTGCTCCCGAAGACGGTAACGAATAGGTGCCGTGATTGTCTGCCGTAGTCATAACCGAAGGGCAAAGTCCCATCACCACCACCCGGGAGTTATCAGCCGGATAATCCGCTTCCGTATTATAGGGTGCATCGGCGTAATCACCGATCGCCCCTGCCGGAGTGGAGATTTTATAAGGAGAGCCCAATGTCCCCGCACTGAAATCCGTCTCTTTCCAGAACAGCAGTAACGGAGTGCTTTCGCTGCCTGCCACCCCATCCGTACGGGTGAGAGCTACCTCCATGGGTATCTCCTGTTCGTACTCTCCTTCTCCGGATGCACACGAGGCAGACAGCTGACACAGGCAAAGCAGCAGGCATGCCCGGCAGAATCTACTCTTTTTTTCTTCTTTATTCATAGTTGTATGCTTTCTTTTTCAGCTTTCACCACAGAGTACACAGAGGGCACAGAGAACATATTTTTCTCTTCAATACCCTATAAACAAGAGATTAAAACTTCGTGTCGCTCTGTGGTGAATCATATTTATTTTCCTTTCTACGTCGGCCTGACTATGATTGTATTACCCGAACTCGTCACCCAGTCCGTTACTTTCATCGTGGCACGCATCGGTTGCGGCAAAGCGGCCGAAGGCAGACTAAACCGGGTAATACGCAGCAGATAATAACGGTTGCGCAAAATGCCGGAATCCGTACTGAAAGCGATTGTGCCGTCGGTAGCAATTGTGCCGTCTATATAAGTGTAATAATAACCGATCCCGCCTTCGTAAGCGGTAAAATCAGTACGTTTCAGGGTACCCGCACCGATGGCGGCCTTCATGCCCGCATAGCTGTAATAGTCACTCCCGTTGGTAAAGTAAGTGCCTGCCGCATGTGTTTCCGCCTCGGCAGGTGTCGTCGTTGCGGGCAAGTAAGTAGCGGCATCGGCAGGAGATGTCAGGGTTTGCGTGATTCCGGCCCCGGTAATAATCTGTTTGGGGACAAACTTCGCCGCTACCAGCAGATGGGTAGCCACCAGGCGGGGAATCTCCGCTTGGGTTGAACTGAGCGTTCCTGTCAGATCCAGCCCGCCTTCAAGAGAGGCGGTAGAAGTGGCAGTCGTGTTCTCCGGACAATACAGTCCACCGGTATAAGCGCCGCTTGTCGAGGGGACAGTGGCCGTAGCATTGTACCGGGGGGCGTCATACGCTTCCGGAGCGCTACCTTCTGCCCAGACACTGCCCAAGGTACGGTAAGCGAATTGCTGTTCAGGCACATCGGGTGCCGACACATAATTGCCGCCACCATCTTTTACCACATACGGGTCTACTTCATAATTAGGATCTTTCCCATCCGAAGGCGCATTCAGATACACCTTCCGGTTCACCGTATTGAGGGCATACCGCACTTCCGACAAACGAATCCAGCCCGGATCATCCGCCGGACGAGCCGCATAATCGGACATCCGTACATACGCCCCTCCGTCGTCCGTATAGGTATCGCACACCAGCAGTACTTTAGCCACCAACCTTTCGAGCGCGACAGGCGAGGCCGTAAGATCTATATTCACATCGGTACCCGCACTGACCGTTACGGCATCGGCGGCTTTTCCGGTCATGGCAATGCCCTCCGCCTGACGGGCAAACTGTCCGATCACTTCGTCATATCCGTCTCCGGCAGCGGTATACAATCCCAGGCCTCCCGCCTGCCCGCAAATGGCATGCACCTGGCCGGGCAACAGATTGGCACCCACATAGACCTTCTTCCGTCCGGGAGCAGTCGGTATGCGGGCCTGATACACGTCCGTCGCACCACTTGTCGCGCCGTAAACCACTTCGTACTGCACATCATTCCAATCTTCGTTTCCGCTCCCGTCGACCGATACCAGAAAAACGGCGACAGAAGAGATCTTCTCCTCAACCGCTTCGCCCGCCGATACGGCCGCCCGGGTACTTGCTCCCGCCACCCGCACCGAGAAACGGACACACGCCGTCACCCGGTCCGTCCCTGCCGGAGTGCCCGGCATATCGGTATCGTCGGAGCATCCACATGCCAGCAGGCAGAGCAGAAACCGAAAAAACAAGGTAAATATGCTGCCTTTACAGTTGTGCATCATTCAGTCTGATAATCCATCCGTTAATGTTCAGCGCCTCCAGCCTTCCCATCGGGGTAAGGTAGAAAATCACGTTGAACTGATCTTCGTAATCAAGGTAATCCTGGTCGCTGAGCTCCACACCGCTGCTCTCTTCAAACAGGGGACGCGTCATCAGCAGATAATGCGTCAGGTCGACGTCCACTACTTTCTGTCCCGAGGTGCGGTCCGTCACCACCAGACGGGCCTCCTGCCCTGCCAGTAGGCGCAATGTATTCAAGCGGGCACGTGCCAGGCTGACTTCTCCCGTACGGGTGGCCGCCGGTTCCGTTTCGGACGCGGACTCCGTATGGTAGGCGGCATAAGTCACCCGGTTGCCCGTTATTATCTCGTTGTCGGCATTCAGGTGACCGTTATCCGCCAATAGGGTAAAGTCATAATCATCGGCATCCAGCCCCTCGCCCGAAGTGTCGTGCAGGGTGATGATGAACCGGTTGCTGTCCTTCAGCATCGGCACACTGACCGATGTCAGTTCCGAAGGCTGTATCCGGCTCAGCCGAACATGCCCATACCACAGGTGTCCCAGTTCGTCATCCTGACGTCCGTCCCCGTCACGTTCCAGCCAGAGTACCAACTCGTCACGGGTCGAACTGCCCGGTGTGAGCTGCGGTATCCGGTAATGCCGGTTGTCCCCTCCCGCCCAGAACACCAGTTCGTAAACATCTCCGTCTTTATACTCCAGTGGCAGGGTAATGATAGATCCGTTTTCAGTCAGCGATTGCCTGTTTTCAGTGTGCAGGCAGACAAACTGTCCCTGTGCGTCGAACACGTAGAGGGACAATGTGTCAATCTCGTCGGTGATGATGCCTATCCCGCTACCGGGCTGTATCTGTGCATGCAATGCAGGCTGAAGACGAATACGAAAACCACTGGGACAGTCGCCGCGATCGTCCTTGGTCCACGAGCAGGCGGATAAGCCCGCCAACAGGCAAAACCATAAGAACGGCAGAAGCCGACTGCCGGAATGGGAGAAACAGGAGGTCTGAAAGTTATCGGACATGGTTGGGAAAATTTTATGATTGAACAGGGGGTTCACCACAGAGGACACAGAGGACACAGAGTTTTAAGCTCTTGTTTATAGGGTATTGAAGAGAAAAATATGTTCTCTGTGCCCTCTGTGGTGAGTGGGTTAACGTCCCAATACGGCATTATTCGTGCGTACTATCCAGGGTTTGATACTTAACTTCACATTCAGCAATACGGTGGTCGGATCATCGGTTTCGGTATCGGTGATGATATCTTCGGTTACACCGTCTTTGCCCACACCTTGAATACCGGTGACGGTTACTTTATAGACATTGTTGCGGACAATGCCGAACTCCATCACGTCTTCTGCCGTATTTTCCGAAGGGATGTGCTTGATCCAATACGGATAATAACAAACGAACTTGCCATCGGCACTCCCTTTTTTGAAGCACTGGACGTCGTTCTTCTTCAGGTCAGCAGGGGCACCACCGGCAGAACTGGAAGTAGTTCCGTCCGCCAGCAATACGCCGGCTTCCTTCAGCGCTGCAATATCCTTGTAAAAGATGCCGGAATGATAGAAGATTTCAGACATGCTGGTAAATGTGGAGTTCTCTTCCACACCACCACTACCAGCCTTTTTTTGCATCATTTTACTCGGAGCTATTTCCGCTTTAAATACGATACCGGTTGTATATCCGTTCTTCTGTTTATCCTTCAGCATCGTGTTTTCATGGCAGTAAGCGGCGACTTTGGTTTCTGCCGCAGCGGAAGAATAACCCGGCATAGCCGTATAAGTTCCCCCAAAAGAACCGAAAGACAACAAGCCGAATGCGCCTGATCCTTGCAGATACCAGTCGGCATAGCTACCGGCTAAAGCAGCAGGTGTGCCGGAATAAGTTTTACTATACGTTTTCGGATCTACCACATACGGCAATGAAGTGGTTGAGTTACCATAATTTGCCTCGCCCAAAGGATTCGTTGCAGTGCTTTCTTTATCCACATGACGGAAATAATACCCCTCTTTCCGTGCGTTGACTACATAATAGCCTGTCAGGGTGATATTCGTAATATTGCCGATAGCAGTCACTGTGGTAGAAAAGCTGGTATACACATTAGCGGCAGAAGCCACATTGGCTCCTCCCGCCATCACCGTAATCTTTCCCATCATACGCTCTACCGTTGCCGCAATGGTTTGTTCCGGATCTTTGGTGATCGTCTGGGCAATATAAGGAAGAGTATTCGTTTTATCATTGTTGGGAGAACGGCTCGCCATCACCAGTCCGGCCTCCGGCACAGCAGCTATCACGCCCGTAGCGTCAGCCGTTGTCTTTGCAAGGAAATCGGCTTCGGTCAAGCTATTCTTGCTGCCGTCAGTCACTCCATTGACCGTACCGTTCACCACAATGTAAATACGATAGTCTCCCGGTGTCAAGGCTGTTTTCTTACTGGTCCATACAATCGTTTTAGCGTCGGCAGTGCTGGCTGTCATTTGTGTAAACTGGTTGATGGAAATAATCTCTTTCAACTTAGCGCTACCAAAGCTACTACTCGCTCCTCCTGGAAACAAATACAGGTTGGCGGTCTTCACTTTGTATTCATCCTCCGAACCGGCTTCAGTAGTGTTATCGTCAGTATCTGCCGTCGTACCGGCTCTTGTTTCCGCCACGCCGTTCGGCACGGCAATGGTCACTGTGGTATAAGCTCTCGCTTCTTCCGGATTCTCTCCGCCCGGGATGTCCGTATCGTCGGAACAGGCGGACCAGGTTGTCAGCAGCAAAGCAGCCAACCCCATCATACTCATGTACTTTAGTCTTTTCATTTCTTTTTATATTATGTGATACACTTATTGCGTTATACCGGTTGTCGCGGCCCGTTGTTCCGCATTCATCTTTTTAAGGTTCTCTTCCGCCTCCCGGTTTCCGGCTTTCGCCGCTCTGTGCAGCCATATCCCGGCCTCTTTGTCGTCTCCGCACAACAGATGGCATACTCCCCGTGCGTTCCACGAACGTTCGTCCGCCTCTACTGTTTTCAGCAGCCGGAATGCTTCTTCATAATCCCGCACCCGAATGGCAGCTATCGCACGGTTCACCGTATCCGCCACACTGTCAGGACGGTTGGCATACTCCACACGGATGTAGCAGGCATCGCGCAACTGCGGATAGAGCACATCCAGCACCGAACGGTACGGACGCCCTCCCGCCAGAGCTTTCAGCCTGTCGTTCCGTTCTTCCTCCGGATGGCTGCGGAGAATGGCAAGCACCTCCTCTTTATACGTCATGTCGCTTTCATTTACCAGTTCGGCCAGCCTGCCCCAGTCTACTCCCCCGGCATTCAGTTCAAACAACGATACAGGCAGGTTCATACGGCCCGAGAGAGCATGTCGCAAAGCCTCGGCACGTTTCGCCGACAACTTCCGGTTCAGCTCCGTCGCTCCTTCGGGCGAAGCATATCCGGTGATCGAGATACCTTGCAGGAATGCGCAACTGTCCGCACGCAGCAATCCGATGGCTTCCGTTATCCGGCGCAGGTTTCCGGCATTGGCCGAGTATAGTGTATCCACCACTGCCGACGCCGCACGGAAACGAATACCGATGCCGCTTTCACGCAGGGGACGGCTGCCCGCCTCACACAAGAACGGATAGTCAGCCGCATGTTCCGCTACCGACCGGCTCACCTGCGAAGCAACCTCACAAACCGAGGGACGATAGGGCAAAGCCACCGGAAAAGCACCGGAGGAAACGACGCTCCCCACCGTCTGTACCCGGCAGCAACCTTCCCGGTCGATGTCGAGCCGCAGGTTCAAACCACTCTCCATCCACGGAGCATAGCGCAGCGTATCGGTATACAAGAAGGTATCTCCATTACGGGCGGTCAGCCGATGACCCGCCTCACCGGCACTGCCTTTCAAGAGACGTTGTTGCCTCGCCCTGCGTGCCATGATGCGCCCCGTCACCACAAACGGGCTGAGCAACACACTATCCGAGGCGTTGCCCAGACAAGGGGTAATCACCCAGCGGTGACGGGCACGCACTGCGCGGGGGGCTATCTTTATGGCAAACGAGACATATACCTGTCCACCCGCACGCTGCATTCGGACAGCAGTAAGGGCCACTCCTCCGGACGGCCCCGCCGCACGGGCAGACGGCATGCCGGAACACAGGGCAAAGGCCGCCAGGCAACAGGCTGACGCCAAAGCCTTCCGAAAGCATATTCTTAAACGGGTCGATCGTATCTTCTCTTTCATAAAACTTTTCATTTTAGCATATAAATCAAGCTGATGCCCACACGGGTCGGTGCCAGGAAGTTTTTCTTATCCGCTCCCCGATATTCGCCACAGGCAGGGCAATTAAAGCGTTTGTACTCGGCATGTACCCATCCCGCGCCTACGGTAGCCTCCAGATTCCAGCGTTTGCCCAGCACCCACGAGTAGCCGTATGAAAGCCCTGCCATCACCGCCCATCCCTCGTAGCGGGAAGAGGCCGAATGGGAGACAAAAGGCAGACGCACCCGGCTCAGGTTGTACTCTCCCCCTCCGGCATGCACGCCCAGAAAATGCCCGTAGAACGATTGGCAAAGCCAATAGCGCGCCTCCCCCTGTGCCATCCAGAATTTCCACTTCCGGTTGTTCTCAAAGCTCCACGGACAGGCGCTTCCCGAAACATCGAGTGTCCATCGGGAGGCCAACGCCCACTCGGCGGCAAGCGAAGGAGCGGTCGCGACATCGTGCAGCAAATTGGTTTTAACTGCTGCCCTCTGTGCCAGCACGTTGCCCGAAACAAGCAAAAGCAATATGAATAGTTGTTTTTTCATTCTGTTAGTTTATCTGAAACAAACCGGCAATCCGTTCATAAATCGGTCAGAGGTATCTCCGACAGGTAGACGCGGGTCATCTGGTTGATGATCCCCAACTTATGGGCGGCACGGTGATAGCGTGCGTACATTTTCTCACAATCCGGTTGATTACAATTCAGATGTTGGTCCGTGGCTTCCATTACATGGAGCAGGGAGATTTGGAAGAGGGGACGGGTCAGCTCATAGATTTCCGGAGTGACATCACCGGCATGATCCGCCTTGACACGTATCAGCCCTGCGGATTCCAATTGCCCCAGAAGTTCGCCAAGAGGCTTACAACTACCTTCTAATTCCTGGAAGTTTACTGTTTCCTGAAGGGAAATATGACGCAAGACAGATATGGCTGTCAAAGTTAACGGCGTAAGCATAAGCTATTTTGTTTTGTTGTGTGATCGTCCGTTACTTTGTAGGTAACGGCAATTAACATAAAATAGATTCGGATAGCGTTCCTGACAGGACACTGAGATTTAAATAATAAAAAACATCTGATGATGGCAATAGAATATTCATCCGCGTTAAATAACAGTAAACGTGGCCAACCCCTCTTATAGTTTTTTTAGGAGAAAATAGGGAAAACTAATGCAAAGCATGCATCTTTTTTAAAATTAATTGCCTTTTTTATAAAAAACTTGTCTTTTTATTTGTTTGTGTGAAAAATAATATCCAATTTTGCAGCAATAATTTATTGCCGTTACCTACAAAGTAACGGTCTATACACTTCTCTGATTACAAGCATAATACACTCTATTTTTCGTTTTTCAAACCGCATTCAGCACATACCGGATTATCTTCCTATTTGTCCGATCTACTTCCCTATCCCCGAAAGGCTTCAGGTAAGTTTCGGTCACCTTCACCGAGGAGTGTCCCAACGCACGGCTGATAACTCCTACGGGAGTCTCCTGATGAAAAGCGACCGTGGCCCACGTATGGCGGGCGGTGTATGAACTGAGCCTGCCTCCCAGTTTCAACTCCACCGAAACCCGTTCCAACTGCCGGTTCAGGTTACGCAGGGCACATTGATATTCCTGATAAGGAGTGGGATTTTTCTTTGTATGCCGCTTTCGGGTACGGGGTTGCCCCAGGATAGGCAGCAGATAGCTCGGATGGCAGTTCTCAGCCATCCTCCTGTTAATAATTTCCATCGCCTCATGCGGTACGGTAATGGTCACCTCCTGCCCCGTCTTGTGGCGGCAGTAGGTCAGCACTCCTTTATCGAGATTATTCCTGCGCAAGTGAGCCAGATCGACAAACGGGATTCCCCGAAGCATAAACATCAGCACAAACCAGTCGACGGCTTTCCCTGAAGCGTCTCCGTCCGGATGTCCTGCCATCCGGATCATCCGCCCCACTGTCCCCGGACTGACAGCACGTTTCACGTCGGAGCGCGTACCAGTGTATACCTTATCGAAAAGCCCGGTCACATATCCCGGGCGGCCTTTCATCCCCCTGTTGTAGCCCGCACGCAAGGCACGCATGTAAGTCGATACCGTGTTCCAGCTCAACCGTTTTCCCAGCAGCCAATGTTCATACTTGTCCAGAAACACCGGACTCACCTCTTCGAATCCGATCTCCTCTTTTCCTGCACTCTCCCTAAGCGTACGCAGCATATTATGGTAGATACGCCGGGCCGGTTCACGCCCCTCTTCTTTGAGCCTTTCGATCTCCGAAATCATAAATACTGTTAATGTTTCATTCATCTTATCCATTGTTTTTAGTTTACAAATCTCCTTTAGATATAAATTGTGTAAATAGCCGGATAACAGAATCTATATCTTTACAAAAAACATCTAAAGAGACTTTGCAGAACAATCCCCGGGACGATATGCTATACTCTTTTTGTATATCTTTGCCGATCCTAACGTCGTTTTAACAAACATTGGCATCCGCCATTCCATACAAACCTCAAAGTAAAATGAAAAAGAGCATTCAAGATCTGAAAGAGTCATTAAGAAAGAAGGAAGAGAAACAACAGCGACTGCGTGAAAAAGAAGAATCGATAGAAAAAGACATCCGTGTGCTGCGCTACCTGATAGTTAGGGAGGAACAAGCCGCCTCACCACAAGCCCCCCGGAAACGAAAAATCACCCGAAAACAGGTAGGCAGCTTTTTCAGCCGGATCGCCCTATTTTATGAAGACCTGCAACGACGCCTGAACCTCCGCATCACTTACCGCTGCTTCTGCCGCTGGCTCTGCACCCGCTACGAGTTTGAGTCACGCTATCGCGACCGCCACAAGCTGTCACCTTGCACGGTACTGGGATATTTTAAGAGAGAAAGGGGTGGATGAAGGGGAAGTAGCCTCTGCTCTTTAAAAGAGTAATGTGTTGTTGGGGAGTATATAAAAAAACGACCCGCCTATTTGAGCATTGTTACTTCTACACACGACGTATGAAAAGAGTTTATTTTTTAGGAAGGACATCAATATCTACTTTATCTTTCCCCTTTCCGGCCCATTGTCGACAATTTAAGCATCGAGTAAATGCATCTCCTACTTTTATTTTAGGACTATCCCAAGGATCTTTTCCTTTAACTATCGCTGGATATATGGTCGCTTGATTGATAAACCTAATGGCAGGCCCCATACGACTTATAGCTTTAGCCAATGCTTTAGGCTCAGCACAAGAATATGGAGTTCTAAATTTCTGATTTGTGTACTGATTAGTTACATTTTCAAAATTAGTACTAAACGGACTATTTTTAATTCTTCGTTCTGCCCAATGTGTAGCAGTATCTACATTAGTTGTTTCTGCATTTGCTCTATATTTATTGGATCTAACTTCTGCCTTACATGATAATTTAACAAACTGTAATATAGGATTATTACCTTTTCGTTGAACACTTTGCATAGACGCTATTAACTGAACCTGTGGATTTATACGATTATCCACCATATTCATAGTATGCGAAGTTCTTTTCACGCATGAACTATTATTCTGTTTTTGTATTTTTATTTGCTTTGCCTCCATAAATAATACGATTTTATTTTATAATTTCAGCATATCATTATTGTTTAGTCCATTGGTATTCGATATAAATATACAAAGAATTTTCAAAAGAAAAAATATTCATATAGAAAAAAACATCAATATACCCACCCTCCTATAGTTTATCCCTGCTTATCTTGCAGTTCACGAATCACTTCATCCACAACGTAAAGATCTCCATAAAGCCCGGTATCAGGATCATAAAAAGGTCCAAACCAATCATTTCCGGTAAAGAAGCATCATCCTCCTATCACCCACTCCCCAATATTCCGTTCTTCCTTCTCGAAGGCTACACCCACCTTCACTACTTTCCGCCCGTCCGCCTGATAGGGCAGCAGATATCCCTTTTCATCAATCTGCCTCAAGGCAGCCTCGGCGCTGTCGTTCAGCTTGAACTCAAACACGTAGATGTAGTCCGGTGTCTTCACCACCGCATCGGCACGCCCCCGGGCACTCCGGACCTCCGTCTCCGTAAACTGCCCCATAAGCTGGAAGACGAGGTAGAACACCGTCTGATAATGCCGCTCCGTGCGGTCGTTCAGGTCGTAGGGGATACCGGCAAAGAAGCAGCGCAGGCGCGTGAGGAAAGCGTCTACATCGCCGCTCTCCAACTCGCGGATGAACTTGCCAATATAGAACGAGGTGTCTGTCTGGGCTATAGGAGTGTAGAAGGGACTGACGAAGTTGAGGAAACCATATTTCACCTCCTCGTTGGGGAACCCCAGCGTGTACATCCGGAAGCGCTCGTCGTAGTCCTTAATCGTCAGATATCCGCTCTGATAAATCATGGGTATCGGATTGTTTATATCCGCGCGGTCGTCGCTCAGCGAAGCCTCATTCACCTCAATGCCCTCCATCTCCCTCAGGTCGAAATCGGTCTTCTGCAGCATCTCCACCAGGAAGGTGGGCGTGCCGCTCGCAAACCAGTAATTGCCATACGAACGCTTCTGCAAGGCACTCAACACGCTGAAGGGATTGTACATGGAGGTGAATTCCTCGTCTTTGGTGAACCGGTATCCGTCATATTGGCGAGTCAGCCGGTCCATCACCTGCCGGCAGGTCGCATTACTTTTCACTGCCAGGGCTTCCAATTCGGGAGGGAAGGTAGCTTCTATCTCCGCACGGGTCATGCCGCAGAGGGTGTTATAGTCGAGGTCGAAACTGATATCGTTCAGTTGGTTCAGATTACTGAAAATGCCTATTTGCGCGAATTTGGTCACTCCGGTGATGAAGACGAACTGCAACCAGGGGTCAGCACTTTTAAGCACGGTATAGAAAGCGGTCAGCGTCTCCCTGAAATCGTGTTGCAACTCCTGATTGTCGAACGAACGCAGCAAGGGTTTGTCATATTCGTCGATAAGCACCACCACGCGGCGCCCCGTCTGTTCGCAGGCGCGCCGGATGACGGTCATGAAACGTCCGGAGTGCGTAATGCCTTCCCCTCCCGTCCGGTATAACTCTTCCCACTGCCGCAACTGCCGCTCAAGTATATCGACCAGCCTCTCACGACTGTCATACTTCTCCGCATTGAGATCAAGATGCAGCACGGGATATTGCAGCCACTCTTTTTCCAATTTCTCGATAGCCAATCCGCGGAAGAGTTCCTTCTTACCTTGAAAGTACGCCTCGAAAGAAGAAAGCAACAGGCTTTTGCCAAAGCGGCGGGGACGGCTCAGGAAACAGGGATTGCCCGCTTGAGCCAGTCGGTAAATCAATGCGGTCTTATCTACATAAAGGAAATTTTCGGAGCGCAGTTTCTCAAAACTCTGTATCCCTATCGGGAGTTTTCTAAGCGGGGCATTAATCAGTGTATCCATGGGGCATTGAAGTTAGTCTTTTGCAAATGTACACAATTATTTTTTAGATTCTCACACGTGGTTACAAGAATGTTAGGGATGCAACAATTGTCCCTTCTTTATTATCCTTATACCCATGAATACAAAGATAACATTTTCTTTTGTATTTTACGTGTTGTATATTAAAATTCAACAATCCACTTTTCAATGTTGCGGGTTTTGGCACTGAAGTTTACACCAATCTTAAAAAGTTTACGGCTGTCTGCCGCAAAAGGTTGCGCATAATGTTTCTCGTTGATCTGGCGGAGAGCTTCTTCAGCGGTACCATCCAGTTTGAATTCCATCACATAAATAAATTTATCTGTTTGCAAAACGAGATCGATGCGCCCTTCACTTGTGCGATATTCCACATTGGTATAGAACCCCATTAACTTGAAGACAACGAAAAGCACATTCTGGTAATGGAGTTCCTGCTCGCGAATTATCTCGTAAGTGGTATCCGCAAAGAAACTTTGCAAACGGCGGAAGAAAGAGTCATAGTCTCCGGCGCGAATCTCACGGACAAACTTCTGAACTTCAAACGGAGCTTCTACCTTATCGGTATTCGCATAGTAGGGAAGCAGGAATTTCATGAACCCCTCCTCCACTTCACGGTTCGGGAATCCCAAACGGTAAATTCCAAATTCACGGTCATACCCCTTAATGGTAAGGTAACCGCTTTGATAAATCACAGGAATAGGATTGGTAGAGGAAGAGTCGATGCTGTTCAATACATCCGCATCGGTTTCCACATGTGCCATTTTATGAAGATCATAGTGATGCATCTGCAACAGTTCTACCAAATAGGTAGGAGTACCCGTTTCAAACCAATAATTTCCAAATTTCATTTTATAGAACGTATTCAGCAGGCTGAAAGGATTGTAAATGCCGATCGAATCTTCCACAAAATGATACCCGTCATAGCATTCCTTCAATTCACGGCACACCTCTTCATAATCCATCCTCTGCCTGTCGGCAAGTTCGTACAATTCTTGCTCCAGATTAGTCCGTATTTCCTCTTCAGTGATGCCGCACAATGCCACGTAACGTTCGTCCATCGACAAATCAATCAGATTGTTCAAAGCACTGAGCACACTCACTTTACCAAACTTGGTGACACCGGTCAGAAAAGCAAACCGGATGTATCCATCCATTGTTTTGATGGCTCCATAAAAGGCTTGCAACGTCTTGCGAAACTCCTTTTGCAATTCTTCATCCCCGATGGATTGCAGCATAGGCTTATCATATTCGTCGACCAGAATGACTACACGATGCCCCGCCTGCTTGCAAGCACGCTCTATGACACCGGCAAAGCGCAGAGACAAAGAGCGCTCCGAAGGTTCAGCTCCATAGAGTTTCTCCCATGCCACAATTGCTTTCTCCAATATATCCTCAAGACTTTGCAGTGAGTCATATTTCTCTATATTCAAATCCAGATGCAATATCGGGTGTTTTATCCATTCTTTCTCGAGCTTTTCCATCGCCAGCCCTTCAAAGAGCTCCTTTTTTCCCTGAAAATAGGCTTCGAGGGTAGAAACAAGCAAACTTTTTCCAAAGCGACGGGGACGACTCAGAAAATAATAACTCCCGGTCTTTACCATTTGATAAACCAATGCTGTTTTATCAATATAGAAAAGGCCCTCTTTACGGATTTTCTCAAAATTCTGTATCCCGATAGGATAGATTTTATTGCTCATATTCTTTTATTCCGGATAAATAACAGACAAACTTAAATTAACAAAGATAACATTTTCTTTTGTATTTTACGTGTTGTGTCTTAAAAGAATGGTTTTGGGTTCACCACAGATTACACGGATTCTCACAGATTAATAATTTATTTCACTGAGAGTTAAAATTAAAATATCTGTGTTAATCTGTGTAATCTGTGGTGAGCCCCAAATACAATCAAGTCAGTGCTGCAATACCGGTTCCTATCAGGTTGGCATTGCTCATGTTATTGATATGAACTTCCACATCTTCCAGTTGGAGTTCGCGAAGAAGTTCCTGCAATTTCTCCATCACAAGAATGTTGTAACTTTTATCTTTCCGGCTCTCACTCCAGAAGAGGCTTCCTTCGGCTATCAGACAAATCCGATGAATATCTTTGTTGTATGATTTCAGCAATGCGATCAGTCCGGCAAGGGACGCGGCAACCAGTTGGGCCGATCTGCTATAGATCCAACGGGCCACCTGCACATAGATATCTTTGTGGATATCCGGATAGTTCATGATGGCAGTCAACTTCCGGGCGTCGAACTTTTCTTCAAATTCATCCAACGGAAAGGCCGCTTTCAAGATATCCCCTAAATACATGCCGGACACCGCTTTCTCAAAACGCTGTTTGCCCATGCTGTCGGACATTGCATCCACCGTATCATCCACCGCTGTCAAGAATGGCGGATGAAAGTTGCCCGACTCCAGATTGACAGGAATCAAACCCTCTACGCTGTATGCCGGATCCAGTTTCTTTATCTTGTCAGCGGGAATAAAAGTGGCCATATTCGTACCGGTCCCGACAATCAGGCCGATATAGGCGTCGTAACTCTTGTCGGTAAGCCCGGCAAACAAACTGGCGATCGTGTCATTCAGAACTTTGATGCCTGTAAACTTTATTTTATTCTTTTCATTCAGATAGTCGAGTAAAGGTTTCCCCACAAACTGCCCGACCATTTTCCGGATATCCACTCCTTTGGTCCAACGAAGCAGCTTTGCATCTCCTCCGGGCACTGATTCGGCGGGATAAGAAAAACAATAGCCAATAGGCATTTCCTCTTCCCGTTTTATCTCCACAATCAGATCGGCCAGTTCTTTGAACAGTTCTTCGCGCGTATAGCCGGGCGACTTCATGACTGACATGTCTTTCTTCCAGCCATTGTTCGGGTAGATGACCGGCTTTTCTTGCGTGAAATCGACAATCGCCACCCGGTAGTTGGTACCTCCCAGATCGAGGACTAAGGCCTTTCCTTTGACATCGGCCGCCTTGGGCAGAATAAAGGTAGGAATACATTGTATCTCTGCATTTTTTTTACTTAATCCTTCTTCCACTTTCTCCCGGAATGCATAGGCAATCCCTTTGAGTTGTTCGTTGTCCAGTTTGAAAATATTCTTTTCCATGGTATTGGTTTTATGTATGGATGATTTTTATTTCTGTAAATAACAACTGAGAAGGTTTTTTGCTCAAAACCGGGATAAAAACGATTTCACCACAGAGGACACAGAGTCTCACAGAGTTTTTTTAGACAGATGAACAAAAGAACAGATGATTCTTTATTGGTTCATCTGTTCTTTCGTCTGAAAACAAATAGAGCGCAGCTAATTAATCTCTGTGTCCTCTGTGTCCTCTGTGGTGAAAGAACAGAACAAAACCCATGCAAGCATTCAGTTCCGTTACATAGTAAAAAAGTCTTTCTCGATAAGCAGAGAATATGCTACTTTGCCACGTAAACAAAAACAACAAGAATGAAAGACTTAAATTTTGACTGGCTGCTGAGTGGAAGCTGCCTGCTGTCGGACGTGGCGATGGCGTATTTTACAACTTGTATTTATCCCCGCTCGGCGGGCAGACAGATGCGTGAGCAGATAGAACGATATCCGGACTTGCATGCCGAACTACTGGAAGCAGGATACAGACGCTCCAATACACTGCTGACACCCCGGCAAATCTGTATCGTGATACAGCATTGGGGAATGCCCGACACGGTGTACCAATGGCTACGCGAACATCCGGAGGATCGGGTCCAAAAACTGTTCGCCGATCGCAAATTCGACTGATATATGTTAATATATCTTTTTGCTTATTATTTATTTATGTGCAGGTCTGCCTGTTGGCGGCTTCCGGAACATCCTCCGTAAACAACTGACGGACAACGGACTACAAGTCTGAAAGCATGTTGGTGTCCGTGTTGGTGATTTGGAGGCTCTGAATGACGGCAACAGAGGGTCTGAAAGGGTGAAAACAAGGCTCGGTTTCACCCCGGCAGAGTGTGCGTAGGACGGCAATAGGGATCACCGTACACTTTTGCACCAATCTGCACCAATCTTTTGCATCCTTGCCCTTCTATGCGTAGCTTTGTCATGCCGTTCGGGAAAGGACGGCACATTCAATAACCTTTAAAACGAAATTCCATGAACGCACCGACCGAGACAATTCTGAAAAAAGGATATATCCTGATTCCCAAATCCATGATCGAAGATTTCTTCAAAACCGGATCGCAAACCGAGGGCTACCTGGAAGCATGGATACAGGTATTGACGCGGGTCAACTACTCCGATACGGAGGTTTGTGTACAAGGCAACCGGATCGTTTGCCGGCGGGGTGAAACCGTATATACCTACAAACAGTGGGAAAAGACACTGGGATGGAGCCGATACCGCACCCGCCACTTCTTCGAAACGTTGTTCAAATCCGGAATCATGGAGGTGGTAGAGAATCCCGCCGGAATCACCCTGCTCCGGGTAACAGACTATGACCTCTGGACCGGACATAAAAAAGCCGCCACCACCCGGGACAGCCATGCGACGGAAGGCTTTGCCGGCTTCTGGGATCTTTATCACCGGGTCACCCAAAAAGATAAGATAAACATAGCCCGTGCCCGGAAAGAATGGAAAAAACTGACGGTAACGGAAAAGAAACTGGCACTGGAAAACATCGAGGAGTATTACACCCACCAAAAGGACATACGCTTCTGTAAACAGGCAGCCACATATTTGGAAGATAAGGCGTTTCTGAACGAATACGAATTTTAGAAGTCACCACGGATTACACGGATTAACACAGATTACAAAGTTATTCTGTTGATATTTAAAATTAAAAATCTGTGAAAATCCGTGTAATCTGTGGTGAACTATACCCAAAACCATATACCATCCAAACATTATGTTACAACCCCAAGCACCCGAACTCGAGGAAACCATCCTCGGAGCCTGCCTGATTGAAAAAGAAGGCATGGCACTGATTGACGAACTGCTGAAACCGGAAATGTTCTATGTCACCCGTCATCAATTGATTTACGCCGCATTGCAGGCGATGTTCCACGCCGGTACGAACATCGACATCCTCACCGCCACCGAGGAGCTTCGCAAACGTGGAAAGCTGGACGATGCCGGAGGGCCGTTCTACATCACCCAACTGAGTAGCCGGGTGGCAAGTTCGGCACACCTGGAATATCACGCACGCATCGTTCACCAAAAGTACATCCGAAGGGAAATGATCGTGGGATTCAGCAAACTGCTGACACTCTCCGGCGACGAAACCATCGACCTGACAGACACGTTAGTGGATGGACACAACCTGCTGGACAGGCTGGAAGGGGCATGTGGGCACAACAGGCAGTTGCGCGATATGGACACGCTGATGCAGGCAACCCTGACCGAAGCGGAAGGACGCATGCAGAAAAATAAGGACGGAGTGACCGGAATCCCCACCGGACTGGCCGAACTGGACAAGATGACAGGAGGATGGCAAAACAGCGATCTGATCACCATCGCTGCCCGTCCGGCAGTGGGAAAAACCGCCTTTGCACTCCATCTGGCAAAAGCTGCGGCAGCGGCCGGACACCACACGGTGGTGTACAGCCTCGAGATGCAAGCCGAGCGGTTGGGCGACCGCTGGCTCCTGTCGGCAGGAGAAATGGACCCATACCTCTGGCGAAGCGGAAAGCTATCACAGGAAACATGGCTACAGGCCCGGCAAACGGCCGGAGAACTGGCAAGGCTCCCCATCTGCGTAGACGATAACCCGGATATGAGCATGGACCGTGTACGCTCGAGCGCCCGGTTGCTGCAAAGCAAAGGGAAGTGTGACTTTATCATCATAGACTACCTGCAACTGTGTGACATGCGCACCGAACAAACCAACCGGAACCGGGAACAAGAGGTGGCGCAGGCGAGCCGTAAAGCAAAATTGCTGGCCAAAGAGCTGCACATCCCGGTCATCTTGCTAAGCCAACTCAACCGTGGCTCCGAAAACAGGGCGTACGGACGTCTGGAATTAGCCGACCTGCGTGAGAGTGGAGCCATCGAACAGGATTCCGACCTGGTGCTCCTCCTCTATCGTCCGGCACTGGCACATCTGGCAACAGACAAACAAAGCGGATATCCGACGGAGGGACTGGGAGTAGCCATCATCGCCAAACACCGCAACGGGGAAACGGGAAACGTATACTTCGGACACAACAAGAGCATGACAAAAATCGGCGACTACGTTCCGCCCATGGAATGGATAAAAAAGAATGCCAGATAGAGGCTCCGTTTTCTTAACCTACACATCGTTATTTTCATCATTTTACTTGACTTTACCTGTTTGATTTCGTATCTTTACGTAGTGATTGAGACAAGAAATTTATTAACCTAAACCTTAACTTTTTATTGTATGGAAGTATCAGTGGAGCGCTATCAGCGCAAGAAGTATGTCAATCAGGAGAACTCTCCCATGTTGTATTACATCCGCCAAAAAGCGGGAACAGCCAAAGTTATGGATATCGATGCACTGGCGGAAGATATCCAGACCAATTGCGCCCTGACAACGGGCGATGTGAAACACACCATAGAGGCGCTGGTGGAACAGCTGCGAAAGGTGCTGACGCAGGGAAACAAAGTGAAAATAGAAGGACTGGGAACCTTCCACATGACGCTGACCTGCCTGCCGGGCGAAACCGAGAAGGAGTGCACGGTGAAGAATATCAAGCGGGTGAACGTGCGGTTCATACCCGATAAGGCAATGAAGCTGGTGAACGCCAGCCGGAGCATGACCCGAAGCCCGAACAACGTGACGTTTGCCATGGCTTCGGCAGGCGTTCCGGAAGGCGGAGGAAGCGGAGACGGGGGCATTGTGGACGACCCGACGGCATAAATCCGCACCACAGATTACTCAGATTTACACAGATTTAAATTTTAAGTTCGATTACAGAGAAAATAAATCTTTATCTGTGATAATCTGTGAAATCTGTGGTGAAACAACGAAACTTAATACAGCAAAAACAATGAAGAAAATACAAAAAATACTGGAATGCCTACTGGCATTCCTGATGTTTCTCCGCGGGGGGAACACCGAAAAATAGAACCGGAACTATGAGAGAAATCAATCTGATTGTTATTCACTGCTCCGCAACCAGAGAAGACCGCTGCTTCACGGAGCATGACCTGGAGGAGTGTCACCGAAGACGGGGATTCGAAGGAGCGGGCTATCACTTCTACATACGCAAGGACGGGAAGATCATCACTACCCGACCGGTGGAACGGGCCGGGGCACATGCCAAGGGATTCAACGCACACTCCATAGGCATCTGCTACGAAGGAGGGCTGGACTGCAACGGACGACCCAAAGACACCCGGACAGAATGGCAAAAACATTCAATGCGGGTACTGGTGAGAGTATTGCTGAAGGAGTATCCCGGAAGCAGGGTATGCGGACACAGGGATCTGAGTCCGGACCTGAACGGAAACGGAGAGATAGAACCCGAAGAGTGGATCAAGGCATGCCCGTGCTTTGAGGTGAAAGAGGAAAGCTTTTAAATTCACCACAAACTTCACCACAGAGTACACGGAGTACACAGAGTTTTATTGCTAATGAACGGAGCTCACCACAGATTACACAGATTAACACAGATTTATCTATTTCTCAATCTGTGATAATCCGTGTAATCTGTGGTGAAAAACATTAAAACTCTGTGTGACTCTGTGGTGAAGTTTGTGGAATCAGCATGGCACTGACCCGGTAAACGGTAAACAAAAAAAGGAAGCTGAATCAAATGATTCAACTTCCTTTTTCTTTGAGCGGAAAACGAGACTCGAACTCGCGACCCTAACCTTGGCAAGGTTATGCTCTACCAACTGAGCTATTTCCGCAATGTAGTGCCCAGAACAGGACTCGAACCTGCATGCCTCTCGACACACGCACCTGAAACGTGCGCGTCTACCAATTCCGCCACCTGGGCATTGACTAATCAGGAATCTGCTGTTTAAATGGAGAGGAACAGATAACCGACGTTCTTGTTGAGCGGAAAACGAGACTCGAACTCGCGACCCTAACCTTGGCAAGGTTATGCTCTACCAACTGAGCTATTTCCGCAAAACAACTTTAATAAAGAATGTGAAGAGAAGGAGACTCGAACTCCCACGACAGTAATGTCACTACCCCCTCAAAGTAGCGCGTCTACCAATTCCGCCACCTCTCCAATCTCGATTAAAGCTTTGAACTATTCTCACCTTTTGTGCCCAGAACAGGACTCGAACCTGCATGCCTCTCGACACACGCACCTGAAACGTGCGCGTCTACCAATTCCGCCACCTGGGCAAAAGGTTTCCAACATTTCAAAGAGAGCGGAAAACGAGACTCGAACTCGCGACCCTAACCTTGGCAAGGTTATGCTCTACCAACTGAGCTATTTCCGCATTTGCAACCGTTGTTTCTCGATTGCGGTTGCAAAGGTAGGCATTTTCTTGATATCTGCAAGCATTCGGGATACTTTTTTCTCAGAAAAATGTGCATTTTGTTTTTGCCAAACGACAAATGTTTTGATTATCAACTCATTCTATTGCGATAATCTTCATAGGAAAATTGCTTGAAGATTTCAGCATTTCCACTCGCCGTCCACAAAGCGATGGCAGGATGGTGGATCCCGTTGAACATATTTGTTTTTACCATCGTATAATGTATCATATCTTCAAAAACAATACGTTCGCCGATCTGCAATTCATGATCGAAACTCCAGGAACCCATATAGTCTCCGCTCAGGCAGGAATTACCTCCGAGCCGATAGACAAACGGTCCCTCCTCTCCCATCACCGCCCCGCGAACGGCCGGTTGATAAGGCATTTCCAGACAGTCGGGCATGTGACAGGTAAAGCTGACGTTAAGAATGGCGGTACGGATACCACGGCTCTCGACAATATCTACCACCTCGGAAGTCAGTACCCCGGTTTGCCAAGTGAAAGCCGAACCGGGCTCAAGGATGATGCGCAAATGCGGATAACGTTTCTTTAAGCCCTGCAACAAGCCTATGAGGTGCCCGGTATCATAATCTTTACGGGTCATCAGATGTCCGCCTCCCAGGTTGAGCCACTTTATCTGAGAGAACCACGGGGAGAACTTCTCTTCAAGATGTTGCAAAGTACGCTCGAGTTCGAACGAAGATGATTCACAATGGCAATGGCAATGAAAACCCTCGATCCCCTGCGGCAACTGTTCGGGCAGCAGATCGGCAGTGATGCCGAAACGGGTGCCGGGAGCGCACGGATTATAGAGTTCGGTCTCCACTTCGGAATATTCGGGATTGATGCGAATGCCGCAAGAAATGTCACTGCCTCCGGCCACGGTCATCGGGTAGAACCGGTGGAACTGCGCCATGGAATTGAACGTGATATGACTGCTGCAACGCATGATTTCCGGAAAGTCGGCTTCGGTATAAGCCGGAGAATAAGTGTGTGCCTTACTGCCGAACTCTTCGAGTGCCAGGCGCGCCTCGTAGACGGAGCTTGCCGTGGAATGTCCGATATATTCCCTGAAAATAGGGAATGAACGCCACATGGCAAAAGACTTGAAAGCAAGGATGATTTCAACTCCGGCCCGGTCGGCCACACTCTTTATCAGACTGAGGTTCTTTCTCAGCAATTCTTCCTCCATGATATAGCACGGAGAGGGAAATTGGGTAAAATCTATCATAGTCAACTACAAGGTTCACCACAGAGGACACAGAGGACACGGAGTTTTTATTTTCCAGGTTTATAGAAAGATCTTAAATTCTTCCTCTGTGAACTCTGTGTTACTCTGTGGTGAATAATTATTCTATTACTTTAAATCTCGCAAAACGCAGCAGCAACTGTTTATCGCCCGCATTACGAAAATGGATCGTTGCTTTGGCATTGTCGCCCGAACCTTCGACACGAATCACCTGGCCTATGCCGAAACGCTCGTGTTCAATGGTCTGCCCTGGTTGTACACCTGTAATGCCGGCTCCGGGAGCTGCCGATGGGGATACCGTGGTACCGCTCACCCTCTTCAAGTTACGGGGGACGGTCGGGGCAATGATCTGCTCCTTCGGACGTTCACGCTGCGGACGGTCGGCAGACGGACGGCGGGAGTATCCCTCCTCCATTTCGCGGCGGAAACGGCCGGCTCCTTCGTCAACGCTACGACCTAAAGCTGCCTCCTGCGGAAGTTGCAGGAAGCGGGTGTCGATATCCCTCAGGAACCGACTGGGACTGCCGAACTCCATCTTTCCGTAACGGAAACGGGTTTTGGCAAACGAGAGGAAACAGTGTTCCTCGGCACGGGTGATGGCGACGTAGAACAGGCGGCGTTCTTCTTCCATCGCGCGCGGTGAATCGCCCGCCATGCCACTGGGGAAGAGATTCTCTTCCAACCCTACCACAAATACATTGCGGAACTCCAGCCCTTTGGCAGAATGCACCGTCATCAAAGTCACCTTCTCGCCATCTCCCTCCTTATCGGAATCCTGATCGGTGAGCAGGGATACTTCGGAGAGAAAGTCGATCAGTGAAACATTTGTGTTCCCCTCTTCCTGACGCATGGCACAGAAATCATTCATACCGTTCACCAGTTCCTCGATGTTCTCTTTGCGGCTCAGGTTTTCGGGCGAATTGTCCTGACAGACGTCATTGATAATGCCGGATCGGCGGATGATTGCCGTACCTATTTCATAGGCATTCTTCTCCGCCACCTCGGTCATGAACTGTTCGATCAGTTCACGAAAGCCTTGCAACTTGGTGTGTGTATTTTTATTAATAGTAAGTCCGTAAGTGATGGGTTCGCACAGCACAGTCCACAGGCTGACATTGTTGTCGGTGGCGGCTTTGATAATCTTCCCCACCGTAGTATCACCGATGCCGCGTGCCGGATAATTGATAATCCGCTTGAACGCCTCTTCGTCGTTGGGATTGACCACCAGACGGAAATAAGCTATGATGTCTTTTATTTCCTTACGCTGATAGAAAGAGAGGCCGCCGTAAATCTTATAAGGCATGCTCCGCTTACGCAAGGCCTCCTCGAAGACACGGCTCTGGGCATTGGTGCGGTAAAGGATCGCAAAATCAGAATAGCCATAATCGTGTTCGCGACGCAGCTGGGCGATTTTATTGGTCACGATATCGCCCTCTTCCACATCGCTGTAGGCTTGGAATACACCGATGGCTTCCCCCCGTTCTTTCTCGGAGAAAACCTCTTTGGGGATCTGCCGCTCGTTCTTTTCGATCAGGCTGTTGGCTGCACGGACGATGGTCTGGGTAGAACGGTAATTCTGCTCAAGCTTGAAGACTTTTGTGTCGGGATATATCTTGGTGAAATACAAAATATTGTCGATGTCGGCTCCCCGGAAAGAGTAGATGCTCTGCGCATCGTCACCCACCACACAAACACGCTGATTCTCCTTAGTGAGCTGCAACACAATGCTGTGCTGCGCATAGTTGGTGTCTTGATACTCGTCGACAAGCACATAACGGAACTGCTCACGATAGCGCGCCAGCACTTCGGGAAAATCGCGGAAAAGAATATAGGTATAGACCAGCAAATCATCGAAATCCATTGCTCCGGCTTGCCGGCAACGCTCCCAGTAACGGCTGTAAATGTCGCGTATGGCAGGCATCTTGGCCGCAGCATCTGCCTCGTAAGCCTCCTTGTTGGCAGCATAGCCCGAAGGAGACACCAAATGGTTCTTGGCATTGGAAATGCGAGCCTGTACACTGCCGGGTTTATAGGTCTTTTCATCAAGCCCCATCTCCTTGATGATGGAACGGAGCAGGCTCTTGCTGTCCGCCGAGTCGTAGATGGTGAACTGTGACGTAAACCCGATGTGGGATGCCTCGGCACGAAGAATACGGGAGAACACCGAATGGAATGTACCCATCCAGAGATACCGTGCACGCTGTTCGCCCACCTGCCGGGCAATGCGCTCTTTCATCTCACGGGCGGCTTTGTTGGTAAAAGTCAGTGCCAGGATGTTCCAGGGATTGTAACCGTTCTCGAGCAGATAGGCTATCTTATAAGTAAGTACGCGTGTCTTTCCAGAACCGGCACCGGCAATGACCAGTGAAGGACCATCACCGTAGAGCACCGCTGCACGCTGGCTTTCATTAAGTTCTTCGATATAGTCGGGCATAAAATTTATCTGTTAAATCTCTATTCACTGGCAAAGATAGAGGAAAGTTTGGACAACTCCGAACATTTAGGCCCTATATCCCGTTATATATTTATAGAAATGAAATAAAAGATTTGAATTTATGAATACATTATTAATGTCTTTAATATTTACAACCATGACTTACGAAATGCCTAAACTTCCGTACGCAAACAATGCGCTGGAACCTGTAATCAGTCAGCAGACCATTGATTACCATTATGGTAAACATCTTCAAACATATGTAAACAATCTCAATAGCCTCGTTCCGGGCACCGAATTTGAAGGAAAAACAGTAGAAGCCATCGTAGCTTCGGCTCCCGACGGAGCCATCTTCAACAATGCCGGACAGGTGCTGAACCACACACTCTACTTCCTGCAATTCGCACCGAAACCGGCGAAAAACGAACCGGAAGGTAAGTTGGGAGAAGCCATCAAACGCGACTTTGGAAGCTTTGAGAACTTCAAGAAAGAATTTAATGCGGCTGCCGTAGGATTGTTCGGTTCGGGATGGGCCTGGCTGTCTGTGGACAAAAACGGGAAACTGCATATCACCAAAGAAGCCAATGGAAGCAACCCGGTGCGTGCCGGACTAAAACCGCTACTGGGATTCGATGTGTGGGAACACGCTTATTATCTCGACTATCAGAACCGGCGGGCCGACCACGTAAATAAACTGTGGGAGATCATCGACTGGGATGTAGTGGAAAAACGACTGTAATTCAGAAGTATTCACCACAGAGGACGCAGAGGACACAGAGTTTCAAATTCGGGAAAAGAACGAATTTGACTCTGGTGTCCTCTGCGTCTTTTGTTTCCTCTGCACCACTCTCTGCCTACTCCGTGGTGAAATAATCCCTGATTTACTTTTTTCTTATCTCCTTTTTCACTTACTTTGCTCCCGTAAAGACAAAGGGGTGCCACCCGGTGGCTGAGATCATACCCTAAGAACCTGATGCAGTTAGTACTGCCGAAGGGATTGTGTATTTCTTCTTATCGTTTCTCTCCGCATGCACTCTCTTTGTATTTACTTTCATTTATCTATAAATACATATACGAATATGAAAGTACAAGTGAACAACAAAGAAGTGGAAACTACCGCAAGCACCATCACCGGGCTTGCCACGCAATTGCAACTTCCCGAAAACGGCATTGCCATCGCTGTGAACAACCAAATGATCCCACGTCCGCAATGGGACGAATTCAGCCTGCACGAGAATGACAACCTGATTGTGATTAAAGCAGCCTGTGGAGGATAAATCATGCTGAGCCTGCAATTTATCACTCACCAGACCGGGAAATACTCTTATTTCGAATCGGCATGTATGGCCCTCGAAGGAGGATGCAAATGGATACAGCTGCGCATGAAAGAGGCATCTCCGGAAGAGGTGGAAACAGTAGCCCGGCAGCTGAAACCTCTTTGCAAGACACACGGGGCCATCCTGATTCTTGACGATCATGTGGAACTCGCCCAAAAACTGGAAGTGGACGGAGTACATCTGGGCAAAAAAGACATGCCTGTCAGCGAAGCCAGAAAAATCCTGGGCGAAGCATTCATCATCGGAGGTACAGCCAATACTTTTGAAGACGTGAAAATGCACTTCAGCGCCGGTGCCGACTATCTGGGCATCGGCCCGTTCCGGTTTACTACAACCAAGAAGAACCTCAGCCCCGTACTGGGGCTCGAAGGATATACCTCTATTTTATCGCAAATGGATGAATGCGGCATCCGGATTCCGGTAGTCGCCATCGGAGGCATCGTAACGGAAGATATCCCTGCCATCATGAAAACAGGCGTAAACGGCATCGCCCTCTCAGGAGCCATCCTGCAAGCGCCGGACCCGGTAGAAGAAACAAGAAGGATTCTAAACATATAAGGAAATGAATCGAACTCACCACAGATTACACGGATTTTCACAGATTCTTTAATTTAACTCTCAGTAAAATAAATTATTAATCTGTGAAAATCCGTGTAATCTGTGGTGAGCTCAAAACAAAATCAGAAATGGAAAAGCTAATTATTGCGGGACGTGAATTCAACTCCCGCCTCTTCCTGGGAACAGGAAAGTTCAACTCAAACGAATTGATGGAACAATCGATACTGGCCTCGGGCACCGAAATGGTAACAGTGGCCATGAAACGTATCGACATGGAGAATTCGGAAGACGACATGCTGAAACATATCGTGCATCCACACATCCAACTGCTGCCCAATACCTCGGGAGTGCGCAATGCGGAAGAAGCGGTGTTTGCCGGACAAATGGCACGCGAAGCCTTCGGGACCAACTGGCTGAAGCTGGAGATACACCCGGATCCGCGCTATCTGCTGCCCGACTCGGTAGAGACTCTGAAAGCAACCGAACGACTCGTGAAACTCGGATTTGTGGTACTGCCTTATTGCCAGGCCGACCCGGTGCTCTGCAAACAACTGGAAGAGGCGGGAGCGGCCACAGTGATGCCGTTGGGAGCACCGATCGGAACCAACAAAGGTTTGCAGACCAAAGAATTCATCCACATCATTATCGAACAGGCGGGTATCCCGGTAATAGTGGATGCCGGAATCGGTGCGCCGAGCCATGCGGCAGAAGCGATGGAGATGGGAGCATCGGCGTGTCTGGTAAATACTGCCATTGCCGTAGCCGGCAACCCGGTAGAAATGGCAAAGGCCTTCAAGCAGGCAGTCGAAGCAGGACGAATGGCCTATGAAGCAGGACTCGGCATGCAGACTACCGGATTGGTGGCAGAAGCAAGTTCACCGCTGACGGCATTTTTAAACGAATAAAAAAACAGTCCCACCTCTAATAACGAATTTATGGAACAAAGAATAAAATTCCCCCGCTCCGAGAAAGTGTACCTGTCCGGAAAGCTTTTCCCCGAAATCCGCGTAGGTATGCGGAGAGTAGAGCAAGTGCCCAGCACCACTTTCGAAGGAGAGAAGAAAATCATAACTCCCAACCCACACGTATATATCTATGATACAAGCGGACCTTTCAGTGACCCGGACATAGAGATTGACCTGAAAAAAGGTCTCCCCCGGCTGCGGGAAGAATGGATACTGAAAAGGGGGGATGTAGAGCAACTTCCGGAGATCAGTTCGGAATACGGACGGATGCGGCGGGACGACAAAAGCCTCGACCCTCTCCGCTTTGAGCACATCGCACTGCCCTACCGGGCCAAATCCGGGAAACATATCACCCAAATGGCATATGCCAAACAAGGTATCATCACTCCGGAAATGGAATATGTGGCTATCCGCGAAAACATGAACTGTGAGGAACTGGGTATCGATACTCACATTACTCCTGAATTTGTACGCCGGGAGATAGCCGAAGGACGGGCGGTTCTGCCTGCCAACATCAATCATCCCGAAGCCGAACCGATGATTATCGGCCGTAACTTTCTGGTAAAGATCAATACCAACATCGGTAACTCCGCAACCACGTCGAGCATCGACGAAGAGGTGGAGAAAGCGATGTGGAGCTGTAAATGGGGAGGTGACACGCTGATGGATCTTTCAACGGGAGAAAACATACACGAAACACGGGAATGGATCATACGCAACTGCCCGGTTCCGGTGGGTACGGTACCCATCTATCAGGCACTGGAAAAGGTAAACGGCAAAGTAGAGGACCTGTCCTGGGAACTGTATCGCGACACACTGATAGAACAGTGCGAGCAGGGAGTGGACTACTTCACCATTCATGCGGGAATCCGCCGGCACAATGTGCACCTGGCGGAAAAGAGGCTTTGCGGAATCGTATCCCGCGGCGGGAGCATCATGAGTAAATGGTGCCTGGTGCACGACCGCGAGAGTTTCCTTTACGAACACTTTGACGACATCTGTGATATTCTGGCACAATATGACGTAGCGGTATCATTGGGAGACGGTTTGCGACCGGGTTCCACCCACGATGCCAATGACGAGGCACAGTTTGCCGAACTTGATACCATGGGCGAACTGGTGGTGCGCGCCTGGGAAAAGAACGTACAAGCCTTCATCGAAGGGCCCGGACACGTGCCGATGCACAAAATCCGCGAGAACATGGAACGCCAGATCGAGAAGTGCCACAATGCCCCGTTCTATACACTCGGCCCGTTAGTGACGGATATTGCACCGGGATACGACCACATCACCTCTGCAATCGGTGCGGCACAAATAGGCTGGCTCGGAACAGCTATGCTCTGCTACGTGACGCCCAAGGAGCACCTGGCATTGCCCGATAAAGAAGATGTACGCGTCGGAGTGATCACCTATAAGATTGCCGCCCATGCAGCCGACCTGGCCAAGGGGCATCCGGGAGCCCAGGTACGGGACAATGCGTTGAGCAAAGCACGCTATGAATTCCGCTGGAAAGACCAGTTCGACTTGTCACTCGACCCGGAACGCGCATTCTCTTATTTCCATGCCGGACGACACACGGACGGAGAATATTGCACCATGTGCGGACCGAACTTCTGCGCAATGCGACTGAGCCGGGATTTGAAGAAAACTAAAAAACAAGAGTAAGACCAACTGTCATGGAAAGAACCGACGAATACCGGAAAGCATTGGACGTACCCATCTCCGAACTATCCATAGACCGGATCATTGAGGAGATCCGCCGGCAGCCGGAGAACTTTGAGGCCCTCTATCATCTGACGACAGACGAGAAGCTATTGGTCTCCTGGCGGGCACTGTGGGTATGCGATAAACTTTGCAGGCAATACCCCGATTGGTTCGCCCCGCTCCGGGAAGAACTGACCGGAAGGCTGGTGACCTGCAAACACGATGGTTCCAAGCGCCTGCTTCTCTCCATACTCTACCATGCTCCCGCCGAAGAAATCCCATCGGTTGAATTGCTTAACTTCTGTCTGGATTGCATGCTGTCTCGCCACGAAAGCATAGGCGTGCAATCCTTAGCCGTCCGAATGGCCTACCACCTGTGCAAGCACGAACCCGAACTGCTCAACGAACTGCGGACCATACTGGAAAGCACAGATACGGAACTGTATTCGACCGCTGTAAAAACAACTGTGCGGAACACATTGAAGAAAATAAATCAGAAGAATAAAAAGAAAAAATAAAATGTTTTCAGATGAATTAGAAAAGATTTCCTGGGAAGAGACGACTAAAATCATCTATTCCAAAACCGACGCCGATGTGCGCCGCGCATTGTCAAAGGAACATTGCGATGTAAACGATTTTATGGCATTGATTTCGCCGGCTGCCGCCCCCTATCTGGAGACTATGGCGCGTCTCAGCCGGAAATATACGCTGGAACGCTTCGGAAAGACAATTTCGATGTTCGTTCCACTCTATATTACAAATTCTTGTACAAACTCGTGTGTATACTGTGGCTTTAACCACAATAATCCGATGAAACGGACCATCCTTACGGAAGAGGAAATGGTAAACGAGTACAAAGCGATCAAGAAACTGGCTCCGTTCGAAAATCTGCTGTTAGTAACAGGCGAAAATCCTGCCAAAGCAGGAGTAGATTACATTGAACGGGCCCTCCTGCTGGCAAAGCCTTATTTCTCTAATCTGCAAATTGAGGTAATGCCACTTAAAGCAGAAGAATATGAACGGCTTACGTATGCCGGACTGAATGGAGTCATCTGCTTTCAGGAGACTTACAACAAAGCCAATTATAAGGTGTATCATCCCCGTGGCATGAAATCGAAATTTGAGTGGCGTGTCAATGGTTTTGACCGTATGGGACAAGCAGGTGTACACAAAATAGGTATGGGGGTACTGATCGGTCTGGAAGAATGGCGCACGGATGTCACAATGATGGCCTACCATCTGCGCTATCTGCAAAAGCACTACTGGAAAACGAAATATAGCGTCAACTTCCCCCGGATGCGTCCCTCGGAGAACGGAGGTTTCCAACCTAATGTTGTGATGAACGACCGGGAACTGGCACAGGTGACTTTTGCCATGCGTATCTTCGACCACGATGTGGATATCTCCTACTCTACCCGCGAAAGCGCAGAGTTCCGTAACCACATGGCTACGCTCGGGGTGACTACCATGAGCGCCGAAAGTAAAACGGAACCGGGAGGCTACTTTACCTATCCGCAGGCACTGGAGCAGTTTCATGTCAGCGACGAACGGAAAGCCGTGGAAGTGGATGCCGCACTGCGTTCACTGGGGCGGATACCCGTTTACAAAGACTGGGACACGGCACTGACCCTGACTCAATGCTAACGATCAAGACGAATCATGGAAAGATACAACAGGCAAATCATGCTTCCGGAAATAGGAGAAGCAGGACAAGCAAAACTCAAAGCTGCCAAAGTATTGATTGTGGGCGTAGGAGGACTGGGTTCTCCCATCGCCCTCTATCTGGTGGGTGCAGGAGTAGGTACCATCGGACTGGTGGATAACGATGAAGTAAGCCTCAGCAATCTGCAAAGGCAGGTGCTCTATACGGAAGAAGAGGTAGGAGACCTGAAAGCGATTTGCGCTTCGCTGCGGCTCAGTGCCCTGAACCGGGAAATAGAGGTAAATGCCTGTCCGGGACGGCTCAGCAAAGACAATGCCCGTGAATTGATAAGGCAGTACGACATCGTAGTGGACGGATGCGATAACTTTATCACCCGATATCTGATAAATGACGTCTGTGTAGAGTTGGGAAAACCCTATGTATACGGTGCCATCTGTGGTTTCGAGGGACAGGTTTCTGTCTTTAACTACGGGAGCGGGGCACAACGGAAAACATACCGTGACCTCTATCCGGATGAAGAAGAGATGTTGCGTATGCCTCCTCCTCCCAAAGGGGTAGTCGGAGTAACACCGGCAGTGACGGGCAGTGTGGAAGCAACCGAAGTCCTGAAGATTATCTGCGGATTCGGCGAGGTTCTGGCAGGCAAACTATGGACAATTGACTTACGGACATTGCAATCTAACATATTTTCACTATAAAGGTTGGTTTCTGAGTAAGTTAATTACTAACTTTGCTAAACTTAACAGTTTAACAACAGAAATGAAACTTATCGTAGTAACGACGCCTACTTTCTTTGTAGAAGAAGATAAGATTATCACTGCTCTCTTTGAAGAGGGATTGGATATTCTGCATCTCAGGAAACCGGAAACGCCGGCTATGTATTCGGAACGCTTGCTCACACTGATTCCGGAAAAATATCATAAACGCATTGTCACCCATGAACACTTCTACCTGAAAGAAGAATTCAACCTGATGGGAATTCACCTGAATGCCCGCAACCCGAAAGAGCCGCATGACTACTCCGGGCATATCAGTTGTTCCTGCCACTCGGTGGAGGAAGTGAAAAACAAAAAACACTTTTACGACTATGTGTTTATGAGCCCGATTTACGACAGTATCTCAAAAGAAGGATATAACTCGCCTTACACGGCTGAAGAATTGCGTCAGGCAGGTAAAGACAAAATCATCGATGGCAAAGTAATGGCTTTGGGAGGCATCACGCCGGAGAATATACTGGAAGTAAAGGATTTCGGATTCGGAGGTGCAGTGGTTTTAGGAGACTTGTGGGGTAAATTCGATGCCTGTTCCGACAGAGATTATCTGGCAGTGATAGAACACTTCAAGAAACTGAAAAAGATGGCGGACTGAGCCAAAGAATAACGGACTAAATAAAATAGGGTGACTTCCTTATGAAGGGAAGCCACCCTATTTCGTTGAAACCTATTTGATTAAAATTCGTAATGGAATCCGAATGTTAAGTCTTCGCTACTTGCGCTAAAGCCGAATCCGCTGTTATTCATATAGTCGTCCTTATAACCCAAGAAACCACATTTGGCAACCAAACTGAAATGTTGGTTCAGTTTTATGGCAATACCCGGTTTCAGACCGATCTCAAAACCGTTTATTGCATCTCCGCCATCTTTCACCTTAGTGGTAGCAAAGCCAAACCCACCATCGATAAACAGACGTACAATCTTGTTCTCGTAATAAGAAAAGCGTGCATAAGGAGCAATAGCAAAAGAATTAATCGTTTTATGACTTATATAATCATGGTTAAACTGGAGTTCAACGCCCAGTGCCCATTGTTCACTCAGGTTGTATCCGATTTCCGGAGCGAGCTTGAAAGAAGTAGTATTAGCGTCATCATTACGCCACAAACCTACGGTACCTCCCATGTAAATGTCCTGAGCTTTGACAGATAAAGTTGCAATAGCAACAAATAAAAACAATACAATCTTTTTCATCTTCTTAGTAGTTTTAATTAAATGTACCTATTTTGAAAACAAACAAAAGAATTATTTCACTTTTGTTTCGGGGCGCAAAAGTATAGTATATTCATTAATTAAACAACTATTTCCGCCATTATTCGCTGAGTGAATATAAAAGAAAAGCCGCTTGTAATTGATTTACAGCGGCTTCTCTATTTTAATATTTATCGGTTTCTCAGAACTTATAACCTACACTGATCGAAACATTCAGATTTTTACCATTTACGTCGTCCATTACATCGACAAATCCGAACTGGCCGTCAAGCCCTGCGATGATCTTGCCAAACTCCGCGGCCACACCGATACCCAAACCTACATCGCCACGTTTCAGCAGACCGTCGTCGCCAAAGGTATCAACTTCCAAACGTCCTTTACCTAAATCGACTTTAGAATTACCCCCGATACCGCAAGCAAAATAAGGACCGGCACTCAACACAATATTGGTATTATCGGCCACTTTGAAACGCGCCGCAGCCATAACCGGCAGTTCCAGATAAACAGCATTCACACTCAGTTCATCCTTCTTGACACCTTTGGAAGATACGAACAAAGAGGGTTGCAAAGACCAGATTTCATTAAATCCATACTCCATACCACCGCCTATTTTGAATCCTACTTTGGCATTCATGTCAAAATCACCGGTATAATTACTGATATTCATTCCCACCTTGGCATTCCAGCTCACTTGAGAAAAGCCCACAACCGAAACAAGGGCAAACAATACAAACACAAGATTTCTTTTCATAATTCTGTAATTTTAGTTTGTTAAAAATATAATAAGTAAGGTTTCATAAGATAAAGGAAATATTTTTATTTGAATTATACAAATATTCACTCTACATTTTATCCACTCCCCCTGCTTCTGCTTTCTCTTATTCTGTTTCCATAAAAAAACGAGGCTACCCTTTCACGGGTAGCCTCGCCTAACCAGTTATCTAAATCTATTTAGTCTTCGATAGCTGCTTGTGCCGCTGCCAGACGTGCAATAGGCACACGGAACGGAGAACAACTAACGTAATTCAAACCTACTTTATGGCAGAACTTCACAGATGAAGGCTCACCGCCATGTTCACCGCAGATACCGCATTTCAAATCCGGACGGATAGCACGCCCTTTTTCGGTTGCCATACGTACCAACTGGCCTACACCATTCTGGTCGAGTACCTGGAACGGATCTACCTTCAGGATCTTCTTCTCCAGATAAACCGGAAGGAAAGAAGCGATATCGTCACGAGAGTAACCGAAAGTCATCTGAGTCAAGTCGTTGGTTCCGAACGAGAAGAACTCGGCAGACGAAGCGATACGGTCGGCAGTCAGAGCTGCACGAGGAATTTCGATCATGGTTCCGACCTTGAAGTCGATGCGGTCTCCCACCTCTTCGAAAAGCTTTTCTGCTTCGGCACGGATCACACTTTCCTGCTGCTGGAACTCGTAAAGAATACCTGTCAGCGGCACCATGATTTCGGGATGTGTTTCTATTCCTTCTTTCTTCAGTTCAAGAGCGGCACCCAAAATGGCACGAGTCTGCATCTGTGTGATTTCGGGATACGTATTTCCCAAACGACAGCCACGGTGACCCAACATCGGGTTGTGTTCGCAAAGTGATTCTACACGCTGCTGGATATATTGCAGGCTTACCCCCATCGTATCGGCCATTTCTTGCTGTCCTTTCAGATCGTGAGGAACGAATTCATGCAAAGGAGGATCGAGCAGGCGTACGGTCACCGGACAACCGGACATAGCCTTAAAGATACCTTTGAAGTCGGCTTGCTGATACGGAAGTATCTTAGCCAGTGCTTTGCGGCGCCCTTCAGCATTTTCTGCCAGGATCATTTCACGCATAGCCTTAATTTTTTCACCTTCAAAGAACATGTGTTCCGTACGGCAAAGGCCTATACCTACCGCACCGAAGTTACGGGCAACCTCAGCATCATGCGGAGTGTCGGCATTAGTACGTACTTGCAGGCGAGTATATTTATCGGCCAACTTCATCAAATCGGAAAAATCACCCGATAACTCAGCAGCCTTCGTTTCTACTTTACCTTGGTAAACTTCACCCGTACTACCGTTCAAAGAGATGAAATCACCCTCTTTCAGCAACACGCCGTCCACTTCTACTGTACGGGCTTTATAGTCGATGTTCAGTGCACCGGCTCCCGAAACACAACATTTACCCATACCGCGGGCAACCACGGCTGCATGTGAAGTCATACCTCCGCGTGCGGTCAAAATGCCTTCAGCAACTGCCATACCGGCCAAATCTTCCGGTGATGTTTCAATACGAACCATTACGACGCGTTTTCCGGCAGCATGCCATTCGGCAGCATCGTCAGCAAAGAATACAATCTGACCGGTAGCAGCACCCGGAGAAGCCGGCAAACCGCGAGTCAACACTTTAGCCTGTTTCAAAGCAGACTTATCGAATACCGGGTGGAGTAATTCATCCAGCTTATTGGGTTCTACACGCATCAGGGCAGTCTTTTCATCAATCATTCCCTGACGGAACAGATCCATTGCGATCTTTACCATGGCAGCACCGGTACGTTTACCGTTACGTGTCTGAAGGAACCAAAGTTTGCCTTCCTGAACGGTGAACTCCATGTCCTGCATATCTTTATAGTGATTTTCGAGCTTAGTCTGCAATTCGTCCAGTTGTTTATATATTTCCGGCATTGCTTCTTCCATAGAAGGGTATTTCGAAGCACGCTCTTCTTCGCTCACACCGGCCAACTGGGCCCAACGCTGAGAACCGATCTTCGTGATCTGTTGCGGAGTACGGATTCCGGCAACAACGTCCTCGCCCTGTGCATTGATCAGGTATTCACCATTGAAAAGGTCCTCACCTGTGGCAGCATCGCGTGAGAAGCAAACACCTGTAGCAGAACCATCGCCCATATTACCGAATACCATTGCCTGAACACTTACGGCAGTACCCCATTCGTCAGGAATTCCCTCCATCTTACGGTACAGGATGGCGCGTTCATTCATCCATGAATTAAATACAGCGCAAATTGCTCCCCAAAGCTGTTCGTATGCACAAGTAGGGAAATCCTTGCCGGTCTGTGCTTTTACAGCAGCTTTAAATTTCTTCACGAGTTCTTTCAGGTCTTCTACCTCAAGCTCGTTATCCAATTTCACGCCTTTGGCATGTTTCACCTCTTCGATGATGGCTTCAAACGGATCTTGGTCTTCTTTGTTAACAGGCTTCATACCCAATACTACATCACCATACATCTGTACGAAACGGCGGTAAGAATCCCATGCAAAACGGGCATTTCCTGTTTTACGGGTCAAGCCTTCAACCACTTCATCGTTCAATCCCAGGTTCAGGATCGTATCCATCATGCCCGGCATGGATGCACGCGCACCCGAACGCACAGAAACCAGCAACGGATTCTCTACGTCACCAAATTTTGAACGCATCAGGTTCTCTATATTTGCAATGGCTTTTTCTACTTCTTCTTTCAGGAGAGATACGACCTTTTCCTGTCCCATCTCGTAATATTCGGTACAAACGTCAGTTGTAATTGTGAAGCCCGGAGGTACGGGGACACCGATCAGATTCATTTCGGCAAGGTTCGCACCTTTACCCCCAAGTAAGTTTCGCATACCGGCTTTTCCTTCTGCCAGTCCATTACCAAAGGTATAAACTCTTTTTTTGTCCATAATACGATTTTAAAGTTATTAGTTGTGATTCTTTTCTGTTCGCAAATCTAAGGATATTTCGCAAACCAGAAAACTTTTATATGAAAAACTTTCTATCAAAATGCAATTTCGACATTGCAATCTGCATTATTTCACTTCATATAGAGAAATACGAAAAAAAATACCTACTTTTGCGAAAGATTTTATTAATATGGCGTAGAATGGTGATTTTATATATTCACGCTTTATACATAAAGAAATCATTTTAATATAATTCAAGGAGTATTGTGGCTAGAAAGAAAAAAGAACTTCCCCTGCTGGAGAAGGTGACAATAACGGATGTGGCTGCCGAAGGAAAAGCCATCGCAAAAGTAAATGACCTGGTAGTTTTTGTACCTTACGTAGTGCCGGGCGATGTGGTGGATCTGCAAGTCAAAAGAAAAAAGAATAAATATGCCGAGGCCGAAGCGGTGAAGTTTCACGAACTCTCGCCGATACGTGCCGTTCCTTTTTGCCAACACTATGGCGTATGCGGCGGATGCAAATGGCAGGTATTGCCTTACGCCGAACAAATCAAATACAAACAGAAACAGGTGGAAGATAACCTCCGTCGCATCGGCAAGATCGAATTACCGGAGATCTCTCCTATCCTGGGATCTGCCAAAACCGAATTTTATCGGAACAAATTGGAATTTACCTTCTCAAACAAACGCTGGCTGACAGCAGAAGAAGTGAAACAGGATGTAAAGTACGACCAGATGAATGCAGTGGGATTCCATATCCCGGGAGCATTCGACAAAGTGCTGGCTATCGAAAAGTGTTGGTTACAAGACGATATTTCCAATCGCATCCGAAACACAATCCGTGATTATGCTTACGAGCACAATTACTCTTTCATCAACCTTCGTTCACAGGAAGGAATGCTCCGCAACATGATTGTGCGTACTTCAAGTACCGGCGAACTGATGGTAATTCTGATTTGTAAAATTACCGAAGAGCATGAAATGGATCTCTTCAAGCAGTTATTGCAGTATGTGGCCGACCAATTTCCGGAAATAACCTCTCTCCTATACATTATTAATAATAAATGCAACGACACCATCAATGATCTCGATGTACACGTATTCCGTGGCAACGACCATATCTTTGAAGAGATGGAGGGCCTGCGTTTCAAAGTGGGACCGAAATCGTTCTATCAGACCAATTCGGGGCAGGCATACAACCTCTATAAGGTAACGCGCGACTTTGCCGGATTAACGGGTGGAGAACTGGTGTATGACCTGTATACCGGAACAGGAACCATTACTAACTTTGTATCGCGACAGGCACGGCAAGTGATCGGCATCGAATACGTGCCCGAAGCCATTGAAGATGCGAAAGTAAATGCGGAAATTAATGGAATAGAGAATACGTTGTTCTTTGCCGGAGACATGAAGGATATCCTGACTCAGGACTTCATCAATCAGTATGGACGTCCGGACGTAATTATCACCGATCCTCCCCGGGCAGGAATGCATCAGGATGTGGTAGACGTAATCTTGTTTGCCGAACCAAAACGAATTGTATATGTTAGTTGTAATCCGGCAACGCAAGCCCGTGATCTTCAGTTGCTCGACGTTAAATACCGTGTGAAAGCAGTGCAACCGGTAGATATGTTCCCACATACCCATCACGTGGAAAACGTAGTGCTGCTCGAACTTAAATAAGGAAACGAATATGAAAAGAATGAAACGAACTCCGGCCGAAAAGGCACGTGCGCAATATACAGGTTATCTGGTGAAAGAGCCTATGGAACTAATGGACTTCCTCGCAGCGAAAATGCCTGATGCCAGCCGTACCAAGCTAAAGTCACTGCTCAGCAAACGAATCGTACTGGTTGACAATGTGATTACGACACAGTTCAACTTCCCTCTGCAACCGGGCATGAAAGTGCTTATCAGCAAAGATAAGAATAAAAAGGAATTCCGTCATCCGCTGCTGAAAATCGTCTATGAAGACGCTTATATCATCGTAGTAGAGAAAAAAGAAGGCTTACTCTCTGTTGGCACCGACCGGCAAAAGGAACGCACAGCACAGCATATCTTAAGTGAATATGTGGGGCGTTCGGGGCGTGGAAACCGTATTTTTGTAGTTCATCGTCTGGATCGTGACACCTCAGGATTGATGATGTTTGCCAAAGATGAAAAGACACAACGTACACTGCGTGACCACTGGCATGACATCGTGACGGACCGTCGTTATGTAGCAGTAGTTACCGGCGAGATGGAAAAGGACAGCGACACCGTCGTATCCTGGTTGACAGACCGTACCTTATATGTCAGTTCAAGCAGCTACGATGACGGTGGTTCCAAATCAATCACCCACTATCGCACTATCAAACGCGCCAATGGATATTCATTGGTAGAACTGCGACTGGAAACCGGACGTAAAAATCAGATACGTGTACATATGCAGGATTTAGGGCATCCTCTGATCGGAGACGGGCGTTACGGTATCGACGGCGGCCCCAATCCTCTCGGGCGTCTGGCGTTGCATGCTTTCAAACTTTGTTTCTATCATCCGGTAACAGATCAGCTGATGGAATTTGAAACTCCTTATCCCCCGGCATTCAAGAAATTGTTTCTCAGAAAATGATACTAAAATGGGCGTGAAACAACTATTTCACGCCCATTTTGATATATCCCACCTGTCAAATATAAGTATTATTCCATCCTAAGCTCAAAATTAAATCCCGGTGCATTGTCCGAAAGATAAAAGATACCGCTCAGCCGATCTCCGTATACTCTTACGTCATCCATAAAAGAAATACCGTTAGTTCCGTAATCCAACACTAAATTACGATTATAAGAGTCGCCCCAATACCACCGGAAACGATACTGATCATACAAAGCGCCGTCAGAAGCATAAAACTGGGTTTCCACCCCAAAACCGTCAAGCCCGAATTCAAAGGTACTAAACAAGGCTTCACCGTTATCGGCATTCATCCCCACATCGCCTGTCCATGCCCGTCCGGCAATGACATATTCAATCTCTCCCTGATCGTCTTCACAGGATGCCAATCCGACAGCCAGCAGCAGTACCAGCAGAATCTTTAAATAGCCTTTCATGTTTCTATCTCCTTCTCTAAATTAGTTTCTGTTGTATTTTGAATCAACAAATACAACGACCTTTCCGTTCAGCTTTCCGGAAAGATTATGTTCGCGCACCCACACATTATCAAAATAAGTCATCCCGTTTACGCCATAGTCAAAAACAATTCCTTCCATCGAATCGTCTATCCAGGACCAAGTCAGATTATTTGTTTCTGTCCGGTAAGGTTGGTTTTCATTCAAATGATAATAAGCATAAGTTTCTGCCAGCCGTCCGCTATCATCAAACTTCAATGTATGGCGCACCCATTCATCCGCATCATTTTTATCAGAATCATTCACCCAAGTCTTTCCGCATAACTTTGCATTACTGTTTCGCAAATAATCATCTGAATAATACTTGTCGCCACAAGAGCTCAAGCCTACTATAGCTACCAATAAAAGCAGCGTCTTCATAAAATTCAATGTCTTCATAAGTGTCATTTGTCATTAAATTAATAATACAAGGGACAAATATAAGGATTGTTTTCTAATAAAAAGGAAATAGGATTAATAAAAACATTTCAAACAAATAAAAACCACATTGTTCGCTTCGGAGGCATTCTGTTTACCTTACCTGAATTTTCAAAAAGAAACCTTTAAGAGGAAGTAAGCTACAGATTGCTTCATTTATAGAAGAATCGCTAACTCTATATAGAAACAAAAGTCCTCAGATAGAACTTATATTTAATAGAAAACGGATAAAAAAAGAAATAACATACACTTTTATCACTATCTAATGATAAATATGCAAAAACACTTAGACCTTTATTAATATCCTCTAAGTCTTTTGTTAACTTCATCCAAGTCTTTTATTAACTTCGTCTAAGTATTTTGCTAACTTCATCCGAGTATTTTGCTAACTTCATAATCCCCAAAGACGTTTCCCACTGTATAAGACCACTTTTTTTATTTATTAGCACTCGCAGAAGCAATCATACAAAAATAACATATACGTGCATAAACATAGACATTCATAACACAATAAACGATATTAGAACTATCAATAAACGATATCACAGTAAAACAATGGAATAACATTCTTTTTGAATTATACAAATTCCGCTATTTCGCGTTCTTTTCCACAAGGATTGATATAGGACCTGAAAAATCAAATCTGAGCAGCATTAAAATACAAAATGACAAAATGAGTTATTGAGTATTAATTGCTACTTTTCACCTCCGACTCGCAGAAATAATCTTTCCCGATACACAGCATTTCCCCTTTTTATTCCCTACATTTGTGCTACGAATAAAAAATCAAGATAGTAAAATGAAAAAGTTTATTAAAGGAGTCCGGTTTACTCCTTCCAATTATCCGGATGAAATAGAAGATAAGATACAGAAATACAGAAAACAAGGCTATAAACTTCCCCCACGCAAAGTGCTCCGTACGCCGGAACAGATTGAAGGTATCCGTGAAAGTGCCAAAATCAATACGGCGCTGCTTGACCACATCGCGGAAAACATTCGTGAAGGAATGCCTACAGAAGAGATCGACCGATTGGTTTATGATTTCACAACAGCTCACGGTGCTATTCCCGCTCCTCTTAATTATGAAGGATTCCCTAAAAGCGTCTGTACCAGTATCAATGATGTGGTATGCCACGGAATACCCAGTCCGACCGAATTTCTGCAAAGCGGAGATATAGTCAACGTGGACGTATCGACTATTTACAAAGGCTATTTCTCCGATGCATCACGTATGTTCATGATCGGTGAAGTCAGTCCGGAAAAACAAAGACTGGTGCAAGTTACCAGAGAGTGTATGGAAATCGGTATAGCAGCCGCACAGCCTTGGGCACGGTTAGGAGATGTGGGTGCCGCTATTCAGGAACATGCCGAGAAGAACGGTTATAGCGTGGTCCGTGACTTATGCGGGCACGGAGTAGGTATCAAATTCCATGAAGAACCCGACGTAGAACACTTCGGACGCCGGGGAACAGGAATGTTAATTCTTCCGGGCATGACTTTCACCATCGAACCGATGATCAATATGGGAACGTATGAGGTCTTTGTCGACTCTGCTGATGACTGGACAGTCTGCACAGACGACGGATTGCCGTCTGCACAATGGGAAAATATGATTCTGATTACTGAAACCGGAAACGAAATATTGACTTATTAAATGGAACTGACTCTCCTCTTGATTATTGCAGCCTTGCTGGTTGTCCAGCTTGTATTGACACTAACCCGCAACAATCGCTCGCAAAGCGAAGAGATGCAACGGGCATTGCGTCAACAAATGCAGGAAAACCGGGAAGAGTTGAATCGCAGCATTCGTGAGTTGCGCATGGAAATGACGCAAACCCTGAATCAGGGTTTACAACAGTTGCAGGACGCCATGCATAAGAACATGATGACCACCGGAGAACTGCAACGCCAGAAGTTCGACGCAATGGCACGTCAGCAGGAAACGCTGATACAGTCTACTGAGAAGCGTCTGGATGACATGCGCGTGATGGTTGAAGAGAAATTACAAAAGACTCTTAACGAACGTATCGGACAGTCCTTCGAGATAGTCCGTTCGCAACTTGAAAACGTGCAAAAAGGCCTGGGAGAAATGAAGTCTCTCGCACAAGATGTGGGTGGTCTCAAGAAAGTTCTGAGCAACGTGAAAATGCGCGGGACCTTTGGAGAAGTCCAGTTAGGTGCTCTTCTGGAGCAGATGATGAGTCCTGAACAGTATGAAGCAAATGTCAAGACCAAGAAGAGCGGAACCGAATTTGTAGAGTTCGCCATCAAACTTCCCGGGAAAGACGATGCAAACAGTACCGTTTATCTGCCAATCGATGCAAAATTCCCAAAAGATGTTTACGAGCAATATTATGATGCCTTTGAGGCAGGTGACGCTGTACTGATGGAATCATGCGGGCGTCAACTGGAAACAACCATAAAAAAGATGGCAAAGGATATTCATGACAAGTATGTCGACCCACCGTTTACAACGGACTTCGCCATCCTGTTCCTCCCCTTTGAAAGCATTTATGCAGAAGTAATCCGCCGCACAACTTTAGTGGAAACACTACAAAAGGATTTCAAGATTGTCGTAACCGGACCAACTACTCTGGGAGCCATACTGAACAGCCTGCAAATGGGATTCCGGACACTTGCCATACAGAAGCGTACTGGTGAAGTATGGACTGTATTGGGAGCCGTAAAAACAGAATTCGGAAAATTCGGAGGACTGCTTGAGAAGGTGCAGAAGAATCTGCAAAGTGCAGGTGACCAATTGGAAGAAGTAATAGGAAAACGCACCCGCGCCATCGAACGCAAGCTCCGGCAGGTCGAAGAGCTCCCACACGAAGAAAGCCGGAAAATCTTACCGATTGACGATGGCGGAGAAGATGATTAATTGATAAAACAACGAGATATAAGGTCATGGAAACAACACTTAAGGATCAGTTCATTACCTTGTGGAATACTTATTTTCCACAAGCCGGACTCCCCATAGCATTTGAATACTCGGCAGATACACAGAATCTTCCGGTAGTGGAAGCTCCGAAAGGACATCGGTGTATCATTGCCCAACTGACACAAGTACAACGAGGAAAAACTCTCTGTATACAGGCAGATTCTGTGGGATGCCGGGGTGGGAAACGATATACAAGCTTTACGGACAAGATGTTCCCCGGGTTTGAATGTTTCCTTTCACACAATGGGCAAGGAGAAGGAGAACGATACAAACAAACGCCGGAATTGGCTGCGGAGGCTCTGGCACAGTTACCCGTACTTCCTATCAAGGGGGAAAACCTGATTTTCAAGCGTTGGGACAAACTGGAAGCAGAAGACACACCGGAAGCGGTTATTTTCTTTGCATCTGCCGATGTTCTCTCCGGATTGTTCACACTGGCTTGTTTTGACAATGCAGATCCTGATGCAGTGATTGCTCCTTTCGGTGCAGGCTGTGCCTCCATTATCTATCATCCGTACCGGGAACAACTGGACGGAACCAATCGGGCAGTGTTAGGATCATTCGACCCTTCGGCACGCAAATGTATGAAATCCGACCTTTTGTCTTTTGCCATTCCATTTAACAAATTCAAAAAAATGGTGTTGCAAATGGAAGAAAGCTTTCTGAAGACAGCTACGTGGGACGTAATCAAAAAGAGAATGGGCAAATCCAATCAGTCTTAAATAAAAGAGCTATTCCGGAGAGTTGTTTCACCGGAATAGCTCTTATCAAAGTAACCGAAACCGGTTCTTCTTACCAGTTCTCTCTGAGTATCTGTTTCATTTTCAACACTGTCCCCATATTACATTCACGATCAACCTTGACCCTCACACTAAGTTTCCGGCCATCTTTCAGTTTCTCCCGATAATCGGTTACCGCCTGTTGTAACTCCTCTGCCGTAGGATTCTTCAATTCTTTAAGCAAATCCTTACCGGACATAAAATTCAACTCGATCCCACTCAGACAATCTCCATTTTGGGAGCCAAACTTCTTCAAATTCTCATATTGCGAAACAACGATGGGGAATTCCTTGTCAAGAAAATCTTTACTATCATTACCCGAAGCAATAGCAATGCTGTCACGTATTTCGGTATATGCATCGTAAACCGCCTGCAATGCCTGCCTTGCTTCATCCACGTTGGTTCCTCTGTCACACCAGAACCCAACAATCTGTTCGTCTTTACGACCAGACTTTTCTTTCTCTCTCCGTTGTTTATACAAAAGCTTTTCCTTAACTTTATCCTTCAGATTTTCTTTGAGAACATAATCTCCATCGAACAGCATCACATTCCTGGCATTCATTAGCAATTGATTCATCCGGTTCTCAGGGGTAGTAGGGGCAACCTTCTTTCCAAATTTCCGAAGGTTGTAGGCCTCCTCTTCATTCCTCAACAGTTTCGACAGAGTTTGATAATCCATTGCTTGTTTCTGGTGCAGTCCGGGCACTGTCTGTACAAATGTCTCCTTCACTTCGGGCCGGGCGAACGCATAAAGCGTTCCGGCCATCACGGGCACGAAAAGCAACAGCTTCAAACGTGCCCACCCATTGGTTCTTTCTTTCAACATCATGGTGATTCGGTTTTTAAGTTTACTGTGATTGAAACCGTTGGCCATAGAGTAGAGCCTTGTACCAACAGCCTTTTTCACTAACAAAAGTTGATATCTCGTTGCATCGATGCCATTATTTATCACTCCGTCGTCTGCCTCAAATTCGTGAACTTCCTGTAACTCACGTTTCAACAGCCACACGGCCGGATTAAACCAGAATAGAATGAGAAGAAGTTGAATCCACAATAAATCCAGCGTATGCCAACTACGCAAATGCATCACTTCATGCAGCAGAATTTCTTGTGAATGACCATAATCCGCTTCAGAAATCACAATAACCCTCCCCCAGCTAAAAGAACCTACCGTTTGAGAAGTCAATGCCAATGTATACTTTCCGTATCTGCTCCTCCTGGCATGTAATATCAGACGCCACATACGAATCGCAGACAGTACAAAGCCTAAGAACACTACGACGCTCCCTATCAAATAGACAACTCCCCCTACTCTTATTAATTCATGCCGGAATGTGATATCAGGAGAAGTATGTCGTACCCTTTCAGGCGAGTTTGCCAACCGCCCCATTCCTCCTTCCTGAACCAACTCCAACGAAGAATCGGAATAACCTTCTTCCACCAATACACGATGGATGACCTGAAAAGGAGTATGGAAGAGATGCTCTTCCTCAGTAGTAAACTCCATCAAAGGGAGGACGACACATACCGACATCCCCACCAGCAATGTCAATCGGTTAAAGCGAAAGAAAGTGCTGCGGCTCAGCAACGCCCGATAAAACACATAAAATAATATCAGGCAGAAAGCTGACTTGAGCAGGTAAAACAAGAAAGTTCCCATAAGATTATTTTTTACGTCCTTGTTCTATCTGGCGAATCAAAGCTTTCAGGTCTTCAACAGATAACCCTTCTTCCTCAATAAATGCCGATACAACATTGGTGTAGGAATTATCATAATATTGGGAAACAACTTCATGAAGAGCGGAGCGCTTATACTGCTTCTCTGAGATCAAGGCAAAATACTGATAGGTATTGCCATAAGCTTTATATCCGACAAACCCTTTCTCTTCAAGACCCCGTACGATAGTAGATACTGTATTATAATGGGGTTTGGGCTCGTCATAATACTTCAGAAGTTCACGGACAAACATTGCACCTTCTTTCCAGAATATGCGCATGATCTCTTCTTCTTTGGCAGTAAGTCTTTTCATCGTAATTAAGAATTAAAAGGTTCTGATACCACAAAGATAATAAATCATTCAGAACAAACAACTGCAACCATTAGTTATTCAACTAATGCCATAAGTTATTTAACTAATCTTAGCAGGAGATTAGAAGACTACCTTATTATATAAGAAAATCATCTTTTCCGGGGCAAGACCCAATGCAAAACCAGATATCCCAATATACCTGCTATTACCGTACCGGACAAAACACCGAGTTTAGCTTGGTTCAACAATACGGGGTGAGTGGAGCCAAACGAAAGATTGGCAATAAAAAGTGATACCGTAAAACCAATGCCTCCCAATAATGCCACTCCGGATATGTTCTTCCAGTTCATCCCTAAAGGCATTGGAGTGAGTCCACTCTTGATGGCCAACCATGTAAAAGAATAAATCCCAAGAAACTTGCCAGCCAACAGCCCCAGAGCAACCGCATAGGTAACTCCGCCAATGACCTCGCCTTCACCACTGAACATAACACCGGCATTGACAAAAGCAAATAATGGAAGAACAAGGTAATTCACCGCACCATGAAGATTATCTTCAAGTGATTGAAGCGGACTGATGACTCTGTCGGAAGCCGACTCAACCTCCTTCAGCTTAGCTATCTGCTGGTTGGTCAATACGATATTGTTTGCTCTCATTTCGGGGAATGTACTGATAATACGCCGGATACGCTCAATATAAGTACCGACATTCAACTGAGGTTTAGCGGGAATGACAAAAGCCAGAATGACACCGGAAATCGTACTATGGATACCAGATTGCAGGAAAAGATACCAGATAACCACCCCAACGACTAAAAAGAAAATCTTATTAGTGGCTCCTTTCTTACCTATAAAATATAACAGTACGTAAAGTAATGCCGCCCATAACAAATACTCATAAGCCACATGTGAACTGTAAAAGATAGCAATCACCAAAATACCTCCTATATCATCGACTACCGCAAAAGCTGTAAGGAAGATTTTCAAACTTAGCGGCACACGCTTGCCCAACAGACTGAGTACTCCCAAGGAAAAGGCAATATCGGTCGCCATGGGGATAGCCAACCCTTGTCCTCCTTCAGTGCCCGGAGCACAAATCATGGAATAGATTACAACAGGCACTACCATTCCGCCACATGCGGCTATGAATGGCAGTGCAGCTTTACGAAACGAAGAAAGCTCACCTACCAGCAACTCCCTCTTAATCTCCAACCCGACCATCAGGAAAAAAATCGTCATCAATCCGTCATTGATGAACTCAATCATTGTCAGATTGTGTCCCGCATGCGAAAGTAAATTAAAGCCTCCGATACGGAAATGAAGTTCGTGCGACAAAAATTCCTGATACACCGGTGCCACAGGAGAGTTAGCAATTACCGCAGCAGCAATCGCTGTTACAAATAATAAAATACTCGCCGTAATATTCATCGACGAGAAATCCTTCATCGAACGTAAAACTGTCATAATATGTATTTATAGAATTAGGTTTAAGTAACTTTATGCCTTTGCTAAGTTGTATAACTCCGCAATGCCAACTTCTTCACCCATAGAACAAAGATGCCGGTCAGGATCAGGTTTAACACGATCGTAAGCACTGAGATCACTAAAGCAGGGCCACCCAGATTGTATCCAAGGGCAATAAAAATAATTCCGGCTCCTACTTCACCACGGGTAAACATACCGATAGAAAGTGCCAGTCGTTCGCTGAACTTCCGGTCCCGGTAAAAGAATACGGGGAATAACTTACCTATGTTTGAAAGCAGTGAAACAATCAACACATGCAACGTTATCATTCCCCATGACATCATTTCCTGTGAGCCTGTCACCGAATGGGTTCCGGCATGCGTCTCTGCAAAGTTCACCCCAATAAAATGCGGCATACTGAGTCCGACTAAAAACATAAACAGGAACGAGACTCCCGTCGAAATTTTGTGCTCCACCGGAGTATCTATCTCTTTGTGTTTCATGATCATACCCAGAACAAAAGCCGGCAACAGCACTTCGATATGAATGCTGCCCTCTTCGCCATACAACTGCTTGCTGAAGTAATAAACAGCCTGTGTAGCAACAAAAACAAGTACCGAATAGCCCATTATCGCTTTCCAGTCCTGACGCCAGTTATATTTGCCCAACTGTTTCCAACCTAATGAAAGCAGCAAAAAGACGATAAAGATAACCACAATCAGTTGCCAGCGCATACCGATCATCATTATCTGCAGAGGAATCATCAATAAAATCGTATCAAGGTCATCGAAGATAGCCAGCACCTGAATCTTTTTATAAATCCAACTTGACTTAAGTCCGATAGCAGCGAGCATTGTGAAAAGGATACCTGCCGACGTAGGAGCGGCAAAACGGCTTAACAGCAAATTCTCTTTCCACGCCTCCCAACTATTCCAAAACTCAGGAGGAAGAAGTACAAACACATAATAAAGGGCAATCAGGAACCAAGGCATAGCGGCAGTAGCCATCGCAATAAAATAATCTTCAGCGTAACTTCGCCAACGGGTCTTATCTACTTCAAACTCACGCCCGACATTAATCATGATAAAACTCAGGCAGACATAAAGAAGAATACTAGATACAGTTTTTACAGCAGCATATCCTTCACCTGCCAATGATGGCAGGAATTGTGATAGTAAAAGGCCAATAATCAAAAAGGCCGAAAAAGACAGAACTTTTCTCATTTTTATTGTTTATCGTTGTTTTAAAGGCAATTGCCAGGGAAAGCTCTGCGGACAGATGGCAATTACCTGGTATATTAGAAACTGGCTGCAACGAAATTTGTTCAGAAAGATTTCTGCTTTTTATCACGTTGCAGCCCTTATTTCCTAATCCAGTTTAAGCACGGCAAGGAACGCCTTCTGCGGCACTTCCACGTTACCGATCTGCTTCATACGTTTTTTTCCTTTTTTCTGCTTCTCAAGCAATTTACGTTTACGGCTGATATCACCTCCGTAACATTTCGCCGTAACATCTTTACGCACAGCCTTGATCGTCTCACGTGCTATGATTTTGGCACCGATGGCAGCTTGGATGGCAATCTCAAACTGCTGCCTCGGAATCAGTTCTTTCAATTTTTCACACATCCGGCGTCCCATATCGTAGGCATTATCGAAGTGAGTCAAGGTGGAAAGCGCGTCAACCGATTCGCCATTCAACAGAATATCCAGTTTCACCAACTTAGACGGACGGAAACCATCCGGATGATAATCAAACGAAGCATAACCTTTCGAGATACTCTTCAATCTGTCATAGAAGTCGATCACAATCTCGCCCAAAGGCATATTGTAAAACAGCTCGACGCGGTTTCCAGATATATATTCCTGCTTCAACAGCTCTCCCCGCTTGCCAAGGCAAAGCGTCATGATAGGTCCGATATAATCGGTAGTTGTAATAATGGAAGCTTTGATATAAGGCTCTTCTATGTGGTCAATCATTGTCGGATCGGGCATACCGCCGGGATTATGAACTTCCGTCATATTGCCTTGCTTATCGTAGATATGATAAGATACGTTAGGAACCGTAGTAATGACGTTCATATCGAACTCACGATCCAGACGCTCCTGTACAATTTCCATGTGAAGCAACCCCAGGAAACCGCAACGGAAACCGAATCCCAGCGCCAAAGAAGATTCCGGCTGGAAAGTCAACGAAGCATCGTTCAACTGCAACTTCTCAAGCGAAGCCCGCAGATCTTCAAATTCCTCGGCCTCAATAGGATAAACTCCGGCAAACACCATCGGCTTCACCTCTTCAAATCCGGCAATCGCTTTATCACAAGGACGGGCTACATGGGTAATCGTATCTCCCACTTTCACCTCTTTCGAGGTCTTAATACCGGAAATGATATATCCAACATCCCCCGTCCGTAATTCTTTACGGGGAACCATTTCCATCTTTAACACTCCAATTTCATCGGCAACGTATTCCTTTCCGGTATTAAAGAACTTCACTTTGTCCCCCGCACGGATAACTCCGTTCGTGATTTTGAAATAAGCTATAATTCCACGGAAGGAGTTGAATACAGAGTCGAAGATCAAAGCTTGCAACGGTGCGTCTTCATCACCTTTCGGATGAGGTATACGCTCTATTACTGCTGCCAGTATTTCTTCAACCCCCATACCCGTCTTACCGGATGCACGGATAATTTCATCCCTCTTGCATCCCAGCAACTCTACAATCTCGTCTTCCACCTCTTCGGGCATGGCACTCGCCATATCGCATTTATTAATGATCGGAATGATTTCAAGATCGTGCTCAATAGCCATATAAAGATTTGAGATGGTCTGTGCCTGGACCCCTTGTGATGCATCTACAATAAGCAACGCACCTTCACAGGCAGCTATCGAGCGGGACACTTCATACGAAAAGTCAACATGACCCGGAGTATCAATCAGGTTCAAAATATACTTTTCCCCCCTGTATGCATACTCCATCTGTATGGCGTGACTTTTAATTGTAATCCCCCTCTCCTTCTCCAGGTCCATATCATCAAGCATCTGCCCTTCTGTCACTTGAATGGTATTAGTGAACTCCAACAAGCGGTCCGCTAATGTTGATTTACCATGGTCGATATGAGCTATGATGCAAAAATTTCTGATTTTATCCATCTGATACTATTATCTTAATTTAATTTGGTGCGCAAATATACACAAATGCCAGAACATAAAAAAATGCGCTGATAACATATCATAATGTATCAACGCATTTTTTTATTGGGGAAGTAGCCCACTCCTTAGTTCAATGTAACGAAGATTTCACCTTCGATTTCCTGAGTAGAGATCTTGTCTTCTCTCAACAGCCATCCGAGGCCAAGGAACAAATCTTTATCTACCAACTTAGTCGCTTTCTTAATCTGCTTGGCAGTCAGTCCTTCTGTTCCATTCAGTGCATTCCAGATTTTACCTGCAATTTCACCTGCTTTTTCTTTCAACATTTGCTTTAGAAATTTTAGTTAGACATGAGTTAAAACCTGAACAAATCAGATTTTATTTCGGCTGCAAAGATAGTTATAATTATGTTATATAACAGATTATTAGTAAGTTTTTTCTCTTCTTTGTAATGAAAACATCAATTTAACAGCTATTTTTTCTGTTTTTCGAGATATTCAGCCCATATTCTGGCTGCTTCTTCTACCATTTTCGAACAAGGTCTTTTGGCATAGTACTGTTCTGTCCGGGCCTCCGGTTCGGATGAAACCGGCGCTTTCTTCTTTAAACCAAGCAGTTCGCCACAATTCAACGAACCATTTCGTTTCTTGAATTCGGCTGCAAGCTCTTGCACCAAAGCATAATTGGCAGCCTTCCCTTCACGATCGGCTCCGTCGACAGCTCCCTTCTCCAATCCGGCAAGCAGAAACATGCCACAAGCCGCTCCGCACGTTTCGCGCATGCGTCCGATACCTCCACCGAACGAAGCAGCCATACGCAGTGCCTGTTCTTCAGTAAATCCATACATATCGGCAAAAGCAGCTACTACAGACTGCGAACAATTATAACCGCTCTTAAAAAGCTCAGAGGCCCGGTTTATTCTATCTTCCAGTGTCATTTTATATCTTTTTAATTTCTTGCAAATTTATTAAAAAAGTATCTTTGCCGGCAACTAACCAATGATTTTTATGGCAACAACTTTCGATATACGACTGCCGCACTATCCGCGCGGCTTTCATCTGATCACTCATGACGTCCTCTCCCTTATCCCTGAATTACCGGAAAACGGACTGTTGGTCGTGTTCATCAAACACACCTCGGCAGGCATCACCATCAACGAGAATGCAGATCCGGACGTGCGCCATGATTTTAATACGTTTTTCAACAAACTGGTACCCGATGGGGCACCTTACTTCATCCATACCGAAGAAGGACCGGACGATATGAGCGCACACATTAAGGCGTCATTAATAGGAACATCGGTCACCATTCCCATCCGAAACCACCGGCTCAACCTCGGAACCTGGCAGGGCATTTACCTGTGTGAGTTCCGTGACGGAGGAGACAGACGCAAACTGAGTATCACCATTCTCGAATAATTCAGCCGACTTCCAATGCCATCGGACAATGGTCGGAATGAACCGCATTGTTCAAGATAACGGCCTCTTTCAATAAAGAGCGCACCGGTTCGCTTACCATACAATAATCAATTCTCCACCCCTTGTTCTTAGCGCGTGAGTTGAAACGATAACTCCACCAGGTGTACTCTTGCTTTTCGGGATAAAGCGTGCGGAAGGAGTCGATAAACCCTGCGGACAGGAAGCGAGTCATCCATTCCCGTTCTTCAGGCAAGAAACCACTGTTGGTGGCATTACGTACAGGATCATGAATATCGATGGGTTCATGACAAATATTATAATCCCCGCAAAGAATCAGATTCGGACGGGATTTTCGCAGTTCGGTCACATACTTTTGGAACGCTTCAAGCCAAACCATCTTAAAAGCCTGACGTTCATCTCCGCTCGTACCCGAAGGATGATAAACACTTACCACCGACAAGTCGCCAAAATCCGCACGGATAAAACGCCCTTCATTATCATACTCTTCGATACCCATCCCATATTCGATGTGGTCGGGCTCGATTTTGGTCAATATGGCCACTCCGCTATACCCTTTCTTCTGTGCAGAGTAAAGATATGCTTTATATCCAAGCGCCTCGAATGCCTCTGCCGGATATTGGTCGGGTTGCAATTTGGTTTCCTGCAAACAAAGCACATCGGGATTCTCTTCTGCCAACCATTCGGGCAACCCTTTATTCACCGCGGCACGAAGTCCGTTCACGTTATAAGTTATAATTTTCATCGTCTATATTTTATGAGAACAACAACATGATATTCAATACAGTCACTATCGCAGCAATGGCATAAAGCACAAACGTGCTCCATCTGCTGTTTACATAATCTCCCATCACCTTACGCGAAGAGGTCAGACCTACCTGTAAGAAAACGGTAAACGGAAGCTGGATACTCAGCACCATCTGGGAAATGATCAACCCCTTAAACGGATCACCAATAAAGAAGATCAGCAGCAACGCAATGCCCAACGATAAAATGACTCCTACCTGAGAGTGGCTGTCCTTGATGTGATAAGATTCACCAAAGATACCGGCAAAAATAGATCCGGCTGCCATCCCGCTGGTGATTGTAGACGAGATACCTGCCATAAGTAATGCCAGAGCAAAAACAATGGCTGCATTGCTACCAAGCAAGGGTTCAAGCAATGACTTTGCCTGTTGCAATTCTTCCACCTGGATACCGCTTTTAAAGAAAGTAGCGGCTGCCAGCAGAATCATAGCACTGTTGATGGCCCATCCCACAATCATGGAAAAGAGGGTATCAAACAGTTCATACTTTAATACCTTTTTTATAGATGCATCATCTTGCTTGTTATATTCGTGGCTTTGAATCACCTCCGAATGGAGGAAAAGATTATGAGGCATCACCACCGCTCCCAATACACTCATAATGATAAGCATACTTCCTTTGGGTATAGACGGTGTCACCCAACCTTCGATTGCCATAGGCCAGTCAATGTCTACCAGAAAAAGTTCATAAATGAACGACAGCCCGATCACCGATACAAAAGCGATAATAGAACGTTCGATTTTCTTATATGAATTTGTAAAAAGCATAATGGATACAAAAACAGTTGTCAGCACCGCTCCCCAGATAATGGGAATATCAAGCAGCATCTCCAGAGCGATAGCCCCTCCCAGTATTTCGGCCAGCGATGTGGAGATGGAAGCGAGTACGGCTGTACCCAGAATAGGGCGTGATACCCACTTAGGAGTATACTGTGTGGCAGCCTCCGAAAGGCAAAGTCCGGTCACAATCCCCAAGTGGGCAACATTATGCTGCAATACGATCAGCATGATGGTGGACAGCGTGACCACCCACAACAGTGAGTAACCAAATTCTGAACCTGCTGCAAAATTAGAAGCCCAGTTGCCCGGATCAATAAAACCTACAGTAACCAATAAACCGGGACCAATATATCTGAAGACGTCCAAACCTCCCAGATAGCGTTTGTGGTCTTTACTTCTCAAATCTTTAAAAATATTTTTCATAAGGATGTCATGTCTCTTGTTTTTCCTCTAATTTACAGAATGTATCTACAAAGATAGCTATTAATAACAAGCAAGAACCTTGTTCGGTTCACTTTTAACAACTATCTTTGTTCCATATTCACACATTAAAAAGATTAAGCAAATGAAAAAAATCATTCTCGGAGCTTGCGCTGTTCTTTTCACGCTGGCTTCTTGCCAACAAGCTAAACAAAAGGTTTTCGAACTGGCTTCTGAACAAGTAAACAAACAGTGCCCTATCACTGTAGATGAAATGACAAGAATGGACAGTACCACTTATTCGGGCAAAGACAATACATTTACCTATTTCTATACCCTGAGCGGACAGGCTGACGATCCTACCATGTCGGAACAATTAAAGAAATCACTTGAAGAAACGCTCCCGGAAACTATAAAGAACACTGAAGAGATGAAAGTGTACAGAGAATCAGATGTGACGATTAAATATATTTATCTGTCAGGTAAAACGCAAGAAGAGCTGATGCAGGTAACAGTTACTCCCGAGATGTATAAATAAGAAGCTGTATTCTATTTAAAAATAAGGGAGGCGATGAACTGACAGTTCATCGCCTCCCTTATTTTTAAATAGAGCCTTTAAATGGTGCAAACAGAAGCTACGTTCGTAGTTGACAAAGGCTCTGTTTACCCCGAATACAGACTTTGTTTTTTAGAAACCCATCTCGTGCAAAGCACGGCATAGTTGGTCGGGACATGAAGTAGAACGAGTCCCGCAACGGACCCCTTCAAGTCTCGTGATCACCTCTGACACAGGCATTCCCGTCACCAAACGTGAAATGCCCTGCAGGTTGCCGTTACATCCACCCCAAAAAGCAATTTCCTTCACGATGCCATTCTCAACATCCAGTTCAATGTTCGTGCTGCAAGTGCCCTTGGTTTTATAAACGTATTTCATTATTCTTCGCCTTCGTCCTCAGCAGGTTTCATGTTTGTGTACACATTCTGTACATCTTCATCTTCTTCCAGACGCTCTACCATCTTATCGATCGTGGCACGTTGTTCCGGAGTCAGGTCCTTTTCATCATTCGGAATACGGGTAAACTCAGCACCCTTCACTTCGAAACCATTCTCTTCAAGATATTTCTGAATCTGGGCAAATGACTTCGGATCACCGTAAAGTGTGATTTCATCACCATCTTCATCATATTCTTCTTCTACTCCGTAATCAATCAGTTCCAGAATCAGATCATCCATGTCCACACCTTCTTTCTTTGTGATAGTGAACATTGACTTCCAGCTGAACATAAAATCAAGGCTACCCGAAGTACCCAATGTTCCGCCAAACTTATTGAAGACACTGCGAACGTTAGCCACAGTACGGGTCGTATTGTCTGTAGCAGTTTCTACAAATACTGCAATACCAAACGGACCGTAACCTTCATAATTCATCTCTTTGTAGTCCTTTTGGTCCTTGCCCATTGCATTCTTGATAGCGCGTTCCACGTTATCCTTCGGCATGTTCTCACGTTTGGCAGTGGCAACTACTGCACGCAGATGCGGGTTGTTTTCAGGATCGGGACCACCGGCTTTTACAGCGATAGCAATTTGTTTACCGATTCTCGTAAATGTACGGGCCATGTTGCCCCATCTTTTCAGCTTGGTAGCTTTTCTATATTCGAACGCTCTTCCCATTGGTTTAAAATATTTGCCTCACCCCGCCTCCCCTATCCCGATAGAAAAAGCGAGCGTGAGTTTTATTAATTATTTAATTGTTATTTTTATGTTCCGTATTATCTGAGCTTTGCTCCCAGTTTATCTTCAAGGTTCTTCACCAGTTTCGACATGATTTTATCAATCATTTTATCGTTCAGAGTCTGACTCTCGTCCTGAAGCAGGAAGCTGACAGCATACGATTTCTTACCGGCTTCAAGATTCTTGCCTTCATAAACATCGAATAAAGAAACTTCTTTCAGAAGCTTTTTCTCCGTTTCATAAGCTATCTTCTCGATCTCGGCAAACTGTACTTTCTTATCCAGTAACAGAGCCAAGTCACGTTTTACGGCCGGGAACTTAGAGATCTCTTTATAGCTTACTTTCACTGAACGGATGGCTTTCATCAACTCTTTCCAGTTCAGGTCTGCATAATAAACTTCATTATCGATATCAAAAGCTTTCAGCAGTTTCCTGGTAATTACACCGAACGTAGCCAGTCTCTTGCCACCTTTTGTGTTCACAGTCAAGGCTGTAGAATAAATATCGTCACTCAGGTTACCCACCACCAGTGTATGCAATTCCAGTCCCAAACGTTTGAGAATATTCTCTACGTAAGCTTTCAGTTCATACACAGAACTGTTTTCATCTGCATGTGCCCAAGAGTTTGATACTATCTTACCGGTTACCCACAAGCCCAAATGGTAGTCTTCTGAATAAGGAGCCAATACCTTTTCCGGATTCTTCTTTTCTGCATCAAAGTGATAACAGTTACCGAATTCAAAGAATTTCAAGTCGGCATTCTTACGGTTTGCATTGTGAGCAATGCTTTCCAAGCCACCGAACAACAATGTCTGACGCATGCAATTCAAGTCTGCACTCAAAGGATTCAACAGCATCACCAGATTCTTGGCAGCATAAGTTTCCATATCATCGTAATAGGCTGCCCGAGTCAAAGAGTTATTCAGTATTTCGTTGAAACCGCAACCAACCAGTTGTTCGGCTACCAGATTCTGTAACTTATTCGACTTGTCACAATCTCCTTTAGTAGTCAGACTCGACTTCAAAGTCGATGGAATTTCCACATTATTGTATCCGTAGATACGCAGGATATCTTCGATTACATCACAATCACGCTGTACATCTACCCGATAAGGAGGTACTGCCAATGTCAGTCCTTCGGCTGTCTCGTTCATGATTTTCATTTCAAGACTGGCAACAATGCTCTTAATCGTCTCTACCGGAATCACTTTACCAATCAGGCTGTGTACCTTTTCGTAAGTCAACTCGACAATAAAATCCTGCGCAGGAGCAGCACAGATATCTTTAATCTCCGAAGAAATGGTACCTCCGGCGAGTTCTTTCACCATCATAGCTGCCAGTTTCAGACAGTAGATAGTGATATTCGGATCAATACCTCTTTCGAAACGGAAAGAAGCATCTGTATTCAGACCATGGCGACGGGCAGTCTTACGTACCCATGTCGGATGAAAATAAGCACTTTCGATAAACACATCCGTTGTGGCCTCTGTAGAACCGGAATCAAGACCTCCGAAAACACCTGCAATACACATGGCGTCTTCTTTGTTGCAAATCATCAGGTCACGTTCATTCAGCTTACGTTCTACTCCGTCCAGTGTAACAAACGGTGTACCCTCCGGCATTGTTTTCACAATCACTTCGCCACCTTTTATTTTGTCCGCATCAAAGCAGTGAAGCGGCTGCCCGAAAGCATGAACAATGTAGTTAGTAATATCCACTACATTATTAATAGGCCGCAATCCGATGATACGCAACTTATTCTGCAACCATTCCGGGCTCTCTTTTACTGTAACGCCCTTCACAGTAACGCCTGCATAACGAGGACATGCTTCACTGTTTTCCACAGTTACCTTGATATCCAGATCATGATTTTCGACAGCAAAAGCATCGACAGACGGCTTGGTTAATACAGCTTGTTTACCATTCTGTATCAGATAAGCATACAAGTCACGCGCCACTCCATAGTGTGAACAAGCATCCGCACGGTTCGGAGTAATATCTACTTCAAGTACATAGTCGCTCTTTACATTATAATAATCTTTGGCAAGTGTTCCCGGCACTGCGTCTTCCGGCAATACAATGATGCCGTCATGTGATGTTCCGATACCAATTTCGTCCTCAGCACAAATCATACCAATAGACTCTACACCACGAATCTTCGACTTCTTGATCGTAAAACATTCGTCACCATCATAAAGCTTCGTGCCCAGAGTGGCAACAACTACTTTTTGTCCGGCAGCGACATTAGGTGCTCCGCACACAATCTGAGTAGGTTCGCCGTTACCCAAATTTACGGTTGTGATGTGTAAATGGTCTGAATTCGGATGTTCAACGCAAGTCAGCACTTCGCCAATCACGAGGCCTTCCAGTCCGCCTTTAATCGTTTGAACTTCTTCCACTCCACCTGTTTCCAGTCCGATAGAAGTCAGCGCAGCCGCCACTTCATCGGGCGTCAGATCGAAATTGACATACTCTTTCAGCCAATTATAAGAGATATTCATATCATTAAGTTTTTTATGTTTTCAAAAGTGACCCGCAAAGTTAATAAGATTTTTTGGTTGACAGGGAATGAATGCTTATAAAAAAACTCCCGGTCACCTTTAAAAAAGGATGGCCGGGAGGCTTTTTTCATCAGACTTGCCACCGAAGCATCATTCTGTCATCTGATGCAGGTGGAAATATTTCTTCATAAACAAGACATACACTACACTTAATACGATGATTGCTCCCATCAAATAGCAATAACCATTGCCGGGAATTAACAGATAGCCAACTATAATTACAGCTTGTGACATCATATAAATCAATGAAACCACCACATGTGGAATTTTCAATTCATTTGCCATCAACTGGTATAGATGCTTGCGATGCGGCAAACCAATATTTTCATGTAACATAAGCCGATGGATAATAGTCAGTACACTGTCTATTCCATACACCGCAAGCAAAACGATCCAGCTAAAATCCCCTGTCCGGATTATTAATTTGCCTATCAAAAAAAGAACAACGAAAGCAATACTGACCGATCCGACATCTCCGGCAAAGCATTTTGCTTTCTTGCGAAAATTGAAAAAATTAAATACCAATACCGCACAAAGCATAGTGTATATAAGATACCCTTCCACAAAATGAACCATTTGCATATTGACAAAGGCTAAAGCAAGTAATACAATTAAAGAATAACCTCCTGTTATGCCATTAATCCCGTCCATAAAGTTATAAGCATTAATAATTCCCGTACAAACAATCAGGGCAACAAAGACCGTCCACCAAGGCAAACTGAACAATCCCCATTGATAGAACATTAAAGCCATTGCCGTAAAATGAAAGACTAAACGCAATCCTTGTGAGGTAGAACGGATATCATCCACAAAACTGATAAAAGTAATCAAGGTCAAGGCCAATATGAACCAGGGATATTCGAAATGGTTTGTCAGAAAATAAACCAACGCCCCCAAATAAAAGATAATTCCCCCACCCCGCAGCGTGATCCGGGTGTGCGAACTACGCTCGTTAGGTTTATCGATAATGTTACATTTATCAGCGATACGAAAATAAAGAAGTTCTACTAAGAATAGCAGAACTAAAATCATCAAATAATACATAAATTATTCATTCTTGTCTATTAAATGAAACCAAAACTGAAGCCCTAAAAAGACTAAAGCTGCCAATCCCATCAAAAGCCCTATTATCGAAAGAAGAATATTCACCACACTTTCTTCTATCCTATTCTATTCTATTCGAAAATTCTCTAAAACATTCATAGGTTTCCATCCAAGTTCTCGTACTGCCTTTTCATTACTAAAGGTCAAAGAGCTTGTGATTTTGCGAAGTTTCAAAGAATTAATCGGAGCTTTTGCTCCCAGACAGTCGCCCATTACAGCCATACTTTTAGCCAACCAATAAGGAATAGATATTGGTGTTTTTTTATTCAATTGCTTACATATCACCATCTCCAACTCACGAAAACTCGGCTGGTAACTGTCACAAACATTATATATTCCACCCTTTTCTATTAACATAGGAAGAAGATTTGCAATATCCTGAACCATCAGAACACTCTTTCTTGCTTTTCCTCCTGCAATACTCAGATACTTATTAGTTTTAATCCCATGAATCATCGCTCCTAAATTTCCCGGAGGATTAGGTCCGGCAATCAATGAAGGACGGAGTATACTTAACTTTACATTATACATAGCACACCATCCTTCCAGGTATTTCTCAGCCTTAATCTTACTCAAAGCATAAGGAGTAGTTCCATTTAAAGGATGCTCTTCCGTGATATTCTCACCCGAATCACAACCATAAACAGCAACGGTACTAATAAAAATGAAAGCTTTAGGAATACCACTTTGTTCCAAAGCGGTACACAAATTCTTAGTACCTTGTAAATTTACATCAAAAAAGGCCTGTTTCTCCTCTTCTGTTTTAGGAGTAGAATGCGCTTTACCTGCAGCATGCAGCACAATATCAAATACCTCTGTAAAGACAGGAATATTCCGAGCTATATCTATCTTATAATCATCTTGGGGAGTAAGTCCAACCGTTTTGATTACATACGTCTTTTCCAAAAGCTGATAGATGTTTCTTCCCAAAAATCCGGAGGCACCGGTAAATAAGAGTTTCATTAATCTTTAATCAAATAACTGATAATATTTATCTAATATAATTTCCTTTGCAAACACTGTATCAGCCACACATCTGGCATTACTCCGGAAAGAGGATAATTGGTCACGAGATTCATAAACCGACTCAAACATATCTTTCAATGCAGATGGGTTATTTGGTTCTACAATCCAACCCAGGTTAAATTCTTTGATACACAAAGCAATTTCCGAATCCGCTTCTCCCACCATTAAGATAGGTTTTCCGGCTGCCATAATATTGTAAGATTTTGAAGGTACCCCAAGACCATACATACCGTCACTCAAAGTTACAATAGACACATCACAAGCGTTTAAAAAATCATTCTGCATAGAACGGGGTTGAAATCCTGACAATGTTACGTTATTCCTAACAGAGGCAAATTTCTTGATTGTTTCATACTTGGCTCCTCCACCAATGAATACAAAATGAAGATTGGGATTTTCAACTAAGGAAATGGCGCTCAATATATTATCTAATCCTTGGGCATGCCCCAAATTACCGGCAAATTGAAAAATAAACTTATCCCGACAAGCTAATTCGGCATACATACATGTCTCCTTTTTGTCTAAAGGAAAAACCTCCTTATTATCCGCCCAATTAGATATTAAGGCTATTTTCATGTCTTTATGGACCTTAGAACGAATCACCCGGGCCATATCCCGACCAATAGAAATACAAACATCTGCTTGAGAATACGCTCGATCAAAGAAAAATTTCAAGCTATGATACAGCCGGGAAGAAGAGTTCATCTTACCGATAGCAACCAAATTTTCCGGAAAAATATCATGAACAAGCAGGTAATACTGAATCTTTTTAATCCGTTTTATCCAAGGAACAAATAACAAAAGAAAAGCGGGATTAGTAACGACGAGCAATTTATCGCCTCGCTTCACATTTTTCAAAATCTTAAACCAAAGTCGGATACTCGAGTTCAATAACCGGAATGTTCGCTTTGCAAAATTGTTTTTATCGATATTCCCACTTAATACACGATGAATGATGACACCATTATGTTTCTCTAATTTAAGTGATTTATATTCGTCTGTTTCATTATATCTGGCATCCGTACAGATCACATGGACCTCCATTCCACTCTTCGCCAAATACTCAGCTATTTCTGTCATATAATACCCTGTAGAAGTAACAATCGGATAATAATACTCAGAAGCAATCCAAATTCTCTTCATTATGAAAGTATTTAATAAAATGAATACAATGATTCATTTTCCTGCATCCAATCATATTGTTCCCGAAGCATCTCTTCATATCCGGGTACAACATAACTAAATCTTGCGGACTTTGCGATCGACTTGTCTATTCCATTTCCATCAAATGGCAGGATCTCAACATCTTGTTTGTGCCATATACGGGAAAACAGATGTAACAAATCATATTTACTTATACCAAGGCCATTACTCAGTTGTATCAAACCGGTTACTCCCTGATCGATGGACACATCAATGGCTTTCGCCAATTCCAGAGTGGTCACACCTCCCCAAATAGCAGTCTGGAAACCATTCACACAACCATGCTGATGCATAAACCAATGAAACAAGCCTTCGCCATTCTCCTTCAATTCAGGACCTATGATAGAAGTACGGATTGTCAGATCTTTGTCATTGATTATCTCACCGAGTGCTTTGCTACGACCATAAACATCGTCAGCATCCCGGAAATCAGTTTCTGAATAGTTGCCTTTTTTACCGGAGAAAACACAATCCGTACTGATATGAATCAACTTTACTCCCACTTCATCCGACAGTTTCTTGAGCAAATGGGGGAACCATGCATTTATCAGAATAGCATTGTCCGGATGTTCTCTGGAACCTCTTATCAATACGCCAATACAATTCAGGATAAAATCGGGACGGACTTCACGAACGAGCCGACTGACAGCATCCCCATCCGTCACATCCACAACGATACTATCATCAGTCAATTGGGTACGATAAACTACATTCACAAGATCGTATTTCCCCGTACATTGCAGATAATAATAAGCCATATGCCCGGCCATACCTGTGGCGCCGAACAACAGAATCTTCTTTTTAACCATAAAAAATGAAAAACAGGAACTAGATTTCTTTATGCCAAACCGTACGGTTGATATAATCTGTATAGGAAAGAATGATACGGACTACTTTTTTAGATACATTATCCGAAGCATAATCAGGAATAGAGTGAATTACGTCTGCACCTTCTGCATACTGGGAAGTTACAATTTCGATAGACTCCAGAATACGGTCACTATTCAATCCGGTCATGATCAGCGTCCCTGCATCCATACCTTCAGGTCGCTCGTGTGCCTGACGGATAGTTATAGCCGGAAAATGAAGAATAGAAGATTCCTCCGTGATCGTACCACTGTCAGAAATAACACAAAAAGCATTCTGTTGAAGTTTGATATACTCCATGAAGCCAAAAGGTTTCATAAACTCAATCATCGGATTGGAATTAATAAAGCCTATAGATTCCAACTTTTTGCGGGTACGGGGATGAGTGGAAACAATCACCTTTTTATGATACCTGTCCACAATGGCGTTCAGAGAAGAAAGCAGA